>NZVR01000040.1 GCA_002701545.1 Blastopirellula sp. | reverse complement strand
GGCTGTGAGAGGAAACGGAAAGGCACTGGTGTAGCGCGATCCATAATCGTCAGACATCCAACCCAAAGTTTCAAGGGAATCTACTTAGCTCAATAAGCCATTTGGCGCAAGTGTGGATGCAATATCGATCGATTAGTCATCGATGCGTTGAGCTCCGTTGAGTTAAGGGGCCAGCCGGGCACGATGTAATCGGCTCTTTTCATACCAAGCGGCAAATTGGGGTGCCCAGTTCACCATGTGGGGCCACATCAGATCGCAAAGCTGACGAATTTCTTTTTGAGCATCGAGCTTGGCTCGCAGATCCATGAAGTGCAGAAATGCTCTCAGGCTGAAGCTCACAACAAAGTGCTGGCGATAATCAAATGGAAGGATTCCGCGTGCGTGTTCCTCCGCAAAGCCTGCACGCAAGAGATCCCGATAACGTTCGGCGGCTTGCCGGCAGTGCTGTCGATCTAGCTCACGCTGCTCATTGTTGTAGGTGTATTTCTTGCCTTGCCGATCGCTGTATTCGCCGACCGGTCGCAGGTAGAACACCTCTTCGAGATCAAGCTCGCCCTCTGCGGCTCGACAGATTCGTTCTCCCGTATAACGCATCGATTGCACATCGAAACTGACCCCGACTCGGTGGGTGCGCGCTTGTTGCATCACCGAGTGGGGAAACCAGCCCACATTCAGCACGATTTGGGCGTGTTCAAGCGGGCCGTAGTGGCCTCGCTCACCGGAGAGAAGTCGTTTGATACAGATTTCACCTGCACGCTCCTCATTCGGCCAATTGTCTCGATCGCTAGCGACAAAGCCTTCGCTGTAGTCCTGATGCATTGCGGCATAGACGCATTGCTGTGGATTGGGAGTGGCCGCGATCAGGTCGACCCGGAAGCGATCCATGGGGTGCCCTGGAAGTCATTGTCGTGATCATGCCGAGGGTGTGAAGACTTCGCTTGTTAACCGTGACTTCGTGGCCCAGCTTGAGGATCACGACTGGCCAGATCTTCGCTCGATAAAGCACTGACGCTGCCGACACCACGCAATTTGGGCAGGGGGTTGTTATCAATTAATGCCTTCCCCAGTGTCATCAGTTCATCGGGTTCACGCACGCCGATCGACCTCCCCAGCTGACGTCCATCAGCGGAGAACAGCTCGAGTTGAGGAATGCCGTTGACGTCATATTGCTCAATCAAGTCCTCCCAGCGAGGGTTGTCAACGTTCACGAGCACAACATCGAGACGTCCCTTACTGGCTTGTTCCAGCGACAACATGGCTGGTGCCATGGCACGGCATGCCTGACACCAATCCGCATAAAATTCAAGAATCGTTGGACGCCCATTCGCCAGTGCAACGTCCGGCTCTAAAGAGCGTCTGGCAAGTTGCTCCATCGGAGATTCCGTTTGAAGTCCTCCCCTGAAGATCAACAGCATGATGGCGAGGCCGATCGCTACTGCTAATAAAAGACCTTTTTGCATTGATCCGAGCAGCGGTTGCTGAGGGCTGCCGGTCATGACTCGCACTGAAATGCAGTCACTCTGACAGGCCAGCAAGCCTGTTGTGGCTAACTTCAGTGCATGGCCTTGTTGCAACTTCTCCTGCTTCCCTTTCGGGCACCGCTTCTGGTGGTCTTGTTTGGTGTCGCCCTCGTAATGGGTAATCACTGGACACAGCTTCAGGTTGATTTGGCCAACGCGCGCGGGATGACCCCCCAGATGTTCTGGACGGTTGAGTTAGTGCAGTGTCTTGTTGTGGTTGTGATTTGCACCATGCCGGATTTGCTGATGCGGCGATTGTCTTTGTTGATGATCTCGAGCCGTGTAATCAGCCTTGTGGTGACTTTGTTGTTAGTTATTACCTCTGGTATTTATCTGTTGAGATTGAATTTATTGGCAGATCTTCTGATTGTTTCTTCGGCAGTTTTGTTGGCGCGTTTGGATCTGACTCGCGTTGGTTTTGTCCCTCCTTCTCTTGTGATGATGGTTATTCTTTCACTCGTTCTTTTTAGCGGAATCTGGGTTGGATATCTTCTCCCCAGTCCCACTTCCTCCCTTTTCGCAACTGGCTAGTTCATCTTGGCTGATGTATTGGATCAGGTTGTCCAGCACTTTTTTAGTGTAGTAACGCGTTTCCGGATAAGGAATACGTTCGATCCAAAGTTCTGGGGCCTGGTTGATGTCTTGGCTGGGCCAGCTGGCAACGGCTCCTGGGCCTGCGTTGTAGCTCGCGATCGTCAGGATCGGATCTCCATCCCATCGATTGAGCAGATAGCTGAGGTAGGCCGCTCCAAGCTCGATATTGAAGCTCGGCTCAGTCAGTTCGTCATCGTTCAAGTCGCGTCCTGCCATGTCGGCGGCGGTGGCCGGCATTAGTTGCATCAGGCCAAGGGCACCGGCGATGGAGCGAACGCCGGGAGAAAAGCGTGATTCTTGTTTCGTGATGGCCAGCAGCAGCTCAGGCCGAAGGTTTTTGGCGAGGGCCGCTTGCTGGAACGCTGTTGTGTAGAGCTGTGGGGACTGACTCCGTTGCAGGAGTTGACGTTGCTCGCAGTTCGGTTCACGCCAGCGCAAACTGAGCTGCCAAAGACGGTCCAGTCCGGTCCATGTGTCTCCGAGGGCCAGTCGCAAGCGGCCTTCGACGAGCTGCTCAGGATGCGATGGCTTTTTGGCAGGGTCTTGGCCCATTCGCCAGGCCCCCCAGGCTGCATCGGTTAGTCCTAGCCGCCAAAGTTGATTGACCAGAGGGTCGGCACTGTTCAGTGGCGACCATGTGCTGTTTTGTCTGAACTGGCTGTTTTGTCTGAACTGGCTGTCTTTGTTCGACGTCTGGTCCGATTGGTTGAAGGAGTGCGTGTCTTGCTGGTTGAGGTCGAGCTTGGATGTCGCACCGAGACGCACCTGCGCTCGCCAGCGGTAGTAGCCGGCTGGTTGCGTCTCAATCAGCTGTTGCCAATGGCGTTTGGCCGCGGCCTGATTGCCGAGACGGTCGTCGCTAAAGCCAAGCCAGAACAGTCTTCTGCGTTCTAGAGGTCCGGGCATGCTGTTGGCTGGCAGCAGCGAAAGGAGGTCTCGTGCTTCTGTCCAGCGACTCTCGACTAGCGCTGTCCTGGCTAGATCCCACTGCAGTTGCCAAATCGCTGGGTCGTCTGGCCATCGCTGAATCACGTTGCTGGCGCCTTTGCCCTGTGCCAGTCGCACACGAGCTGCAGCCACAGCAGCTGAATGGTCCGCCAGCTGTTCCGGTAGGGCATCGAGAACAGCTGGATCCGGATACAACGGATCGCTTAATAAACGAGCTGCTTCAGCACTTTCAGGGCTTTCCGGTGCTTGTTGCGTTAAAGCTACCAACCGTTGTTGACCGCGGCGCTGCTGATCACGGTCTCCCCTGAGCAGCGTCCGACCGATGGCGAGGGCAGTCTTTGGTTCGGCTGGACTGCCTCGCAGACACGTTTCGGCACGATCTGCATACCCGAGCTGGGCGAGTGCACGGGCTAAACCCTGACGCTCTTGTGCGTCTGGTGCAATCGCAGAGCGATCTTTGCAGGCGTCTAAAAGACGTTGTGCTGCGCCAGGCCAGCGCACTCCCCAGCGGGCAAGGTGCATGGCGCCTTGATGATTCTTGGTTTGATCCGGTTCCATCGTTTCGGCTGCAGCCAGCGCAGCTGGATGGGCGGCTTGGAAGCGCAGCAGGTCTTGATGCAAGGCAGGTTGGTCAACGCCGAGCCTGTTCCTGGCTAAAGCAGACCCTGGTTGTTGGGGGAAGCGCTGCAGCAGGTCGTGCCATAGGGCCTTGGCCTGTTTCGTCTCTCCCAGCTCTTCACTGGTTTCCGCCGCCAGCGCTAGGGCAACAGCAGCGAGCGGATCATCACCCCAGCCTTGATTGAGCAGAAGGCGATGGCGGCGGATTGGATCTCCTGAGCTGCCAGCCACCATCAACAGGGCAGCTTCACGGCGTTGATTTGGATCGATCGACCAGCGATAGCTGCGCCACAGTTCAGCACTAGAAATGGTCGGGTTGAGCAGCTGATGCGCACGACGCAGTTGCCATTGACCGAGACCCGCTGCAGCGAAGCTGAGGCCAGCGATGCTGAGCAGCAAAGCTGCTCCGTGCCGTGAACTTGCGTGCACGCTGGAGCTGGAACTGCTGCCATTCTGTTGCTCCTTGGCCGTTTGGCGATGCCACCAGATCGTGGAGGGCCCCGTGTCGGTCATTGGCAGCGATGGCGGACCTATGCGCTGTTGGTGCTTGCTGTGTTGGTTTGGCTGCTGCGTTGGTTGTGGCCCTTTCAGCTGTTGCCGGGTTGGGCACTGGCGCTGTTATTCGCCTGGGCTGGCCTCGAGGTCATTCGTTTGATTTGGTTTCCGCATCGCTGGCGCTGAGGGCGGAGTTGTACCTGTCCCCTAGCAGCGGTAGGGGCAGGAATAACGCTCGTAGTCTGCAGTCCACGAATGAGACCCATGGTTCAAAGCGCCGTCCATCCCATCGGTCCGTCCCTGGGATCCGCTGTGCCGGGTTTTGGAACGGATGGGATTCGGGGCAAGGTCGGCGCTGTCTTAACTCCCGCCCTCTGTCTGCAGCTGGGTTATTGGTGTGGGCGGGTCTTACCACGAGAGGGCCCGATTCTGATCGGCATGGATTCCCGTCGCAGCGGCTCGATGCTCACGGCCGCACTCACGGCAGGATTAACCGCTGCTGGTCGGGAGGTTTGGACCTTGGGGTTGTGTCCCACCCCTGCGGTCCCGCTGTTGATTCGTCAACTGTCAGCTGCAGGCGGCTTGATGGTTTCGGCTAGTCACAACCCTCCGGAAGACAACGGCATCAAGGTGTTCGGTGCCGATGGCGCCAAGCTCGCTGCTGCCGAGCAAGCTCGTATTGAGGCTGGCCTGCGGGGGGAGGTGGATCTGGACAGCTGCGACCACAGCCGATGCGGCTCATCGGTGCAGCGCTCAGATCTGTTGTCGTCCTATCAAGCGAGTTTGCTGGCCTCGGTCGGTGGCAACCGTTTGGATGGTGTGCCGATTGTGCTTGATCTCTGTTGGGGTTCTGCGACGGCTTGTGGTGCTGAAGCGTTTCGAGCTCTAGGGGCAGATCTCACGGTTCTGCATGGAGAGCCAGATGGTCAACGCATCAATGTGAACTGCGGTTCCACTCAGCTTGAACCGTTGAGACAGGCCGTGATTGAGCGAGGGGCCGCAATGGGTTTTGCTTTTGATGGCGATGCGGATCGGATGCTTGCCGTTGATGGTCGTGGACGTGTGGTGGATGGCGATCACGTCCTGTTCCTGTGGGGGTCGGTGTTGCAGGAGCAGCGGTCACTGCCGGACCAGCGGTTGGTAGCCACAGTGATGTCCAATCTCGGCTTTGAGCGGGCTTGGCAGAACCGTGGCGGTTTGCTTGAACGCACCCCGGTTGGAGACCAACACGTGCATGCCGCCATGGTGTCGAGTGGTGCTGCCCTCGGTGGAGAGCAATCCGGCCATATCTTGGCGGCCTCTCATGGTCTTTGTGGTGATGGCGTGCTGACGGCGCTTCAGCTGGCGACCCTTTGCCACGATCAGGGCATCAGCTTGAGCGATTGGTTGGATCGCAGTTTCAAGGCTTTCCCTCAGAAGTTGGTCAACGTCAAAGTGCTTGATCGGGCTCGTCGCAAAGGATGGGCTGATTGTGAGCCTTTGGCTGATGCTGTTCGCTCTGCTGAGACAGCCATGGGAGATCGCGGCCGTGTGTTGGTTCGGGCCAGCGGCACCGAGCCTTTGTTGCGCGTGATGGTTGAAGCTGCTGATCAGCACGATGTCGAGACCTGGACGAGCCATTTGTGCTCTTTGGCCGATCAGCATCTCAATGCGGCTTGAGATCACCAGTCACCAGCTCTAAAGCCAGTTCAAGAGCGCCATCACAGGCATCTCCAGCTGGTTTGCACCAAATCAGCTCAGGTAGATCGCGTTGTACTGCTGCGTCGAGTGCAGAGCGAAACGCCGCTAGGTGCTTCAGAGCACCGCCATGGCCGACCACGCGAGGCCGACTCAAATCCAGCCTGTGGGCGATCGCTTGAATCGCTTGGCTCAGTGCTTTGGCAGAACTGTTCAAAATCATTTGAGCCTGATCGAGTCCTGTTTCTGCGGCGAGAGCCACAAGAGGGGCCAAGGCGGCGCACTCGGCTGATCCGAAGTCCGCTTGCACCACCCTTGCTTTGATCTCAGCACTGCTGTGGCAGTTCAGGTGCTGCCAGATCTGTTGGCGTAGTGGATGATCCGGCAGTCGCCCGTCCGCCATCCGAAGACTCAGTTGCAGTCCTTGATGGCCGAGATCGAAGGCGGAACCTGCTCCATCCAAGAGCCAGCCCCAACCTCCACAACGGTGTTCACGGCCCGTTTCATCACGACCGATGCAGATCATGCCGGTCCCGCTGATCACCACAATGCCGGCCGTGTGTGGGAAAGCTCCGCGAAGAGCTGTTCGTTCATCCCCCGTCGCGAGGACTCGCTCGCGGGGGAGGTTGAGTGTCTTGGCAAGCAGGGTGCTGCCTTTGTCTTGCAGTGGAGTGCCTTGCTCAATGCCACTCGCACCGATCACGGCTGCACTGAGGTGTTGCTCGTCTCCATCGTGATTGGCCCATGCGTTGGTGATGCTGCTTTGGATGGCTTGTCGGAAGCGCTGTTCTCCATTCGCAGCATTCAAATGACAGAGGCCTGCCCCTTCACCTGTGGTGAGTGTGTGCCACTGTCCCTGTTCCCAGCGACCAATGCGGCAGCTCGTGCTGGTTTGTCCCCCATCAAAACCCGCGAGCAGCATCAGGCTGCCTCGCGTGACACCGGGGGCAGCGTTGCCAGGGTGGCCAGGCAAAACCAGCCGATGAGCTGTACTTCCGGACGAAAAAAAATGGTGTCGGCAATGCCTTGACCGAGCAGTGCTGCGATTGCCGCCAAGCTGGCTAACGCCGCACCAGCGGCTGCATCATCCAGTCGCAGCCCGGTCAGCCCAGCTTTGATGGCACTCCAAAGCAGTCCAAGACTGGCGATCAGGCCTGCAAGTCCAGTTTCGACAAGGATCTCAAGCGGGACGGAATAGGCGCTGAGGGCATTGAACTTGGGCTGTTGATAGAGGGGATACATGCGATTGAACGCATTGTTCCCAGGCCCAATGCCAAGCCAAGGCCGGTCTTGCACCATCTCAAGGGAAGACAGCCAAACATTGATGCGGAAGTTGTTGGAACTGTCCCCGCGCCCAGCCAAGAGGCTGGTCACCCTGGTTCGGATCGGTTCTAGCTTTGTGGCTGCCACGGCCAGTAGGGCTGCTCCGAGAATCAGAATCGCAATCGGCAGCAGGCGTCGCCAAAACGGTGGCCATTGACGGGTGGCGCGGAGCAGCAGAAGCAAAATCAGCACAGCGCTTCCGGCCATGAGGCCAAGCCATCCGCCACGGCTGTAGGTGAAAACGGTGGCTGCTCCTGAGAGCAAGAGAGTTACCAACGCAAAGAATCGGCTTCCGATGCCGCGCCACCGGATGATGGCTAGCGCTGCCAATGGAATGATCGGCAGCAGATACCCCGCTAGCAGGTTGGGGTTGCCAAGTGGGCCATAGATGCGAATGGTCCCTTGGCTGATTGAGTTGGGATCGGCCCAGCGCGCCAATTCTTCCGATGATGCATAGAGCTGGCGAAGGGCCAGAACACTGCTGAGCAGTCCGCCGCTCATCACAGCAGTGAGCAGGCGATCCCACCACATTGAGTTGCAGCGCAGCAGTTTGTTGATTAAGGCGTAGACCCCCAGATAACTCAACAACTTGATCAGACCTTTGGCTGCTGCCATGGGTACTGGCGAACAACCTGTCGCGAGCACTGCAATGGCCAAAAACAGCAGCAGCCAGCCAGAGATCGGTTTGATCTGCTCAGGAGGGGTGAGGAGAGACCAGAGCAGCCAAAGCAATCCAGAGGCTGCGACCAGTAGGGCTAGTCCAGTGCGGCTCAGCAGCGGTAAACCTGCCAAAAGCAGGATTAAGACAGCGCCCGCCAACCACTCCAGTCGCTGCAGCACAGCGGCATCTGAGCGGCATAGGCCTTGCCAGCGCATCAACCATGGTGTCGGGGTCTTACCACTGGATAACGCTGAGACATCCATCGCTCAGGCTCCTGCATGGATGGGTTCAGCCGGATTATCGATCTGTTGCCAACGACTTTCCAGCAGCGATTCATTGGGTAGCGATCGCTGGTTGCGTCGGTACAGCACGCGATAAACGGGCAGTTGCTTCTCGAGCACATAGCGCTCACGTTCCGTGGGCACTGGTAATGGGTTGCTGCTGCGCCATGGTTGTGTGTCACCGACCGGACGGGTGAAACAGTCGCTGAGTTCGGTCAGCGTGACCATCGGTTCGATCACGGCAAGCACATCACTTTGCAAAAACAGCTCGCGGCCAGGTTGCAGTGCTGCTGCGATAGCAAGTAGCAAGTTGGGTTGCAAAACCCGTCGTTTGCGATGGCGTCGCTTAAACCAAGGATCTGGAAATTGAATCGAAACGCGATGCAGCCGGTCGACCGGTAGAGCTCGCATCCAACTGGCCAAACTGATGTTGGCGTTGCAAAACAGCACCCTCACATTGCCGTGATCGCTGGCGAGAGCCTCACGATCGGCGGACGTGACCAGCGGACGGCGAATTTCGACACCGAGATAATTGCAATCCGGATTCAACGTCGCCATCCCCAGAAGACAGCGTCCCCGTGCACAGCCGATGTCTAGGTGGATCGGCTGATGGGGCCTTCGAAACAGTTGTTCCGGTGGGGGCAGCTGCAGCGGTAATTGAAAGAACCGACTGAGGGGATTGACGTGCTGACGCAAGGTGCTTCAGCGGTTGCTGGGTTGAGGGTCGTGTTCAATCAAGCCCCAGCAGGCGGTGTACCCGTGCAGATGGGTGGATCCACCGACTGGGCCGATTTCTCCGTTACAAAAGACTCCTGCCACCGGGAGCTGCGGCATCACTTCGCGTGCCATGGAGATGTCTCCATCGGGTGTTCCGAAGAGGCGGTTGCCTCGACCGAGGCAAGCCATCAGCAGGCCGAAATGGGCAGGCTCATCCCGATCAGCTGCTGCAGCTCGCAGCAAGTTGAGTGCTTCCTGTCGGGAGGCGTCGGCCTCCCGCAGCTGGAATTGAACGTTTTGGCCTGGGCGGACGCGTTCAGCCACCGCCACAGCACCATTGCTTGGATCGACACCAATCAGGTTTCTCACCAGAAAAGCCCCTTGCGTTGAATTGGTGCCATCGGCATGCATGAGCAAATTGCGCCGTTCAATGCCAAGAAACAGGGAATGACGCACAAGCTCTCGTTCGCGATCGGTCAAATCCGCAAGCACCCTTTGGAGGCAGGCGACCGGACTGGCTTTTCGATCGCCCTCGCTCAGCTCAAGCAATACATTGCGTTGAACCTGTTCGATTGAGAACACTGGTCCAATCGGGCGACATCCTTGAGCGACCACGGGCTTCAGCGTCCAATCGCCGCCGATGGAACACACCACCGCACCACCGACGAGCCGGTCATCCATGAACAATGATGCGTGCGGGGCATTGTGGGGACCAGCGATCCCGCCGATTTTTGCCGCAGCCGGATAGGCATAGTCCAGGCCACTAATCAAATCGTTGATGACGTTGCTGGTTGGATCAATCAGCACGATCTGGCCGCGTGAATGCTCAGGATTGATGCCGATCCAGTCGTGCCACTGTTGAGATGCTCCATCGAGATCGGGAAGGCTGTCTGTTCGAAGCGCTGCGCATTGAATGTCAGCTCCTGGCAGGGACAACAGCGACACGCTGAGAGCTGGCATCTGCTCCAGTTCGGATGCTGAGCCATCGCTGGAGGTTCCGATCACACCTCCACCGGCACAACCAATCCAGTGCGACGCGTTCAGACGGCTGCGTAATAAAGGCAACAGCCTTGGTAAGTCGCTGGCGTAATTCGTCGATGCGAACACCAGGGCAAGATCGGCCTGGTTGCGTCCGAGACGGCTAACGATGTCTTGAACGGCCTCGTCGAGTGAGGGACGAGTCGAGAGCGCAGTCCGACACGACGGCTTGGCTGAGGCAGCCCGGAACCAATCGAAAGGGGAGAACAACGCCATGAGTGGGACCCTATCAACCCTGGCAATCGAAGGAGACATTGATAATGACAACTCTCTGTTTTGCTTTCGTGAACGAGCTGACCTATCGAGCGCTGGTCTGGCTCACATATCGCCTCGCCGCCATGTTTGCCCTCGGCCTGCCGCTGGTGTTGCTGTTTTGGTCTGCCGCCAAACGAGAGGCGTCCGTGGTGCGGCTGCTCAGTTTGTATTGGAAGGTGGCCAGCTTGATGGGAATCAGCATGTTGTTGCTGATCGACGAGAGGCCACTTGGCTATCTCACTGCAGTTGTAGCGCCGCTGCTGATGGTGGTGTCGGTCTGGTTTTGGGTTGACCTGAATGAAGAGCTGGAAGAATTGCCGGCATGGCGACCGTTGGCTTTGACTGTGCGCCTTTGGCGTTGGGCACTCAGCGGCTTTGCCCTTGTCAGCGTGACAATGACGGCCACCGGCTTGAGATGCGTGCAGCAGAGTGGTTCTGCGGATTGCCAGGCCTGGCTTGAGGCGCCTCAGGGCGTTCATGGCGTTGTGGAAACAGTGTTCGACTTTGTGTTCGGCGGGCAGTGGACAGCCGCAGTTGCTGCCTTTATCGGTTACGTCGCCTTAGTGGCCTATTTGGCCGGTTTGTTGCAGTGGTTGCTGGTTCGTTTGCCGCGTCAAGGTCGCGTGGCTGGAGGGTTTTAATTCATGACAGGCGTCGAGATCGTGCGGGCTCTCGAACAACGCTCTCAGTCTCACCCTGACCGTGTGGTTCGACTCACGGGAAGACTGGATGATCAAAGCTTTGAGCTCCTGATTTTTCGAGGTTTTAGTAGTAGTACGACTCATCCAACCTCCTTTGACCCGGATGCCTCGGTCTTACCCGAGGGCACGTTGCTTGAGCAGGCCGAACTGCTTCAAGGACCACTCAATCCAGCTGTTGAAAGCTTGCTTGCCGGACCGATGTCCCCCTTAGAGCTGCTGGGCCACGTCAACTGGTGACGCCAGCCCGCCGCTGCAGAACACTGCAACAGCGACCGCACAACTCTGGATGATCGCTGTGTTGTCCGATGTCCCCTTCGTAATGCCAGCAACGGGCGCATTTTTGCCCACGGGCTCGAGCCACTTCGATCAAAACGCTGTCGTCATCCTGACTGGCGAGTAGCTCTGCCCATGGCTCTCCCCCGAGCTGGAGTTGGGACACCAGCAGCCAATCGCGTAGCCCATCCACGTCGGCATCGCCGTGGTCATTGAGCCAGGTCAGGGCTGATTGCAGCTCTGGATTGCGAGCTTCAATTCGTACTGCCGCTTCCAGGGATGCCCCGAGCTCCTGTCGACTGCGGCATTCCTCTAAAACCTTGTTGACGGCTGCCCGAAGTTCGCGCAGTTGTTGCACGGGACCAGACAGTGAGTGGTCGCGCCACTCCTTCGGTGCAACAGGCCAGCCACGCTGAAACACCGATGTCTCCTCAACCGGATACGGCAAGTTCTGCCAGATGTCTTCCGCCATATGGCAGAGCACTGGTGCGATTAGGCCTGCCAGCCGCTCAATGATCAGAGCCATCACGGTTTGGCAGCTGCGACGACGACGGTCGCTGGGTGCACTCACGTAAAGCCGATCTTTGGCGATATCCAAATAAAAATTGGAGAGGTCGGTGACACAGAAGTTCTGCAGCAGTTGGAAAAAACGGAAAAACTCATAGCTCTCGAAGGCCGCTGTGATTTCATCCATCACCTCTGCCGTGCGCTGAAGCATCCAGCGGTCCAGTAAGGGCAGGTCACGAACTGGGATAGCGTCTTTGGCTGGATCGAAGTCGTGCAGGTTGCCGAGCAAATAGCGGCTGGTGTTGCGCACCTTGCGGTACACATCTGCCAGCTGCCGCAAAATGCCAGCGCCAATGGGTACATCAGCGGAATAGTCGACTGAGCTCACCCAAAGCCGTAAGACATCGGCTCCATAGGCAGGCTCTTGTTTTTGGTTCTTGCCACCTTCGATGATCACCATCGGGTCGACAACGTTGCCGAGCGATTTGCTCATTTTTCGTCCCTTCTCATCCAAGGCGAAGCCATGGGTGAGCACCCGCTTGTAGGGGGCATGGCCATGGACGGCGACGGAGGTGAGCAGAGAGGACTGGAACCAACCACGGTGCTGGTCAGATCCTTCTAGGTAGAGATCCGCTGGATAACTGAGCTGGTCGCGTTGGCTCGCGACCGCAGCCCAGCTGGAGCCTGAGTCGAACCACACATCCATGGTGTCGGTGCCCTTGCGCCACTGCGGGGCTTGATCGGCTAAGTCGGGTGGGAGCAGCTCGGCTTCGTCTTTCTCCCACCAGATGTCAGCGCCCTCTTTGGCGATCAGAGCCTCAATGTGAGCCAAGGTGTCGGCATTGAGCAGAACCTCGCCGTTGCTTCGGTTGTAAAAGACAGGAATCGGCACCCCCCAGGTGCGTTGGCGGGAGATGCACCAGTCACCCCGTTCCTTCACCATCGCCTCAATTCTGTTTCGGCCAGACGCTGGGGTCCAGGTGACCTGGTCGATTGCCTCGAGGGCTTGTTGCCGAAAGCCTTCGACGGAGGCGAACCACTGTTCAGTAGCACGAAAGATGGTTGGTTTTTTGGTGCGCCAGTCGTAGGGATAGCGGTGTCCGTAAGCCTCCTGTTTCAGCAGGGCACCGGCCGAGTCCAAGGCTTCGATGATCGCCGCATTGGCGTCTTTGAGCACATTGAGGCCGGCAAAAGGCCCGGCCTCAGCAGTCAGGGTGCCGGATTCATCTACTGGGCAGAGCACAGGCAAACCGTTTTTTTGGCCTGTGTGGAAGTCGTCGACACCATGCCCTGGTGCGGTGTGCACGAGGCCCGTTCCTGATTCAGTTGTGATGTATTCGCCGCCAATCACGACTGGACTTTGACGATCCAGCAATGGGTGGCGATAGATCAGCCCCGCGAGCAACGACCCTTTGAGGGTGATTTTGCGAGCCAAAGGCAGACCAAGCGTGCTGCTGAGTGATTCGACCAGGTCGGCCGCGACCAAGAGCAATCGACCGCTGCCGTCATCAGCGAGGGTGTAGTCGAGTCGCTCGTTGACCGAGACGGCCAAATTGGCGGGCAGGGTCCAGGGGGTGGTGGTCCAAATGGCGACCTGAAGCACAGCGCCAAGGGCCGCGGCGTCGTTGGGTAGATCGATCCCTTCCGATTGCAGTGCCTGACGCAGCGCTTCGGGAAGTTCCACAGCCGGGAAGGCCGCATAGACACTTGGACTGGTGTGGCCATCTGGATACTCCAGTTCTGCTTCCGCTAGCGCGGTGCGGGAGCTGGGACTCCAGTGCACGGGTTTGAGGCCTCGGTAGATGTGCCCCTTGAGAACCATTTCTCCAAAGACTCGGATTTGGGCGGCCTCGTACTGCTGTTGCAACGTCAGGTAAGGCTGCTCCCAGTCGGCCCAGATTCCCCAGCGTTGGAAGCCTTTCATTTGGCCATCCACCTGTTTGCGGGCATAGGCGGCGGCTTTTTTGCGCAGCTTGATCGGCGTTAGAGCCTGGCGTTGCTCTTGATTCATCGACTGCAGCACCTTCAACTCGATCGGTAGCCCGTGGCAGTCCCAGCCCGGAACGAAGCGCACGCGACAGCCCCGCAAAACCTTGTATTTGTTGATGACGTCTTTAAGCACCTTGTTCAGGGCGTGGCCCATGTGCAGGGCTCCGTTGGCATAGGGCGGTCCGTCGTGAAGAGTGAAGCCAGGCCCTTTGTTGTCCAAACCCAGCTGGTGATCGATGCCGTTGTCGGCCCAAAAGGCTTGCAGTTCAGGCTCACGCTGGGTGGCGTTCGCACGCATGCCAAAACTGGTCTGCAGCAGGTTGAGCGTGTCCTTGTAGGAGGGACGTCCCTCGTTGTCGGCGCGCTTCTCCTTGCTCACAGGCTTCTGGTCTGGAGTGGGGATTATCAGTCTTCCGCTGCGGGGGCCTCGTTTGTGTCGTCTGTGAGGTCTTGATCAGCGGCTTGCGCGGCTGTCGGAGCTGGAGTCGGAGTCGGAGTCGGATCTGGAGTTGGAGTTGGAGACGGTGTGGGAGATGGAGTGGGTTTGGACTCATCTTCCGCCTCTGACTCAGGCCTAATCCAGCGTTTGCCCGTCACACCCGAGCGGCCGGCTGGTTTGATCTGCTTTGCGATGCCGCTCAGTCCACTGCCGAGGCTGCCGGCCGCTGATGCGAGCTGTTTGAGGCCTGTCAGCCAGTGTTCAATCGAGGTGAGACGTTGTTGCTCCTCTTCGCTTAGAGCCCGCCAGCGTGCTTGGCCGACTTCGCTGCTCAGGCGGCTAATCAGCAGACTGCCGCATAGAACGGCAAGCATTGGAGCCCCACGCAACCGATCGCTGCTGGTGACCAAAACCAAGCCCAATAGGAGAACGATTGCGCCCCAAACACCATCGCGAGGACGGCTGAGTTCCGTTGCAAGCAGAGGGAGAAGCAGCAGGGCTAGGCCGAACAGGAGGCAGAGATCTCCGCTCAGGGTCGCCAGCATTGGCAGGGTGGGGTTCTGGATCCATTCTGAATGGATTGCTCCAAATGAGGATTTGGCCCAGCCAAGATTGAGCGTGGTAGTCCGGCTTGGTCTAAAGCCATGCCTTTCAGACTGGTGAAACGAGATGTAGCCCTAGCTGGTTCGGATGGTTGACCAAACGACAGGGATTGGCTTGATGTGCGGCTGATGGTTAAGACGTCATCGCCTCAATGTTCGAAATTCAAAGACTGTTGACTGTTGCAAACGATGGAGCCAACACGATGAAGCATCAACAAACGTGGGTTGACATGCTTCGGCCTTGCGTTGAGGAAGGCCTGGTCAGACCATTGGATTCTGTTGAGTCTTGCTGCGGACAGATTGCAGCCTTTCACTTAAGTGTCGTCTGAAAATGTCTCTTTTGACCAATCGAGTACGCCTTTGATATCTGTCTTGATCGATGCAATTACAAAGAAGCTCAGTGATAACACTCCTGTGATTCCTATCGCAATTGCACTGGCGTTGCTCATCTCTAAGTTGCCGTAAACAAATCCAAGTGATGAGGAAAACATCAAGCTGCTCTCGAGGTGCATGGCGTTGAGACGCAATTTCTCAGTCAAGCCAAACCTTATCCGCCGTATCAGAGCGCGTGATTACTTTTGTTTCTTGATGGTGCATGTTTTGGGCTTGCCTTTGAGTGGGTTGCCGATCCTGATGCGTTTGGAACAGGATCACTCCCGTGTTGAGCTGTGATGTGTAGTCTCCATTGAAGTTGCTCAGATTCGCTTGGCCTGATCTTTCGATGAGAACCAGTCGTTAAATTGCTTCAACTGTTGAAGCAGCGTTAGGCTTATTTGCTGCTTCGCTGCGGAGCTCAGAATTCGATGGCCTGTGGGTCAGATGCAGTTGATGACACATTCGCGCATCCATCTTTAGTTCGCCTGGCTGTCGCTCAATCGAAAGTTGCGTTGACCAATCGAGGCGTTCTAAACGCCAGCTGATGGCCTGATCGATTCGTCTTCAGCTCTGCTTTGGTGGGGTGTTTGATCAAGCTTGATTTGAGGTAAGAACGGCCTTGTCTTGGCTGCCTCGCTTCGGCGCGATGCACCCCACTGCATCGGTTCTTGAATCCAAAGCTTGCCAGCGGCCCCTTGCGATCAGTCACGTTTGACTGTTCAAGCTTCAGGTTCTGTTTGGATGTCCTGAGATCGTTCGTCCACGATGATGAGGTTTGGCATGGTCAGGACCCATGATTAAAGTCAACAAAGACTGTTCTGAGCGGCTCATTGAGGAGCTCAGCATGAAGAGTTGGCCAATCTGGAGTTGCGACAGGAGCACATTTCCTTGGTCTTATTCTGAGAAGGAAACGTGTTTGATCCTTGAAGGTGAGGTGACAGTGACTCCAGATGCTGGCGAGCCGGTCACGTTTGGCCCTGGTGATATGGTCGAATTTTCCGCAGGATTGTCTTGTACGTGGGATGTACACAAGGCAGTTAAAAAGCACTACAAATTTGGATAAAATGATGGATTGGCATGCTGATGCACTGGATTCTCTGAGGAAGGACGTCCCTTTTTTTGTGCGAGGAGCAGTTAAGAAAAGGGTTGAAAAGATGGCTGTTGAAGCAGGCTGCTTGGAGATCAGCCTTGCTTTCTATCATCAAGCCAAAGATCGTATGGCTCCGCAAAAATAAATCTGTGGAATGGATGGGAGGGATCGCGTTGAGATGGATGCATCAACGCTGAATGTGATTTTTGCAAGTTCGTAGAAAATGAATTGATTAACTTGCGGTGAGAATTGATGGGGAAAATTCAATCAATGCAAGACGCTGTTTGTGGTGATGGTGTGGACCTTGCCTTTGAATTGTCTTGTCTTTGACATCCAGCAGCCTCGCCAGTGGGGCAGTTTGATGCCCAATTCGTTGGCTAGTCGCTTGTCGTGGATCCAGACAGGCTTGTCGCTCTTCACTGCCTGGAACCGAGCGACTGCTGGCGGTTTGATGATCATCCTCTTTGCGATCCTCGAGCTCGGGTGACTGCCCTTCCCCTTGCTTGAAAAGGGAAGACGCTTTGACTTGGTCATGCCTTTGGAAGGCACTGTTCCGTGTCGCTCACCGCTCCACACTTGGGGGTTACATCTGCCTGTCATAAGGGGGCCTGGTTGAGCCAGTCGTCGTTCTGGTTAGAGCGGGATGGCTGGATGGATGTGCCATTTCTGGGTTCTCGCTGTATCGAAAGGCACGCAAGGCTGTGGCTCGCAGGCGTGTAGGCGGTGTTGTGGTGCCTAAATGCCCACAGGAACAGGGCTTTTGGGGTAGGGATTTGGTTTGAAATAGGTCGTTTCAACCCTTCATCATCTTGAGAGCAGAGGGCGCTGGTACCGATTCACTCAGCCTGTCGAGCGGGTCGATCCGACAGGCTGATTCCCCAGTTGCTGCAAGAGAAGTGGCATCACATCTGAAGCGACGTAAGATGACTTCGCTTGCCCATCTGGCGGAATTGGTAGACGCGCTGGTTTTAGGTACCAGTGACTTCGGTTGTGCGAGTTCAAGTCTCGCGGTGGGCATTCATTTCCCTAATTTGGTCACGGAGTGTTGCGGTCGCCTTGCCTGTTGTCCGGATGACCGAGAACTCTGCCCGTCCTTCTCAGTCACGCTTGGCGAGTGTGCCACGCGAATTTCTTGATCCACCCGAGGTTTGGAATCCAACGGTGGGTTTGTTTTTGGGTGGTTACCTGCTTGCTGCCATCACGATCTGGGGTTGGTTTGTTGGTGGGTGGTCGTTGCCGGTTCTGCTTGGCACTGGATTTCTGGCTCTGCATTTAGAGGGGACCGTGATCCATGACGCATGCCACAACGCGGCTCATCCGAACCGCTGGATCAACCAAATCATGGGGCACGGCTCAGCTTTGTTGCTGGGTTTTAGCTTTCCAGTGTTCACGAGGGTTCATCTTCAGCATCATGCGCATGTCAATGATCCCAAAAATGATCCCGACCATATTGTTAGTACTTTCGGTCCACTTTGGCTGATTGCTCCAAGATTTTTTTATCACGAGTGGTTTTTCTTTCAAAGACGACTTTGGAAGCGTTGGGAATTGATGCAGTGGGGCTTTGAGCGAAGCATCTTTGTGGTAATCGTCCTGGCTGCAGCGCGTTTTGACTTTCTGCCATTCATTTTTAATTGCTGGTTTGCACCGGCATTGATGGTTGGAGTCACGCTTGGTTTGTTTTTTGATTACCTACCCCATCGCCCGTTTCTCTCGAGAAGTCGTTGGCGCAATGCGCGTGTTTATCCAGGGCGGATGATGAACTGGTTGATCATGGGACAGAACTATCATTTAGTGCATCATTTGTGGCCTTCGATTCCTTGGTTTGAATACAAACCTGCCTACGAAGCTACGAAGCCGTTGCTCGATTCCAAGGGGTCTCCACAACGGCTTGGAATCTTTGAGTCATCATCAGATGGCCTGAATTTTCTCTATGACATCCTCGTCGGCGTTCGTAGTCATAAACCAAGACGCAGCAAAATGAGGCGGATTGCCAAGGTTCTTCCTGGTAGTCGGCTGAGGCGAGCCTGGATCAGTTTGCTTCAGCGCACAGCGGTTAACCCTTCAAGAGCCCGACCTTGAGCCTCCTGCTGTCATCATCAAGAGATGACCAGTGAGGAGACTGGATCGATGGACTGGAGTGGAGCGGTCTTTCGGTTTGATGGCGTCCTGAAGCCTGATTTTTATTTCATTGTTGTTGGAATTCTCGAGTCGCTGTCGTTTTTGGCGACTTCTTTAATTCTGTTCAGAATTCTGACCATTGTATTGTCCATCGCTCTGATGACTCTCAGTGTTTGGACCGGGCTTGAGATGCCTGGTATGAAGGCAATCTTTGGAGGCGCACTACTGAATATCAGCCTAAATGTTTTGATGATCTTCCGGTTTTTTGCAAGCCGTTCGCATCGCTTTGTTCCCTCCTCTTGGCGTGAGGTGTACGGTCACTCTTTTTCTGAACTTTTGCCTCTTGAATTCAAGCGGCTTTTGGAGCACGGCAATGTGCATGAATTTTCATCTGTTCAACCAACTCTGCTGATTCAACAAGGCAAACCATTTCGAGAGTTGTCCTATCTCGTGGATGGATCTGCAATCGTGATTGTTGATGGCCAGCGTTGTGGTCAGTTGCAGCCCGGCGATTGGATTTCCGAAATCACTTTCCTCTCTGGTGGGGTGACCTCAGCCGACGTAGTCGTCCAAGAAGCACGCGTGATTACTTGGTCGGAGACTCAATTGTTGAAATTGCAACAACGCTTGCCTGATGTTCATCAGAAATTACAAGGCATGATTGCCCGTAATCTTTGTATAAAACTTATTCGCTCTAACAATAGTTTGGACAATTCTGTTGGCGACGAAGGATTGGCTTAAAGTGTCAATTTAAGAGAATATTATTCCGCTAGGATCTTTGGAACGCGATAAAAATCTCCTTCACGCTTTGGTGCTTGATTCAGAATATCGTCGCGAACTCCTGTTGGTTGTACACCATCTTCACGGGTGACGTTGACCACTTCCACAGCACGAGTTGTGGGTGGGACGTCAGTGGTATCGACCGCTTGCAATTGACCGACGTAGTCGAGGATCGATTCCAATTGACTGGTGTAGGTCTTGATTTTGTCCTCAGGCAGATCCAATCGGGCGAGATGGGCCACTTTGCGGACGTCATCGGCGGAAATGTGGCTCATGCTGCGCTGAGAAAACTGTGTAGATCTTCGCTCAGCGCCGCTGCTGCTGTTTCGAGCAGCGCGGCTCCGTGTTCAGCCGTGGCTAGCGAGGGATGCGATCCCATGCGTCCATCGGGATGGCGGCGACGAAAATCCTCAGGACCATGGATTGGGCCCGCTGGGGCGGGATCCGGCAGATCGCGACGTTTGCTGATCAAACTTGGCTCGATTTGTAGGGTCACGGCGATTTCGCTTGGGGTGGCGTGATGCCCTTCGCGATCTCCATAGAGATCGCGAGCTTGTCGCATCACTGGTCCCGACATAAACCAGTTCGCTAAGCGACAACGCAGCATGGGAGCGACAGGCAGGTCACGACTTGTCGCCGTTCCATGGGCCTGAGCAAAGGCTGCTTTGGTGGTCGCGATATTGCCTCCATGGCCGTTAATCACAAAAACGCGCTCAAAGCCATGGCGCGCCAAGGACAGCACCAGGTCATGCAAGACCGCGAGCAACGTGGCTGGCTGCAGGCTCATCGTTCCAGCAAAACCGAGATGATGTTCTGCCATCCCGAACGCTTGCACGGGTGTGACAAGCACCCCACTGCGCCGGCCCACCTCCAAAGCGATGGCCTCGGCGGTCAGGGCGTCGGTGCCGATTGCTCCAGTGGGACCGTGTTGTTCGGTGGACCCCAGTGGAATAATTACACCTTTGCAATGTTCAAGGTAGGCCTCCACTTCAGTCCAGCTGCGCAGGGCGAGCCGAATCGAATCGGTGGTTTCAACGGGGCCGGGTAGCGAGGCGGTCATGCAAGGCGTGACGCTGAATGAATGATGGCTCAGCAGGTCAGCAGCTGCGTTGATCCTCAGTCCCGTAGTCATGCTTGATGAAGGCTGATCGCCAGCAGATGCTCAACGACTCCACGCGTTGGCTGCTTGGCTCCCGATGGGTCATGGGGGCAGTCAGAGGATGAAGTAGGCCATCTGAAACTTGCTCCGTAAGCGGCTCACTTTTGAAGTTATTGCTGAACTTCGGCCTACAGAGATGACTTGATGGATCAAGGGATTGTGCTGTTTATACCAATTGAAAAATTTTAAGTAGTCGTTTAATGGCTGCGGCTGGTCTTGACCTTTTTGGGACTTGTCGTGATTGAGCTAACGAGAGGCAGTTGCTGTTAGACCTAAGTCACGATCATAAGCCTGTCGACCGATTAAATCATGAATAATAGTTTGATGGTATTGAATGTGAATTCTTGAAGATGGAGCATGTCTGCCACTGTTCTCCCCATTGTGCTGAGTTGCTTGCCTAGAGTTTTAATGGGCGATCAAAGTTGATCGTTACTCCTTTGATTAAGGTGAAATTCGCATTGAAATGACTTATTAATCAACACCTAATAGTGTTCTGGGCTTGTGCTTAGTGTTGCAACTAGCAAGGTCAGTGTGCCGTGCCATTGCCGTCGTACTGATCCGTGTTGTAGTAGCCCCCTCTGGTGCCAAAGAAGAAGCAGGCCAGTGGAAAGAGGACAATGCTGGCTACAAGCACGGTCCCTAGGTTAAATCCGGAAAGAGCAGCGTCCATGGAGCAGGTGTGTTGTTTGTCTAGCTTGGCTGTATCTCGTTGGCTTTGCAGCCGATGATTTCGCTTTTGCTCAAAGCTCTTCTCCTTGTCCTGGAACCTCCAGCCAGCGGCGCAGGACACCGGTCAGCCAAATAAAGGGCAGGGTGTCAAGCAGAGCCGCTAACACCTTAAAAAGATAACCGCTTGCGATGAAACTGCCCAATTGAGGCAAAATCGGGGCCTCTTGGCTCACAGGCAAAACGTGGGCGGCGTAATGGCTGATCAGTACGACGGCGCTGGTATCGACGAATTGACTCACCATTGTTGAACCATTGTTCCTCAGCCAGAGGGCTTTGCCATGGGTGAGATGCTTCCAGAAATGAAAGAGCCGCACATCCACGAATTGAGCTGTGAGGTAAGCCACCATCGAAGCTCCGACAGCGCCAAAGCTGAGCTCTTGGATTGTCCGAAACGTGGCCTCGGATGTGCCGGGCATCGCAGGAAGGATCCCTCCTAGCCAGAGAATCAACACCACCCAACCATTTAGCAAAAGACCGACCCACACCACTTGGTTGGCTCGCTGCTCTCCCCAGATTTCGCTGATCAGATCTGTACAGAGAAAAGTAATCGGATATGGAAGGGCACCAACGGCAACAACAATCGGCCAGGAACCGATGACACCGAGCTGTAAAAAGCGTGTTAGGCCAAGGATATTGAGCATTCCAAGTGTTCCCAGAAATAGTCCGGAAAGAACAAGAAACACCAGATCACGGCGCGCTTCAAGATGGGATGACTTACGAGGTGTGTTGAGTGCCATGGTCGAACTGAATCAACAGGGTTTGTAATGGCTAAATGACAGATAATCCTGACGCCAGTCACCGACTTGTGCTGTCCTGCTGAAGCGTGTTGTACATACACTCCAGCCGGCATTGGATTGGTGCGGACCAGTTGGTGGATGCCGTTCCAGCACTTGTGAACGAATGATGATGTTGTTGGGTTTAGGGCCAGGTGCGAGAAGTCGACTCTGCACATCGTTTTCGCGAACATTGATGCAAAGCAATAGTGGGTCGGAAAATTGATTCCTGATCACAAGGTCTTTATAACCAAAGGCAATGGCAGCATCTTCTCCGAGCTCGTAAAAGCGTTCAGGGCCATAGGCATCAATACTATGGTTGTGACGCTCTAAGATCAGACATCCGCTGTAGAGAAATAGTTGATAGAGATTTGTCGCAATTAGGCACAAGCCACCACCGGCATCAGATAGAACTTCACCTCCCACAAAAACAGGTCCTGATCGATAGCCATTGTGCTTTGTTGGTTCGCCAAGATGTTGCGACAGGCTGAACGCTTCTCCAGGTTTAATCAGCCGATGGTTGATGTAATGGATCGCTTGGTTGAGATTGTGCCGGCGATTGGTACGGATCGTTGCATCCCCGCGATTGGGAATTGGAGTCGAAGCTGTTTGCCAGGTGTGTGCCCGTTTGGAAAAGGCTTCAGCCACTGCAGGGGGTAAGCGTTGGCGCTGAGGGGAAAGCGGATATCGTCGCCACCTGGCCATGATTTGGCATCCTGTCAACCTGAGTCGCTTCTTGACAGAACGCGGAAGTTTTGAGAGCAGAGTCATGCTTGCCTGTCTCCGGAAGTGCTCGACCACTGCCACTTCAGGCTGGCATCAAAAGCCGAGTTGGAGCAAGTCCAATGGTCTGGCGCACTGATTGGGTGAGGTCGATCAAAAGGTCATTGGATTGATTTGGTTTGCTACATCACAGTTGGTCGTCACCACTGTCGGTGTGGGTGAAAAACTTGTGCTATCGAGTTCCTTGACAGTTTTACTGTGCTAATAGTTTGAAAATGAGATCTTGGCCATATGATTTCCTCTGAAGCGTGTTGTTTTCTGTGCATTAAATTCTAGTAAAACTTATATTAAGTGAGCGTGTTCGTTCGTGTTTGCACGGGTCAGTAATTACTTGTTAGGCAGTATCCATCAGGCAGGGATTGTATTTATAATTGAGTGCCAATAAGGCAAAGCTTATATTTTGCATTATCTTCCTTTGGTCACGAGGATGTTGGAATGAGTCGATGGATTAGGTCGCAATGGTTATCTTTTGAGTTCGCAGAGGCATGGCTCATTCAAGTGTTTGCGAACGAGTTATGTCATTCAACTCCATGCGAAAATAGTCATTTAACTTTCACAATGGCATTTTGATTGCAGCGAATTTTTTTATCGTTGTCGATTGTGTTCGTATTATATGCCTTGTTTTTTGAAATTAGCTATTGATCGTTTTCCTGCTTTGGAGTCTTGTTTATCAATCTTCCTTCTATTTGAGCTTGAACTTTCAAAGAGGGCTATGAAAAGACGTCTCAAGCTGGGTGGGTCTCTGAATCAGTTGAATGCCATGCTATTCAGGAACGGATAAGTCAGAGCCGTCATCAATTTTTAGGTGAGTCCTCAGGCAGCTTGTCACGCAAGTCTGGTCATTGATGTCGCATTCCGTGATGCAGACAAAATAATCGTCCAGTGCTTGCCATCTCTCGGAGATGGATTTGTGCTCGTGTTCCTTTCTGAGCGCATACATAGTTTCTCCCAGGTGGACGTATGTTTACAGCCGATTTACCTGAGAAGTCAATTTAAATGTTTCGGAGAGTAAATTACCTAGGATTATTTTCTTAAGAAAAAATACTCAGATCGGCTCTGCGTCGTTGTTGCCGCGATCAATGACTTTGCTAAGCCTCATAGGCGATCTGCTTGGGAAGATGCAATTGCACAACTCAAAAATCTGACTGCTTTGCTTTGATCAGGGTCTCTTTTTTGCGCTTCTTTGTGATATTAATATGGCATGACATATCCTGATTATGAATGGCAACGAGTATGACCTTAAGTTAAGAAAATAATGATCGATCTTCATTTTGCTATCGTCAGAATTTGATCTCATGGCTAGTCTTTGAGCGACTTGATCTAGGTCTTTACTATGAGAAATAGTGTCAGTCATCCTGTCAAGCTTTATCAGGGCTTTCAGCGTGGGAATAACTCACAATATGGAGGGACGCTTAGTTGTGCCGAATCGACCTGGCATCCTCCTGCCATACCTTCCAGGTCTTGTTCTGAAAGCTCAGTCTGAGTCTTCTTGAGGTCATCAGCTGAAATCCTGAAACCAGCCTCTTTTGCAATCGCAAGAGTTGCATCGGAATTAGCAGCTGCTTTGAGCTTCTCCTGAAGGCTGCTGTCGGTCTTGACCTTTTCTAGAAAGGCTTTCAATTGCTCTTCTGACATCAGCCTTTAGTTAGATTGCTTC
>NZVR01000039.1 GCA_002701545.1 Blastopirellula sp. | reverse complement strand
GTGCGCCGCGTAGTCCGCCCAGAAAGCATTGGCCGTGACCAGCCCGGCGTTCTGGCGCTCGATCGGCAACTGGTAGTAATTGTTCTCAACCCACTCTTTTGTCTTGTCTAATTTGCGGTATAGCTGACGTAGTTTTTTTGCGCTTTGCAAACGATCGTCTGCAAAGTATGCCGTGGCAGATTGTTCTTCCTCACCCGCTTCGTAGCGTCCCTGTGCGTTCTTTTTTTGACGTTTCTGTGCGCGGGATTTTGGTTTGGCAATCGCGTCTGTTGCTTCATCTGAGTCCGCAAATAAATCTACCTCTGTGACGATCGACGCGTTCGGGGCGGGTGTTTTTGCATTGTCAGGTCTGGAACTGGCGCCCTGCGGTTGTGCGGGACCGTTGCGGCTGAGTGACTCGGTATTTGCGCGAAATTCACTAGCTTTGTCACTCAATTTCTGGAGTTGGCTAGCCATGTCAATGGAGGCACCATCGCCGTCAATATCCAGCGCACTGGTTTTGACTGCAGTGTTGAAGAGTTGGTTGAACTGATCCACATTGGGCGGGATCAGTTGGAACAGGTCATGAACGTGTCGCGCCGTGTTCTTGCGTTCGCCTGGCAGACGTTGCGCCAGTAGAGCGCGTTCGACGATGTTCAGCTGCTGATACTTCCACGGTTTGACGTACGCCTTCAGATCCGCCTCTGTCAGCCATTGATCGAGGAAGGTTTTGTCCTTCTTGTGAGTCAGGTAGTCCTGAATGACCGCCTGGAAGAACGCCGGGTCTTTCTTCAGTAGGAAAAAGTTCAATTCGTGACAGGCGTACTGCGAGTATTTTTCCTGCTTCTCTGCGTCTGTTAGCTTGTGCCAGTTCAAGATGAACGAGAATTCGATCAATTTGGCATCTGTCGACAGTGTGGTGTAGAGCGAATAGACGCGTGCCAGCGTGTCATATGATTCGAACTTCGAGGAGGTAATGTCCTGCATTTCGAACGACTTGCCCGCAGCCACCAAGGTGATCTGTTTCTGTTGCGTGAAGTGTTCCAGGGGGTTTAACCCGTTCGCCAGACGCAGGTCTCTGAACCGAGCTTTCTGTTCCCCCAGTTCCAGCGAGCGGTAGACCGTGCTGCGCGGATCGATGGCGACGACGTGGAGCTGCTGGTGGGTGCCCAACGCGTCGCGTTTGAAGGTAATCACCCCTTGCTTGTTGGGAACCAGATTGATCAACACCGTCGACGCATCGGCGAGGAAATCGAGATTCGCAAACTCCGTTTGTTCCCGGTTGCCACCATTACTGTTGCCATCACGTTTCGCTGCATTTTCAGCAGCATCTTCTGAGGGTGCAAACATATCGCCCGCGGCGGCGTCCTGGTTGCCGGTTTCCGTGTTGCGGATGGCCCAGGGGTTTAATAACAATTCCGGCCGTTGGAGCATGTTGCCGGGGAAGCGATGTGCCAGACGGCGATTGATGATGTATTGATATTCGTCACCGATCTTGCGTCCCGCCGCATACATCGAAGGCTGAGCGGGGTAGAGCATCCGCAGCGGTTCGATATCGTGTACGCGATCTAAGCGTGCAAAGGCGTGATACGCAGGGTGATAACGCGTAGCGAAGACGTGAACACGTGCAAATTTCGAGACGTTTTGTAATTGGATTTCCACAGCGTCTTCATTCGCGGTCACCGCTTGGATCTGCAAGGGCTTTTCACCGCGAACTTCCAGCAAACGCAGTTGCCCGAGCGCGTAACCGGCTTCGGCTTCACCGTCGGTGATGCGGAGGCGGATCCGGCGCAGGCTGGTTTTGTCGAGCAAGTCATAGTCGCCCGCGGCCAGTTTTCCGACGTTCAGTAGTCCGTTTTTGACTGACAGGGCGCCGAAGCGATCGGCGACAAAGCTTTCGCCGCGAACTTCCAGCAGTGATAATTCATCACGGGTAGGTTCACCGCGACGACTCATGAACGGGATTTGCATGGTCCGGGTCGACAACCCTTGCAGTGTTTGCAGGCCACTGGTTTCGTCTCGCAGCAGTTGCCACGTTTGCGATGTGCCTTCGGGACCGCGAGCGGTGATTGACGTGATTTCCGGCAAGGCACCCAACGAGACGCGGCCTGCCAAATCGGTTTTCAGCGTGGCCGTGACTGGCTGTTTGAAGTCACGGTGTTTGATCGACAGTTGGACCGCTCGGTCAACGATCGGTTCACCGGTACGTCCGAGTAATTCGATGGCATGCAGCCCGTTGTAGCTGAGCAGATGGAGATTCTCGAGTTTCTCGGTGCGGTCGATTCCGTTTAACGCAAAGCTGTCTGCAAACGCAACGTTGACCTTTTTGTTCTGGCTGAGGTTCTTGACCTTGCCCTGCAACTGAAACTGGATATTCGCCAGGCGGCGGGGGACCTGGAAATCGAAGGTCGCTTCG
Source organism: Blastopirellula sp. (assembly GCA_002701545.1). Classification (GTDB taxonomy): domain Bacteria; phylum Planctomycetota; class Planctomycetia; order Pirellulales; family Pirellulaceae. The sequence continues at coordinate 10,772 of NZVR01000039.1, read as the reverse complement.
CGATCTTCGTACAAGGGAAAGTTCTTTTCTTCGCGCGTGGTGACGATGCCGTCACTATCGGTGGACGTGATGACCAATTCGACGTCTTCCAGTAGCTCAAGACTGACGGGGATGCCGTTGAGGTACAGTCCGGGGCGAATCAATACCTGAGCTTGATTGCGACTGAGCAACGCTTCGCGGTCGACGTAGATACCGGCTTTCAGTTGATAGTTTTCCGACTCGTGCTGGAAATGTTGCAAGTCCGAAAAATCACCTTGTGACAGAACGATCGTCTGCCGTCCGGGTTGCGTCGAGAAGGGCGTGACGATCGTGCCGTCCTCACTCGGCTGATATTCATGTCCGGCCATCCATAGCGTGGCGTCTTTGATGATCTGATTTTGATCGTCCAGGATGGTGAAGATCTGCCCTGCGGTCGAGGTGCGGGCGAGATACCGCAAGCCACCTTTGCGGACCACCACGCGACTGCTCTTGCCATTGCCAATAAAGTCGATGACGTACACCCCGCGACGTTTGAGTTCTGGGAACTCGAAGTGGCGAGTCACGCGTCGTAGCGGAGGATCAGCGTACTGATAGGTCTTTTCCGAATTGGCGACCAGACCGTCCAGATTGATGTCGGTGTTTACCTCGCGACCCTTCTCGCGATAGTAATTCTGAGTGTTGATTTCGTAGACTTTGACGATCAGCGAAGGGACGTGTTTGATGTGCAGGTCGAATTGCACAGGATCGTCGGCTGCGAAGATCTGTTGGTTGGTGAATGCGAAGTCGAGATCGATGCGTTCTTTGAGCTGTTGATACTGAGCCGGGGGCAACATCGAGTACCACTGTTCCGGTTCTCCCAGACCGTTGACGATTTTGGTCTCAGCGAAATTGTGTTTGAGGTAGATGTCGTTGATGTACGGTTCGTATGGTTTGAAGGTGTTTTCGTCGACAAAGAAGTGGTGCAGGTAGCTGCGCACCAGCGGTTCGTCATTGCCAATCGGTGTTAGCAGCGTGGTGGCGCGAAAGTCTTGATTGAGGTTGACGGTGTAGCGACGATTTTCGTCCAATTTCATGTAGTCGGCATTGATATAGCTGACGTTCCGCGGCAAGCGGATGTAAGTCATGAACAGTTCTTGGTCGTAGATTCCACGAGAACGATTGTGTTCCAGTTGGTGGTAGACAATGTGTGCTTTGAGGCTGTTGTGTACGGGGGCCAGGCGTTTGGCGAATTTCCAGAGTCGCGCCAGGTAGGCTGCGTACGCTTTGTCGTCATGTTGCCACTCGACGTCGCCGGTCGGTTGCAATTTGGAAAGGTAGATGTTGACGAAGTTTGTTTGGTTCAACAGGTTTGATTGCAGGCGGAGGCACTCGTCCAATTGCGTGAGCAACAGCTGCCGATGAATATTCAACGACCCAAAGCCACGGCTGGAGCGGTGGTTCAAATCGTCGACGATCAGTTTGGGAAGATTCGCATGGTCTGGGCGATCGAGTCGGCCGAGTAGGTGTCGGCGGCGATCGGGATCGAGTTCCGAAGCGATGAGCCAGTCGAGTGCCCGGTGCTCGAATCCGTCCGTGTTGCGATGTCTGGCCAGAGCTTGTTGGGTGAGGGTTTTGCGATCGATTAACTGGGGGTTGAGTTGGGTCGGGAGGTTCGGCTTGCGTCCCACGATTTCGCGCTGATGATTGAATTGGATGCCGAGTTCCTGGCGGACGAATTCCAGCGACTGGGCCGGATGTTGATCATAGGTCAGCAGGGCCTGACGATAGCGGATCTCTTGCACGCGGGCGGTGTAGTTGTAACGCTTGATCCAGGCTTTGAGCAGTTCCTCGACCTTGTCGAACTGTTCGTTATTCTGGTAGTGCAGGGCGTGGTAGTAATAGTAATCTTCGGTGCCGGGGATCAGTTGGGCCAGCGCTTGGGTGCGGTCCTCGGCCAGTGAGAAATCTTCGATGAACCCGATTTCTTCGGCGGAGGCGGGGCTCGGTAGCAGGATGCACGAGAGGCCAAAAACGAAGTGAACCAGGGCGAGTTGCAAACGGGACATCAGCGATTCCTATCGAGTTGGTCGAGATCTGCCGCGTGCCAGAGGGCAGCTGCGGTGTTCCAAGTCTAGCTGCGCGCATCAAAAGCCGCAGCCTGCGAGGATAGACGAACCAGCAACCTCGGAAGTTCCCGCATTTTCGCGATATTCTAAGATTGCGGGGTCGAAGGGTTCATGCCTCAGTTACGTCCTAGGTTCTTACCCCGGACCATGGCTGGGGGTCTGGAATGTGACTGTCCATGGGGCGACGCACTGGCGGCCTCGGGCGCGTATTGTTGTAACCAACCGCGCAGTGGCACGTCTTCGTCCGTTGGATCGTAGGTACCGTTTGCTGAAATGGCGTCACCCAAGAGTTGACGGCGGATAGGGTCCAGACTGGGGTAGAGATGCTCAACGGTCATCTGATCTTTGGGTTTCATCCAGCGGTAGCTATATCCAAACCAAATCACTTTGCGTGTGGCATTGGAGGTATTCGCACTTCGGGAGTGCCAGATGCGGCGATCCAAGAGAACGGCTCCGCCAGCTGGTACGCAGAGAGGGACTGCTCCGGGAGGCGATGATTTGCCGTCCTGGGGGCAATCGATTGCGTTGTGTCGATGCGAACCGGGAACAACCAGCGTATTACCCCGTCCAGGGTCGCTGACATCGGTCAGAAAATAGCCGATTTTCAGTGACAAACGAGGTCGGGGTGTCGATTCAATTTCGTCATTGACGCGCATGCTATCTTGGTGCCACGCGACGCTCCAGGCTTGGTGCGTACTGCTGTTGGCGGGCGTTACGTCGATGTGTGAATGATAGAGATAGATATTCCATCCCAGGATGCCCCAGACCTTCGGGAAGGTCGTTGGGCAATCGAGAAGCTCGACGATCGAGGGATCCTCTTGGACGATATCAGTGACGGACAGCAAGTTGCCAACTTGGTCTGGGCTCCTCTCTCTCTCGTCCACTTGATCCACGACTGCGAGCAGCTGGGCGATGCGCTCAGCATCCAGCGCCTTGTCGACGATCAAATAGCCGTTGGACTCGAAGAATTCTTTTTCTGAGGGATCGAGTTGATGTTCAAGCCAGCGTTGGTTCACGAGTTCTCGCTCTGTCGATAAGAGGGCGATTTGAAGCCGTTGATTCTACACCATGTTCAGTTGGCGAATATCACTTTCCTGCACGCTCGCAGATGTGGTGTGTTGATGGAAAGCGGCGAACCTTTTGACGACCAGTCGAAAGCAAGGTGGGTACGGCGGTGGGTGAGCAGCGGGCAATCTGGCTTGGGGCAAGAGCCAGTTGCGAGGACGGTGCGTTTTACAGCATCATCAGGATGAGTAGGGTAGTCCAGCCAGCGACTCCACCGGCGAGTGTCCCGAGCACCAACCCGACACTGATTCCCAAGCAACCGAATGCAGTTAAACCACCAGCCCACATGCCCAGGGACGCTCCGACAAGTAGTAAGCTGGCAATCAGGTATGCGCGTACGCGATGATCTTCGCGTGGTCCGACGGAATTGATCGCTTGTCTGACAAAGGCGCGAAAGATTCCGCCGGCGGCCGCACCGGCCAGTGGCAGCAAGATCATGGTGTAGTTGAGTGCGTATCCGGCTAGCAATACGGTGGGGATGATCAGTGCTCCAAGGGCCACTCCCCAAACCACGCCATTCACGCGTTCCACGAGGCACGGTGGAGCATGTAGTGGTGTTGTGATCGTTGGTTCTCCCACCATCAGAGACTCGCCATTCTCATGGCATGCCGCATCATCGGGGTCGATGGGGCGCACGATCAGACTCCCGGACCGGCTATCGATGACGACGATCTCGGTCTCATGATCAACCCAGAGACCTTCCGAACGGGCTTCGTAGGTCGTTCCACTCAGAACGATCTTTCCTGATGGCCGGAGAGGTCCGAGTGTCTGTCCGCGAGCTCCTTTTTGAACCATGTTGTTCATGCCACTGCCTGCGTCCATACGTCGTGGAATTGGGATTTCCTGGCGTGATTACCGGGTCGGAGCATAACCGGGTTTAGGTGTTCCGTCTTCCTTGAGCTTATCAGCAGTCCACAACACGCCGCGCGTGACCATGTCGAGATACGTTGGCATTTCCATGGTTTCGTTGTAGTGCCCAATGGTTGTGCCGAAGGTGCGTGTGTTGCCGTGATGGCTGACCCAGACATTGATTTGCCGCGGTACATTCGGGTCGTCTTTCTTGTATCCCTCACATAGTGGAATCGTATTCTTGATGGCTTTGGTGTGATAGAGTTCGCCTTTGGGGGTTTCCCATTCGGCGGGCATGGCAGTCAGGATGGGGTGATCTCGGAGCTTACGCACCACGTAGGGGAAATGTGGTCCGTGGCGTACGGAGTGAATTCCTGTGAGCTTTTCCCATTCACCGGAAGGATCTTTTCGGTAGGTATGCATGGCACAGTGGATGACGACGACTCCCAGGCCCGCCGCCTGATGTTCCGCGACGATCTGCGCGGGCTTTTTTTCGGCACCTTGGCTGATATCTCCCTGGCAACCATTGTGAATGACGACATCGAATTTGTCGGCCCATCCTTTTTGCAGGTAGAGCTCGGGGACGCCTGCCTTGGTTTTCTTACCCTTCCAGGTTGTCCAGGTAATATTGGCGCGTTTCGAGAGTCCTTCCCGAAGGATGATTTCTTGTTTGGTGTAGTCGTGATAGCCGCCACCGGTGACATACAGCACATCCAGTGGATCGGTGTCGGCTTGCAGGCAAATAGAAGCGAGGACGAGTATGGTAGCTTGCATCAAGGAATTCCTATTGCGAGGCAATCATGTTGTAGAGTCGAAGGGCACCGTCGGATTGTGCGGTTGCTAGAACGGTTTGATCTTGTGTGATATCGAGTCCCCGCCCACACGCTTTCAGTTTTACCGAATGAAACGGCTTGGTTTCGTCAGGGTGAAAAAACCACAATACCCCTTGGCCTCCGCGGTTGGCGGCAACAGCAACAATAAAATCACCTTGGTGAAATCGCACACCCCAGCTGACACCTTGGTAGTCGCCATCTGTGAGTTGTCCAACCGGTTTGCCTGTCTGCCAGTCCACCAGCAAGACGAGGGCGCTTTGGACACCGGCGAAGGCATTGCGAACGTTCGTGATCCCGGCACATGCGAGGAGGCTACCGTCGGCGTTGAAGCGCATGTCACGCGCTCCCCCCATATCAGCCGCGAATTTTTTGTCGTAGCCAGTCATGACGCTTGCATCGAGGGATCGGACGTGCTTGCCGGTTTGCAAATCCCAGACATGCAGCACTCCCATTAAGTCACCGGATACGAGATGGCGCCCGTCGGGATGAAAGTCGACGGAGTAGACATGTCTTTGGTGCCGCGCGAACTGCCAAACGGGTTCCATCTGGTCTCCATCCCAGACTTTGACCAGGTGATCGTTACCGCATGTTGCAATCAGTTTCCCATCCTGACGCGCCCGTACGCAGCGCACCCAACCGTCGTGCGCATCCAACATCCGGATCGGCTGCGGATTTGATGCGGCAGCTTCCCACCAACCAACTCGCCCGTCCCAGCCGGCGGTCAGCAAATGATGACCATCGGCAGAAAAGTCCATCGAGCGAACCCAGCTGGCGTGGCCACTGAGTGTGGATTTGTCGCCACTTTTGACTTTCCAGCGGTGAACATGAAGGTCCTCTGCACCGGCAAAGACGTATTCGCCGTCGGGTGAGATGCGGCAGGTCGTCAGCGGAAGATCATGTTGGAAGGTCGCAGCCTCTTGGGTCTGCTTGGGATCGATATTCATGCTCATGCCAGTAGCTCCTGGATGGGCGCAGCCGCTGGGTCACCGATGGGGATCACACTGCCTGGAACGTCGTGTGTTTGTGTTGTGTCGACTCCCAAAGCGCGGAAGTACGTGTGGAACAAATGCCCCCCATCCACCTCGCGGTCTGCCACCTCGGTACCGGTGTCGTTGGTTTTGCCAACCACCACCCCAGGCTTAATGCCACACCCTCCGAGCGCAATCGACAAGGATGCTCCCCAATGATCGCGTCCGTACATGCGGTTGACTTTGGGTGTGCGCCCGAATTCGGACATCACCATGACCAAGGTGCTTTCCAGCAATCCACGGTCGTGCAGATCTGTGAGGAGGGTGGCGAACGGGCGATCAAATTCGCCAAGCTGCTCGAGGTGGAAATTGAAGTTTTCAGCGTGGGTGTCGTAGCCATGATGGGTGATCTTGACACACGTCGCGCCGTGTTCCAGAAGTGACCGCGCAAAAATGCAATTACGGGCAAAGAAATGGTCACCGTATCTTTGCAGATCCTGTGCAGCGGCTTCGGTTTCAAATAGCGACCTTCGAGCCATGAGCTGTTGAGCTTGATCGAAGGCACCGTTGTAAACATCGACCAGCGAACGTTGACCGCGGCGGGCAAAGCGATTGTTCACCGTGACGCGAAAGAGATCGCGACGCGCATAATCCTTTTCCGTCATCTCCTCCGGCTTGGCGATGTTGCTCGGGGGTTTGACACCCTCCAGCTTGAGTTGGGCATATTTCGGACCCAGAAACGCATCCGTCACGTCGGTCAAGCCGCGCGTGGAAATGTGGATATAACCTGGCAGTGGGTTTTGTTTGGGGCCAAGGTATTTTGCGGCAACCGAGCCAATATAGGGGTAGCCTTCCTGGCGTCGGCCGCGCTCCATCAATTTGCGACCAACTCCGTGGTCATTGGTTTTGAGATTGATGCTGCGGACGAGGGACAGGTGGTGCATCTGTTTCGCCGTGTGGGGCAGCAATTCACTGATGTGAATACCCGGCACGGAAGTTTCGATGGCACGGAAGGGGCCTCCGTGAAGGGTGCCCGGTTTGGGGTCCCAGGACTCAAATTGACTGACGCCGCCTTGTAAATAAATCTGCAGAATACGCTTGTGGCCACCGGCAACATCGGGCGAGCCGGCTGCCTGAACCAGGTTCGGCAAAGCCAGGGTTGCACCCATGCTACCTGCCAAGAAACCACGTCGTGCAATGAGGTGATCGGCTGCGTTGCAACCACGGTTGCGGCGCATAGGAAGATCTCCGGGAGGGACGAAAGACGCATCAACACTCTCAAATCTTACAGATGACCATGAAGCGGAACAAGAAAGTCTGCATCGAAGACCGGAAAGTTGGCGATGGAAATCTGTGAGCGGGGCACGATGAAAAGCTCGAACGGTTCAGGAAGCTTCCTCGATACGCACCGAGGAATGCCTCGGTACAGCGCCTAAGTTGTTATGGCTAAATAGTTAAGGTGTGCGTTGCTGAGACAGGAGCACGGGCCTGATGACGAGTTTGCAAGCAAAGACGTTGTTTATCACCGGTGCGAGTCGCGGGATCGGAAAAGCGATTGCGTTGCGCGCTGCAGCTGATGGCGCGAACCTCGCGGTGATTGGGAAGACTGCCGAACCGCATCCTCGGTTGCCCGGTACCGTCCATGCCACCGTAGCAGAAGTGGAAGCGGTGGGTGGGCGCGGTTTGGCTCTGGTGACTGACCTGCGGTTCGAAGATCAGCTGGCGGAAGCGGTGGAACAAACGCACGCCACGTTTGGTGGGATAGACGTCCTGGTCAATAACGCCAGCGCCATCTTTCTGGCTGGCACGCCGCAGACGCCGATGAAACGATTTGATTTGTTACATCAAGTCAATGTCCGCGCAACATTCATGGCGACTCAGCAGTGCTTGCCATACTTGCGGCAAGCGGCAAATCCACATGTCCTCAATATCGCTCCACCGCTGACGATGGATGCCAAGTGGTTTGCTCCGCATGTGGCCTATACGATGTCCAAATACGGTATGAGTATGTGTGTGCTTGGGATGTCTGAAGAGCTGAAGCCTGAAGGAATCGCGGTCAATGCGTTGTGGCCGAAAACGGCGATCGCAACTGCCGCGGTGCAAAACCTGTTGGGCGGTCAAGAGGCGATGCGTCGTTGTCGGCACCCAGCGATCATGGCTGACGCCGCGCATGAGATCCTGACCCGACCAAGTCGCAATTGCAGTGGTAACTTCTTCGTCGACGAAGACCTGTTGCGTGATCTTGGAGTGACTGACTTTGAAGGGTATGCGGTGGATCCAAAAGCCGAACTGTTGCCTGACATATTTCTGTGAGCGATGCGTTTGCGAGCGATGCATGACCGCGCAGCGGTTGATGTAGCAAACAAGAACGACCTACGTTGTGGCCGAGTGGCCATCGTGCTTCGGCCGAACAACGGATCAGGATACAGAGGCGTGCGGGCAGCTGGTTGGCAGTCGCTTAGTCCGCTGGGGCACCATCGGCGGCGTTCGCCGGATAGATCCAAATCTCTGGATCTCCTTCGCTCTGTTCGGTATGGATACCGCGATGGCGAACCAATTCGAGAACGGCCAGGAAGACACCCACCATCGCGGACTTGTGCATGTTGGGTTCAAACATTTCGGAGAAGCTGAGGCGTCCTTGGCGCGATAACTTTTCGCTAATCCGGTCCATGTACACATTGATTGGTGTTTCGTCGTAAACAATGTTGGCCGCGTTCGATGCTTGCGTCCCGCGCTTGATGCGGCCAAAGGCGCTGACTAGGTCCCACAGTTCCACCTCTTGGATCGGGCGATCGGCGGGATCGATAGAGCGCGGTGGGAGATCATCGGCGAGTCGCGGTATGCGTTTCTGCCACTGACGCCCCTGATCTTCGAGAATGCTTGCCGCATCCTTAAACCGCTTATATTCCAAGAGACGCTGGACCAGTTCGTTGCGTGGATCCTCGATTTCACCAACTTCTTCATCGTTGCGCGGCAGGACAGAGCGCGACTTGATCTCGACGAGCGTACTGGCCAGGTCTAAGAATTCACCCACGGAATCGATATCAAGCTCTTCCAAGATCTCCAAGTGGGCGCAGTATTGGTCGGTGATCAGGGCAATCGGGATATCGAAAATGTCCACTTCGTGTTTGCGCACGAGGTAGAGCAGCAGGTCCAGCGGACCGCGAAAAATCTCCAGATTGATGCGAAAACTCATGGAATTGGGCACCGTGTGAGCATAAACTACCCGCTAGAGGGGGGTGTTGTTCCTTCAGTGGCGTTTAGCGGTGGAAAATATCTAGTTATACCATCCTTACTTTGCTATAGTGACCCCTCGTTAGTGTCGGTGTGATGTGATGCACATCCAACCCTCAGCGTCATCGATTATAGGCCCCCTGCCGGTGTCGCAACAGCTTCACTCCTCGGAGCGCCAGCTTGGCCTCTTCCTTCCGATGTAAGGTTGATTGATGATCCTGATTAAGCACAAAGAGACCCGAGAGGTGCTGTTGCAAGTCGAGGGTGATTCGCTGGCAGGAGCGACGCTCGTAGGAAAACGCCTCACGGGAGCGGATTTTTCCGGTGTGGATTTGACGGGGATTGATTTGCAGAATGCGGATATCACGGAGGCGGATTTTACCGGTGCGAATCTCACGAGTGCGAATCTACAAAGTGCTTCTTGTAAAGGTGCCATTCTGGTTGGCGCCACCTTGGAATCGGCGAATCTTACTGATGCGATCATGACGGACGCGCGGCTCGCCGAAGCCAGCCTCAAGCACGCGACTGCCCGCTACGCACAACTGCAAGGCTGTGATTTGTCGGGTGCCGATCTTACCGGGGCGGATCTGAGTGTGGCCGATTTGCGTGGCAACTTAAACGATGCGACCCTGGCGCAAGCTGACTTGCGCGGGGCGAATCTTACCGGAGCCAATTTGACGGGCGCGAATTTCGTGCGAGCGAATCTGACCGACGCTAAGTTGGCGGACGCAACGATGACCCGTGTTCGCATGGAGAATGCGATTGGCCCTAACGGTCAACGGATTGCTCCGGTCAGCGCTCGCAAAACAGCTGCCAAGCCTTGGTGGCAGTTTTGGAACTAGTTGGCATGGCGCGGTGGTCGCGGTGATTCCACCGAGTCGCTGACCGGACTTGCAGTGACGCTTCGCCATGCACTACAGCCACAGGTGCAATCGTCCACCAAGCATATCGGGTAGTGCTTTCTCGACGAAGCGACGGATTTGCCGATCGTGGTACCGTGTGCTGAAGTGGGAGGCGATGATCAATTCGTTCTCGAAGCGATCTTTTCGTTCCACAAAATCATCGAGATGAATGTGTCCGTGTTTGTGGATCTTTTCTTTGCGATGTCCGGGAGCCACAAACGTCATTTCACAGATCAAGACTTTGGTGCGATAGAATTCCGGGTTGCGATCAAGTCCAGGTGGTGCGCTATCGCCCAGATATCCTACCATCGGGATGCGGTGTTCCATCGATACCTCGGTGCCCGCCAATCGCAGATCTCGAATCTGGTCTCCACTGAGCTGTCGATACTCCTCTTTCAGTTTCTTGCGACGCTCCCAGATGATGAAACCGAGTGAGGGAATGGTGTGTTTGGTCGCGTGGGCAGTGACCACTAACTCGCGTGAAAGCTCAATTTCGTCACCCGGTTCCACTCCGATCAATTCACAAGGAAGTCGTCCGCGATCCAAACGACTGAAGGCGCGCAAGACTTGTTCGACGTTGTCGATGGCGTGACTGGGCAAATAAATGGTGGGGGGGTCCATTTTCATCATGCGGCGTCGTGCGACATAGACGGGCAGGGAGGCGACATGATCGAGATGGGTATCCTTGACCCTGCGAAGGTCACGCGCACCGCGCTGCAAGCAGCGGGTTCGGTAGCAGGTCTCATGATCACCACCGAGGTGATGATTGCTGAAGCGCCCAAGGATGATGCGCCAGCGCCGGCGATGCCCGATATGGGCGGCATGGGCGGCATGATG
>NZVR01000038.1 GCA_002701545.1 Blastopirellula sp. | reverse complement strand
TGCATGATGATCGCGCAGTTACCTTCGACACAGGCCTGCAGAACCAGCCACTGCTCGAGCAGAGTGCCAGGAAACACGACGGCGAGCGCACCACCGAAACCGGACCGGAAGCCAGACCGGTAGTACGCGGTCCGGCTTTCTTTCGTTAGCACGTTTTTTCGGCCAACAATCTTCTCGAACTCGGAAACGAGACCTTCAGCAGACATCGATGCTAATCCTGACTGGGCATGTGCCGTCCATCTCCTGCGACTATTCTTCCGACCAGACAGAAGCAGCGTCAGTTCAGATTGTCACGACCGACGGACGGTGAATTTCGATAGTCTAGTCAGAGTCATGCACTCTGTCGCCCGACCTTGACTCGCGGTTCATGGTCGTTCGATCGAACCTGGGACTCGATCGACATACCGAAGCGACGAAGCAGCATAAAATCCTTTGGACTTGCGAGAAGATTTCCCGGTTTGTTTCGCGAGATTCTGGGAAGGTTTTCGAGTTTGGCGACGACGAGCGCCTGCCAATCGTCTTTGAGTCAAACGGCTATCGAGAGTGGCAGCAGCGGGTTCGTATGGCAGTTCGATTCCTAGCCGATGTGCGACGTTGACTCAAGCATATTTGCGTATCCAGCCTGGCGGTGCTTCAAAATACCTGGCCGGGTGTTGTTGTGCGGATGCTCCACAGCGTGCCTCCTGCCGTGACGAATAGCGTTTTTCCGTCGGGGCTTCCGAAGGCGCAGTTTGTGGTTTCGTCTCGGGGGATGGGCACGAATTCCAACAATTCGCCCGCTGGCGAAAACACGTAAATGCCGGCGTTGGGCGGATCTGAAGTTTCGTAGGGTAGCTTCGCACGATTTCGTCCGGCTGCGACATAAAGCCGTCCTTTAGTGTCGAGCTTCAGACCATCGGGGCCTCGCGTTGAGCCCCAGTCATAAATCAGCGTCTGTGTCGCTGCGTCAATGCTGCCGTCGGGGTTCAGGTTGAATCGCCACAGCTTGCGAGCCCCGCCGACGTTGTTGTTATTGTTGTCAGCGACAAACAGAAATCGATTGTCTGTCGTAATCGCAATTCCATTGGGCCGGTCAACTTCATGTGTGATGATGCGAGCAACGCTGCCGTCTGGGTCCACCCGATAAACGCCTTCCACCTCGCGACCAGAATCGTCTCGCATCTCAATTGAGGAACGGTCACCGTACCGCGGGTCTGTAAAGTAGATCCGTCCCTTCGCATCAATAGCCAGATCGTTCGGCGTGTTGAATTTCCTGTTCCGGTAATTGTCTGCGAGCACCTGCAGTGAACCGTCCTGACTTCGCCGTACCACACGTCTTTGACCCGACTGGCAGATCACCAGATCGCCGTGTTTGTCAAACCGCAGTCCGTTGGATTCCGCGTCGCGAAACCAAACGCTTCGCTCTCCCCCGGCCGTCAGCAGATTGATGTTTCCTTCACCGCTTGTCAGCAGTCCCAGTTTCGAATCCCACGCCGGACCTTCACCGGCTCCGGTTTCCTGCAGGAGTTTCGGCTTTGATGCGAATACGGATTTTCGAGCAGCCGGTTCCCGCAGCCGGATTGTCGCCGTCACCGGGATATGGTCAGACAGCATTTCCGTGCAGTAGTCACGCAGGATCGCCACCGATTCCACTTTTTCGCGCAATGATGGAGAGACAAAGATGTAATCCAGCCGACGATCCGTACCATGATCCTGCTCGCTCACCAGCGCGCCGGGAAAAGTCCCGACAAAGGGAAGATGCGGAGATCCGCGAGAGGCAATCAGATCCGTGTATCCCTGCTTCACAATTGCCTGGATTCCGCCGTAATCGATTCTTCCCTCGTTCAGATTGCGGGCACGCGAATTCTTCCGGTCGAGGCCTTTGAAAAACGGAACCAGCAGTTGATCTGAGTCATACTGCGATTTGTCCGCCGGAGAGAAGCCATTGAAATCGCCGGCCAGTACAACTTTCGGATTTTCTTCAGGAAGCGACTCCACATCCTGTTTTAACAGTGCTGCTTCATCGATTCGCCACTGGAAATTGGATGGATGAAAGTGAATCACGTAAAACCAGATGCCCTGAATTCGACACCTAAGCAGACCATGGTGGAATCCCTGACGGATTCGTTTCACGTCAGTGATTGGATATCGAGATGTGATCCCGGTGGGGAAACCGTCTTCCTTCAGCAGTACGGAATACGGATGCCCAAATGACTCTGCATCTGCCTGAAGTCGCTCTTCGGTGTAGGTGTTCAACTCCTGCAATGAAACGACATCCGGCGCCTGAGCCTTCATCCAGCGTTTCCAGTCGGTGTACCGTGGTTCCGTTTTCTTCGTGAACCCATACCACACATTATGTGTGATGATCCGCAGCTTTTCTGCCTGCAAATCGTCGTTCGACCGGGCGGAAGAAGTGAGACAGATCACAACGGTCAGCAGGATCGAACGCAGCATGTGACTTTTTGTGCGGCACATAAAAGAACTCCAGTACACTCGGCTTTTTTGGACTCAACGGCTTGTCAAGCAACGAAGGCTTGTGAGACAGCGAGTCGGTCCCGCCGCCCGTTCTTGAGAACGGCCAGAACCTATTTGCTTGTAAGGTATCCATACAAGATCGGCTGGATGCCAAGAATTGGGAAGCGTCATGACAAGGCAACCATGAAATTCCGAAAACGAATCCGAGGGAGAAGACAACGTCATTCACCGTTTGCTTGCATCCCGTTATCTTGTGTTGCCGTGTCCTCCTTCTGATTCTGAATGGTCCAAAACGTAAAGTGGGAACGCGCTGTTAGATTGGACAGCGTTTTCTCGTCTTTAGCGTTGTCACTGGACTCCATCGTTATGACGGTCACTCTGGCCAGAGGCCTTCGTCGTAAGACGCGGGCAACAGTGCCTAGCCCATAGTCCGAATGGAACTGCCCACACAAGTGAACCACGATCTTCCTTTGGTGAGAGTTGATCGCCAGGAAATCAGAAATAGACTCGGCCATGGCGTCATCTTTCAGGCACTGCGAAGCAAAATACTGTTCTAGCTTCGATCCGCTTTCTGTCCCCACATGTCCTTCCATCGTTGCCTTGAACTGCTCCCAATACGCGTTCTTGTCGATAAACGTTTGGCGTGGCAGATAGACCTGGTCTTCGATACTAGGTCGTTGGCCCTGCGATACATTCGTCGCAACTCGACGAGGTATATTCGCTGCAAGGACATCGATCCGTTTCTCCTTTGCGAACTCAATGACGGGTCGATAATGTTCTGCATAGTTCTCCCAAGGGCGTGAAGCCTTCAAGAACTCCTCTTCGGCAAGCCGTCCACTCAGGTAATCGTTCAAGGCGCCCTGAACGTCCCGTTCAAACTGCTCCATGGAGATTGCAACCGAATGGCCGGCTTCGACCAAACCCTCGATGACATGCAACTGAAATTCGTGGCACGAATCGTTGTCATGTTGCTCTCCAAGAAAAACGACGTCCGAACTGTTCAACGCTTTGACCAGTGTGTTTAGTTTTAGGGTTGCACCAGTGCGACTATTCTGGATCTTTACCGCCTGAGTCGCGGGATCTAATTTCCTCTCATCCTGTGCCAACACTGGAGTTGCTATTGTCACTACAGCACCGAGCAAGCAAAGACTGAGAATAGAATAATATGATTTCATCAATAACCTGTTGTGAGTCGAGATCGTGAGACTTGATTGACTGTTTACAGTCATATCGCTTGTGCGTTCTTTTGATCGTTACGTTCAGCCTCCATGCAGCCGACAACGCAAAGCCTCGGAAAGTCACTTCAGTTGCAGCACCTTCACGCATGACGGCATCTCGCTGGAACGAAATACACGCTGGGTTGCAGCCCTGTAGTCCGTTTCTTTGGCGTGATAAATATCAACAAGGCTCTGCGGGCTACGATCAACCAACGGGAACCATGTGCTCTGGACTTGGATCATGATGCGGTGCTCGCGACGGAAACAGTGATATGTGTCAGGCATCGTGAACGTTACTCGCGTCGGTGTGTTTGGCTGGAACGGAACTTCCTTATCCAGTCCCTCGCGGAACTTGCCGCGAATCACATCGCCGCGCACCAGTTGTTGATAACCGCCCATGCGGACCTCTTTGGGGTTGGTCTCGGGATCCGGATAGTCGTCGGGATAAACGTCGATCAACTTGACGACCCAATCGCTGTCCGTACCGGACGTGGAAACATACAGTTCCACTTCGATTGGGCCAACGATCGTGACATCGTTTTCCAGCAGATTGGTCTGATAGACCAACACATCAGGACGATGCGAAGCGAAACGCTGATCGCTGACTAAATACTCGGCCTTCATCCCCGGCGCGACGACATTCATGTACGGAACTGGTTTGTCCGGATCGCTGATGTACTCGTCAAAGCCGCCTTCGTTCTGTGGAGCTTCAAACGTAAGTCGTTCATTCGCGTGAAAGAACAACGATTTTGGTGAGGCTTGTTTGGGTGGCCAGTGGTCGTACTTGCGCCAGTGATTGGTACCTGTCTCGAACACCCACGCTTCGGGATGATCGATCTTGCCTTTGCCTTTCAGATGAAACTCGAAGAAGGGAAACTCGATCTTCTCGCGGTAAAAGACAGACGTCTTCGAGTTCCAAGCGATGTCGCCAAATGACTCACCGTCGTCGCGCGCCCATCCACCGTGTCGCCACGGCCCCATGACCAGCATGTTAAACGTGTTCGGGTTATTTCGTTCGATGTACTTGTACGTTTCTAACGCGCCAAAGAGATTCTCCGCGTCGAACCACCCACCGACGGTCATCACCGCCGGCTTGATATTCTGCAAGTGCGGGCGGATGTTTCGCGACTTCCAGAAGTCATCATACGTTCCGTGCTTGATCGATTCGGTCCAGAACGGCACCTCTCCCTTGAGGTACTTTTCATCAATCTCCGAAAGCGTCTTGATACGACGAAAAAACTCGTAGCCATCGGGTGTGCCATAGTCGAAGGTCGCACGTGGAAAACTCTTCGTTGGCTCCGGCCTTGCGCGCCCGCTGCGCGACATCCAGTTGAACATGTGAGCCAGAAAGAACGCTCCGTTGTGATGCCAGTCGTCCCCAACAAACCAGTCGTTGACGGGTGCCTGCGGCGAAGCAGCCTTGATCGCCGGATGTGAATCGATGATTCCGGCCGCGGTGTAGAAACCGGGATACGAGATGCCTGCAATGCCGACCTTTGCGTTGTTGCCCCGGACATTCTTGACCAACCAATCAACCGTATCCCACGTGTCCGTGCTTTCGTCGATGTCTGTCCTGTTCGCCTTCTTCGGACGATGCGGTCGCATGTGCACGAAGTCACCCTCGGACATCCAGCGCCCGCGCACGTCTTGATAGGCAAAGATGTATCCAGCCTCTGCGAACAGCTTCGAGGGACCAAGTTGTTCGGGGTATTGATCAACGCCGTATGGCCGCACGCTGTACGGCGTTCGTTTCAGCAGAATAGGATAAGTCTTCGAGTCGTCCTTGGGCACATAGACCGACGTGAACAGCCGCTTACCGTCCCGCATCTCGATTTGATGTTCGTATTTGGTGTAATGCGACTTGACGTAGTCGACACCTTGGCCAAGAGCTTCCGAGGTCAACAGAAATGTCAGGATTAACAAAAAAGTGTTGCATCGATGCATCATCAACTCCAAGGTTCTGAGCTTTGGTGGCAGCGCACATGATAAATGGCTGGATGACACGTCACAACTTTCCCGAAACCCGAGAGGCCGAGAAGCCACGTCTGGCGAGAATACTGCTTGCGATTGTTGGACTTGTGATTGTGTATGGCCATTTGGATGCCGTGATCGACATAGATCGTGCCGAAATCAACGACAGAGAGGCCTTCGCGTTGGGACACCGTCGCTACAACCAGTTGACCACCATCGAGTGGCTGGCGTCACTTGTTTACCTCGCGACGACTCTTTCCGCTTGGCGACACGTCGACGCAGTGAAGCCGTTATTCAACTAATCTCAGTTCTTTTGAGAATATCGAGAAGTTGTTCGCGACTAGCCCGCCGAGGATTGTTCGAGAGTCGCTCGGTGTTAACTGAGTCGACGATGGCGGCATGGTCGCTTTCGCTGCAGACATCCCTCAGCGTCCCGCAGTCTAGCTGTGACGACAGCTTGTGGAACGAAGCACATGCCGCCTCGACACCTCCACCTCCCAATACTTCCACGATCCGGGCAATACGCTTGCGAACGGCGGTCGCTCCGCGCGGGTCGGTGCAATCGTGATTGGTCACGTTCGCATTAAATGCGAGAATGGGCGCTAGCGTGAACGCGACGGCCATGCCATGCGGCACACCGTAGCGCGACGTCAATGCGTATGATAGCGCGTGCGGAGCCGTCGTTTTCGTGATGTTGATTGCCTTTCCGGCGAGATGGGATGCACGGCACATCGCCTGCCGAGCCTCCAGTGTCGGGGCATTGGTGGCTGCCACTAAGTTTTCAAAGGCAAGCCTTGCCGCTTCGGTCGCATACTCAAGTGACTCATCCGTTGCCGCAACCGCCCAAATCGATTCAACCGCCTGACAAAAGGCATCGAGCCCTGTCGCGGCAGTCATTCTTGGTGGCAGGCTCTCTGTCAACGTCGAGTCAACGACTGCATAGTCCGGAAGCAGAGACGGATGTGCCACTGAGTGTTTCTTGCCGTCGACATAAACGACGGCGAAGTGTGTTGCCTCGCTGCCGGTTCCGGCCGTCGTTGGAATCGCCATCAGTGGCCTGCCAGCTACCTGAATTGAAGAACGCCCGGTAGCGATGTCACGCGCCGCGTGTGACTGCGCCGAGAGCGCACTGATGAGCTTTGCCAGATCGATAGCCGTGCCACCACCTAACGCGATCACAAAATCCGCTTGGCTTAAACGGAAAGCCTCAATGCCACGCTGGACATCCTCCAGTTTCGGATTTAGCTCAAACTCCGTAAATCGCACCGCTGCTTTCTGCCTTACGAAAGGTTCGAGAGCATCCCGAGCTCCAGATGCCTCGTAAGCAGCCTCGTCGAGGACCAGGAACGGACGCTCAATCTGCAGCGACGCCAGCAAACAGCAGGCGTTGCCAATCGACCCAATCAACGGCTCTTGTACAAAGGTCAATTTCTTGCTCCTTCGACTTCGGACGGATGCTGTTAGTGCTCACGGCGATACAGAGCGGTCTGCATGAGCGCGTGGCGTTCTTCACCGTGGTCTATCTCGATTCCTACACCATCGAGTTCACGCAGGAAACCATAGCCCATGTCGCAATAGTTCACGTCATCAGCGTAGATCAGCACGATGTTGGCACGTACTTAGGCTGCTAGTTCTCAAAGGACAGCCAGTTCTAGGATTCCGAATTGGGCTCTAACGTCAGTTCGATAGAACAATCTGCCGATTGCTTGAAGCGGGGAGCAAGGCGAAACGAGATGGTTCACGCTCGTTGCAAATTTCACGAACGGAATCCCGGTTGAGTTGGTTCTCCGACTGACCACGACGACGCAGCCAAAGCATCCCACGTTGAGAAGTCATAAAGCACTTCGTGAAGCAAAGACCACAGATGCCGTTCGTAAAACAGAACACGTCGTTTATAGCTGTGGACAGCGATCCTGCCAGTTCGCCAATGAGGAACCCATACATACCATTTGGGTATAAGACCTTGTTTCCACAGCAAGGACTTTCGACTGGCGAGCGCAAGTGGCCTGAGTTCGCGAAGCTTGAGGATACCAAGTTGGGACGTTGATAACATCGAAATTGAGTACGACGAGGAGACCGAACGGCTGCAAAGAGAAACGGAATTGTCCGAATGGCAGGAATTCCGCCGTCACGATGACGGTTAACACTTTGTCGGGTTAGGGAGCTGCGCGGCAAATTCGCATGATCGACGTCCCATTCGAATTTAGATCCCAACACCTGAAATTCCAGAGCGATATTGAACTTCAGGAGTCTTGAAGCCGTAGAGTAAACTAACATTTATTCGGTGTCGGAAAGGCCTGATTGGGGCTTCGACTGTTCCTAAAAGAATCAAGAACCGTGTTAATGCCGCAACAATGCATACCCACGAATTAACTCTCAGTCTCGCTTTTGGCCTTGGTGCAATTCATGCACTGGAGCCCGGCCACGGCAAAACGGCAATGCTAATCTACTTGGCTGGCGAACGCCGGAGTTTCCTTCATCCACTTGTGATGGGACTTTCCAGCGCCGTTTCTCATTCCATATCATTGATCGGGATTGCCGCAATGGTACACCTGACTCATCACCTCGTTGTTGGCGATCATCACCACGCCGATGAAACGGTGACAGAAGCAATGAGGTGGATAAGTGCTGGATTGGTTCTGATCGTTGGCATCTGGATGATTGGGTCGGCGAGAAGCTCAAAGGCGAGCAGTTGCACATGTAGTAACCACGATCATGCCTGCGGCAATGGTTCGCAGAAAAATGAATCCAATTCACCTACAAGGTCGAGTTACTCGATGAGCGCGCTACTCGGGGCTGCATTCGGTCTGATGCCATGCCCATCGGCATTGGCGGCGTACTTTTCAGGGCTTTCTTCGGGCTCGCCTAGCACCGCGTACATCGTCATTGGCTTGTTCGCAGCGGGGATCGCGTTTTCGTTGACCATAGTAGGAATGATAGTTCAGGTTTTTGGAAACCGCTTCTCGAAAACAGGCTCGCGGCTTTCCCACTTACCATGGAGTTACATTCGCGGATCCTTAATCACCCTGGTTGGACTGGTGTATCTTGGGGTTGTCGCACTCAACTAGGGCGGGTGCTTTGTAACTCAGTATTGTTTACGAGCCTTCGCCTGAAAAATAGAAGGCTAGTATCTGCTTGGCATTGCGGCTGCTTAATTCCGGCGGGAGGCCAAGTTCGTCGTTGCCTTCGAGCACCAGGGTTTGCAGACAGTCAAGTTCCCGGAATGTCACGGGAAGGCATCCGATGTTGTTGAAGCTTAGATCAAGATGTTGCAGCTGTCTTAGATTGCCCATGGACTCGGGGAGCTGGTTAAGCCTGTTCTCGGGTAGGTTCAAAACCTCGAGTGCGTGAAGGTCACCCAGTTCATCTGGCAAATGCGTTAGTACATTTGAGTGTAGATGCAGGCATTTTAGGTTTCTCAGGCGACCGATCTCCGCCGAAATCGTGGAAAGACTATTTTCTCTTAGAAATATTTGTTCGAGCTCGACTAAGTCAAATATCTCTTTCGGAAGACTCGTCAGCCCCATGCAACGCAGATCAAGAGATCTAGTGTTGTGATCGAGTGAGTACTGAATACGCCTTCGCACCTCATCGGGACGAGGCGGGTAGTCTCGGCGACAGGACGAAGAAGGCGGTGAGTTTCTAGCCGGCATCTCAGCCTCGCAAAATGAAACGCCTGGATACCAATTGCACGTAGAAAACAACAGCTTTCCATAGCGACTGCATAACAGTACGTTCGCAGTCAGTTCCGAAAACCAATATCAATTCCACGTGCATAAACGTACTACGGTCGATTCGCTGCCAAGCCCGCCGGAGGATAGGACGCGTTTTGAAGTGCGCAACGATCATGGTGCCCCGCACGGAACGAAGTGAGGTTGGTGAATGCATTGAGCTTCGACGGCATGATATTGGGAATCGCCACTTCGTCGGATCCAGGTTCAACGAACGGTGGCCAACGTAAGGCCTGCTTGTTCAAGTCGCCGTCAGCCGCAGCGTTTGCAATGCCTTTCATCACTCTTGGATCAATAGCGACGGCCAGCGGTCGGCCCTGATCTATCGGCTACCAACAATCGGAAATTCACGTGATCAACGGCCCGCGTTCATGTCTTCTGAACTTTGGACTCTGAACACGTCACGAAGAGTACATGCAATAGAATTGCATGTAAAGGTAGTGAAGCATGTTCTTCATGCATAGACGTTAGAGCTGTTCCGAACAACGCCTTTCAATTTCGTGGTTGGCATTTCGGCAGCCGTGTTGGTTGCCAATGTAAGTTTGGTCCACTCGCCGCCTTGCTACACTCACCCGCATGGAACGAACACACGGCGAGCTCTTGCACACCAGAGAATGAGAAAGTTTCAGCCCACGCGATCGTCGAGTACGTTGAAGAAGAATCAACGCTTACGCCGAATTCCGACGAACACGGATGGTTCGCGAGACTGCATGACAACAAGTTCTGCTATAATGGTAAATTGATCGTTTGTACAACGCACACGAGTAAGTGAAGAAACCATATGACGCTCAACTGGAATAGCAAACACTTGACGCGTGGGTGGCAACAATCCATCACAGCGTTTTATTACGGTCTGGGGATGACCGAAGCGGACTTCGATAGGCCGCAAATCGGCATCGGTGTGCCGCTGCTGGACGGTAACATTTGCAACGTACACGCGTACGAGCTTGCCAAGCTGATCGCCGAGGGGTGCGGTGAAGCCGGCTTGATTGGCTTCCCGTTCGGAACGCCAGCTGTCAGCGACAACATTACGCAAGGCCACGAAGGCGGCAACGCCAGCCTGCCGTCCCGGAACATGATCGCGAATGCTGCCGAATGCGTGGTCAGCGCCCACGGCTACGACGCTTTGGTCGGACTGCATAACTGCGACAAGAATGGCCCTGGGTTTGCCATGGCACTGGCTCGGCTGAACTATCCCGGCTTGATCGTCAGCGGCGGCAGCATTATGCCAGGGTGCTACAACGGTCGGGACATCACAATTCTAGACGTTTACGACTCACAAGCCGCCGCCGCAGTTGGAGCCATCGAGCAAGCCGAAGCCGACGAGATCCGCCGCAAGGCCTGCCCCGGCCCGGGTGGCTGCGGAATCGCCGCCTCGTTCAACACCTGGGGAATCGCCCTCGAGTCGATCGGATTGATGCCGCCTCAGAGCAGTTCCATCCCGGCCATCGACGATGCCAAGAAACAAGAGTGCGGCAAGACGGGCGAACTCGTTCGCAATCTTCTGGAACAGCAAATCCGGCCCCGCGACATCCTTACTCGCCGTGCTTTCGAGAATGCGGCCGCGACCATTGCAGCGATCGGAGGTTCGACCAACGGCGTGCTCCACTTAGTTGCACTCGCTCGGGAAGCAGAGGTGGAATTTGGACTGAGTGATCTGCAGGAAATCTTTCGGCGAACGCCGGTAGTATGCAGTTTTGCTCCGCGCGGCGACAAGACAATGGTCGACCTGCATCGCATCGGCGGCACGTCGCTGTTGCTGAAACACCTGGTCCGTGCCGGCATTGTGGACGGCAGTTTGCTAACGGTGACAGGACGATCGCTCGATGAGAACCTCGCCGATGTGGGCGAGCCGCCGGCGGATCAAGAATTGCTCGCCCCAATTGACTCACCCTACAAACCGTTTGCCGACATTCAGATTTGTTTCGGCAACCTAGCGCCGGACGGCATCGTTTTTAAAGTGTCGAGCATGCAGGAACCGCGTTTTCGTGGCACAGCCGTTTGTTTCGACGAGGCGAAACAAGTAGCCGACGCGGTCGAAGCCGGACGTATCAAGCCGGGCAGTGTGATCGTGCTGCGTTACCTCGGACCAGTCGCCAGCGGGATGCCGGAAGTGCTCGTTGCGTCGGCGGCGCTGGCCGTTCCCGATTTGGACGGAAGAGTTGCCTTGGTCTCGGACACGCGCGTTTCTGGCGTCTCGCACGGAGCGATCGGAGTCCACTGTTCGCCCGAAGCGATCGTTGGTGGGCCAATTGCACTGGTCGAAGACGGCGACGAAATCTCCTTCGATTTGCTGGAAGGGTCGATTACGCTTGCGGTCAACGACGAGGAACTCGCGCGGCGTCGAGCCAATTGGTCTCGCCGCGCGGTACAATCGACACGACGCGGCTACCTGGCCGATTTTTCCGCCACGGTGGCTCAAGCCCATCATGGTTGTGTGAGCC
>NZVR01000037.1 GCA_002701545.1 Blastopirellula sp. | reverse complement strand
TACGCCACAGCGGATCTACTGAGCGGGTCTGAACGCGATCTCCGCCAACAACGCCTTGAACGCTTTCAGGCCGCCTGTCGCCGGCAGGGAATTCAACAGGCTCAACTGCTGGACGCCATCAACAGCTGGAAATCCACCCGCTTGATTGTGCTGGGAGACACGATCGTGGATCAATATGCAGCGTGTGAAGCGATCGGGATGAGCGCCGAAGCCCCCGTGGTAGTGGTGCGTGAACTGGAACATAAAAATTTCATCGGTGGTGCTGCCGTTGTGGCGGCCCACATCAGCGCACTGGGTGCACGATGCGATTTCATCTCCGTGGTTGGGGCCGACAGCACGGCTGAGCTTGTTCGTCAGGAACTGGCTATTCAAGGCATCGGTGATGGCCTAAGCACAGACCCCTCACGACCAACCACCTTCAAGAAGCGGTACGTGGTGGAAAACCAAAAGTTGTTCCGCGTCAGCCGTCTGGAAGAGCACAACCTGGATACCGAGGTGGAAGATCAAGTGATCGCTCAGCTAAAGACGCTGGCACCACTCGCTCAAGGGATCGTCGTTTCGGACTTCGTCTATGGCGTGGTCACATCTCGGATGCTGGACGTGGTGCATGAGCTAGCCGAGGAACACAACTTGCTGCTGTTCGGGGATCTGCAATGCAGTAGTCAGGTGGGCTCCGTCACTCGCTTTAAAAAGTTTTCACTGCTCTGCCCAAACGAACGAGAGGCAAGGCTCGCCCTGCAAGACAAAGACAGCGGCCTCGAGCAACTGAGTCAAAGCCTGCTACAGATCACCAGTAGTGAACGACTCGTTATGAAGCTCGGCCCGGAAGGATTCATCGCTTACGACCGTGACACAGATGGTATGCTCAGCAGCCAAGCCTTCCCAGCACTGTCCGTCAATCCCCTCGATGTAGCAGGCGCTGGAGATTCGCTATTGGCACTATTCGCCACTGGACTCGCCAGTGGGCAGGCGATGATGCCGACTGCTGCATTGGCCTGCTGTATGACTGCCCTCGCCGTTCAAACCATGGGCAACACCCCCATCGGCGCCACTGCTCTACGCAACAGCCTCGAGGAGATTATGCAGGGATGAGCAAGCCCAAGATCCTTGTCCTCGGCTCGAACAGCTTCAGTGGCAGCCACTTTGTAGCTGAAGCCCTGCGCGCTGGCCACAACGTTTGGGGCGTAAGCCGGTCCACGGAACCGCACCAAGTTTTCCTCCCTTACCGCTGGCCATTAAAGGATGACAGTTCAGGCCTGGCCACAGCAGAGAACTTCTGCTTTCAATCAATTGATCTCAACACACAGCTGAATCAACTACTGGAACTGATCGATCGCGTTCAGCCTGAGCTGGTGATAAATTTCGCCGCGCAAGGCATGGTTGCCGAAAGCTGGCTCAACCCAACCCATTGGTATAAAACCAACGTCGTAGCGCAGGTTGCCTTACACGATGCACTGCGCCAGAAAACGTTCCTTCAAAAATACGTCCATGTGACCACACCGGAGGTCTACGGAAGTAGCGACGGAGAATGGATAAAAGAACACAATCACTTCCAACCAAGTACCCCGTATGCCGTTAGCAGGGCAGCCTGCGACCTACATCTCCAAAGCTTCCATGAGGCCTATGGCTTCCCAGTGGTGTTTACGCGGGCCGCAAACGTATATGGCCCAGGCCAACAACTGTATAGGATCATTCCACGCACTCTTCTAAGCGCTCGAACAAACAAACCGATGCAGCTACATGGAGGAGGACAATCAGTAAGGTCATTTATTCACATTCAAGACGTAGTGCGAGCCACCTTGCAATTAGCCAACGAAGGGGAACCAGGTAGCACATGGCACCTCTCCACACGTGAGAGCTGCAGCATTCGAGAGCTTGTTGAGCAAATCTGCAGAAAGGCCAAGGCTGACTTCAACGCTCTGGTGGAGAATAGCCATGAACGACTAGGAAAGGATCAGAGCTACTTGCTTGACAGTACATCTATGCGCCAGGTGCACGGCTGGTATGAGGACTACACATTGGAGGCAGGGCTGCAGGAGACACTGGAGTGGGTGGATGCCAACCTGGCGACCCTGAAAACACTGCCCTGGAACTATCAGCACAAGACATGAAACTACTCGTTACTGGTGGATGCGGATACAAAGGTTCCGTACTCATTCCCCTGTTGCTAGCTGATGGTCATGAAGTGACCGTAATTGACACGCAATGGTTTGGAAATGCCTTACCAGAACATCCCCGGCTCACCAACCTGAAGCTGGATATACGTGATACAGGGGCCATCCCGTTGGATGGTGTTGAGGCTGTGATTCATCTGGCCAACATTGCAAATGATCCAGCAGTGGAGCTGAACCCGACACTGAGCTGGGAAGTCAATGTGCTGGCGGGTCAAAAGCTCGCTGATCGAGCCGTACGTTCTGGAGTAAGACAATTCATGTTCGCTAGCTCGGGAAGTGTTTACGGCGTAAAAGATGAACCAAACGTGACCGAAGACTTGGAGCTGGTGCCAATCTCGGTATACAACAAAACCAAAATGGTTGCGGAACGCGTGTTTCTTTCCTATGCCAATCAGATGCAGGTGCACTGCATTAGACCCGCAACAGTGTGTGGGCTATCGCCGCGCATGAGGTTAGATGTGAGCGTTAACATGTTGACTTACCAAGCCCTCAAAAACAAGAAGATCACAGTTTTCGGAGGAAAACAAACTAGACCAAATATTCACATCAAGGATGTAGCAAATGTGTATAGGCACTTTCTAGAGCACCCTGAACTTTCATCGGGATGCTACAACGCCGGCTTTGAAAATGTATCGATAATGGATATCGCAAAAATGGTACAAAAAGAGACAGATGCGGAAATCATAACAACTGAATCAAATGATCCGAGATCATACAGACAGTGCTCAAGCAAATTGGAAAGAACAGGCTTTACGCCAAAATATGGAATAAAGGATGCTATTGAAGAAATAAAGAGTGAATACGAGAAGGGAGATCTTAAAGATAACGATTCATGCTACACAGTAAAATGGATGAAAAACTTGAACCTTGGTGCAGAGTGATGAGCAATAGCAGGGATATTAATTTAGCAAGAGAAGTCTTGCGGGTAAGAATGATTGAAGAAGAAATAGCGGTTCGTTACAAGGAACAGGAGATGCGATGCCCTGTACATTTGAGCATAGGACAAGAAGCTTGTGCGGTAGCAGTATGCTGGGGACTAACAAAAAGCGATATAGCATTTTCGGGTCATAGAAACCACGCGCATTATTTGGCAAAAGGAGGAGACTTAAAAAAATTAATTGCAGAGCTATATGGGAAAAGAAGCGGGTGCTCTGGTGGAATGGGAGGCTCTATGCACATAACAGATATAACAGCAGGCTTTATAGCTTCAAGCCCAATAGTAGGAAGCATCGTACCCATCGCTGTAGGTGCGTCTTATGCAAAGTGCAGGGAAGATAACGATGACATCACAATCGTGTTCCTCGGAGATGGCGCTGTAGAAACAGGGGCAGTACATGAAGCAATGAACATTGCTAGCTTAAAAAAATTGCCGATTCTGATGGTATGCGAAAACAACCTTTATTCAGTATATACCAATTTAGAGGAAAGAAGAGCTAGGCAAAGCAAGATTTACAAGATCGCAGAAGCACACGGCATTAAAGCCAAAAAGATAGAAGGGAGCAACATAGTAGAGAGCCACGAAGAAGCAATGGAATGTATCCAATACATTAGAAATAGTAGAGAACCTTACTTTCTAGAAATCGATACATATAGATACTTAGAACATTGTGGGCCCAATTGCGATGATAATTTAGGATATAGAAATGAGGAAGAAATAACGTGCTGGAAAGCAAAAGACCCAATAGAGATGGCCAAAAGAATATTAATTAAAAGCAGCTTGCTTGACTCAGAATTAAAAGCAATTAAAGAAGAAATTAAGGAGGCGTTTGACGCTGCAATAAACGATGAATGGGAAACCAATCCCAAACTAAATGATATAATATATGATAACAAGAGAAGCAGAAGTGAGGATAAGAGCGTTTATCAAAAGAAATCATCCAGGATAATGACATACTCAAATGCAATACGAGAAGCTCACGAAATAGCCCTTGAGCAAAATACAAACAACTACGTGATGGGGTTAGGGGTGACCGACCCAAAGGGTATCTTCGGGAGTACTAAAGATTTGGACAAAAAATTTGGCAGAGAAAGAGTGTTTGATATACCGATATCAGAAAATGCAATAACAGGATTTGCCATCGGATCTGCAATAATGGGAATGAGGCCTGTTTTAACGCATCAAAGAGTAGATTTCGCACTAGCATCAATAGAACAAATCACAAATCAAGCAGCAAAATGGCACTATATGTTTAATGGCGCAATGAGTGCGCCATTAGTTTTGAGAATGATTATTGGTAGAGGCTGGGGCCAAGGTCCACAACATAGCCAGTGCCTTCATGCGTGGTTTGCTCACATACCAGGACTAAAAGTGATAATGCCGGCGACAGCATATGACGCAAAAGGGATGCTTCTATCTGCAATTAATGATAACAATCCGGTAATATGCCTAGAACACAGGTGGCTGTATGACACAACGAGCGAGGTCCCTGATGGATACTATGAAGTAGAGATAGGAAAATCCAAAATAGTAAAGGAAGGGACTGATATAACAATCATTGGAATGTCATACTCTACCCTAGAATGCATAGAAGCACATAAATTGCTGCAAGAAGAAGATATAATAGCTGAGATAATCGACTTAAGATCCATTAAACCTCTAGATATGAGCACAATTCTTAAGTCAGTTGATAAAACTAAAAACTTACTCGTTGTGGACTTAGGCCAGGCCGAATGCAGTGTCGCGAGAGATATAGCGTCACAAGTTGCAGAAGCAAGGTTTAATCAACTAGAAAATGCTCCAACTGTATTATCGGAACCGTCTTATCCAGTCCCGACAAGTCACTACTTATCTGAAAAATATTATATTTCAGCAGAGGACATTACAAAGCAGGTACTGAAAACGCTGAAAAGACAACCTTACAGTAAAGCAAGTGATAAAAAGAACTATAAACACGATCAGCCTAATGTAAAATTTAGGGGGCCATTCTAAGAGAAACAGTTCGAAGGATCAGGACTATATAAATCTAGAAGACTAAGATTCGAACAAGAGAGCGAATTACAAGTAGGTATATAGGATTGATCAGAAATTGATTGCACCACATTCTTAAAATTAAGGTTCAAATAATTGCACAAATGAAGTGCGAGAAAGTAGAAGGAGATATCATGAGAGGCTGTTGAATTAAAAACAGCTGCTGAGGGTTTCAAGAATATAACCCTACATATAACCTCAAGTGCAAAATCCAAAGAAATAGGCGATGTATAAATATTTGAAAAAGCTTTTATTTGTTTGCAAGAGGCAAGAGATGAAGACCACTGCGAGATGAGTGGAGTAGAACGTGAAATAACCTTACCAAGACGAATGATGCTATAGTAAGAGTAAGTAGATGAAATTAAGTAGTTTTCAACTAAGCACTTTTGATAAGCATAAATAGAAACTGGATGCCGAGGTGCATCTTCATGAGAAAAAGCAAGAGATGCTTCGAATACGGCATTGCTAGACAAGAAGATAATATAAATACCTCTACCAATAAGATAGGATATTAGGCGCTTAATAGAAGTAACATTTACATTATAAGAAAGCGAAGGATCGGAAGAACATGAAGAAAAGGAAGTGAGACCAGCACATAGCACAACAGTGGTTACATCGGAAGGAAATATTAGATCATAGTCTAGATGAGAAGATAGGTCAAAATAGACATATGAAGACCGGATCGAACGAGAGGAAGAATAGTACTTAACTGATGACTGGGAAAACTTCGCGGCAAGAGCATATCCGATTAAACTAGATCCACCTACGATGAAAATCATGTATGCAATCTAGGGGAGCAACATAAAGCGAAAAGATAATGAGCCATGGGATAAAAGCCTGTATGTATAACTTCGTCGTTCATAGAGAATATAAAAACGTTATCAAAGTAGGAATTTAGAAAAGATTTAAGTTGAACAGCGGTCTTACAGTTAACATGCCCCTGCTTACTCTGAGGAGATGCATAAATTTGCGATTCCAGAGAGGGTATACCAACAATAAAGACGCCATTAGGAGCCAATGACTCAAGACAATTACATATGAAAAGATGCTCATCAGTTGGATCAATATGCTCCAAAACATCAAGACAATATACAGCGTCAAATATAGATTTAACAGGACCAGAGAGCATGTCGTGTTCAAAATAATTGAATGGCCATTTTGGGTTGTATCTATTACGTATATCATCTATAAAGACAGGGTCAAAGTCTATAGCAGTCAACTGCTGAACAGATTGCTGAACAATACGGGTACCAAAAGCGTCAGCACATCCAACCTCTAGGACACTAGTGGATCCAGCAAGAAGTCTGGATACAAACTTATAACGCGATAGCGTGAAAAGAGTACGTTTGGGATCATTATTCCAAGACTCATTAGCCATTAGGCCAAAGTTCGACACTCCATGCTCATTGACAACATCAAAAAGAATTGAGTATTGATCTTCTTTGGTAGACTCAGTCAAAAGAGGCATAGAATAACCAGTATCAGTGTAATGCAAAAAGGGGATAATTAGTTGGCTGACAAGGTGATGTATAATATTAGAAAACAATGCATCTACCGAAACCTGCTGCCGGTAACGGGTTGACCACCCAAGCTGAAGAACTGGAAAAGTGCCTTGGCCTGAATCAGCAGACAAGAGATAATTACTTAAGATACAAAGAATATAAAAAAGGCAAAGTACTCAATTTCCTACCTATTAGGATGGATATAGAAACAGTAAGTGCTTGTAACTTTAGATGCAAAATGTGTACTGTATCTGATTGGAAAAATGGGAAAAGGGCTGGGTTTATAGATATGGAGAAGTTGGATAAAATAATTGAAAACCAGTATGGACTGACCGAGGCAAAATTAACAGGGCTAGGGGAGCCAATGCTACACGGCGATGAATATTTTGAATTAATAAAAAAGCTGAGAAAAAAACATATCTGGGTAAGAATGGTAACAAATGCATCACTTTTGCATATAGACAATAAGTCAAAAAAATTAGCGGAGTCTGGGGTAAATGATATAACAATTTCGATAGATGGAGCAACGAAGGAAACGTTTGAAAAGATTAGACGACAAAGTAAATTTGGTGACGTTATTGAAAACTGCAGAGAACTGAATGAGAGATTAGCGAAAAATAATAATTATATAAGTAAAGCATGGTGCTGTGTACAAGGAGATAATATTAATGAATTGGAAAAAATCGTAGAGGTAGCCTCCAATGCAAAATTCCCGGAACTTACATTTTCCTTAAATCTCCATGGATGGGGTCGGGAAGATCTATTAGAAGAAAATCAGAAGAAGACAATTGATAATAAAAGCGCGATTGATATTGAAAGAGTTGAAAGACTGATCAAGTTGGGTACCAAAAATGACATAAGAATTAGCTTCTGGGATGTAGCGGACAAATTTGATGCGAGTAAAGAAAGTACTGTATGTCCATGGCCATTCGAGAGAATTTATTTAACAAGCGATCTAAGATTGGTCCCCTGTTGCATGATTGGTGATCCTGACACTTTCGAGTTAACACCAAAAGATTTTGTCGAGGATAGAGACTTTGAAAAAGCGTGGAATTCAAATGAATACCAAAATTTTAGACGTCAGCATTTGCTTGGGGAAATACCTGAGGTATGCAGGAACTGCTACAATTGCAGCACAATGGAACAAACGCATTGAAAACTGCAATCATTCTCGGGGCTGGTTTTGCTGGTTGCACAATTGCACATCTATTGAAGAATAAGGGATGGGAAGTTAAAGTCTTAGAAAAATCAAGTCATCCAGGGGGAGGCTGCAAAACTTTATTTTATGGAGGCCATCCATATACAAATGGACCACGTTTGTATTATGGATACAGTGAAAAAGTATTTAAATGGATATCAAAATTTGTAGACATGAGAGATCTTGATTTTCAACTAAGAAGTTATGTCGAAAGCGAAAGAAGATTTTTTACATACCCTATACACGAAGATGATATACCCTACATGTCAAAAAGCAAACATATATATAGAGAATTAGAAGATATAAAAAAAGACAAAGAAGACAAAGAAAGACCAAAAAATTTTGATGAGTACTGGAAATCAAGAGTTGGAGAAACTTTGTATGATATGTTTGTAAATGAATACAGTAAAAAAATGTGGTTGCTAGATTCTAATAAAGAAATCGATACATTTGCTTGGTCAGCAAAAGATTCTCCAATTAACAAAGGCTCAAAAGCTGCGTACAAAGGGTCATATTTAGCATATCCCTATGGATTAAATGGCTATGATCCATATTTTTATCAATGCCTCGATGGAATAGATGTCAAATATAAAACAGCATTTAAGTCATTGACAGAGGATAGGAAGGGAGTTATTGATGAAAATGGTGAGACATTTAAAGCAGATTTAATCATTAGTACTTTACCTATCGACCAATTGCTAAATTACGAATACGGAACACTACCATATGCAGGCAGAACATTTATACCATTTGTACTACCAATTGAGCATATAATTCCTGGGGATGTATTGTTCCTGCACTACACACAAAAAGAACAATACACAAGAATCGTGGAATACAAGAAACTGACGGGGTTTGAAGACCCAAACACGTTAATGGTAATGGAATTACCAGCATCATCAGATGTTGGTGGAAAGCTATATCCCTATATGATTAAAAAATACATCAATCAAGCCAATGAATATAGAAAAAGATTGCCAGACAATATTTTTTCAATAGGAAGGCTTGGTACATATAGATATTCTACAATTGAACAAACAATTGCTCAGGCATTTCAAGCATATAAGACCATTACTGGAGAATCAATTGATGGCCTTGACAAAGAGTTTTACCAAATCGGTGATACTGCGATTGTATCAGACCGAAAGAATGTAGATTCGAACAAAGAATGAGCATACAAGAATTAAAGAAAGCGATAAAAAGGTTTGAGAAGGATATAGATTTTGGGGAACCTGAAATAATTACTAAACTAAACAGCCTAGGAAAAGAGTTTAAGGAAATGGGATACATACTTACGAAAGTAACTTATAGTGCTATGGGCCATCAAATAGTTGATACATTGATATACTCGCAAGAATACAAGAGAGGGAAGCAAAAATATAAAGCAGCAATAATAATCAACAAAAAAAAGGCAGCAAATCTAGATT
>NZVR01000036.1 GCA_002701545.1 Blastopirellula sp. | reverse complement strand
CGTGCCCTGCAGTGAGGCCGTTGCCCGCAGTTTTGACCCTCTTCCCTCTGGCCTCAGGCTCGGCCCCACGGTGCCCAATGGTTGTGACTGCCGCGCTACAGCTGGGAGGGCTGCTGCAGCTAGGCGAGAGAGTTTTCCAAATGCGCGGGTGCTGCTGATGGTGGCGCGGCTAGATGCCATCAAGGATCAGCAAACGTTGCTGCGTGCATTTGCGAGGGCAAAGCTTCCTGGCTGGGAGTTGCAGCTGGTGGGAGATGGGCCCCGTCGCTCTGAACTTGAAGCGCTAATCACCGATCTTGGCCTTGATGCTGTGGTTTGCTGCCTTGGCC
Organism: Blastopirellula sp.; assembly: GCA_002701545.1. Classification (GTDB taxonomy): domain Bacteria; phylum Planctomycetota; class Planctomycetia; order Pirellulales; family Pirellulaceae. The sequence goes on along the minus strand of NZVR01000036.1, from coordinate 17,009 downwards.
GCCGCAATGACGTACCAGAGCTTTTGGGACAAGCCGAATTGTTCGCTTTCTCGACCACGGCTGCCGAGGGGTTCGGTATCGCCCTAGTGGAGGCGATGGCAGCCGGCTTACCGGTCATGGCATCGGATGTGCCTGCCTGTCGTGAGCTTCTGGCTGATGGCACTGCCGGAGTGTTGGTACCGCCGGCTGATGTGGACGCATGGACTCAGAAGCTTGAGACCTTGATGGCTGATGAGGGGGCCAGGCAGCAGCTTTCTTTGGCGGCAAGGGAACGCGCTAATTGCTACGGGATTGAAGCCTGTGCTGGCAGCTGGTACGCGGAGTTGCTGAGATGACCCACCAGCTGCTCTGCTGCGGGGATGCCACTGATCTGGCTACTTGGAGCAACATCCCATTTTTTGTCTTGCAGGCTGGACGTCAACAGGGGCTGCTCAGCTCAGGACTGGTGTTGCAGCCCCATCGCTTGAGGTGGCAGCGGCGGTTTTGGAATTTCCAGCAGTGGCTGCGCACCGGTTTTCCTGGAGGTTTTCAGTACAGCGAGTGGTTTTTACGGAACCTTTGGCATCAGGTTCAACTTGATCCTGTGGTGGCTGACGAGCCTCGACGCTTGCTCAGCCACTTTCCATTGCTGCCTCCCGTGCCCTGGCCGAATGATTGGGAGGTCAGCTTTTACATCGATGCCACCACGCAGCAGGTTTTTGATGATTACGGCGCTGGATCACGCATAGCGCCTGAGTTGCAACGGACGGTGCTGAGGCGAGAGCAAGCGGCCTATGCAGCCGCCAAGGCCGTTATCACCATGTCGGAATGGGCGGCTGATTCGGTTCGTCGTGACTACGGCATCGCTGCTGAACGAGTGCATGTGGTCCCTGGGGGGGCCAACCTTGATGAGCAGGCGCTGGCCTTGCTGCCATGCGTGGATCTACCGCCCGAACCAAGCCTGCAGAAGCCTTTGAGACTCGGCTTTCTCGGTAAGGAGTGGGAGCGGAAGGGCGGTCCATTTGTGCTCTCGTTGGCGGAGGCTTTAGTGCGGATCGGAATTCCGGCTGTGGTGCGTGCCATTGGCCCTTCCGTCCAAGCTTTGCCGGATAGCCCGTTACTGCAGCCGTTGGGGTTCATTAGTAAGCGAACGGCCATGGCTGAGTTCGTTAGCGAGTTGCGCAGCTGGCATTTCGGAACCCTTTTCTCCAGCTGCGAAGCCTTTGGGATCTCCAATCGTGAGTGTCTCCTGCTCGGCGTTCCTGTTCTGGCCAGAGGCATTGGTGGAATTCCATCCACCTTTAGTGGAGAAGGCTGCGGGATGCTTTTTGCTGAGCACGAAGTAGTGGATGCCGTGGCGGCCTGGATTCAGGAGCAGGTTTGTCCTTACGAAAGGTATCTCGCGATGCGTCGTCAGCTCGCATCTCATTCATGGGATTTCAGCTGGACAGCATCCACGCTTCAGCTGAAGGAAATCCTGGCCTAATGGGGATCGTCACAGCTGCTGCAGGACGTCGTGATGGCTACCAGGTGCCGGTCGCGCTTGCGGAGGCTGGATTGCTGTCTTCGCATGTCACTGATCTGTACTTGCCAGATCAGCTTCAGCCGTTTCTGCAAGAGCTAGCCCAGCGTTCTGGCTCAGAGCAGCTTCGGGCAGTTTGCATGCGACATCATCCCCAATTGCCTTCCAGGCTTGTTCACTGCAGTCGTCGGTTGCTTTTGACCAAAACAGCACAGCGACTGAGGCCTGCTTTAAGTCAGCGCTGGCACGATGATCAGGACCCAATCAGTTGGAGTGCCTTGCGGCAGGCTCAGTGCCATGAGTCCGCTCTCTTGTTGCATATGGGCTATGCCCACCAAGCGTTTATGGCGGAGCCAAGAGAACGACGGCGTCGAGGGTTGGTGCAATACCACCCTCACATCGCAGAAAGCGCCAAAATTCTTCGAGAAGATTTGGCTCGATACCCAGCTCTTGGCGATGCACTCGATCAGTTACGCATCGATGTACAGGATTCCTCTAACGACGAAGAGCTTGAACGAGCGGATTTGGTGGTCTGTAACAGTAAATTCACTGCACGAACTTGTGTGTTGCTTGGTGTGGCTGAGCAGAAAATTCGGCTTATTCCCTTCGGTATAAATCCTCCTCCTCCTCCGTTACCTCGAGTTTCAGTCAGTCAGAGTGGTTCATGTCATTTTCTGTTCGTTGGTAGCGGTATACACCGGAAGGGACTTCATCACCTGCTTGAAGCCTGGCACTTGGCGGGGTTAAAACATTCCCGCCTTACGCTAATTTGCCGATATATTGAGCCCCAACTTCGCTCTAATTTCAGTCTTGGAGACGGCGTAGAACTGCGGCAGGCAGTAACTCAGCGTCAATTAGAGCAGTTGTACAACTCTGCTGACGTTTTTGTGTTGCCCTCTATGGTTGAAGGCTTTGGCTATGTCTACCTTGAGGCATTGGCTCGGGGTTGTTTTTGTCTTGGCACTCCAAATACAGGCTTGCCTGATATCGCTGACCCCCAATCTGCAAAAATTGTTCCTGCAGCTCAGCCATCCATGCTGGCAGTAGCTTTGCAGAATTTAGAGACCCAAGCCTTTGTTTGTGGTTTTGACCGTGATGCAATTGCAGCTAATGCTATGCAGTGGTCGTGGCCGCGATTTCGGAATCAATTGTATCTAGCTTCTGAAGAAGTACTTCTGAACACATCATCTTGATGCTCATGAATAGACTTAGGCCTATTATGTTGGTACTGCATAGGGTTGGCCCGTACCATCATGCACGCTTTCAGGCAGCATCGTCAGTTTTAGCCCAACACCTAGTAGTTCTTGAGACTCGTCCTGATTCTCAGGAATATCCTTGGCAAACTGCTGACCAAAAACCTACATATACGCTTAAACAATTATGTGGTTCTGTAGATCCAGAAAAAGATCCCCCTAACCAGGTGCTGAAGAAGCAGCTTCAGACCTTTTTGGAGAAGTTTGAGCCACAAGTCATCGTCATAGTTGGCTGGTCTGACCCTGCCTACCTTCAGCTTTTACTTATGGCACATCGTTCTTATATCCCTCTAGTTCTTATTAGTGATAGCAGAAAGAAAGATATGAAAAGACATTTTTTAAAAGAGTGGGTTAAGCAACAACTTTTGCGGGGCTTTAGTTCTGCTCTTGTAGCAGGTTCTCAAAGTCAAAATTATCTTCTTGACTTAGGATTTGACAAAGAGCGTATTTTTTACCCTTGGGACGTTGTAGACAATAATCGCTTTGCAGAGATATCAAGTCTAATTATTCATGACGATACTAAGGAAAAGCCATTTATCTGTGTCGGACGATTTATTGCTGAAAAAAATCATCAGCTCTTATTGGAAGCATATAAGCTCTATCAAGACGAGGGTGGTGTCCGACCTCTTCTTTTAATTGGCTCAGGAGCACTTCAGCAAACGATTCAACAACAGTGTGAGAAACTACCTAATCCTAACTTGGTGAAGGTACTTCCATTTCAGCAGCTTGAGAAACTTGCGCTTTTCTATGGTCAAGCGCATGCAGTAATACTACCCAGCCAAAAAGACACCTGGGGGCTCGTCATAAATGAAGCCATTGCTTGCAAAATACCAGTCATTGTTAGTAACGCTTGTGGCTGTGCTGATGATTTGATTGAGGATGGTACATCCGGTTGGGTTTTTCGGTCGGCAGATTCAGGTTCTCTATTGACTTGCATGAAAAAGTCTGATATTCAAACACCAGCTGAGCGAGTTAAAATGATTTCGGCATCCCAAAAGCTTTTGTCAAAGTTTGGCTTGCAAAACTTTGCTGATGCTCTTGTCGATGCGTGTCAAACTTCAATGACTTCTTATAGAAGGTCTAAGCGAAGTTATCTTGCGGCATTTGCCATCTTGGGAGGACGCTAAATTTATGCAGCTATCGACTCCTGAGCTGTTAATTTTATCGGGTTTGATTGGACTAGTGGCATTTGAATGCTTCCTTTCCATACGTTCTCAATCTTGGGTTCAAATTTACCGGCCCACACTCTTTATTGCTGTCGTCCTTGGGTTTTATGTTTTAGTTGGTCCATTACGTGCAATTCTATCAACAGGAGAAGCGGCAAATTTTGTTGGAACTTCTGGAACAATCTATCGAGGGCTTGACCATCGCCCATTTCTGATTTGGGGATGGGTAGGAGCTTTTATATCTTATGCATCAATATTAGTTGGATTTTATATTTATAAGCCTACGCTGCGTTTTTTGCGTAAACGTATAGTCAAAGCATCTCTTTCAACCATTCGACTGTATGGATTGTGCCTGTGTTGGCTGGGCTTGATTATGTATGCTTTAGTCAATGGAGATCGTTTGATTTATCTTCTTAATCCATTCCGGCCTGATGAATTTTCAGCCACAATATTTGGATTTTCAGGGCTTATCTCAGGACCGTTTCAAAATTACTTTCAACTAGCGATTAATTTTCTAATCCCGGGAATACTTATCCAATTTACAGTTTGGCTCCGTGATCGCAAGCAACTTTTATCTTTAATTCTCTGGTCGTGCCTGGCAGTTTCAATATATCTTTCTGAGGCGTTTAGATATCGGATATTGTTGTTATTTATACCAATGATCTTGTTATGGCTTTTTTATGCAAAAAAGCGCCCCAAGATTGTAGCCCTCGTTATTTTCATGCTTGCATTTGTAGGGGTTAATGGAATAATTGGATTATCACGAACCAATATTCGTGGCCTTGATTTATCACGTACAGCTTCTTATTCCCCACTCGAGGTGTTTGTATCGAGTTTTGAGGAGGCCGGGGTTTTCTTTACAACTTCTGCAGTGATTAATGCTGTTCCCTCTAAAGCTCCATATGCTTACTTTGCTCCTATCGTGGCAACAATTTCTCAGCCAATACCGAGGGCTCTATATCCTCAAAAGCCCAAAGCAGAATATTCCAGTTCAATCCGTGAGTTTATTTATTCATCTCCAACTTCGTTTACAGCTTACCTTAACTATGCTGAGTATTATTTGGTTTGGGGGTGGGCAACAGTTGTCCTATTTTCACTTCTTCTTGGTATTTTAATTCGTCGACTTTGGAGCTGGTTTTTACAGCATCAGCATGAACCATTGCCTCAAGCAATCTACCTGTTAAATGCAACATTCTTGTATGTAGTTGTTAGCAGAGGCTATTTAGCTCAGGTTGTTGTATTGTATGGTTTCACTGTTCTCCCTGCTTACATTATATTTTTAATGCTTTCGCGGAAATGAGTTGCATTAGCCCCCTTCATATTTCTCATTCTGCAAGCTTTGGTGATGGTGGAATATCTTTTGCAGTTTCTGATCTTCTTGCTGCACAACAAGATCTTAGGATATATAGTCGATGGCTAACTGCTGACCGATTTTCACCATTAGTAAGAGCTAAGTCATTATTAAAATCTGCGATTAGTGCTGAAAGCTCAGTGTGTCATTTACATGGCTTGTGGCGGACACAAACGCGTATCGCATTACATCTTAAGAAGCAAAATATTCCATACATTATTAGTCCACATGGAATGCTTGACTCATGGGCTCTGGCGCACTCAGCTTGGAAAAAAAGGCTTGCTTGGCATTTGTGGGAGAGCTCTGCACTACAAGAGGCATCTTGTCTGCAGGCTTTGTGCCATACAGAGTTAATCGCTATTCAACAAAGGGTACGCGGTGTTCCTATTGCACTAATCCCTAACGGAGTTAATATGCCATCTAAAGTTATAGCTTCTGATGAGGATCTTCCTTGGCAGGGAGTCATACCTATTGATGCAAAAATCTTACTCTTTTTTGGGAGGTTTCACCAGAAAAAAGGCTTAGAGCCTTTAATGAATGCCTGGCAGGCTATATCTTTGGAAGCAGAAAAAAATGGATGGTGGTTAGTTTTTATTGGTTTTGGAGATGATGGGCGGTTTCAAACTCAGCTACAAGACTGCCCTGTCAGAAACTGTCGGGCATTTGATGCCGTATTCGGCAGTACAAAGCATGCTGTTTTGCAACATGCGTCTGCTTTTATTCTGCCTTCTTTTTCTGAAGGATTACCGATGGCTGTTTTAGAAGCCATGGCTTATGGCTTGCCAATCTTAATAAGCCAGGCATGTAATTTACCAGAAGCATTTTCTCATAAAGCAGCACTACAAGCTGAACCTGAAGTCGATGCTCTTTGCCAAGCACTGCTTCAGCTTTTTTCACTTTCCGATTCTCATCTCAACATTTTGGGCAATAATGCTAGATACCTTGTTGAAAAAAGCTTTAGTTGGCAGCAAGTAGCAACACAAACCCTTCAATTGTATGATTGGATTGATGGGAATTCAGATGTGCCTAAGTTTGTTATCAATGATTATTGAATAGATCAATGAAGTTTCTAACCATTACAGACTCTTTGGGTGAGGAAGCTGGTGGTCTAGCTCATGCATCTCTAAATCTTGCCTGCGCTGCTGCCTTAGGCTCACCCAATGATGAATTCTATATTCTCTGCGGCACAGATAAGAATGAAATTGATGGACAACTTACGCTGCCGAAAAATCTTATAATTATAAAAGTTCCATGCTTTAGAAATAAAATCTTTCCAGTCACGCTGAATCTTTTAGAACAGATTCAATCAATCTCGCCCGATCTAATTCATCTTAAAGGACTTTGGCGACAAGCAAGCTTTGCTTGTTATACATGGAAGCAGTGTAATCCAATGAAGCCTTTGATAGTTCAAACAGCTGGAATGCTTGAACCATGGGCGATTAATCGGAATGGTTTGATGAAGTTAGTTTATTACCACATATTCGAGCAGAAGCTTCTGCAAATCTGTGATTATATTCATGCAACGTCAAAGCGTGAGATGCTAAGTCTTGTTGAAGCACATATTGCACCTAAAAAGATCTTCCTTCTTGAGGAAGGTATTGATTTGCCGATACTACCGACAGCTTCAATGCATGAAAAAAGTGATTTTAAAACACTTCTCTTTCTATCTAGGCTGCATCCCGTAAAAGGTATTGAGCTACTTATTGAGGCTTTTTCTTTGCTTCGTCCACATCGATGGAAATGCAAAATTGTCGGTATGGGGCTGGGTAACTATCAACAACATCTAGAAGACACTTGTCGCCATTTAGTAGTTAGTGACTATATTGAATTCCTTGGTCCGTTATCTGGTGACGAAAAGCAAAGGGCTTTCTTGAGTGCAGATGCATTTGTCCTGCCTTCATATTCAGAAAGCTTTGGAATCGCAATTGCCGAAGCGATGTCTTACGCTCTTCCCGTGATTACAACGACTGAAACACCTTGGCAAGCAATAGATGACTTGTCCTTAGGATGGAGAGTCCCACCTAACTGTAATAGTTTGACTAAGGGACTATTTGAGTTGTTTTCTACTGAAAGTAGCACTTTACGGGAAATGGGACAACGCTCAAGGATCTTCGTTGCAAATAACTACAGCTGGCAAGCCATTGCATTGAGGCTCAAAATCTATTATGAGAAGGCTCTAAACTCTATAGTATAAATGAACAGATCTGAATTTAACCCAGACTTAAATCATCGCCTTTGACTCGACTAAGGCAATTAAGTATAGTAAGATAAATTATCTAGGCTCGGTGGCTTTATGGGGAAGAGGAGAGATACTCTAATTAGATTTACTTCTTCTTGCTATAATCGCATAAAAGCCATTTTTACATCTTCCCCGCCGGTGTCTTTTCCGGTGGAAGCGGATCAGCATGAAATTGATCTGATTAAGACAATTCTTGGCATGAGAGCAGGAGATGAAGCACTCTCAATGGTTTCAGTAGACCGGTTATGGGCCGCTATAGCTGCTGTTAAATATATTGAACAGAACAATATTGACGGAGATATTGTCGAATGTGGTGTTTGGCGTGGTGGTTGTGCAATTGCTATGGCAGATACTCTCCGTAGAATGCGTTCGAATAAAAAGGTCTACCTATTTGACACCTTTGAGGGTATGACTCTGCCAACTAAGGAAGACATAATGCATGATCTTGATATTCCGGCTCAGGTATTGCTAGACAAGTCGTTGAGTGATAAAGAGCACATTAATAATGTCTGGTGCGTTGCCTCTTTGGAAGATGTAAAGCAGAAGCTTAATGCTTTTAATGTTGCTGATAAGTGCATCCTTGTGCCTGGCGATGTCTGTCTCACATTATTTGAATCCTCTAATATACCTGAAAAAATCTCTCTTTTGAGGTTAGATACAGACTGGTATGAAAGTACAAAGGTTGAGCTTAATCAGCTTTATCCACTCTTGTCAATGTCAGGCATTTTGCTGGTTGATGACTATGGCTTTTGGGAAGGATCTAGAAAAGCAGTGGATGAGTTTTTTAATTCACAAGCAAGGCAACCTATGCAATTTGTGTTAGATCAAACCGGTCGTGGCTATGTCAAAATCTAGATACAATGCAAAACCCAATGCTTTATTCCTTGGTTGCTATTTTTTAACTTAGATATGGGCCTTGATATCCAAAATTACAAACTTCTTTGTTTAGCTAAAAAGCTCGGAGTCGACTTTTCTTATACGCTTGTTCTTGGCAGGCAAGAAATCATAAAGAGTCAGTTCCTCCAGAGCAGGCTGCTTGCTGAGTTTGGTATTGATTCCAGCGTCAAATACCTCGATCTCCTTCTTGAAAATTTAGGAGCCAAACGAGTTGATACACTTGATATTTCTTCCTATGAAGGAGCTACGATTATTCATGATTTAAATAATCCTCCACCCCTTGAATGTGTTAACCAGTACACATGTGTTATTGACTTTGGTACTTTAGAACATGTCTTTAACTATGCTAATGCTCTAAAGCACGTCATGATATGCGTTGCAAAGCATGGTCATTTTATATCTTCTACACCAGGAAATAATTTGATGGGTCATGGCTTTTGGCAAGTTAGCCCTGAGCTATCTCTTCGTGCCTTCTCCAAATCTAATGGCTTTTTATTGAAAAAGTTGATTCTTGCTGATCAATTTGATGATTCTCCTTGGCATGAGTTTGACCTAGCACAGCAACCGCATACTCTAAAAAGTAGGTGGAGTGAACCAGCTCTACTTACTCCTACTTACCTCATGGTCATTGCACAGAGGTATTTACTTTGTGCTCCTTTTCAACAGCCACCTCAACAGTTAAGTTATGCTGAACGATGGGGATCTAACGCTCTTCAGTCGGAATATCATCATTCATTTCCTGAGCTAAATAACCAAAATTATCTAGATCGTCATCTGAGATCATTAGTTAAAAATATTTTGTTGCACTTAGGCCTTCTTCGTTTCATTCGCTTGTGGCGCATATTTGTCCTTTCTCAGCATCAGCCTTCATATATAAGAAGGGTTTCTAGCTCCGAATGGCATCAATACTAATGAGAATTCTAATTGCCAGCCGCTATGTTGATCCATTCCCGTCTTCGTCAAATAAAAATGTCTATCTACAAGCTAATTATTTGAAGCATAAGTTAGAAATTGACTGTGAGATACTGACCTGGCCTTCTAACGATCAATGGACAGGTGATTGTCCAGATGGATCTCCTTCTAGGTTAATACACCAAGAACGTAATGGGATTCTTTACCATATTTTTTCTGCCCCAAGTGACTGGGATGAAATCGGTGCAGGAAATTCACTGTCGGATCGATCTTGGGCTCAGGCAAAACAGTATGCGCAGCGTATTCTTCAAGAGCTGACACCGGATATTGTCCATCTTCACCATCGACATGGGTTTTGGTGGATCTTGGAGGCTGCACAGGATCTAGGCATACCTACAATCTATACAAGTCATGATTGGGGGCTGGCTTGTCTACGAACAACACTGGTTCAAGGTAATGGGAAATTATGTAATGGCATTACATCTGTCGAGAAGTGTTCTAAGTGTATTAAGGAAGGAAGACGCTCTTTCCTAGGTAAAATCAATGAATGCGTTGTTGAGTTACCTGGCATCTCATTTTTATTTGAAGTTCTGTCAACAGTTCCTTTTTTAAGCAGGAAATTTCACAAATATAAATTAGTAAAACGGAGAGCTACTTCAAGAGTCATCTCTTATCTCTATCGTGCTCAAAATGTGCTTAGTAATCTAAATTCATGCATAGTTCCTTCTGAATATGGAAGTGTCTTCTTTCAGCGTTTAGGATGTTCCAAGGATAAGATATCTATTATGCCTTGGTATTCAAATAGTCAGCAAATCAGAGAACTATCTTACTCCAAGCGTTCAGATGAGCTGACGCTAACTTATGTTGGTAGGCTATCACCTGAAAAAGGGATTGCTTGGACCTTAGAACATCTCGCTAAAATTTCCTTTTCGTTTCCTTTGCATATCAGGATCGCTGGAGCAATTGATTCACCATTTGCTAAAACTCTTTTTCAATCATATTCGCAGTCTTGTGGTGTTCATCGTATTACATGGCTTGGATGGGCATCTTCCTCTGATATTTATCTATCTACAGATGCGATTCTTATTCCCAGTCAATGGATTGACAATACACCATTAACCCTTGTTGAATCGTTTTCGCATAGATTACCTGTATTGGCCACAGATATTCCAACAATCAGAGAATATGTAACTGAAGATGAGAACGGCTTTTTATTTGAAATAAATAATTCATTTGCATTTCAGCAGAGTATTAATCGTCTGAGACTTAGGCTTCAAAAGACTTCCAGTTACCCTATTGATTTTCCACACGTTGATTCTTTGGACCAGTATATGAGTAAAGTGCTGAAAATCTATAATCAATGTCTTTCATAGCGGATAAGTCCTGAATTGTTGTTAATTTCATTTCTATCGCGATCTCACTTATATGCCTAACTTTTCGAAGCTAGTGCACCAAATTAATAAATTCTCCGCACGTTTTAGGCCGCTCGTGCCAGAGATGCTTTGGCTGGGCTTTGGTCAATTATTTGTATTAGTCTCTGGTTTTATACTTATACGTGTCTTGACTCACCAGTTAAGTCCATCTAGCTATGGCATTTATTCATTATGGATTACTATCGTAGGTTTAGGTAATCAAGTTTATTTTGGGGCGTACGGTTCAAGCTTTGCTCGTTATTACTCAGTTGCCACTCATCGTCATCAATTAAATCCTTATATGGCAACATTAGCTAAGGTTATCAAAAATAGCTTTCTGCTGGCTGGAGCTTTAGCGACTACTTCTATTCTGCTATGGATTCTTAGTCCTAAAAACCCTGACCTGTTTATTCTTGCAGGTTTTGCAATCCTTTTGACTGTCACTAGCGGCACCTCATCGTTATTTCAAGCAATCAGTAATGCAGCAAGAGATAGGCAAAAAGCAGCAGTCGCACTATCGATTGAAAATAGCCTTAAAATATTCTTTTTGACCACTGTCTATGCTGTATCAGCCAACAACAGTCCATTCCAGACTATTGTAATCAGTTTTTTGGCATCTTTGATTAGTTTAGTGTGGCTATATAACTCCTTAGGCTTTCACAGGCTTACTCGGAAAGTAGCATTGGTTGATGCCGAAATTTCTCAATGGCGTGCACTTACTTCTAAATTTGCACAACCTCTCATTTTTTCTGGAGTATTTAATTGGGCCTTCTTTTCTTCACAGCGCTGGGCTCTAGAGTTTGCATCTGGTAGTTCAGCAGTGGGTAAATTCTTTGCTCTTTCTCAGCTCACTTATATTCCAGCAACATTACTCTTTGGCTTTGTGTTGTCACTTATAACGCCAATCATCTTTAATCAGGGTTCTGACTTGTCAGATAAAAAGAGAATTAAAAGAGGTGTCCGGATTATTGATCTTCTGAGTATTGCAGTAGTTCTAGCTTCGCTACTGCTTTCTGCCTTTTTACTGGTTTATGGGAAACAATATCTCTTGTTTTTCTTGCCTTCTGGCTATTCTACTAACGTATTGCAAGGTGTCTTGTTAATACTCTCCTCTGGCATTCTCCATGCCTCAATTGTTTCTGGGCAAGCGCTTTCATTAGTAAATAAGCCTGAGATGATATTATCTTTGTCGACAGTTGGTCAATTGGTTTTGATTGCGTTCAATTTCTTTTTCGCTGCTTTTTATGGAATAAATGGACTTGTGTACTCAATTCTTCTGGGTTCTTTGATTCATCTCATTTGGATGAGAGTTCTTGTTTTTCGCACACTTTTTGCGTATAAGTCTTTATGATCTTGGCCCCATACTGATGAGTAATGTTATGACTTTTCATAAATTATCGAGTTTGAGCTTAACTGTCAGTGCTGTTGTCTTGTTGCTGGTGATTGCTTGCAGTTCGTCTGGTTACTATTAAATTGATGTAATTTACTTGCCTGTTAGATTCGCAATTTTCACTTGATTATAAGCTGTAGATCCTATTTAAGCTGTTCTGAGCTTCTTTTCTAGTCTTCCTTCTTGTATAGTCTATATAGATGATTTTTCATAAACTGAGTTTGCAAAAGTTCCCTCGTCGTTCCGTATATTGCCTTCTTTCTGGGGGGTTAGGAAATCAGATGTTTCAGTACGCCACAGCTCGGGCTTTGGCGCTTAGTCACAACGCTGTACTGTATTTAGATATACGCTCGAGATTTATCAATGACCTGATATATAATCGCACATTTATGCTAAGTCAATTTCCTATTATTGGGCTAACTTCTGCTCCCTTTTGGATCCATTTATCGTATAAAATACTTAAATTTTTTCAAAAGCTCCGTGGTTGCCTTGAAGTGCTCTTTGTAGCTATTCCCTGGCTACCTTGTTCTACAACTATTAGTTCCGCGGGTATTGTAAAAACTAATCTCTTTGGAGCTGAGTTATTTCAAGAGCGTGACTTCTTTTTTCATCCCGAGCTTGTTTCATCTATTAAGAGCCTTAGGATTTTGTCGGGATATTGGCAATCACCTGCTTATTTCCTTGAATTTAGTAGTCAGATTAGAGCTGAGCTCTTCCCCCCTACTCCAACAAATACCGAAATCCTTCGTCTTGGTGCGCATTTCCGCGATAATCAAACACTAGCTATTGGAGTTCGTCTTTATGAAGAGTCGCCTGATTCGTGGAAAAATGCTCATAAAGGACGACAAAAATCCCTTTTGAGTCTTTCAAAAGTTGTTTCTCGCTTTAAATCTGATAATCCAGGTCTTGTTACTGCTGTCTTCTGTACGCATCACTCTCCTCTTATTAATCAATATCTAGATGTGGATAATATGACACACCTTGTTTTCCCTGAGTATGGGTTCAGCGATCCTGTTGACACAATGTGGCTGCTTTCCCAATGCAAGCATCATATATTTCTCAACAGCTCATTTTATTGGTGGGGAGCGTGGCTGAGTTCAGGTGTTCATCCTTTAGACAGTGATAATCCCTCTCTTGTTTGCGCAGCTGATAATTTCATAAATCAGGATTCATATGTACCTGAATGGTGTCGATTCTGATTTTGATATCTTTGGGTATGTCATAATTTAAGTGTTGTCAGGCTTGCAGCCTGTTTGTCAATTGACAGGAAGTATGCCAGCCATTAGTGTGTTAATGCCTGTTTATAATGGTTCTCGTTGGCTTGAGTCGTCTATTGAGTCAATCCTTAAGCAGACCCTTATTGATTTTGAGTTAATCATCGTCAATGATGGGAGTACTGACTTGTCGCTTGAAATTGCTCTTTCTGCTCAGGAACAAGATAGTCGTGTCAGGGTGATTTCCCTTCGGGAGAACAAGGGACTTTCAAATGCATTAAATTTAGGCCTTGCTTCTGCGAAGGGTGTTTGGATTGCACGATTAGATGCTGATGATTTGTCTATGCCAAGTCGCCTAAAAGAGCAGTTGTCTTTTCTAGAAGATCATCCTGATGTTGTTTTACTTGGTTCTGGATGTTCTCTTGTCGACGAAGATGATATTAGTATTTCCAGCTATCTCTATCCCTTTTCTCATTCTTCTATCTATAGGCGTTTGATTTGGACAAGATCATGTTTCCCGCACTCATCGGTAATATTTAAACGAGACATTGCTCTTTCGCTGGGGGGGTATTCTGAGTTATTTCGTCGTTCTCAAGATATTGATCTCTGGTTAAGGTTTTCAGAAGTTGGTCGGTTGGCCTGTATCCCAAAGCCATTGTGTTCTGTCAGGGTTCATTCTTCTCGGCTTTCATCCGAGGATGGTGGTGCTCGTCAGATTGTATTTTCTTCTTTGGCTATTCTTTTGCATAGAGTGCGACTGAAGTATCCTGATTTTGTTGCAGTCCCCTCATGCCTGTTTGAGTCTTTGTATATTCGGATTGCCTCTTCTGCTGAAGTCAAAGCTTTGATTTGGCTATTACGACTTAAATCTTGCCTTCGTGGACAGTTTGGACGATCCACTCGCGCTGGCAATATTCTTTCGATTCCTACTGGGGTTATTCTTAATTTTGTCATACGAGTATTGGTTGTGCCAATTGAATTGCTTCTAAGCAGATTTCTTTTGTTCCGTCAATTTATAGCTTTTCATCCTGGTTCCTGATGTGTGGTGTTCTCGGTTACAGCGTATCGTCTTCTGATGCTGCATCTGCTGCAGCTGTTCTTCCGTCTCTGCGCGATTCCCTCGAACATCGTGGCCCTGACGCAGCTGGCTGCTGGGTGTCGGCTGATCAACGTGTTGGATTGGCTCATCGAAGGCTTTCCATCGTTGATCTGAGTTCAGCTGGTCACCAGCCAATGCACCTTGATAGATGTGGACTCACTCTTGTGTTCAACGGGGAAATTTATAATCACGCAGACTTACGCCATCGTTGTAATTCAACTGGTTTTAGTGGCTGGCGTGGGCACTCCGATACCGAAGTCATTTTGGTGCACCTCGCCTTGTTTGGAGTGATTTCAACACTGCAGAAGCTTCGTGGGATGTTTGCTTTTGCGCTTTATGATTCAAAGGCTAAATCACTCATATTGGCACGTGACAGGCTTGGTGAGAAACCTCTATTTTATCGCTCTGATGGCAGCAGCTTCTGGTTTGCTTCCGAGCTCAAAGCTCTAATGAACGTTCCAGATGCTCCACCTCGCTTACGGACTGAAGCCCTTAAGGATTATCTCGCCAATGGTTATGTCTCAGGAGACAGTTGCATTCTTAAGGGTGCATCGAAACTACCGCCAGGTCATTATCTGACTCTTGATTGCGCTACTGCTGAAACTAGTTGCACTCCCTACTGGCAACTGCCTGCATCGTCTGCCGCTAGCAATGTTTCTTTCGACCCTATTGCTCTGCTTGATCGCCTGGAAGATCTCCTTTCTGCTTCGGTTTCGCGTCAGCTAGAGGCAGATGTACCTGTAGCTGTCTTACTTAGTGGAGGGGTTGATTCCAGTCTGATGACTGCATTGGCTGTTAGGCACCGTTCTAATGTAAATACCTTCACGATCAGTTTCCCCGGTCATCTTGAGGATGAGGCTCCTCATGCTCGTTTTATCGCGGAGTATTTTGGTACAAATCATCATTCCTTTCCTGCCCTTCCTTCTTCCGCTGCATTGATGCCAGCTCTAGCTCGTCAGTTTGATGAGCCCATGGCGGATTCGTCAATGATTCCCACCTGGTTGTTGTGTCAGCAGGTGTCTCAGGTTTTCAAGGTGGCGATAGGTGGTGACGGAGGTGATGAACTTTTTGGAGGCTATTTGCATTACACCCGCTATTTGCGTCTTGCACGTTTTGCTGGTCGTTCCCCATTATTGCTCCGCCGCGCGTTGGCGCGGATGGCACAGCAGCTTCCGCTTGGTATCCGCGGTCGTTCTCTTGCTTTGGATTTAGGCACTGACTTCCCTAGAGAGCTCCCTGGATTGAACCGTTTGTTCAGGCCTCATGAGATCAGTTGGCTTCTCGGCAGAGGGTCATTGAGCTATGGCGGTACACCAGCCTCTCAACAGGTTTCAGAAGAGGAACAGGACTTGCTAGCTCGCCTCAGTCGTCATGATGTTCTGAACTATCTACCAGAGGACATTCTCGTAAAGGTTGATCGCTGCAGTATGGCCTCGAGTATGGAGATGCGAGCGCCTTTCCTGGATCACCATCTTGTTGAGTTTGCATTCCGTGAGGTTCCTAGTTCGCTTAAGGCCAGCACCAAAGGTCGCAAATTCCTCCTGAAGGATCTGGCGGCGCGTCTATTGCCTCGTGGCTTTGACCAATGTCGTAAGCAAGGCTTTTCAGTGCCGCTCCAGGCCTGGTTGCAGAAAGGTCCCTTTCGAGAGCTCGTCCATGACATTCTTCTTTCTAAACGTTGTATGTTTGATCCCAGAGCTGTCAGGCGACTGCTGCAATTGCAGGACTGTGGGTGTTCAAACAGTGAGAGGCTTTTCGCACTCACCCTTTTTGAGCTGTGGCGCGAAAGCTATGCGATCCCGCCTTTGTAATGACTGTGCAAGATCTTCATCACTACGCTCCACCATCTCACTGGCAGCGTGGTCCCCTTATCCGCCGCCTGCTTTGGCTAGTAATCGTACGCCCTCTGGTTGCATCGTGGATGCCTGGAACAATTTGGCGTAAAGCTATTTTGCGGGCATTTGGAGCCAGGATCGGTAAGGGGGGACGGATTAAGCCTCGCGTTTGTATTACAGCCCCTTGGAACTTGCGCATTGGCAACTATTGCTGGCTTGGAGAGGAACTGTGGATCGACAACCTGGCCGAAGTAGTGATTGGTGACCAGGTTTGTTTGTCACAGGGGGTGTATCTCTGCACAGGGAATCACGATTATCGGCGCCGTAGGTTTGATCTCCGGCTCGCTCCAATCACCGTAGAGGCAGAAACCTGGATTGCTGCTAAGGCAGTTCTGGCACCAGGTACTCATGTTCGTGCTCGGGCTGTGGTTTCTCTTGCTTCTGTGGTGAGTGGCGCGGTCCCTGAGGGGGCAATTGTGCGTGGAAACCCTGCCCGAGTTGTTGGGCAGCGTTGAATCCATGACGGTCTCGCTGCTGATTGTTGTCCCCACGCTCAATTCGTATGTTTTGCTGCCTCAGCTTGTGCGCTCACTTCAGGCTCAGTCGATAACCGATTGGCGTTTGTTGTTCATTGATGGCCATTCGCTCCCTGATCATCGCCGCTGGCTGCAACAGTGTTGTGATCTCGAGAGCCGCTGTAGCTGGGTGGAGCAGGAGCCTGAGCGACGGGGAATCTTTGG
>NZVR01000035.1 GCA_002701545.1 Blastopirellula sp. | reverse complement strand
GCCGACGGGAACTTCTTCCGAGGCGGTCCTGCGCCGGCGCATCACCGACTTTACACTCAGGCACAGATCACGATTGCTCTGTGCGAGTTGTATGGCATGACCAAGGATTCCGCATTCCGAGACCCCGCTCAAAAAGCACTCGACTATGCGATCAAAGCTCAGTCTCCTGCAGGCGGCTGGCGTTACGTCCCCCGCGAAGACGCCGATACGTCGGTGACCGGGTGGTTTGTGATGGCGTTGCAAAGTGGACTGATGGCTGGGTTGGAGGTGCAAAGCCCCGCTTTGGATTCGATTTCGAAGTACCTGGACAACGCTTCGACGGATGGAGGCAGTGGGTACGCCTACAAACCGGGCCAAGCCGAAACCCCCACCATGACAGCCGAGGGCCTGCTTTGTCGCCAATACCTCGGTTGGAAAAAGGATGACCCACGGTTAGTGAAAGGTGTGGATCGCGTTGCAGGGAATCCGATCAACTGGCGCGACCAAAATGTGTACTACTGGTACTACGCCACCCAAGTGATGCATCACATGGAAGGCCAGCATTGGAATGACTGGAATGAGGTTCTGCGAGAGACCGTTCCTGCCAAGCAGGTGAAGACTGGCAAAGAAAAAGGTAGCTGGGATCCAATGGTCGATCGTTGGGGCAATCACGGTGGTCGGCTCTACACGACCTGCCTGTGCACCTACATGCTGGAAGTTTATTACCGGCACTTGCCCATCTATCGTCACCCGCACTAGCGTGTTCCGCGGATGCAATCGTTCCGTGAGCGACTGGCGAGCCCTCAACCGCTGTTAATGGACGGCGCTTTGGGGACCGAGTTACAGCGTCGGGGTCTTGATCTATCGGCCCCGTCGTGGACTGCCTTGGCCAACCGAGATGCCGCGGAGCAGATCGTACAGATTCATTGCGAGTATGTGCGCGCCGGGTCTGAATTGTTGACCGCGAACACGTTCCGGTGTCATGCACGGAACGTAGGACACGATCCATCGCTGGCGCAGGAGTTGGTCCAACAGGCCATCGAGCTGGCCCGGCGGGCTGCTGGCCCCGATACGTTCATCGCCGGATCTCAGGCGCCGCTGGAAGATTGTTATTCGCCCGCGCTGGCACCAGCGACTCCAGCCTTGGAACGCGAGCATGGCCAGATGGCCGAGGGACTGGCGGATGCGGGAGTCGATCTTATCTTGGTAGAGACGCAGAATAATATCCGGGAAGCTGTTGTTGCCACGCGCGCGGCGTTGGCGACCGGGTTGCCAGTGATCACCAGCCTGATTTGCGACCGGACAACCAAGTTACTGTCCGGTGAATTCTTGGCAACTGCGGTTCGTCAGATTGGGGCCTTGGAACCTGCGGCGGTGCTTGTCAACTGCCTGCCGCCTGCCGCGGTCATGCCTGCGTTGCACACGATCCGTGGCCACTTCTCCGGACCGCGGGGCGCGTTTGCCAACACCGGGTATCTCAACACAGAATCCCAGTGGGTCGCGACGGACGCGACCGAACCGAGTTGCTATGCCCAGAGCGCCGTGGCCTGGCGAGATGATGGGGCTGTACTGTTAGGCGGGTGTTGTGGCACGACACCAGGGCACATCGCGGCCCTCCACTCGGCGTTGCACGCTGCTCGCTAGCCTTGCTGTCAGTTGCGGAAGGCTGGCTTTTGCCGGGAACGTTGAGCCGTCTGCAAGGAAGTGTTGGCAGCACGTCGAATTGTCCAAGTCGGGGTATGTCTGCCAGCGGCAAACCGCATAGAATCCGTGCCGGCGTGTGAACGCACCGTTCCTGCTTTCCGACAGGTTCGTGTGCGTGAAAAGGAGTTCTGGGTCGGTGATTGCTGGCTCGCCGTAAGCGGGCCAAATGACCCGCACGAAGATGGGATTGCTGCAATGACGCACGTTCAGGACGGAGCTGACAGCCGGAGAAAAAATCGCATTCGTGTGCGCCGGATGGTTATCTTCGGTTTGGTTGCCTTCTTGATTTGGTTTGCTCCGCAAATTATCGTCCTTTCACCTTTGCGTTATGTCTTGCTGGATTCGCTCGCTGAACATTACCAGGGTGCTGTGCGCTATGAAGCGGCGCATGTTGGCTGGTTGCGGCCGGTGGCGATCTCGAAGGTGGAAGTCTTTGATCTCGATGGCGACGTGTTGCTGACTGCCAAGCAGATCACAACCGAGAAGTCACTGCTGGGATTGTTGTTGAGCGGCAGAGACCTTGGTACGGTCACGGTGGATCAGCCAAAACTGTTGATCAAGATTCGGCAGGATGGTTCCAACCTCGAAGACGCGCTCGCTCGTCCCTCCGCCCCGCCGACGTCACCTACATCGCCAGGTCGAGATTCACAACCGCGTCAGCTGACGGTGCAGGTGGTGAATGGTTCTGCTGACCTGGTCGATGTGCGGAGTCATCGCGCCTTGACCGCCTCTGGTATGACCTTGACCGTGGAACTGGCAAGACCGCAGGCGGCGTTCGTGGATGTGCAAGTAAAAGCCGATATCGGTATGAACGGTCATCCATCGGGTGACCTGGATCTCAAGCTCCGTTACACGCCGGCTTCTTCTGTCGAGGCGCAAGCTACGACTGTGTCGTACGGCAGCGGCACAATGGAACTGGAAACCAACCACCTTCCACTGCTTGCGTTAGCACCGTTGACCGAGCGTTGGGGTGTCCATGTCGATGGCTGGTGCGACACACGACTGCGCGGCAGTTTGCAAGGTGAGCGTCTGCAAGTGACCGTAGATGCCTGGACCGCGCATGATCTGGCAGTCCGCGCCCCGCTATTGCAGGATGAAACATTTCAGCAGTCGCGCGTGGATCTGAGTGGCACTCTGACATTTGTCGATGATGCAGTTTCTTTACAGGCATTCGAATTGCGGTCGAGCGTGGCCCATCTGACCGGTTCAGGTACGCTTCCCTTGGCAACGACAGCTGAGGAACTTGCGCCCGCGTTGGCAGCCGCGATTCGTCATGCGGACCAGCAGTTTTCCGGCAGTATCGATCTGCCCGCGTTGGCTGCGACGTTGCCGCGCACGATGCATCTGAAAGAGGATGCTCAGATCACCGCTGGCAAGTTGCTGATCCAGATTCGTGGGGACACGTTGGAGTCGGCGCGCCGATTGACCAGCCGAGTGACTGCGACCGGTGTTACGGGGATGGTTTCCGGGCATATGATCCCGCTGGACGCGCCTGTTGACATGGGGGTGACGTTACGGCAAACGGACGCGGGCCTCGGTTTGGATAACTTATTCTGCCATGCTCCGTTTCTGGCGATCGAGGGTGGCGGTCTGCTCACACAAGGGCAAGTCAATCTCACGGGAGACCTGAGTCAGTTCGTTCAACAGTGGGGGCCGTTATTGCAACTCGACCAAACCACTCTGACCGGCAGCGTGCAAGGGAATCTGAAGTGGGCCTCATGGCAACCTCGCGGTACGAAAATCTCGGGCGAGATGCTGGTTCGTGACTTGGTCGTCGCATCCCCCATGATTCCTGCTTGGCGAGAACCGCAAGTCAAGGTGATCGCGGAGGGGCATGTCGTATCGGGCGGCGGCGATCAGCTGCAGTTGGTGCAAGGCAAACTGGATGTCACGTCCGCAACAGACAAAGTGACGTGTACGTTGCCTCAAGCGTTAGCGGAAACTCAGCAACCACGGTGGCTGGATTGTGTCGCCCGTGGTGATCTCAGCCGGTGGCAAGCACGTCTGCAACCATTTCTAGGTGAGGTCAACTATCGCTTGTCAGGACGTGTTGATCTTATGACGCAAGTCGCTTTGACCGAGCCGGCCGTAGCGATGCGCGGGTGCAAGTTGACGGTTTTCGATTTTGGTTGCCGAGGTGAAGAGGTGAGTATTGCCGAACCGCAAATCGTGGTTCAAGGAGATTGCAGTTGGAATCGTGACGCACGTGAGGTGCAGTCGAATCACTTGACGCTTACCGGAACCGCCTTGGCATTGCGCGCCGAACGCTTGGCATGGAGACTGGCGGACAATGATTTTCGAGCTGAAGGGCAGTTAGGTTTTCGTGGTGATGTCCAGCGTCTGTCGCAATGGTTGCACACAGCGGACTCCGCGCCGACCAGCCATCTGGCAGGTGAAATTCTCGGCAACGTGACGCTGACGCATCAGGGAGACACCACGCAAATGGTGCTCAATAGTCACATCAACCGATTGGATTTCTACGCACAAGATCCTGCGAATCCCCAAAATCCACCGCGACTTCAGTGGTCGGAACCACTGGTTCAATTGATTGGTACTGTTGCCTACGATCGCCTCAGTCGAACTGCAACGATCGAGCAACTCGAAGCGGGTGCGAACGACACGGCCCGCGCGACGCTCACGGGATCGCTTTTGGATCCGACTGGAGTCTGCCAGGTGGATGTTCAGGGGCAGGTGACCTATGACCTCGGTCGGTTGGCAACTCGGTTGCGGCCATGGTTGGGTGCGGACTTGGAGTTGGCCGGCCAACAAACGCGACAGTGGTATTTGAAAGGTCCGTTATTCGATTTGCAGGCGAGTCAACAGCCGGTGCAGCCAGTGAGTAACTCTCTGTCGATCCCCGCTCAAGCGGATCCACTGCCGAACCGCATTTCACCGAATCGCATTTCGGAGCAATTGGCAGGTGAGGCCAGCATTGTCTGGGATCAGGGCAAGTACGCTGGTCTGGTAGCTGGGCCCGGCGAAGTGCAAGCTCAGTTGGCCCAGGGCATGATTGCCATTGCTCCGATCCAGGTGCCACTGAGTGGCGGGCAATTTGCCGCCCGTCCCCGGATACTTTTGAACGAGCATCCCAGTTTGATCGTGCTCGACAAAGGCCCGGTACTGCAAAACGTCGAACTGTCGGCGGAGATGTGCCGCGGCTGGCTCAAATACGTTGCTCCTGTCATGGCCGACGCAACCGAAGTGCGTGGCCGTTTCTCGACTGACTTGGACGGCGCGATCATGCCGTTGTCATCACCTGTCGAGGGAAATGTGAAAGGCCGTCTTCAAGTGCATGCAGCGCAGGTGGGGCCAGGGCCAGTTTCGCGTGCATTTTTGGGCATCACCCAGCAAGTTGCAACGATCGTGCGGGGCCGAGGCATTGGCACCGACTTGGCTGGCATACAGTGGCTGCACATGCCAGAGCAGACGGTGGAATATCAGCTGGTCAACGGCCGCATTTATCATCGTGGAATGCAATTTGTGGGTGGCGGCGAAGTGAGGATACGGACCACCGGAAGTGTGGGACTCGATCAATCGCTTGATCTGGTTGCGGAAATCCCTGTGCTGGATGCTTGGGCAGACAAGTCGGATTGGCTTGCCGGCTTACGCGGGCAATCGTTTCGCATCCCCGTTCGTGGTACGCTAACAGACCCGGCAGTCGATTCCCGCGCATTGCAGCAGATTGGGAAACAGGCGTTGCAAGGCACGGCGAACCGGCTATTGGAACAAGGCATCCAACGCGGTCTTCAGGAACTGTTCGGAAACTGACGCCATGCAACTGCACGTTCTGGGAAGCACTGGCTATCATCCCAACGAAGAACGCCAGACGACTTGCTTGATGCTGCCCGAGATCGGGTTGGTATTCGATGCGGGCACGGCGATGTTTCGTGTCCGTGACCTGCTCGCCACCGATTCCCTCGACATCTTTCTGACCCACGGTCATCTGGATCATGTGATCGGCCTGACTTTCATGTTTGATATCTTGTGGGAAAAAGAGATGCGGCGGGTCGAGGTGCATGGCGCTGCTGACAAGCTGGAAGCACTCAACACTCACCTGTTTTCAGAGGTCTTGTTTCCCGTCAAGCCGCCCTTTGACTGGGTTCCTCTCGAGGGCGAGGTGGAAGTAGGCGGCGGTGGCACGTTAAGTTTTTTCCCGCTGCAGCATCCTGGTGGGTCGCTGGGGTATCGAATCGATTGGCCGGACCGTTCGTTGGCATTTGTCACCGATACTACGGCCGATCCCGACGCGGCATACGTGCAAGCGATTCAAGGAGTGGATGTCCTGGTCCACGAGTGCAACTTTGCGGATGGCTGGGAAGCGCAAGCTCAATTGACCGGTCACAGTTGCACGACGCCCGTGGCACGCGTTGCCGAGCGAGCCGGTGTGGGAAGATTGGTGCTGTCTCACTTGAATCCGCTGGTCACGGGCCCGGATCCCATCGGTCTGGCGGCAGCCCAGGCGATCTTTCCAGAGACCGAAATCGCTTGTGACAACATGCGCATCGACTTCTAGTGCAATTCCGATGTTGCTATGATGAGAATCCTCGAAAATCCGAGGATCGAACACTCGCAAGCGGAATGAGTCATGAGCACGTTAATTGTCGCAGTTCTCTCCTTTGTTGGCTTTGTTGTGGCGTACCACACGTACGGTCGCTGGCTGGCCCGTAAGATCTTTGGGTTAGACAAGAACGCAATCTGTCCCAGTGAGCAATTACGTGACGATGTGGATTACGTGCCGACGAAGAAGGGGGTGATTTTTGGGCACCACTTTACGAGTATCGCGGGTACGGGACCGATCGTCGGACCAGCAATCGCGGTCTTTTGGGGTTGGTTGCCCGCGCTCTTGTGGGTCGTTTTCGGTTCGATTTTTATCGGCGCTGTGCACGACTTTGGTGCCCTGGTCGTGTCGCTACGCAATCGTGGCCAAACGATCGGCGAAGTTGCGGGAAGACTGATTGGAACGCGGGCACGGGTACTGTTTCTGTTGATCTTGTTTTTCTCGCTGACGATCGTGTTAGCGATTTTCGGACTGGTGATCGCGTCGATTTTTCACATCTATCCCGAGTCGGTGCTGTCGGTTTGGGTGGCCATGCCGATCGCTGTGGCGATTGGGTTTTGGTGTCACAAACGTGGAGGACAATTGTTGCTACCTTCCGTGTTAGCTCTGATTGTGCTCTACGGAGCTGTGTATGCCGGAGTGTATTATTGCCCGATCGAGTTGCCCGTTGGCAATCCCGTCATTGTTTGGACGCTGGTACTGATGGCCTATTGCTTTGCCGCGTCCGTGATGCCCGTGTGGATGTTACTTCAGCCGCGAGACTACATTAACAGCCACCAGTTGGTGGTGGCGTTGGTGCTGTTGGTGGCTGGTCTTTTTGTGGCGGCATTGACCAATCCGAATGCGGACTTGTTCGAAGCCTCGCCTGCCCTGGTGTCGCAATACTTTGCCTCGTTAACGGATGCGGATGAGAGCGTTGACGCTCCGATTATCTCGTCGCAGCTCCCGACCGGTGCCTTGCCAATTTTTCCATTTCTCTTCATCACCATCGCCTGTGGTGCTTGCAGCGGATTTCATTGTCTGGTCAGCAGCGGCACAAGTAGCAAGCAGGTCGAAAACGAGGAGGATGCACAATACGTGGCTTATGGCTCGATGCTGCTGGAGGGAGCTTTGGCCGTTCTGGTGATCCTCGCCTGTTGCGCAGGCATCAGCATGGGAATCAACCATGAGGTGGAAATCGCTGGCACAGAGACGACCGAGCAAGTCCATTTGGAAGGCCGCGAGGCTTGGCTGGCCACTTACAATCCGCATGGCAATTGGAACGATTTCAATCTTGGGGCAAAAGTTGGTGCGTTTGTTAATGGAGGTGCGAATTTTCTTGCCTCGTTGTGGATTCCACACCCCTTGGCCATTGGTATCATCGCCGTCCTGGTGGCTTGCTTTGCGGCGACGACACTGGATACTGCCACACGTTTACAGCGGTATGTGATTCAGGAGTTAGCGGAGACATTTCGCATCAAGCCATTAACCAATAAGTATGCTGCGACCGGTTTGGCTGTCGTACTTGGCTTGGCGGTGGCTTGCATGCCAGCGGCTCCGGGCAAAGCGGCAGGTACCGGTGGCTTGATCCTTTGGCCGCTGTTTGGTGCTACGAATCAGTTACTGGCCGGATTGGCCTTCATGGTGACGGTGTTCTATCTCTGGCGGCGCAGCAAACCGGTTTTATTTGCCGCGATGCCGATGTTGCTGATGCTGTTGATGCCGGCGATTGCGCTGCTGTGGCAGATGTTCAATGGCGAGACTGGCTGGCTGTGGCACGGCAAGTACTTGCTGTTTACCTTTGCTTTGGGAATTCTCGGCCTCCAGGTCTGGATGGTCATTGAGGCGGCGATTCTGTTTCCTCGCGTGCGGGGGGTGATGGAGGAAACGCTGCCGCCCCTGCCCGCCAAACCGATCGCGTCCGGTGGCAGGTCCTGTTGAGCCACGCATGTGCACGGGACTGGTTTTTGGTTGAAAAAGCAGGTCCGTCGGGCCGTATGGATTCGGATCCGCCCTGTCAGTATGGCTGGTAGTGTGAGACCGGCCAGTGCCAAGCTTGGCAGCGCCCCATGGTCCGATGGCCAAAGCGCGATGCACATGTTCTGGAGAGCAGGCAGCTCGGCAGAAAACCAGGTGCATGCCAGAAAACGTAGTGCTTCGAGAGTAGCCTGTTTGCGCACGTTGGTGCGCACGTTGGTGCCCAAACTTGGCAGATGCGTTTGGGCTCAGGAGTTCGAGCGGGCAACTAGCCGACGCCAGCACCTGCACCGCTGATCAGCTTGATGAATTCGGCGTTGGTGTCGAAACGTCCCAATTGCTTGGTGAGCTGCTCCATGGCGTCGACGTGATGCATGGAAGTTAACGTGCGTCGCAACATGGTTACGGCGTGCAGCGTTTCTTCGTCGTGCAACAATTCTTCACGTCGCGTACCTGACTGGGAAATATCGATTGCCGGCCAGACGCGGCGGTCGGCCAGTTTGCGATCGAGGACCAATTCCATGTTGCCGGTGCCTTTGAACTCTTGGAAGATCAGCTCGTCCATACGGCTACCGGTGTCAATCAAAGCGGTACCGACGACGGTCAGCGACCCACCTTCTTCGAAAGCGCGGGCGGTGGCAAACAGCTTTTTGGGAATATCCATCGCTTTGATGTCCACACCACCGCTCATGGTGCGACCCGTATTGCCAACCCATTTGTTGAAGGCGCGGGCCAAGCGGGTGATCGAGTCCATCAACAGGAAGACGTCTTGTCCCATTTCGGCCAACCGCCGACAGCGATCGATGACGAGCTGAGACAGTCGGACGTGACTTTCAATATCCTGATCCAAGCTGCTGGCAACCACTTCGCCATTCACATTCCGACGCATGTCGGTCACTTCTTCGGGCCGCTCATCGATCAGCAACACGATCAGTTTCAATTCGGGGAAATTCTTGGCAATGCCCTGGCTGACATGTTGCAGCATGACCGTCTTACCCGTGCGTGGCGGCGCGACGATCAAAGCTCGCTGACCTTTGCCCAGCGGCGTCAGCAGGTCCATCACCCGCGTGGTGAGCGGCTCTTTGCCGGTCTCCAAGTGCAGCCATTCCTCGGGGTTGATGGGGGTGAGTTGGTCAAACCCTTTGACGTTGGCATATTCCTCAGGAGCCATCCCATCGACGTCAATGATCTCGCGGATTCGCGGACCTTGTTGCTTGCGAGCCTGTTGCACGAGTCCCCGGAGCATCAATCCGGCGCGCAATCCAAAGCGTTCAATCATCGTCCCGGGGACGAACGGATCGGAGCGTTCACGTGAGTAGTTGTTGTGGGGGCTGCGCAGGAAGCCATAGCCGTTGGGATGCAATTCCAGCATGCCGTAGCCAGCTGTCATTGCGCCATCTGCTGGCTCGAAGTGGTCCTGACCACCGCCACCACCACGTCTTCCGTCGTTACGTCGGCGTCGACGTTGTCTCCCGTTTTGGCCACCGCCTCGAGAACGCCCACCGCGTCCTTTCTTTTTAGCCATAATACCGGCCTCTGTTAACCTATCGCGTGAACTCGATGCATGGATGATCGCTTCACTTGCAATCATCTCGTTTAACTAGGAGTGTGGGCGGGCTCGCCCAAATGTTTTCAATCCAGCGGCTGGTCGGCCAAAGGTCGTCGACACAGGGAGTGGTGACTGCGCGATGCAGCACGTTCCACATGATCGAGATGCCTTTCCAAAGACATCACAGCCAAAGTTGCTTCCGTGAATTCTGGTTTGTGTGGTGATCCACCAAATAACCGGATCTCGATTGCTCGACTTTGCGGGGGCCGAACAACGCATTTTCCTTCAGACCTCTTGTCACGACCACCAAGCGGTACCAAACCGTCAGCGGGTGTGACCACTTCACTTAGTGAAGATCCTGACTACCTCAGGGTTTGCTCATTCTGTCACAGCCTCACGAGGAGACTCACGACGTTGTATCTGAGAAGCGCCTTATTTGCCGTACCCAGTTCAAGCAAACTGATACGAAACGTCCCCACAGCACTCAATAAGGAACTCGGAGGCCACAGCTCTCCGATGCAGACAGAGGTCCTGCAATACGGGCATCTTACTGATCTTTTCGGCCATGTCAAGCTATCAACTATAGAATTACAACGGCCGTTTTGCCTGCAAAACAGGTTTTTTTTGAGGTTTGGCTGTTGTCTTCAATTGAGTGAATACAACGGGATTTCGCGCAAAAAACGGTGTAAACCCATGGATGCTTGCACCCGGAAAGTTTGCCTAATCAGTATCTTTTGATTCATTCGCTGCAGAACGAAGCCGATAAACAGACCGATCCTAGCGCCCCCAATCCGGTCACAAGGACGGTCGACCAATGAAATTCGCGTACCTGGCGGTAGCTCTTCCCTTCGTCTTATTCGCAAGCATCTGCTCTGCTGACAGCATTCCTTGGATGTCTGATTTGCAGCAGGCCCAGCAAGTGGCAGGGGCACAGCAGCGTTTGGTGATGGTGCACTTTACGGCGCAGAGCTGTGGGCCTTGTCGGATGTTGGAACGAGGGGTGTACTCGCGTCCGGAGTTCCAGCGTGCATTGCTGGCGAATTATATTCCGGTGAAAGTGGACGTGCCTTCCAATCCGGAGCTGGTCCAGCGATTTCAAGTCCGGAGCTGGCCGACGGATGTCTTTCTCACCGCCGAAGGTCAGGTGCTGTTTCGAGACGTCAGTCCGCAAGATTTGAACCGATACATCAGTCGCGTCGACCAGATTGCGGCGCATGCACGTGTGGGGATGAAGCCCGCTGTGGCAGCCGCGCATACGCAACTTCCGGATCGCCGCTCGGGGATCCCGACGGGTCCGCAGAATCTGGCCCCAGTGACCCAGCCTCGCCGACCGGTGGAGCGAGCTTCGCAGTTTGTCCCTCCGAATCAACGTCCCCCGTTTGCCAACCCGGCGCCTGGCAACGTTGCCGCGCGCCCTCCAGTTAGCAATCAATACGTCCCCTCCCAACCTCCAACGGCTCAGCCGCCTCAAGTTGAGCAGCCACAGGTTGCACCGATTCAGAACCCTTACATGCCCGCGCAGCCAGAGCAGCCAATTCAGCCAGAGCAGCCAATTCAGCCAGAGCAGCCAATTCAGCCAGAGCAGCCAGAGGAGCCAGAGCAGCCAGAGCAGCCAGAGCAGCCAGCCATGGCAGCGGCGGTTCCTGCTGATCAGATGGATCAGCTTCCGGCGAATCCAGGCACAGCAGCGGCTCAAGAGCAGCAACCCGTAGCCAAGTTCCAGCCAGGTGTGACAGGCGAGGCCAAGCAACCGCAACTGGCGCTCGAAGGCTTCTGCCCTGTGGCGTTATTGGAAAACAAAAGCTGGACGTTAGGTTTTGCCAAATGGGGACACATTCACCGAGGTCAGCTGTACCTGTTTTCCAGTGAAGAGGCCCAAGCCAAGTTTTGGGGTGATCCGGATCGCTTTAGCCCAGTCATGAGCGGCTACGATATTGTGCAATATCTTGACGACCAACGTCTGCAACTCGGAACGCGGCAGTTTGGCAGTTACTATCGCAACAAATACTACCTGTTTGCCAGCGAAACGACGCTGCTGAAATTTGAGAGTGCCCCCGATTACTACGCGGACAAGGCGAACCTGGCAATTGCCGAACATGATCGTGCGGTCATGCGACGCTAAATGCAGCGAATCACCTAACGCAGCGAATCACGTAACGCAGCGAATCACCTAACGTTGTGAATCACAACGCGGTGTGGACGACCGGTTGGCGGTCGGGCATGAGCACTCGACGCATTGCCGACGGCGAATTCCCTGAGAGGGCGTTACGACGTGTGGCTGCTAGAACGTATCGATGGCTTGGAACGTGGAATCGTGGATCTCAAACACGTTGTCTTCGAGGTTCAATATCCGGAAGACGTTCCGAATCTCCGGTCGCATCTCGCACAGCTTCATGCTGCCGCCATCCGAGACGACATATTCTCGGGCACGGATCAGGGCATTGATGGTTTCTGACGAGAAACGTTGCACTCGCTCGAAGCTCACCACCAACTTCTTCGGGGCGGTTTGCTTGACGTAGGAGATGAGTTCTTCCTGCAGTTCACCGCCAATCAATCGGTCCAGGAATTCGTGGTCCTTGATGCGAACTACGGTGACGCCTTGCTGCGTCTCTTCGTCGAAGTGCTTGAAATTGCTCATATCTGTCTGGCCGAAGCGTCTCGCGGGGAGTCAGTGAGGTTCCACCAGGCGGTTTGCTGAGAGGGAAGATTGTACTTACGCGCCGCGGCCGCGCCAGTTGAGTTCGCTGGCTGTCGACATGGCATTTGCTGTGACCGAGACGGCGTCCGTACTGGCGGTGGTAGGGGTGGAAACGGTACCAGGGTTAGGGCTTGAGGGATCGGGGTTGGGGGCAGTGTCGGGCGTAATGGCAGCTTGGGGGCTGCTGGGAGTGTCAGAGGAGGTCGCTGCTGGTATTTCGGAGAACGAGGAAGATTCGACAAAGGCACCGGGCTCGTTGGATGAAGTCGCGTCGTTCACATGCATTCCTTTCAGCTGAACCGTGCTGGCACCGGTGCCGATGGTGCGGTTTTGGCCTGACGTGCCGCTGGTGGTGACGTAGGCAGCAGGCTGAACGGGCGAAGTGGTGGTCGTTCCCGCCAAACGGTTGGATGGGGAAGCCGGGGTTGCCGGCGCCGACGAATTTGCTTGCGGGATCAAGCGTGTATCACTATTCGGGTTCTGGCTTGTCGCGGCATCAGAGGTCCTGGTTGCGGTGCGCCAACCACTCGCTGCGGCGTTGTTGGTGTTGGCGGAGGCTGGACCATGGCTGTTATATCCCTGTGCAGCTGAGAGACTCTTGGTAGCCGGAGGAGGAACCTTGGTTGACCCAAATGGCGAAAGTAGGTGTGAGGACCGAAATGTGGGCATCGGGGCGCGACAACCACTGGAGAGGATCAGGCACGCTACGCACAAGCTGCAGTAGAGAAGACGGTTCATGGGGCATTCCTACGCGCTAGGATTTGGGGTGGCCGCTTTCTAAGTTGACTGCGCAGGGGCCACCAGAAGGGATGGCGGACTGTAAACCGCGAAACGTTTGTTGGCAAGATCGTTTTTCACCGCCGTCGGGGGGTGTTTTTCGGCAAATTATGCCGTTCTCTTTTCCATCTTGACCCGTTTTTTGCCGGTTCCTACAATCCGCCACCCGATCATTCGACAGGCGCGCTGTGTTTGTCTGCCTGCGATTTTAACTCACCCACCGTTTTCGCAACGGAGAAGCATTATGACTGGCAAGGATGCCCGCAATTCATCCTCGAAGCATTCCCCTTGGAAGACACGAATTTCGCTCATCATTGGCGTCATCGCTGTGATTGCCATCTGTGCCATTGCAAGGTTTTTCGCAGGTACAGGAGCCGCGAGTGCACAAAGTCCGGCTCAAAATCGCACGCAGCAAACGGTTGCGGCGAACACTCAGGCGAATCGCCCGACAGCACCCGCATCGGTTTCGCGCCCCGCACGCCCCAGGACACCGGCCGCGCCGACACGCACCGCGAAAACCACCGGTCGTGCGGCGGCAACATCACAGCTCAAAGTTGTGGCCCACGTCAACAACCAGCAGATCACACGAGAGCAGTTGGCGAGTGCTTGTTTGAAGCGTTACGGTGACGAAGTGATCGATAGCATCATTAACAAGCATATTGTCTGGCAAGCTTGTCAGCAGAACGGTATCAATATCACCGAGGCGGATGTGGATGCTGAGATCGCCCGCATGTCAGGTAAATTCGGCCTGACTCCCGACCGCTGGATGCAGATGCTGCAAGACGAGCGGGATATCACGCCGCAAGAATACCGCAGTGAGATTATCTGGCTGACCCTGGCATTAAAGCGTCTGGCAGCGGACCAAATCGAAGTAACGGACCAAGAGGTGAAGAACGCGGTCGAAGCGGAATACGGGTCGAAAATCAAAGCGCGTATTATCGCCGTCGAAACGGCACAGCAAGCGGAACAGGTGCGTGCATTGGCGGTTGCCAAGCCGGAGACGTTTGGAGCACTTGCCAAAGAACACTCAGTGGATCCCAGCAGTAGTGTGCAGGGCGTGATTCCACCCATTCGAAAACACATTGGCGATTCCGCCTATGCCTCCTTCGAGCAGATGGCGTTCAGTTTGCAAGAGGGACAGATCTCGCCGATTGTCCCCCTGGGCGACAAGTTCGTGATCATCAAATGTGAAAAGATTCTGCAGCCAAACTACTTGTCCAACACGGTTCGCCAGAAAGCGGAAGTCCAGATTCGGCACACGTTGGAAGAACAAAAGTTGCGATCCTCTGCGGCAAAAACCTTCAGTCGTCTGCAAGAGAATTCGAAGATCGTCAACGTTTACAACAATGCTCAGTTGCGGCAGCAGATGCCGGGTGTGGCCGCTACCATCAATGGCCAGCAAGTCACGGTCGCTGCACTAGCCGACGAGTGTCTCAAACGCTACGGCAAATCGGTTTT
>NZVR01000034.1 GCA_002701545.1 Blastopirellula sp. | reverse complement strand
TCCAGCGAGAATTCCCGATCGCGATACTCTGTCGTGTAAACATCTTCAGTGACGTAGTGACAGCGTCGCACGTTGTAAAGCTTGACGTGATCTTGATCGACGTCTGCACGCGACAGCACTGCCAACGAAGGTTCCCATGCTCGGTCGTTCGACGGTGCCTCAAATGCACTGAAGTGGGCCGGCGTTTTACAACCGACGACCAGTAGTAGAAGTGTATAGCAAAGTATGGGACGCATGATTGCGACTCGCACCACAGACTGGGCAGACAGACGGTGTGCGGGAAATACTGGAAACCGCCAGCGGAGACAAGGGGAACTGGTTGTGTGGTTTTAGGAAATGGACGTCTGCGTCTTGGACGACGTCTGTGAGTTGACCATCAACCAGTTGCGCTAACGTGGCTGGCTGGGGGGGGTGCTAGCGTCGGCAGCTGTGCCGTCTACTTCCGCATACAGATGAGCTAACTGAACCAGTTGTGTTTCCAGTTGCGCGTAATAGGTCTCGTTGTCGAGCTGATCTTTTTGTTTGCGCAGCATGTCAATCTTGGTCTCGATTTGATCACGCCGCGTTTGCTGTTCGGCTGTCCAGGCGGGTAGATTGGGATTCTGCATGAGATGGACGCGTCGCGCGATATCGCCATCGATCGATTTTCCCTCCTTGGCAGCAGCTTGTGCCCGCACACCGCGAAAGAAACTTGCCGGAGTCCCGGTTTGATCTGCATTGTCGTCCAGCAATGCTTGCTCCGTCGGTAGCCTGTTCTCTTGTTGGTAGAACTGAGTCACGCGGCCGGAAGCACTAAGAAATGCTTCGAGTAGAGAGACCTCATCATCGTGATCAAGATCTGCTCCGGTGTCTCCAATCGCTTGGCTGAGGAACTTACCGAACCGTGCAAAGTTTTGCTCGGCACCACTCTTCGTACTGGTGACCAGAATGCGATGAGGGCCGGAGAGTCGATTAATGAAAGGACCACTTGAAGAAGCGCAATTAATGATCACCAGAGGTCGTGTTTGGGGGCCAAGCCATTCCGCAAGCTCGGTGGCTGAGACATCGTTGCCTCGCAAATTGAACTTGGCGACGTCGCGAAAAAAGGTGCCGTGTCCGATCATGATGAGCCACAGCGGCGCCGATGTTTTTTTCGTTTCGGTCTTGAGAATCGCTTGCAATTGATCTCGATCGGACATCTCAGGTTGCTTGTCGCGTCCTACTTCATGGTAGATGGCTTTGCGGTTCTTGGCGTGCTGTTGCCATTGATCTGCCCACTGTGAAAACTGGGTTTCGTAATCAGGTGCGCCGCCGATGCCGACCACGACCACGACGGTCGGTGCGGTCGTCTCCTCGGCGTGGAGTGTTGCTGCCAGGATGGTTAACGTGACCAGCAATGAGAGTCCTGTGCGTCGTATGTGTGTCATGGCAGGCCTTTCCACCGTCTCAAGCCCCACTCGCCACAAAGGCAGGCGATGGCAAACAACATGACCCAAGTTTGATGCCAGAGTTGAAACTCGTTAATTTGCGTGATGGGGACTTTGTCACTGGGGAGTTGTTTTACGAAACGCTCCATGTTGTCCATGGAAACCAATTGCCCTCCCGTCGCGTCCGCGATTTGCTCCAATAACGCGGTGTTATTTTCCAGGTTGGCAAGTTCTTGTGCGGCGGGCTGAGACGTCCACCCGGTGGTGACCGAAGGGAGTTCCGTGCCATCTTCGAGGACGACGTTCGATTCGGCTCGATAGCCGCCCGTTTCGCGGGGCCAGTAGCGAACCAGGTACTGGCCGGCCTCTGCGATGTCTGGCTCAGCGGACACCGAGACTTGCTGTCCTGAGGGTGCGGTGATTTGAATGGTGACGGTGGCGTTATCCTGCGGCTGGAACTCGACATCACGTACCCGTGTACGGATCGATATTGCGTGGTCAACGCTGTCTTTGTCGACCTGCATGGTGACTCGCTGTGGAACGTCACTGACGAGCCACCGGGCAGTCTGTCTCCAGGCCTGATGCAAATCCTGTTCGCCATCTTGAGGACGATGCATGGCCCATTTCCAGAGATCGCCGACAAGCATCGCGCCGACTTGGCCGTTGCCAAAGCGCTGCATTGCGAGGGCCGCATGTTGCGTGCCGTCAGCGCGAACGGTCGCCAGGACGGAGGCACCAGGTTTGACGCGACCTGCATTGTTGACCGTCAACAACGGCGGCATCTGACGTAATCGCTGCCGCTCGGCTTCTTCGGTAGCGCGTACGCGCAGCCAGGGCTGTAAGGCACCTTCCCGGGTTAATTCCCAACGCATCTCTCCCTGTAGTGCCGTATCGGACCGCGCCAGATAGACCGGGAGCATTTCTCCGACGGGAGTCCGGGTGTAACCTCCATGGCCAAACGATTCTTGACCGCCAAGCATTAACAGGCCGCCACCGCGTTCGCTCACGAAACGACGAATGAGGAGCATCTGGTCGGGGGTGAAGTATTTGGCTTCGAGATCGTCGATCACGAGCGCATGATACGCAAACAGTTCGTCTGCCGAAGATGGAAATCCCTTGCGAAGTTCTTCCTCGTCTTCGATGCCGAATCGGACAAGGACGGATTGGTCGTAACGTTCGACTTCATCATCGTCTTTGTTGTCGAATCCTTCAAAAAATGGGTTGCGCTCGCTGATTGCCTGGTCGCGAAAGCTGAACTTGGGTTCGCGAGGGGCAATGCGCAGCAGACCCACCAGGTTGACTTCGTCATCTTCTGCCAGGGCGCGTCGCAAAAACTTGAATTCCCAATTTGGACGTCCAGACACGTACAGGATTCGGTACGGACCTTGTCCACGGTCGACCAGCGCCACCCGAGTATTATTCGCCAAAGTGGCTTCGAGTTTCGTGCGGCCGCTTTCGAATAGACGCTGCTCCTTCTCAATCAAGGCGGTGACATGATAAAAGCTGATCCCTGAAGTTTCCGGACGGAAGCGAAAGCGGAACTCGGCCGTGGACTGTTCACCGAGTTCTCGCGTTTCTTCTGCAACGACTTGGTCCTGTTCATCACGCACTCGCACGACGACTGTTTCGCCAGTCAGCTGATGCTGTGCAAGAGTTACGTTTAGCGTAATGGGCGCAGTTTCGAAATTCGTCTGAGTGACTACCACGGACGCAACCTGGAGATCACGCAATGGATTCTCCGTTGGTGTGATCACCGGGTAAACGGGAAAGGAAATGTTGGTAATCTGCTCGGTCAGTTGGGCGAGATCGGTCGCGTTGCCATCGGTAAACAGGAACGCACCGGCGATAGGGCGTTTGCGGAAACGGAGGCCGATGCTTTGTAACGCACTCCCCATGGCACTCACATTGCCGTCGAATTCTAACGCATCATAATCGACGACATTGTGCAGATGGGTGTCGAATATATAGCGACGGACATCGAAGTCTTGTTCCAGACGCGTTGTCCAATTGGAGTTGCGTTTAAGCACTTGTGCAAGTCGTTCCGCACGGGTCTCTTGGGTCTGGGAGTCCCCGATGTTCATGCTTTGGCTGTTGTCGACCAGGCAGGCAAAGACGTTTGCACCCGGCTTGGGGCGTACCGAGCTGATGATCGGTTCGAGAAGGCACAGCACCAGGGCAGCGACGCCAATCAGTTTGAGTACGCCAGCACAGGCACGCACCCAGCCAACGGCAGGCGTCAGGAGGTAGACGGCGAAGATCGAACAAGCGAGTATGGTGAGCGCGATGACGGCGGGAAGTACCCAAGCCGGTGCGCCCAAGCTGATGTCCTGCAGAATCACTGACCCACCCCCAGTCGCTCGTAATACTTGCGCACTTGTTCAGCATATTCGTGAGGGACAGGATCACGATCGATAGGAACGAGTTTGTTTTTGTCGGCGGCGCTGCGCAGCAACTCGTTCGAGACTTGTTGCTTTAACTCCTGCAGCGGTTGTGCGACCATCTGGTTGACCAAATTCCACTTAGGTTCCCCGCCCGTTCGATTGAACTCGACGCGGAAATTGCGTGCGCGATCGCGAATCCGTGCAGCTTCGGCTGCCAGGTCAGGATCGTCGATCATTTCCTCGACATCTCGCAAACGGTCTGACCAATCGCGAAAGTCAGCACCAGTAATCGGTGCACTGCCTTGGCTGTCACGCGCGTATTGCTGTAATCCGCCTTGATCGCCCTGAGGGCTGTTTGGTCGACCCTCGGTGGGTGCCTGATTGGGATTACCTGGCTGCTGATTGGGATTTGGTGGAGATGCTGGCTGGCCGGGTTGGTTGCCCGGTGATGGGGAGGGTTGTGTTGGGTTGTTGCGATCACGAGGTGGTTGAGAGGGGGCACCTTGCTCGCCCTGCGCAGGAGTATTGGGCCTGTTCTGTTGCGGATTGGCATTACCGGGTTGGTCCGAGGGCATGGGATTTTCTCCCTCGCGATTGTTGTCAGGTCGATTGTTGTCGGATGGCGGTGGTGTGCCCTGACCATCCGGAGACGCTGGTTGTTCCGCCGGCTGCGACTCGCCCGTATTCGTAGTGTTTGGGGGTGTCGGGCTGGTCGGGTTTCCCCGATTTGGTTGCCCTTCGGTAGGTTGCCCTTCGTTAGGTTGCCCTTCGTTAGGTTGCGGTGGGTTGCCTTCTTGATTCGGATCACCTTGACCTGGTGTGGGATTCTCGGCGTTGGGATCGTTGTTGCCTTGTGCGTTGGCGCGTGCGATTTCGTTCGTTAATTCACGTTCCAGTTGATTCAATTCACTGAGTGCACGGCGGAGCGATTCGGTCTGATCTCCCAGGACGTCTTCCGCTGCCTGCTCGATATCGTCGCGGAGATCCGAGATACCTTCGCGAGCATTCGCTTCGATCTCACGGGATTGCGGGTCGAGACCGCGCGTCAAAAGCTCCTGAGACGCTTCTAACGCTTGTTCGACCTTGCGCTGTTTCGCTTCCCGATACGAATCATAGAGTTTGCGGGCCAAGAGCGGCTCGGTGGCTTCGGCTTCTTCCACGGTGTCTTTCATTTTGTCGAGCAGATCGGTCAGTCGCTCTTGCTGACCTTCCAATGTCTTGGCGATGTCTGCCCGATCACTTTTGTCACGCAGGTTTTGTTGTCGATCTTGATCCATGGACTGCAATCGATCCGCCAGTTCTTGTTGTTCGTCGTCCAATTCTCTGGCAGCTTGACGCAGTTCCTTCATCTCTTCAGTAAACTGATTGGCAGTCTCTTTACGAAGATCGTCTCGCATGCGTTTCAGTTCGCGTTCTGCACGCGTCCCCGCAGATAAGGCTTGAGCGACTTGGCCCTGTTCGAGTGCCTGCGATGCCTGCTGCACACTTTCCCGAGTCTGTTCGAGTTGTTCGCGAGCATCTTGCATACTTTGTTGATTCTGCTGTTGTTCCATCCGCTCCGCGAGTTCATCGGTATCGCGCAGCATCTGTTGTTGCTGGTCGCGCAAACGTTTGAGTTGCCTTTCGATTTCCTCCCGCGCTTCCTGAGATTCTGCTTCCTCCAGAGCGGACTGCAGTTGTTTGACCTGTTCATTGAGGTCTTCCTGTCGCCGCGCGAGTTCCTTCAAGCGATTGACGACTTGCCGCATCTCACGTTGCTCGGCATCTTCCTGCTGCTCTGCTTGCCGTTGGGTTTCGTAACGGTTCTCATCGTTCTTGAGTTCCAACTGCTGGAGTTGTTGTTGGAAACGGTTTTGTTGTGATTGAGAGGATTGGCTTTGACTGCTGCTTTGACTCTGTTGTTGCTGAACAACATCATGTTCTCGAGCGCGGAGTCGGAGCAGAGATTGATAGGCTGCTTGTTCGGCAGCCAATGCCGGTGTGAGGAGTTTTGCCGACTGGTCGTCGAGAGCTTGGGTCAATTCGGTGATGGCATCGGTCATATGACCGCGGACGACTTCAATAAACTGTTGCGATTGAGCATCGGTCAGTTTTTCCGCCAGGGCCTCGGTTTGCTCCAAAGCAGTTTTTTGTGATTCGATTAACAGGTTGATATCTTCGGCAAACTTGTCCGTTGGCTGCGTTGCGGTCTCGCGTCGGATGACGTTCCACGTGCCAGTGACAATTTGTTTTTGAAGTTCGGCAAGTTGTTCCGCCTCTTGTTCATTTTGGCTTTGTTGCTGCTGCTGCTGTTGTTGCTGTTGCTGATCACCGGGTGGCTGTTCCCCTTGTCGGAAGATTTCCTCAAAGTGACGAACTTCAGCGAAAAATAGATCGCTCATGGTGCGGCGCGAGGAACCATCCGCAGCATAATCGTCTGCCCAGAAGTAGTACGAGAGAAGCTGATCGGGCTGAGCTTCCAGACGCTCGAAGTCGAGTAAATGGTTAGCTTCACGGCGCTCTTTGGCGACCGCCTGTTCCCCGAGAACCACCTCCTGGCTTTTACCAGCCAGGGTGTAGGTAAGGCCGTATTTGGCGATGCCAAAGTCATCCCACGTGGTGGCCTGAACCTCGACTTCCTCGACCGGAGAGACGCGCAAGTCGCGCGCCAGCGCCAACTCGACATCGGCAGGTTGATTCTTCAGCACTTTGGCGCTGAGCTCAGGAGGCATTTTGTTTTCCCGCCCCACGGCATCAATCAGGTAGAGCTTCCAACGCTTGCTTTCCAGCAGGGGAATCGTCGCCGAGTAGGCGAGTGATTCGTCGTTGGCAGGGAACAGCTCAATTTCGTTCCCTTCTTCATCATGAAGGAAAGCGCCATCGACGCGTTTGTTCAAGTGGCAGGTCCAAGTCAGTTCTGTCCCTTCGACGGCCGTCACGCGCCGCGTGTCTTCCACCAGTTTGTCCTGCAACTTGGTGTAGTTTGGATAATGCAGCTTGGCGTCTGCCTGTATCAGCAGCGGGTATTCGAAGACAGTGACCCGGTAGTCCTGAGTCTTTTCACCGGCATATTCGATGCGGTAAACAAGATCCTGTTCGACGGAAAAAAGATGACCCCCAAACAACGGATCGTCGAGACTGCGCGACATGTCCAGGCGACTTTCACCGTCGCTCGCAGGCGCAGAGTAAGCCAGCGTCGCTGCGGCTGGAACTTGGCCAGCAAACCGCGCCACAACAATCAGACTGCTACCTTTCTCGATTTCAGTATCGCCCGGCTCCACCGCGATCTGATAGCCTTCCGCAGCAACTTGAGGTTGTGCCTCCGGGGAGGTGGGTGGTTGGATGGCAGCAGGCGGTGCGGCGAAGAGAGTTGCCAAGATGACAAACATCAGGAGGAAGGCCGACCAGTTACCAAGCTGCGCAAACGCGAGGCGCCGGAAGGGCACCGTTGTCTTCCAGTTGTTTTTGTGGGCGTGTGTGAGAGTTTCTTGAAGAACCAGATGTTGTAGATAACCATAGTTGCCTGCTGCGGTAGTCGCACGCACCTCGATCGCGGTCAGTAGCCGTTCCTGGAGGCTCGGATGCGCATGCTCCACTTGGTGCGCCACCCAACCCAGGTTGCGGTAGGAGAGTAGACCAAAGACCACCAAGAGCAGGGAGCCACCAGCTGCGCAAGACAACAGGATGATCGTTTCTCCCGGTAAGGCATAGGTATCGCGCAGCCACAGCAAGCATCCTCCTGCCGCCGCCAGGGCAAGCCAGAGGACACTGAGCATCCGCCCCAGTCGTACACTGCGGAAACGTTTGGCAACCGGTTGCAGTTGTCGCTGTATGCGTTGGTCCATGAGAAGACTCCTGTGGTCTGCTAGGCTTGCGTTTTCCTGCGCATGGTAATCCAGCCTCCAAGCCAGGTTTCCATGAACAATAATCCCAAGACACTGACAATCAGCCACCGCCAGATATTTTGACGGCGCTCTAGTTCCATGTCGCGCATCTGCCGCTGTTGGTCCTTTAACTCTTGCAGGCTGCGCGATTTGCCAATCACGACCCCTCGTTGTTCGAGGGTATCGATTTCTACCGGTGAGGTTTTGCTCTCATCAGCGTCTAAATTGACGGCAAAAGATTGGGGGCCCTTGTCTTCAGCGAGAGAGTACACTCCCGGTGCTTCCGTTGCCGTGAATACAGATTTCGTAGCTGTGACCGTTTTTCCATCGGGGGTTTGAATGGATGTGTCGCTAAGAGGCAACAGTACTTTGTCGCCGGGGGCATAGTCTCCGCTGAGCAGAGAGCGGGATTCCTCTGATTGAAACATGTTGGTAAACAGCGGCACAAACTTGGTCGACAGAGCGAGTTGACTTTCAGCGGGGTGCCACCCGCTGGTCAGGATCCACAAGCGACCTTGGTCGTATTGTTGTTCTACGAGGAGCGGATCGTTGTCATCGTAAGTTGCGATGTTTTTCCAGGTTGCCGACGTGGCTTGCAGCCTCCGGTGCGACCAGAACCGCACTTTGGTGAAATCATTAAACCGCGGGTCTGAAAAGACTTGAAAGAGCGGGTGCTGAAAATCGATGTCACCGAACATGGCGTAATCGTCGATTTCTGCCTCCTGCAGCGAAACATCGCCTGCATCGGTCAGTTGTTCAATCATCGTCTGAAAATCCGTCGAGTCGGTCTGTCGCGGCACCACCAGTAAAACGCGCCCCCCCTCAGCGAGATATCGCTTGAGGGTGCGATTTGATTCCGCTGGCAATGCTTGGGCGATGACCACCAGCGGTGTGTCGATGGGATCCAAGTTGATGAGCGGTTGCGTCCCGTCGTTCATTTCCAGGGAAACGGTGGCGGTTGCGTTATCGAGGACTAAATGCTTGAGGTAGTGAGACAGGTGTTCACGATCGTCTGGCGCCGCTTCGCCAAGATAAAGCAGCGTTCGTGCGCGCGGCTTGATGGTGGCCCAGTAGTAAGTATTGTCAAACGCATGATCGTCACCCACGAGTCGTACGTGTGTTGCCAACGGGGGAGGGCGGTCGATTTTGGCAACGCGACTCTGCCCTGCAGGTACGTGGATACTGTATTCGCGACCGAGTAGCTTACCTTGCTTGTCCGACCAGCCGACCTGAAATTGCTCGCTGCTTGACGCCTGGGTGTTGGAGACCCGAACGCGCATCTGGTCTTCCACTGTTTCGGTCGCAGCGGGCGGCAGCAACCGCAGACTGGCATTGGTCATTTTTTGCGGTTGGACCGTGCGGATGTCGAGTTTCACATCCGCGGGCCACTCAAAGGCGTCGAGTTCGTACAGGCGACTGCCAGTTTGCATGTCCGACACCAGGATGATTTGTGGGGGTAGGCTACCCTCTTGCTGGACGCTTTCCGCCGCCGTTTCTAAAAGTTCAGCTGCTTGTACGACGGCCAGCCCGAGATTCGTGGGATACCACGTCGGGCGGATATCTCGAATACGCTCTTTGATGCTGGTTCCGCGACGTGCGTTTGGCGTGTCTTGTAGATCGTCAAAACCGATAACTTGGGTCGTGGAAGCATCGAACGTCAGGAGAGCAAACTGATCAGTCGCTTGCAGATCATCGACAACCGAGTTCACTTCCTGCAGAGCTTGTTTCCAGGTGTCTTGTCGCCGCATGCTCGCGCTTGTGTCCACCAGCATCACAATGCGTCTTGCCGGCGCGTGCAGTCCCAGCAAGGCTGTCGATCGTAAAAAGGGTCGGGTGAATGCCAGCGCTAATAGCAAAATGCATGCGACGCGCAACAGCAGCAGGAGGAGATTGTCCAACCGACTGCGGCGGGTGAGCCGTGGAGGAGATGGCTTGAGGAACATCAGCGAACTGAATTCCGTTTCCCCCTTGGGCCGCCGCTGAATCAGATGAAACAGAAAGGGAATGCCGATGGCCACGGCGCCGAGTGCGAACAGAGGTGCCAGTAGACTCATGACGGACCTCCTTGTCGCTGGGGTCCGCCACGATGCGTCAAACGACCGCGACGCACCTGAGCACTCAGTAAATCGAACAGGGCCAACTCCAACGGCTGATCCGTTTGCAGATGACTGTAGTCGATCCCGAGGTGAGCGCAGGTATCGCGGATTTCTCCATCGTGTTCCTGAAAACGACGATGGTATTCGTCACGTGCTACCGAGGGATCGATGAATAAGTTGCGTCCCGTTTCCGGATCACGAAACATGGCGGCCTGATCGAATGGGAAGTCGACTTCGGCAGGGTCCAGGACGCGCAGCAAGAGCACTTCATGCCCCCGTGTGCGGAGGTAACTGAGATTCTTGCGCAAGGAATCCAGTGAGGCGAGCAGGTCAGAGATGACCACAATGAGCCCGCGTTTGCGCACCAAGCCGGCGAGTTGTTCCAATGGGGCATGCAGGTCTGTGCCCGTTCCCTGGACCGATTGTTCGAGCGTCACCATCATTCGTTGCATGTGCCCAGGGCGATGGCGGGCAGGGTGAAACTCACGGACTCGTTGATCGAACGTCATGAGTCCTACGCTGTCGCGTTGAAGTGTCAGATAGTAGGCAAACGTCGCCGCCAGGGTGCGTGCATAATCCGCCTTGCTGTACTCCAGCGACTGGTAGCCCA
Source organism: Blastopirellula sp. (assembly GCA_002701545.1). Lineage (GTDB taxonomy): Bacteria > Planctomycetota > Planctomycetia > Pirellulales > Pirellulaceae. The sequence continues at coordinate 943 of NZVR01000034.1, read as the reverse complement.
TGGACTGGCTTTGATCAACCACGAGATAACATCGTCGGTTGGTTTCGTCTTCGAACTGCTTGATGTAGTAGCGATCACTGCGAGCGAACAGGCGCCAGTCCAAATAGCGCGGGTCATCACCTTGCGAGTATTCCCGATACTGACTGAACTCAGCGGAGAATCCGTGGAAGGGACTTCGATGCAGGCCGTTGTAAAATCCCTCAACCACACTTTTCGCGCGAAGCTGCAGATTCTTGATGCGCATCAAGGTAGCGGCATCAATGAAGGAGGCGCTTTCCACGCGACGCGTGGTGGCTTCAGACGAACTGTGCGGAGCGGTTGCCATGGCGGAACAAAGGACGATTGCAAGCTAGGGATTCACGGTTTTCAACAGCTGATCGATCACGTCTTCGACGGTCACGCCTTCTGCTTCGGCCTTGTAACCGATCAGAATGCGATGTCGAAAAGCGGGGTGCACGAGGGCTTGAATGTCTTCCACCGAAGCGTGGGAGCGACCTCCCAACAAAGCTTTGGCTTTTGCACACAGGACCAACGTTTGTGCAGCGCGTAATCCGGCCCCCCAACTGACCCAATGATTGACGAAGTCCGGGGCAGCGTCCGTGCCAGGTCGACTGGCCTCAGCCAAACGCACGGCGAAACGTGCGACGTCTTCGGCAATAGGCACGCGTCGCACCATTTCATGAAAACGCAGAACGTCGTCTCCTGAGAACAGCGGTTGGATCGGTTCCGATTTTTTGGATGTGGTTTGCATGACGACAGCAACTTCGTCATCTTGGGGCAAATAATCGATCAAGACATTGAAGAGGAATCGATCGAGTTGTGCCTCTGGCAGTGGATAGGTGCCCTCCATTTCGATCGGATTTTGCGTTGCCAACACGAAGAACGGCGCTTCCAGCGGATAGCGTTCACCGGCCACGGTGACCTGCTTTTCTTGCATTGCTTC
>NZVR01000033.1 GCA_002701545.1 Blastopirellula sp. | reverse complement strand
TTGAATGATTAGCCGATTTATCTCCGCGCATGATTAAGGCTTTCTGTTTCGTGGTAGTAAATTCTTTGCGCTAAATGATTGGATGCCCACAGCTGTTTGATGTTTAAATAGCGCTGTTTTGTTCTGCTGATGCCGGTATTAACTTGCTCTAATTTTTCTATCAAATCCGATCTTGTCTCTGCTCGAAATGGTTTGTTTTTTTGTGTGTTTGCAACCCTTGCTGCTGGTTGTTTGAGTCGATTAAAGTTGTTTGTTGCGCGTTTGATCTATTTAATAGCATCGCATGATTTAATCAGGCAGCGCTGCTCTTTCAACTCTTTATTTTTTATTTAATCCTGCTTGGCGTGATGATTTAAGCCGCTAACGGCTCTTGTTCAACAGCTTGATTGCGGCCATACAGCTGATGTAGTGCAGACACCACATGCTGCTGTTCCAGTTCACTCAGCTCAGGGAAGATCGGTAAGCTCAACACTTGGCTGCACAAGCGCTCTGTGTTCGGCATTGAACCAGAGTCGTATCCCAAATGTTCGTAGGCTGGCTGTCGGTGGATCGGAATCGGGTAGTAAATGATTGTGTTTACACCGCGATCGTGCAGATATTGTTTCAGCCAATCACGGCAATAACTTTCAGGAAGGCCATGGCTGCTGCTGATCGCAGATGGGCTGCACTGGCCGTTGCATAAGGGTTGGCCGGTGGGGCAGTTTTGAATCCGTAAGACAAATTGATTCCAGCTATGACCCTCTTGATTCTCTGGAAGTTTGATGCCAGGCAACTCCGTTAACTGGTCGCGATAACGACGGGCGATCACGTTTCGTTGCTCGATCCAAGTGGATAATCTTCCGAGCTTGACGTTCAACACCGCAGCCTGAATGGCATCGAGGCGGCTGTTGTAACCCAGGGCTGTGTGGAGATAACGGCGTGGCATGCCATGCACCGCTAGTTCTCGCATCGTTTGAGCGATGGAGTCGTCATTGGTGGTGGCGGCACCACCATCTCCTGCTGCTCCAAGATTTTTGGTAGGAAAAAAGCTGAAGCAACCCACATCGCCGAAGCTGCCTACGGGTTGCCCCTTCCACTGCGTTCCTGTCGCTTGCGCGCAATCCTCAATCACCCGAAGGCCATGGCTTGACGCGAGAGCCATCAGCCGTGTCATGTCCACGGCACGGCCGAACAGGTGCACGGGCATCAAAGCTCGTGTGGCGTCGCTGATCGCCGCTTCCACCTGATCGAGGTCGATCAAAAACGTGTCGGGATCGACATCCACAAACACTGGTGTGGCGCCAACCGCACTAATCGCTTCCGCTGTCGCAAAGAAGCTAAAGGCGCAGGTGATCACTTCATCTCCTGAGCCAATGCCCAGCGCTCTTAACGCCAGCACCAACGCGTCGGTTCCGCTATTGCAGCCGACGGCATGGCGCGTTCCGACCCTTTCAGCAAAGCTCTCTTCAAACGCTTTAATTTGCGGCCCTCCGATGTATTGACCACTGCGCAACACGCCAAGCACCGCCTCCTCGAGGTCTGAGCCCAGATCGTCGATCTGCTGGCTAAGGCTGAAAGGAGGCACATTCATGGGCGCCACCTTATACGCAATCACCAAACCACTTCGGTTCTTGGCCTGGATGCCATTTCACGTTGCAGCCAATCGAGGCGGTTTGTCTGCTGTCAACCGGCTTCCCTTCCAGGACGGCGTCGAGCGCTTGACGCAGGTCTGCTCCATTCAGGGGCTGGTCGTTGCCTGGGCGGCTGCCATCGAGTTGGCCGCGGTAGCGCAGTGTTTGTTGGTGATTGGTTCGAGGTGCAAACAGGTAAAACTCTGGTGTGCAAGCCGCGCGGAGTGCTTTGGCCAGGGTCTGCTCCTGATCCATCAGGTAATCAAAGCTCCACTGATGGCGTTTGGCCTGCTCGGCCAGTTGCTCCTGGCCATCTTGTGGATGGGTGATCAGGCTATTGCTACTGATCGCCACCATTTGAATCCCTGTGCTGTAGTCCTGATCCAAGCGGCTCAGCTCTGGCTCAAGGTGCTTCACGAATGGGCAATGCGCGCAAATCACCATCAACAGCACAGGGCGTTGATCCAATTCGGAGCTGCTGACTTGGCCTCCCTTGACCTCTGGCAGGCAAAAGTCCGGTAGGACCGTCTCCAACGGCAGCATTGTTGATGGTGTGAGCGCCATAACTGGCTGCGAATTGCTTGTTCCTCCATCAGGATGCCCATCTCTGGCGGTTAAGGGGAGTTCCATGCCGGAACGCAGAGTGCAGGCCACTGCATGGCTGGCTGGGTTAGCTGTGCTGTTGGGGGGATGTGGAGGAGGCGGGTCGAATTCCGATCAAGAGGCTTGGACGATTTATCCCTTGCAGCGCCGTGTTGCCCACGATGGTTTGGCCGTGGTGAGCCAACCCAATGGTTATGGCTTGCATATTTTTCTCGAGACCGACACCAGTGATCCGGCGGTTTGTCAACCGCGTTGGATTCCAGATCCGGCTCGCTTGTTTAACGGCACTGGTTCGGCGCCGTTTAGTTCTGGTTTGGCGGCACGACAGGAATTTTTTGATGCCGTTCAGCGCCAAGACGTTGTTGAGGCGATGAAACGCGAATTGCAACTGCTTTGCCAAGCGCGAGCAGCAGAGGCTGAGTGGCGTTGGTTGGATCCGCCTCGCTCCGCTGAGGAAGTGATTCCTGTGCAGCTCCCAGCTTGGGAAGAAGAGGATCTTCTCACGGACCCCAGTGAAGAGAAGAAACGACAGGATGCCTTACTCAACGATGAGACGCCTTAGGCCTAGCAATGCCGTGATCAATAGCCGGCCCACACCACGGGTTCAGCCTCGCGCCAATAACGGCTAAAGCGCCCTAGTCGCGGTGGTCGCGGTAGCGCCACAAAGGGTTCGACGTCCAACATCCATAGCGGCAAGTGCCGGTCGATTTCAGCGGCGGCACGGTTGAGGCGTGGATCGACGGCAGTGCTGGTCACCACGGAATCGGCGCCATGCCGTTCCGCGAAGGCCAAAACCTCATCCACCACGTTTCCCTTGCGAAGGGTGACGGGGAGTTCGAGACAGCACTCGTAGACAAAGCCCAGTCGTTTGCGACTGATCCGTTGCGCATCGATCCAGCTCTGGTCGAAGACAAATAAGGCTGGAGCCTCTGGATAGTCCTCAAGGGCGGGGTTGGTCGGTCCAAGCGCTTCCTCGTGCACCCAGACGATTGGTTTGTTTTGGTCCATTAGAGGCTGTGACGGGCAGACCTGCTGCGGGCCGCGTGATTGGAGGAGGCTGGATTGGAGGAGGCTTGATTGATCCGCTTGCTGCGGCGATTGGGTTGCACGCTGCGAATCGAAGCCTGCACGGCAAACAACTGCTGCTCCAATTGGTCGTAGCTGGCTTCAAACGGGCATTGCGCTGCAGAAGGGCAGTTCGTGCAGTACCGACCACTGCTGTAGCGCTCCAGATTCCCCTTGTTGAAGACATAAGGCTTGTGGCTGAAGGTGCTGGCCACCCATTGCCAGCTCAAGTGATTGCTGGCCGGGTCGCCATCGAGTAGGTGCTCGAGGAACCAGTCGGCGCCAGCCTTCCAGTGGATTCGTCTCCAGTGCACCAGCCAGGCAGCCATCCACATGCGGGCGTGGTTATGCAACCAACCTGTGCTGACCAGTTGATCGCGGAAGCCGTCCATACAGGCCAGGCCCGTTCGACCGTCGCGAACGTCATCTGGTAGTTCGCGGCTGTAACTGGAGGCTGCATGCCCGGTTTTGAACTCCTCCTGGTCGTTGTGGATGCGGTCGCCCAGGTCTTGCCACATCCGTTGCCAGAAATCCCGCCAACCCAGCTCATTGATCAGCTTTTGACCCTCATCTCGGTTGCGGATTCCCGCGAACACCGCATCGCGCACCTCCGCCAGGGTCAACACACCATGGCGGATGTAGGGAGACAGACCTGTAACAGCACCATTGAGGTGATTGCGGCTGCGGGCGTAGCGCCCGGGCTCGATTTGGCTGAGCTTTTTTTCCGCAGCGCGACGGCCGCCTCGGATCGAACTCAGCTCCCCACGGGCTTCTGGGAACTCCTTGGCCAGCAAGGCTTCCAACGCATCGCGTGAGGCGAAGCTGCGGGGCAGATCGTTGGGGTCAGGCGGGGGCTGGACGGCAGACACCGGCCGGTTTCGGCAAACAGGCCGAGATCCTGGCGGGGCATGCGGGAGAATCGCGCCAATCCAACTCCATTTCCGGCCCCCGATGCTGCTTGATCTCACCGGTAAGAAGATCCTCGTCACCGGCATCGCCAACAACCGTTCGATCGCTTGGGGCATTGCTCAGCAGCTCAAAGCGGCCGGTGCTGAGCTGGGCATTACCTATCTACCGGATGAAAAAGGACGCTTTGAGGCGAAGGTGCGTGATCTCACCGCACCGCTCGAGCCCAGCCTGTTTCTTCCCTTGAATGTGCAAGACGCCGATCAGATGGCGGCGTTGTTCGGTGAAATCAAGGACAAGTGGGGCCAATTGGATGGCTTGGTGCACTGCTTGGCCTTTGCCGGTAAGGAGGAGCTGATCGGGGATTACAGCGCCACCACCGCTGAAGGTTTCGCCCGCTCTCTCGATATCAGTGCTTATTCCCTGGCACCGCTCTGTGCCCATGCCAAGCCACTGTTCAGCGAGAAGGCCGGTGTGATCACGCTGTCTTATCTCGGTGCTGAGCGGGCGATTCCCAACTACAACGTGATGGGTGTCGCCAAGGCGGCCCTAGAGGCCTCCGTGCGTTACCTCGCCGCTGAGTTGGGCCCTGAGAAACAGGTGCGCGTCAACGCGATCAGCGCTGGTCCGATTCGCACCCTGGCCAGCTCGGCGATCGGTGGCATTCTCGACATGATCCACAACGTGGAGGAGAAGGCCCCGCTGCGGCGCACCGTCACTCAGATGGAAGTGGGTGGTACGGCTGCTTTCTTGCTCAGCGATCTGGCCAGCGGCATCTCCGGCCAAACCATCTACGTGGATGCCGGTTACTGCGTCACTGGCATGTGATCCAACCCCGAGGTGCGACGGACTATCTCTGGCTGTCGTGGTGGCTGATTTGGCGTGAGCGTCGCAGCTTGCTGCTTGCGACGTTGCTGTGCTTGGTCAGCCTCCCCATCCACGACACCATTGCAGCGGCGCTTTTGCCGGAGGCCTTGCTACAGGTTCTCGGCGTTCTGCTCGCCTTCTTTCTCGGGTTTCGTTACAGCCAGGCGTACAACCGCTGGTGGGAGGCGCGCGTGCTCTGGGGCGCGCTGGTGAATGAGAGCCGCAATTGGCGTGATGTGTTGACCACGGTGCTGCCGCGTCGGACCACTTCCGGTGTTGAAAGAAGGTTGCTGACGCTGGAGGTTCTGCTGATCTGGTGCGTCAATGCCCATCTGCGCTCGCGAGAAGGTCAGCCCGTTCGTCTTCCTGTTGCTGTGGAGCACCTGGCGGATTCTCTGGGCCTGTCTGATCCGACGGTGCAGCATGTGATGCAGACCATGGCCCGCTGCCAGCGGCAGCTCGTGGATGGATGCTTGTTGAACCCAATCGCGCGCAGTGATCTCATCCAGGTCCAACAAGCGCTGACTCGTGCCATTGGCGGCCTGGAGCGCATTCGCAGTCAGCCCTTGCCAGCGTCCTCGACCTTTTGCATTCGGGCCTTGACGTCGGTGTATGGCTATCTGGTGTTCCTCAAATTGGATGCAATTGGGACGTTCAGTTCAGCTGTGGTGGGCTGGTTGGCCTTTTTGACTCTGCTGATGGCGGAACGGATTGGCACATTCCTTGAAAATCCCTTTCTGGATCCCCGCTTCGCCTTACCGCTGGATCGCATCTGTTGCTTGATTACTGCCAACCTGCTGGGTGAAGATCATCCGTTGGCTCAATCTCCAATTGATCACCATCCGCGTTATCCCAGATCGGTGGTGACCTGAGGTTTGAGCGGCATGTTCTTGGAAAGAACCTAAGGGTCTGTGCATTCAAGTTGGATGGGGTTGGTCAGAGAATCGTGCTGAACAAGTGTTGATATCGCATGTCATCTTGATTGCGCCATCGCATCATCGTTGGCTCGGAATAGTTGGGTCGGGGGATTGATCAGGAACCACACAACCTGCCCTGCTTTTCCCTTCATGGGTCTTGTATTGCTTTCAGCTCAATCCGTGAGCATCAGGCTCCCCGACGTTGTTGTCTTCGCGTTGAATAGTAATGGCGTTCCGGTGTTGCTTCGATCGTTGTGATTTAAGCCATCCTGATGAATAAGGACATATTGTTGAGAGGTGAATGGATGATGCTCGTTGGGAGGGTTCCCTTCGATGTCACTACCATCGCCGCTCATCGGCTGATCAGCATTGATGCACGTAAACGATTGCTGTGAGGTTGATCACATCTGCTTACGAGTTGCTTTGTCTATCAACTGGCAAGGCACACGATCCGTCCCCAGGGAGGGATTGGGTTGATAATGCTTTCTTCTTTGCCTGCAGGATGATGGGCCTAAAATTGCATGATAAGAGTGTCATGCCACCTCCCAGGTTGACTGGCAGATGACATGACTCCAATGCGCCTGATTCAGGCCTGAATTTGTTGTTGCTAGACGAATGGGTCGCTATCTAAAAGTGTTTTCTTGTCCATATTCATTAACACTGTTGCAATATTGTCTTCCGCTTTGATTCTAACGTTATCGCCTTTTTGTTGAAGTTTGAATTCCAAGTCAGGATCTACATCAATCACGTCTCCATCATCCAGGTTGAAATCTCTGAAAACGTCTTGACCTGCCGATAAGACAAATTTATCGCGTCCGGCTCCACCTTTCAACATGTCATTACCCAAGCTACCTGCTAAAAGATCGTTGCCAGGTCCTCCGATTAAAATATCATCGTCTTGACCACCAAAGAGTTTGTCGTCTCCGCTCTTCCTAACTAATTTATCGTTATTTTGACCCCCTTGCAGTTTGTCATTTTGCTTGCCTCCGATCAGATGGTCTTGTCCAGCATTCCCTTGAAGCAGATCCTTGCCGTTGCCTCCTTTGATGATGTCGTTTCCAGCCCCGCCTTTGATATCATCTTTGTGATTACCTCCATGGAGGATATCTGAATCTAAACCACCTCGAATCATATCGTTTCCATGTCCGCCTTTTAAATAGTCGGAACCATCGTTGCCTTTTAAGAGGTCGGCTCCAGAATTGCCAAGAGCAATATCGTCTTTTAATCCGTTTAGCTTGTCCGCGAGTGAAGAGTTATTCCCTTGCATGGCTTTTTGAAAAGGTTCTGCTCTGTTTATGTATTGCGGCATTGAGGCTTGTTCCGCGTGCTACGCCTGAATGATTCAAGCTGCCGCTTGTATTGAGGTGATTATGATTTGTGCACATCAAGGGATGCCTCGTTATCCCTCCTTTCGGCCCTTTCGTTTGGGCTAATCACCGCGAAAGGTGTTTGCTTTTTGCCTGTTCATTTGTCGCTTGTTATGTTCTATAACTCCCTCGTTTGTAGCTGATGGAACGCGCGAATAGCGTCGTCATATTGTTTGTAAAATATTCGTTTTCGACTTCTTCTTGATGGCTTTTGTTGTGAACCTGCCTTGATGATCTCTCCACGGTTCAGGCCTTTTCTGATGATCGCCTCCACACTGCTCTGAGCAATGCCTTGGAGCATTGATCCGCGGTGTGATCCTTACCCTGAAGTGCGTTCTCTAGCTGCTGGATGTGTTGTTGCCATCCACGTCGTCGGATTTCAAGTTTGTTTTCGTAGGTGCGGGTGATCGTTTCGATATTGCAGCCAGTCTGGAATCCTTGTGCCAGAACCTGGCCGGCTAATTCCCCGCTGACAATCGCTCGATCGATGCCATGCCCGATCAAGGGATCGACTAGGGATGCCGCATCACCCGTGAGCAGAATTCCCGACGGTGCATGGGCCAGTGGCTGTTCAGTTAAGACAGGGATTCCCCAGGTTTTGATCGCATCACCACGCGGCGCGTGCTGGTGAGTGAGCGCCAAAAGATCACGACCGCTGATGCGCGGGATGTTGCGGTGGTGGCACCAATAAATTCCTGCGTTGGTTCCACCTGTGACTGAAAACGTCCAGGCGTAGGAGGGATTGAGAGCCCATTGATGATCCATCAATGAGATGTCCTCATCTTCAACCGCATCCTCAATCTCATCGTTCTTGCAATATCGGCGGCTTGCGAGTGCAATCGGGCATTCAGCCCTTGGATCACGGCTCAAGTGCTGGATCACCGAGGACACACCGTCACATCCCACCACCACCTCCGCGCTGATCTGGAATTGCCCTTGCAGTTGTCCGTTACGGCTTCGAATTGTTCCTTGGACAGTCCAGGGTTCAGAGGCTGAGACACGGTGGAGCGCTTGAACCTGCCAACCGAATTGCATCGGTACATCGGCTTTCGCACAGCACTCAACCAGCCAGTTGTCGAGATCGATGCGGCGGATGGTGTGAAAGGAGGCAGTTTGCGTGCGCAGGCCCATTCCAATCAGGCTGTATCCGCCAGCTTCAGCAAGGGTGGGTGTCAGCTCGTGGAAGCAGGGTTTCCGTGTTTCGCCAAACGATCGCTGGATGATCCTGGAGGGAACGTTGTGGCGGTGGAGGTAAGCGAGGGCTTCGCCCGTGAGTGCATCACCGCAGATCTTGTCTCGTGGAAAGTAAGCACGATCCACCGCCAGAACATCAACACCACTGTTGGCCAGTGCCAAACCGCAAGCGGTACCTGCTGGACCCAGGCCCACAATCAGAACCTGCACCCTTCGTGAACTGGATGCAGCGCTCGCTTGATGCGCAATATCCGCGTTAGGGAATTGCTGCGCTTTGGTTCCAGATCGTCGGTCCTTGCGGCACGATGAAGTCATTGAACGCAACGGGATGACACGTCAAGGGGAGATTCACCGAGTCACCGGCGAGACCGACGTGAAGGTTCGCTTGGATCTGGAT
>NZVR01000032.1 GCA_002701545.1 Blastopirellula sp. | reverse complement strand
TTCAAACCGACCAAGAATGTTGCTGACAAGCCCCCTTTGCACCCCGTCGGGCTTGATGGCAACAAAGGTGCGTTCGGCAGCCATGACAAATGAATCAATAAGGCGCCATCGTCCGTGGCCGCCCTACCGCTTGGCAAGCACAGCTTCAAGCACAACCCTTATCTTTCTTTGTGATTGACCCTCTAGGCCATGGTGCTGACTGGAACGGAACGGTGCTGGTCCGTCTCCCGCAGCGCTGAGCTCTATGGACTCGATCGCTGGGGTGACCCCTATTTCTCCATCAACTCCAAGGGGCATGTCGTGGTGCAACCCCGAGGCGATCGGGGTGGCTCTCTCGATCTCGTTGATCTCCTGAACGGTTTAGAGGCGCGAGATCTACACACCCCCCTATTAATCCGCTTCGACGACATTCTTGAAGATCGCTTGGAACGGCTGCACGCCGCCTTCGAGAGGGCCATTGCTCATTACGACTATGGCGGGCGATATCAGGGGGTGTTTCCAATCAAATGCAACCAGCAACGCCATGTTGTTGAACATCTGGTGGAACGCGGCAACCGTTGGAACTTCGGACTGGAAGCCGGAAGCAAAGCTGAACTCCTAATCGCCCTATCGCTCACCCAAAACCCCGACGCCCTATTGATTTGCAACGGCTACAAGGACCGGAGATATATCGAAACAGCGATTTTGGCCCGGCGTCTCGGGCATCAGCCGGTGGTGGTGATCGAACAGGCCGATGAAGTCGAGCGCATCATCACCGCCAGCCAAGAGCTCAACGCCTCACCGTTTATCGGCATTCGCGCCAAATTGTCGAGCCGCAGCACTGGACGCTGGGGCAGTTCCGTTGGGGAACGAGCCAAATTCGGCCTGGCTCTCTCGGAGATGCTTGAAACCGTCCAAGCCCTTGATCAGGCAGGACTGCTCAACGACCTACGCCTGTTGCACTTTCATATCGGCAGTCAGATCAATGACATTGCCGTCCTCAAGGATGCCCTCCAGGAAGCTGGCCAGATCTACGTCGAACTGACGCGACTTGGAGCAGCGATGGGGTTCCTCGATGTCGGTGGTGGTCTTGGGATTGACTACGACGGCAGCCGAACAGCAACAGCAGCATCCACGAATTACTCGTTGCAGAACTACGCCAACGATGTCGTGGCCACAGTGCGTGAGTGCTGTCTCCCCCATGGCGTTCCAGTCCCCACTCTGGTGAGTGAAAGCGGCCGTGCCATCGCCAGCCACTTCTCCGTTTTGGTGTTCAACGTGCTCGGATGTGGACGCCCACCGGCCAAAGCTCCCCCCATCGAGAAGGACGAACCTTTACCGGTGGCCAATCTGCGCGAGACCTTGGAGCGGATCCGTCACATCAACGGCGGCGACAGCAGTGGCGATAGCAACGACATGATCCTGCTCCAGGAAGCCTGGAACGATGCGATCAAATTCAGAGATGACGCTTTAGCGGCTTTCCGGCTGGGTTACATCCGCCTGCAACAACGGGCCATGGCCGAGCAATTGACCTGGATCTGCGCCAAAGAAATCAGCCAACGGCTCCCAGATTCCGAACCCATCCATGACGATCTGCGTGGGTTGCAACGGGCTCTGGCTTGCACGTATTACGCCAATCTTTCAGTCTTTCGCTCCGCTCCCGACACATGGGCCATCGACCAGTTGTTTCCATTGATGCCGATTCACCGTTTGGACGAACGGCCAACAGAGTTGGGGCATTTTGCTGATCTCACCTGCGACTCTGATGGCAAATTGGCTCGGTTCATCCATTCCGGGCAAACAAAATCACTGCTTGAACTGCATCCGCTCCATGACGGAGAGCCCTATCGAATCGGAATGTTCCTCGGTGGTGCTTATCAAGAAGTGATGGGCAATCTGCACAACCTTTTTGGCAGCACCAATGCTGTGCATGTGCGACTCAATCCGAGTGGCAGTGGCTATGTCTTGGACCATGTCTTGCGAGGAGATACCAATGCCGACGTTCTTGAGGTGATGCAACACGATCCTGACCTGTTGGTCGAACGCCTGCGACAGGCTTCAGAACGAGCCATCCAAGAAGGCAAGCTGGGTATCGACGATGCAAGACGTTTGATGGATCACCTCAAACGCAGCTTGGGACAAACCACCTATTTGGAGGAGTGAACAGGGCAGCCCAGCTCATCCAGCGCGTGGCCCCACTGCTGGTGGCTTTGATCATTCTGATTGTGTTGCGCACGACAGGGCTGGCTCAGACCATTGATCTGGTGCTGTATGACCTGATCACAACGCATCGAGAAGCAAGGGATGGGAAAGAGACGCCGATCACATTGATCACAATCACAGAAAGTGATATCAAACGATTTGGCTGGCCCATCGACGACGGGCTGCTCTGTCAAGCCCTGGATCGTCTCCTCGCTGACAACGTTCGTGCCATTGGTTTAGACCTCTATCGCGATCAAGGCGTCGGGCCAAACCAAGAATGTTTACGGAAGCGCTTCCGCAATGAAGCCAAACTCGTCTCAATCTTTAATGCGGTAGCTGGAATCGAGGCAATCCCAGGTACACCCCCCGAACGCCAATCATTCAACGACCTAAGCCTCGACAGTGATGGCATTCTTCGCCGGGATCTGGTCCACGTTGGCGAACAAGATGAAGCCACCGTCTCCTTCGCGATGCGGGTCATGGAAGTGGCTACAGGTGACACTAAGCTGCGACAAGCCATTAACAGCAATCAGCTGATTGATGCTTGGTTAAGCGCTAATGCAGGCGGGTATCACAATGCAATAGACGCCAAGTTTGGCTGGCAAAGAATGCTCCACTTCCGAAAGCCAGGTAGTTTTCGCCAATACTCCTTGGCCCAACTCCTGGATGGAATGGTCCCTTCACAAGCAATCGACAACAAGATTATTTTAATTGGCAGCACTGCGCAATCTCTGAGGGATCTATTTGAAGTTCCGCACAGTCGTTTTCATTACGGTGCAGAGCCATTTCAGATTTCTGGCGTTGAAATTCATGCCAATCGAATCGCCAGTCTTTTGGATCATCGCGACAACAAACTTCCGATCGGCTGGATCATGCCGGGATGGGGAAATATCGTGCTGATTTTCATTTACTCAAGTTGCGGGTTGCTGCTCGGCGAGGCGATCCCTTCCCTCCGACGCAGCGTCCAAATCGTCAGCCTGCTTGCTATCAGCCTCACCGCAGGACTCCTCCTCCTTCACCTCCACCAATACGTCTGGATTGGTACGGCGCTACCGCTCGCAGGACTGCTGAGCATGAGCGGATCCGCCTGGGTCAGACGCGGCGTAATCAGTCAACAACACTCACAGCAGATTCGCCGACTGCTCGGACAAGCCACCTCACCGGCTGTAGCACAACAGCTCTGGAACCAACGCGAAGAACTACTCAGCAGCGGACGTTTTGAAGGTCAACAGCTGCCAATCACCGTGTTGTTCACAGATACGGCCGGTTTCACCTCCATCTCAGAACGTCTAAGCCCACGCGAACTGATGCAATGGCTCAACCGCGGCATTGCCATCTGCGTCCGCGCGGTCACCAGTCGAGGGGGAATGGTGAACAAATTCACAGGTGACGGCATGTTGGCCGTGTTCGGGGTACCGGTTCAACAGAACACAGCCGACGAAGCCAAGGCAGCCTTTGAAGCTGCCATTGAGATTCATGCTGGCCTCAAACGCCTAAATCAGGAGCTAGAAGACAATGGAGAACCTGCTCTACGCATGCGTGTCGGCATTCACTCCGGTGAAGCCCTGGTCGGATCGATGGGAAGTGCAGAGCGAATCGAATATGCCGTCATTGGCGATACCGTCAATTGCGCATCACGCCTCGAAAGCCTCGACAAAAAACGCCATGAAGGTGTACTTCGTGTGCTGGTTTCCGATGACACATTAAACCTACTAGACCCAAGCTTCCGTGACACAGTCTCGCGGCAAAGCTGGGGAACTATCCATGTCAAAGGCCGTGAAAAGCCATTGGAAGTAAATGAACTTATTTTGGACAATTGAACGGAAATCAACAATTCTAAGAAGCTTGATCATGACAGCAAGACCACCGCATTCAATCAAAAAGCAAGACCACGCAAATAACCCACAACAACTTACACAACCAGTGCAAAAGTTGATCGACAAATAATGAATATTGCAATCTACATTTACCGTAATCAACCAAGGCATGACCGGCCAACTCCGCCAGACCAAGCAATGGAATTCCAGTTAACAAAGCCACAAAAAATCCATGGGTGGCAGCATGAGCAGCGAGCCACCAACGCCAGTCCATAGTGACATCATGACCTGGACATTTTTCAACAGCCATCTTATCCCCTTGCAAAGGATAATCTGCCAAAAAATGAGCCAAAATAAGCAATATCAGAAGATCGAATGGCTGATCAAAAGGAATTAATGGATGTGCCATCATCTCAACAATTAGGCCTTTCAGCATTCATCGATTGATCACGATCAAGCTGACTCGGTTGAGAACAAAGATGATTGCCAACATCGACGAGATTGTTCAATAAGACGACGACCATCACTCTCCACCCCCCCGCTCTTTCCAATCAAATTCAAGCAACGCAAACAAGACCTTCAGACCAGAACAACGCATCGAAGCCAAGCGGCTGAATCCAGTGAGCAGCCCACAAGCCTGAGGTTGAACAACAAGACTCGAGTCGATCTGCAATTGCGCAACCATTAGGGCGAGCTCATCCATCACTGTATCCACGACGACTGCAGCCTGCCAAATCGACTTGAGCAAAAGTGATGGAGGTTGAACAGTCCATTCGCTGGAAGCTGATCATGGAATCCAAAGCACTCACGCTCAAATCGAAGCAATCCGGTCTGCAGACCCATCAATCAGCTTGAAGGGAACGACGGCGCCATGTCTTCCAGCTGTAACCATGAGGCTGATACTTAATCGTAGGAGGGAAAGAATCTGAGTAGGGAGAGTTCAATGTACGACTGACAGGTAGACTGGCATTCCGATCAAAATCAATCCCTAATATTGCTGAAATCTGCGTCGAAAGGACCCCTTCATCTTCAGCCAAATTAGCCAACTGCAAACTCTCGGGCAGGCGGTCTTGCCCTGCTAAATTATCAACCAATAAGGCTTCCAATTTTTGCGGTGAGATTTTATCCACTCCGCCAATTAAATCACCCTGAGCTGAAAAACGAGCTTGTTCGCCTTGCTCAATAATCAGTTGAGACGTGGACGCAGATTCAGATGAGCTTGAATCAGCACGATCATTAGGATCTTGAACGAATCCACCGCCTAAAGGCAAGCGATAACTCAAACGGCCACCTCCCACATATCCGTAAATCTCGTCGTATGAGCCATACGCGCTCAGCTTGAGTCCGTCCGAAACAGGGAGATCGAATGTGAGACGACCACCTGGCGCCACATCAACCGTCTGACCAAAATCATCAGACGAGCCAGATTGATGCAATGAAAGAATATCATTCCCCCACAATACATAAGGGGACAGGGTGAGATGTGCGGAACGGCGTGGAGAAAGTTTAAAGATTGGGATGGAAAGATCTAATTGACCATACGAAAAGCCAATCTCGCAAGCATCTGCCTTAAACCCGCCTGACGCACCATAACGAAAACGTGATTTCTCGTATTGCAATCCTGTTGTGATGTAACTATTAGAGCACTGCGAGGATTGATAATTGCTGTATCCAAGGAAAAAACCCTTGGTTGATTGATTGGAAGAATCAAACCAACGGTGGCCCAACTCAACATCAACCCCAAAGTATCTCTCAAAATCAGAACCGGTAGACGCATACCCATAACTCACTTCACTGGCCTTAGATTGTGATAGTGGTGCATATAAAGAAAGAGTACCAAAGCCAACTGGAGATTGGCGAGGTTCCTGCATGGCAAATAAGTCAGCAGAGACACCTAGAGAAGGCGAGAGATGTGGGTACATCTCTACTATCTGATAATCATCGTCAGTTAAATTCAGCTGTTCAATCGAATCGGCGACGACCACTTCACCGGCCAGAACATATATAGACGAGGATCCATCCTCCTCCTTCGATAAGACATATGTCGTACCTCGACTACCAGCAAGCTTGGTGCGACCAGCCTGCTCACCCAAACAAGCAATCAATTTGCCATTGACCAAAATCGTTCCACGCTCACCTCGAAAGCATTGATTGCCCAAGCGAATACTGGTATTGCGATTCATCAAACCAATCGCCGTAGGATTAAATAGAAGACTAGCCCTACTTTCTCCCGTACGAAGAGTTGAGCCCTTCTGAGCCGTTTCACCCTTGGCAGCCTTTTTTTGGTCAATGAATACAGAATCACCACCAACTATTTTCGTGATTTTTGCGGTTCTATATTCAACAGACTGAGCAGCAGGCGCTGCTCCAACAAAGAAAGCAAGACCAAGAAGACCTTTAACAAAATTCAACTTCATGTTTGATCAAGCTTTACTCAAGCCTAGTTAAGCGCCAACAAGAATCAACTTGGCGAAACATCGTCGAGGACGGTTAAGGGAATGGCATATACGGATTGGGTTGTCTGCCCACGCAAAGAAAAATCTCCTAACTTCTCAACTTTTGTTCTAATTTTAGACAGAGTGACCACCTGTTCACTCGCTGCAATTTGACATTCATATTGCTTCGCTATCGATTCCATACGACTCACACGGTTCACTGCATCACCAATCACCGTGTAATCCAACCGCTTGGGTGAACCGATATTTCCGCAAATCACAGATCCTGCACTGAGAATAACAACATGCTCCCAAGGATCCAACCCCTGGGCAGTCCAAGCTTGATTGAGCACCTCGAGCGTGTGGCAAACGCGCACAGCTGCTTCCACCGCATGGCGTGCGTCCAGTTCTGATCCTTTGCTGAGAGGCGCACCAAAATAA
Organism: Blastopirellula sp.; assembly: GCA_002701545.1. Classification (GTDB taxonomy): domain Bacteria; phylum Planctomycetota; class Planctomycetia; order Pirellulales; family Pirellulaceae. Next base: position 3,115 of record NZVR01000032.1, on the reverse strand, counting down.
GCAAGCACTGCATCGCCAATATATTTATCAACCGTGGCCCCCATTTCAATTAAATCCTCAACAATTGCAGTGAAATATGTATTCAAGCGATCAACGAGTTCAGACACAGTTCCCTCTTCTGTGCTCTGTGTTGTTTTCGATGTAAAGCCACGTATATCCGTCATTAAAACGATGACATCATAAGCTTTTCCACCCAAATCAACCTGCAAGCGATCCATATCCTTGGTCAACTCCGCCATAACAGTTGGAGACAAATACTTTGAAAGGGTGGAGCGCAAACGTTGTCTTGACAGCTGAACACGAACCACCCCCTCTACAGTTGACAACAAGCCCACCAACATCGTCGTAGAGCTTAAATGTGCAATAGGTGGCAGAATATAATGGTATCGAGCCATTAATGCAGTCCCCCCGATCATCAAAGAGGTCAGAAGTGTCGCCAGAAAAATTCGACGCTCCGGTCGCTCAATCGACTGCAAAATCACAATCAGAACCCCCGACCAAACCAGCAACAAAATCGCAATTAATCCATTAAAGCGCAGGAGTAGAAGCTGATTGTTATCCCGGAGATTAGCTAAAGCTGTAGCATGAATTTCCACTCCAGGCATACCTTCAATCCGAGCAAAAGCAGTTGGATGAAGATCACGAATTTCCATCGTTGTGTTCCCAATCAAAACTGTCGCATCACGGAAAATGCCTTTTCGCTGAAGGCGGGCATAAGACTGATCTTCCATCAACTGCCAGAGCGATATTGTTTTGAAACTTCCTGGCGGACCATAGAAATTTAAAAGTTCAACCCAAGTCTTGAAAGAAGGCTTTGGCTGTGACTGACCACCCGTCACAAGATGCATCTGCTCTGACAACGATAATGGCGGGTCAAGAGCCTCAAAATAGGGCTTAAAGTCAATAAATGTACGCGGAGAAGTTCTTACGACACCACCGACCGACCCCAGAACCGCAATATGACCTTCCCGAACAAAGGGAGAGGCAAATAATAAGCTTAGATTTGGTCGATACAGTGAGGAAATACTTCCAAATTCCGTGCGATCAGGATCATCAATGCCTGTTGCCAAAACAACAGGCTTGCCAAAATTCTGAATAGCTTGTGCAAAGCGTAGGTCTCCCTCCCTTGGCAAATCAAACATCACGTCAAAACCGATGGCCTTCACGTGCAGCTCAGCGAGGCGATCGATCATGACCCCCCAAAGAGATCGCGGAATTGGCCATTCAGCTAAATCCAGAAGTAAAGGCTGATCCAACAAATCTGCTGCACCAGCCTGATTTTTTGTGTAGTCGTCGTAGGTCAACAAAATGATATTTTCGGGCGCTGATTGAGACCCCAATCCTTCCTGCAAACGATCAACAGACCATCCCGCCAGCTGTCGAAAACTGGCTTGAAATCCAAACAACAAAATAGCTGAGGCGCTTAACGTCAGCGGAAGCATCAAGCGAAGCCCTCGCACTGATTTCAAGAATGGGATCGGTCGAATCACGCCACATTCCCCTCAATGTCACCATGCATGGCTGACCGAAAAAACCTGTCGATCAACCATAGATCCACCACCATTTACAACAACACCCGAAGCAAAGCCATCAGGATCTGGCCTCACTCAGGCGGGACAACGCACAGGAAGTTGTTTCGGCCAATCCGATGTGATCACATCGGTCAAGCCAAACTCCTTCAAAATCAATGAGGTTGGAATACTGGAGCCACATCGCTGTTGCAGCATTGTCAACGTTTGCCAAACAACTTGATCTGCCGCTTCTGGACTCGTGACAAGCAGACTAAGCGCTGGAGGAACATCGGTACCAACAAATCCGAAAGATTGTTGATCGCTAGGCCCTGAAGTTTGACAAGCAAAATGTGATTCCCAAATCTGTGGTGTCTCAACAGCATCCAGCTTGATCAACGTGATCCCTGCCGATGCCGCGGGCAATGTTCTGGTCATTGCTTGCCCCCCCGACTGAGGCCGAAACGAGATGTTCAGAGCGACAGGAACAGGCGTTGGGCCATGCAGCAAACCCAAAGTACCGGCTGGAGCAGGTGCAAACACACTGCTCGTTGGCACTAGATGCGCCAACACGCGCGACGAGCAAGCAGCGCGTGTTCCTCCACCAACACGACGCCCTGGAAAGCTATTGCGAGGATTCTCCTGAGCAAAAGTAGACAGCGGTAACACTGTCGAGACCAATGCCATCACCACTCCCAAACGAAAACCGATGAGCATCACTGGCCATCGTGACTGGTTTTGTTCAAAGGAGTGATGAAACACGACTCAATTCCAATCCATTCTAAATCACTCACTAAATCTGGAGCACAGCCAAGTTCTTTGATGCCTTCCGTGACAAAGCGAAGCAAAAATCCGATCAACGCGAGCAAAACAAGACAACCGCCAATCAATGCTGGTGCAATCGATCAGAAATCAAATCAACTTTAACTCACCGAATCACAAGATCATTCCACAGAAAATGTTGGCCAGTAAACCAAAATAAATCAGGCCAAGTGAAGATGATGAGTAAGCACCAGAAGAAGCCAATGCAGAACCAAAACGAACCACAGCCACAACCAATCCAGCAGCTCATACTCACGATTGCGGTGATTAATCATTAACATTTATAGAAAATCAATGAACCAAATAGAACCGAAATTATGCTTATTTTAAATAAAACTTGAGACACAACGCGCTAGCAAGAGCAAACTTAATCGATCGATTGCATCATCTAAGTGTTCGCCCTATGTCGCAACAACACACCTCGCCAAGCAGACTCAAGCCAACAAAGATCTGGAGAGCAGCGGGTCGCTCCAGATCGACGAACTTACATCCACACACAACCATTTCCTCATAACATGACAACAAAAAGATGCACGCAGGCCAGGCTTTGACGCTCAACTCACGCGACAGAATAAAACCATTGTCGCACCCTTTTAATCTTCAAAAGGCTAGACAGCAAATATACGAAGAAGAGCGGACTATCGCAAAACAGACATCAATAACCTAGCCTTGTATCGAACAATAACAACATCGGCTCAACAAGCAGAACCCAATCAAACCTGTTCAATTCAAGGATGAGTTGTTCAATACATCTTGGCAATCAAATGGCAGAGCCAATCAGCATA
>NZVR01000031.1 GCA_002701545.1 Blastopirellula sp. | reverse complement strand
GACCTGCTTGGACTTGTCCGGAGCTTGCCAAACCGCTTGGCAGCAGGCTCGTCGGCAACCGGCTTGCGGATAACCCGCGTCTTGTGCGACTCCGAGCACGACCACGTATGCCGCTTGCTTGGGAGCTGGGTCAGCGGCGGTAATCGTGCCCGCCAGACAGGTCACCAGCCACAGGGAAAAAGGGAATGTCAAGCCGCGCATGAATTCAGTCTCGTGCTGCCAGAGGCTGTAACGCCGGGTCGCCAATCAACACATACAGCAAACGATTTTGCGGGATCCGACGTTGTTTGACGTCACGAATCACAAAATCTTGAGGCTGTAGCTGTGTCAATGCGATTAAGGCATTAAGCAACTGTTGGTAGGACTGACCGACGGTCTGACCCTGCTGCCACGATTCAAGAATCGGATACAGATGCGGGAACCCAGAACTCAATCGCTGGTGACCGAAGGCCACGACCGCACCGCGATCGATCGCACGCAGGACGAACGCGTCACGTGGTTGCACCTGATAACCCCCGGGTGCTTCACGCAGTTTGGGGAGATCGGATTGCCAGGGAACGGCGGAAAAGCAGGAGCCTGTGAGCAGCAGTTTGCCGCGCATGTTGGTCGGCAGCCCGTCGACGTCCACACTGCATGACATGCCGGGGACACCATGGCCATGGAGGATCCACAAACTGGATTGGTCCATCACTTGGGTCACGTCGCGGGGAAACTCGCGGACAAATTTCTGCTTGTCCGAGGTCGTTAGATTCCAGACTTGGGGACCACTGAGTTTGGGAGCTGCGGCGGCTTGTTTTCCGTAGATTGCCACAATGGGCAGCGACTGTTCTGTTTTCGCAAATTGCTTGCGAAGGATGCCGGCTTTTTGCAACGATCGCGTTTCGTTGACGCTCAAGCATTGGCTGATGGCAAGTGGTTTGACTTCTTCGGCAGGCAACGGGCGATGGCGGATCGACTGATCAACCAACGTGCCCAACGAGGCGGCGTCCGTGGCCAACAGGAGGCCGGGAAAAACATCGATTTGCGGGTCATCGTCGATGGTTGACAAAAGTTCCCACAATGCCAGCAGCGTGTTTTCGCGATACGACTCCTTGCGGGGGGCAATGGCAACATATTTCGCTTGACGCAAGCGGCTGCGAATGCGTGCACGCTCGTCCGGTTGGTCAGGTAACTGCGTGAGGTTTTTTACGGTGAGCAGCGAGCCCGCGCGGTGTTTTGCCAAGCGTTGCAGGTGCTGTACATAAGCTGGTTCGAGGTGGTCGGTCAAAATGACATACTCCTGGCCAGTAACCCGATGCGGTTGCGTGCGCAAGATGTATGCCGAATTCCGCGCTGCGTCGCGACTGGGGGGATGGGTGCGATCAACCCGAGCCAGTGATTCGGTATCCGGGATCTTCAATGGCTTGGCTGCCGCTGCAATCCGACTGCCATCGGCTGCGATCCCGTAGCGACGACGGAAGGCGATGATCTCGTCTGCCGTGACCTTCCCATTCTGATCTTGGTCCCAACGGGGGAACTGCCTGGCATAGCGGCTTTTGGCGACGTCCTCCGCCGTCAGCTTGCCATCGGCATCTTGATCGTATTGCTTGATGAGCGCCGAGACCGGGGGAATGGTCTGTTGGGCAACGCAGGGTACGGTCACAAGGAGCGGGAGGGTCAAGGTAGCGAGCGACAGACGCATGAGTCGTTCCGTGGTTGCTGCGGAATGCTGGGACGGGTTGGTCACCGATCAGTCTGCGACTCGGGTCAGGCGTCGAGTGCGCACACTTCAGAGCATAATCGTCTCAGTCTCATTTGTCACTTGCCGAGCATCCTCGGAAGGGGCTTGAAGGTGGCCGGTACGGTGCCGCGTAAGGGTCGTCGGTCGTGACGTTGAGTCGGCACGTTGACGCGCACAGGTCACCGAGACGAGTGGTAACGGATACGGGACAGCAGGGTGCCGGAGTGGCGCGTTCTCGGCCATCGTTTGGGTCAGGCGGTCGTGACGGCTTCGCCGATCTGCCAGCGTGATTGATCGTCCGCGTCGCGGAGTACGCGTCGGTAGAGCGTGTCACGCTCGATTGGCTCGCGACCGGCCTCCGAGATCAGATGGCGAATGTCTTCCACGGACAGCACCTGAGGGGTCGTGGCTCCCGCGTCGTGGTAAATCAACTCGTGCCGCACGGTGCCGTCCAGATCATCCGCGCCGTAGGCCAGCGCCGTCTGGGCAGTGCCAATCCCCAGCATGATCCAATAGGCCTTGATGTGGGGGATGTTGTCCAGCATCAAGCGGGAGACGGCCATGGTTCGCAGGTCCATGATCGCCGACGGCTTTTTGATATGGTCCAGGCCTGTATTTTCGGGGTGAAATGCCAGCGGGATGAAGGTTTGAAACCCGTTGGTCTCGTCCTGCAGTTCACGCAAACGGATCAGGTGATCGATGCGGTGCAACGGTTTCTCGATATGCCCGTAGAGCATGGTGCAGTTGGTCCGTATGCCGAGCGAGTGGGCCGTGCGATGCGTGTTCAACCAGTGGCTCGCATCCGCCTTGTGCTCACAGATCTTGTCACGGACTTCGGGGTGGAAGATTTCAGCTCCACCGCCGGGCATGCTGCCTAAGCCCGCATCGATGAGATCTTGCAGGATTTCGCGGACCGGTTTTTTGGTCAGGAATTCGAACCAGTTAATCTCGACACCGGTCCACGCTTTGAGGTGGAGGTCGGGATACGCATCGTGCAGGATGCGGACGATGTCGACGTACCAGGCATAGTCTTTTTGGTGGTGCAAGCCGCCAACGATGTGCATTTCAGTGCAGCCGTTGTCCACCGCTTCGCGGCCTCGTGCCAGGATCTGCTCGTCGCTCATTACGTACCCGCGTTCGTCTCGCAGGTCGGCGCGGAACGCACAGAACGTACAGCGGTAGACGCAGACGTTGGTCGGATTGAGGTGCGTGTTGATGTTGTAGTAGGCGGCGTTGCCGTTTTTTCGCTCACGTACCAGATTGGCCAGTTCCCCGACCTCTTGCAGTGGCGTCTGGTCGTCGTACAGCAACAAGCCGTCGTCCATCGAGAGTCGCTCGTTATGTTCGACTTTGTCGCGGATCGATTTCAGCTGGGGGGATACGGTGTGGATCATGTTCATCTCGAATTGGCGATGCCGGTTGGCAAATGTGAGCGATGGTCAGGCTGCGAGCGGCGTTTTAACAGGCCCTCGCCCGAGATCGTAACCGACAGTCTACGAATCACTTAACCGACTGTCTATGTGATGAGTAAATCCACGCTGCAGGCGAGGAACAATCCGATGCTGACCAGGGCGTTGACGTTGAAGAAGGCGATATTCACCCGGGTGAGGTCATCGGGGCGGACGATCCAATGTTCGTAGGCCAGCAAAGCGGCGACTGCCAGCACCGAGCACCAGTAGACGAGTCCCAACCCGAGCGTATTGCCGCAGACCCACCCGAGCGCGATCAAGCCTAAAATCATCAGGGCATGGCACGCGGCTGCGATGCGCAACGCACCTTGGATCCCAAAGCGAGTGGGGATGCTGTGAAGCTCGGTCTGTTGATCGAATTCAAAATCCTGGCAAGCATAAATCATGTCGAAACCGGAAACCCAGAGTAGAACGACCACACCGAGCAGGACGGCAGGCAGCAGGTCCCCGGGGTTGGCCAACAAGAATTCCCCGCGAAGTGCGATCCAAGCACAAATGGGAGCCAGCATCAGGGCAAACCCAAGCCAGACATGTGCCAGCGAAGTAAAGCGTTTGGTGTAGCTGTAGCCGCAGAGAAACAACAGTACTGGTAGGGAGAGAATCAACGGGAGTACGTTGGGCAGGAACAGCGCGGTCGAGGCGACAAATCCCAGGCTACAGGCAATGGTGAACCCGACAACGCTGCCGACCGAGAGCAGGCCGGCAGGGAGATGGCGTTTTTCGGTACGGGGATTACCTGCGTCGATGTGACGGTCCACGAGGCGATTGAAGGCCATCGCTGCGCTGCGGGCAAACACCATGCACAGCAAGATCCCTAGTAGCGGTGGCCAGCCTAGTTGCAGGTGGCCGCCGTCGGGAGTCGGGACACACCAGGCCATGACGACCGCCAAAAGGGCGAATGGCAGGGCAAAAATGGTGTGACTGAAGCGAATCAGTTGCAGCAAATGGCGGAGCGTTGTGAACATCACTCAGAATCGCGCGCGTGCGCTTCTCCCCAACGTGGAATGAGGTCTGCTTCGATACCCGCTTGGTCGAGAATCCGAGCGACAATGAAGTCGATGATATCGTCCAGTGACTGCACCCCATGGTACCAGCCGGGCATGGCGGGCAAGATCGTCGCGCCGGCTGCGGCGGCCGTCCGCATGTTGTCGAGATGGATCAACGACAGCGGGGTCTCGCGTGGGACGAGGATCAGCTTTCTTCCCTCTTTCAGCTGCACGTCCGCTGCGCGTTGGATCAGATTGTTGCTGGCGCCTACCGCGATCGCACTAAGGGTACTCCCCGAGCACGGGCAAATGACCATCGCGCCGGCGAGAAACGAGCCACTGGCGATGGGGGCCATGAAGTTGTCGTTGCGATGGAAGACGATGCGCCCGGCCGTTGGCACATCGAGAGCCTGCAGGTTGTCGGCCGTCAGTTGTCGGGGATCGATGCGGATCCCCAGTTCCTGTTGAATCACGGCCGCCCCAGAATCGCTGAGGATCACATGAACTTCGCGGTCGATTTGCGTCAGGACCTGCAAGAGCCGTTGAGCGTACGGGGCGCCACTGGCACCCGTGATGGCCAGAATGATCGGTTTGGCTGCGTCGTTCATGCCTTGTCCAGACACGCTGCGGAGGGTTCGGCGGATGGAGCGTCCTCGACGTTTGCCACTGCCGGCTTCTGGCCGACGTACAAGGTCGCGACGCCAAATGTCAAAGGATAGTATTGGATGTTTTCCAGGCCTGCCGCACGCATCTTGTCTGCCATTTCCTCGTCTTGCGGGAACTGGCTGACACTGGAGGGCAGGTAACTGTAGGCGTCCTCTTCATTGGCTGCCAGCCATTGGCCGAGACGCGGCAAAACGTTGCGGAAGTACCAACCGTAGACTGCCTTGAACGGCTGCCAGCGCGGCATCGAAAATTCCAGCACGGCGACGCGGCCCTTGGGTTGGCAGACGCGCGTCATCTCTCGAAGCCCCTGATCGGTGTCCGCCACGTTGCGGAGTCCGAAGGCCACGGAGACGATCTGAAAGTGATTGGAGTCGAACGGCAGGTTCTCGGCATCTGCCTCTTGGAAGACCACTTGTCCGTTGATCCCCGCACGCTGCTTCTTCTGTTCCCCCACGGCGAGCATTTCCGGGCAGAAGTCAGCCGCCACGATTGGCGACGTCCCGCCAGCCGCTTTGTGGAATGCGAACGCCAAGTCTCCGGTCCCGGTGCAGAGGTCGAGGATCGGAGCGTCCCCTTGGGGTCGCACCAGCTTGACCGTCCGCCACCGCCAGTAATGATCGACGTTCATTGACAGCAGATGGTTCATGCGGTCGTATTTCGGAGCAATTTGACCGAACATACGTCGGACACGAGTGCCCGATTTGTCGACTGGTTCTGCGGGAGTGGTTGCCATGTTTCTTCACCTGAGGGATTTGCTTAGGTGCGAACCGCAGCAATCCGGCGAAATTAACTCAACGGTGTGGTGGCTGCCACGGGGACTTGCGGCTTCCTTCCAACGTTCGATCCTTTATACTAGTCCGCCGAGTGCCGGTCAGTCGAGCGGGCGGGGCAGGGGAGTCCGCCGGAGCTTGGCAGCCGCCGCAGAGAAGACAATTGCCGGAAAAAACTGCAGTTGCACAACGATTGCAGACGTTAGACATCTTTAGACGCACACCTTGCTGGGAAAACTCATCTGGTGCAACTGCTGGCCGCCATGATTCGGGGATTACGAACGTTGTCCGTTTTCAGCGGGCAAGCGACGCATGCGCCCTGGGAATTCAGTGTGGGGCTGGCCGTGAGTGCGGTGACTCACGTGTCGGCTTGGGTGGCCTTGTCGGTGGTGGTTCAGCAATCGCTGCTGATGGATGTTCCCAAGGGGGAAAACAGCGTTGAGATCAGCCTGGCGGCATCCGCTCCCAGCACCGCAGCGACCGAGGCGACCGAGGCGATGGAATGGGAGGTCGCGGCTCCGTCCGACCAAGAGCTCGCGGAGCCGGTCGAAATGGAGGCCGCCAAGCAGCCGGCGCGGCGCGTGCCAAGCGACTCGCGTGGTGAAGCGGTGGCGAATGACTTGGCTGACGGCGAACAGTCAGCCAGCACGGTGGCCCGCGCCCAGGAACGCATCGAGAGGACGTCGGAGTCGACCGAGAAACCGGCAGCTACGAGACGGAAGTCCGTTCCCAAAGCCCATTCGGCGGCGAGTCCCTCGATCAATACGAAAGCGGAAATCGGCGTTCCCTTGGAGCGACCTCCGCAGACCCAACCGGCCAACGATCCCCCTGCGTATCCCCCGGAAGCGTTGGAACAGGGGCTCGCCGGAACGGTCTTGCTGCGCCTCTCGGTGACGGCCGCTGGGGACGTGGGGGAAATCCGTGTGGAGCGGTCGAGCGGTAGCGAATTGTTGGACGACGTGGCGCTGCAGAAGGTGAAACAATGGCGGTTTGTGCCCGCGGTGATGCTGGGTGTCGAAGTCGCGGCAGAGGTGCGGATACCGATCGTCTTTCGCTTGGAAATCGACGAGCCGGACGCCAGCGACGAAGCGGTGGAAAACGCGGAATAACCGGCCATCCGGTACGCCGCCTGTGGCGCTGGCCCGGTCCCGATCCAGCGGCGAACGGTTGTTGATCCCTTGGCGACTGCCTATACTTGAGGTAAGTGTCGGTATTTAAGGGAGTTACTTCCCGAAGGAAGGTTACCTGCCGACACCCGATCCGCCCGCCAAACATCTCGCCTTTGGGAGGCCTTGATGAGTTACTTCTCGCGGCTTTTGCCATGCTTCGGTTCCGTTGTCCTGCTGGGTGCTCTGCTGAACGCGACATGGGCTCAGGAGAATTCCGCGCAGCCGAGTAACTCTGACAAGCAGGTGGATCCGCAGGAAGAATTGAGGCTGTTGACGCTGTTCGCCGACACCTTCGCTCAGATCAAGCAAAACTACGTCACCGAGATGAGTGACCGCGAGCTGATGGAAGCGGCCATTCAAGGCATGGTTCGCAAACTGGATCCGTATTCGAATTACATCCCGCCCCGTGACTTGGATCGATTCAAAACCGGTGTGGAGGCTGAGTTCGGAGGTGTGGGGATTATCGTCACGACGGAAAACGGTCCGCTGGAAGTGATCAGCCCCATGGCAGGAACACCCGCGTTCCGTGCTGGCCTGATTGCCGGCGATAAGATCTTGAAAATCGAAGGAGCTTCGACGCAGGGTTTTAACGTCAGCGACGCCGTGAAAAAGATGAAGGGTGAAGTGGGAACCCCGGTGACATTGACGATCCTTCACCCCGGCGAGTCGGATCCGATCGACGTGACTTTGAAGCGTGAGAAAATCCAAGTCCCGACGGTTTACGGCTACGAACGCGGAGAAGGTTTTTCGTGGAACTACTTCATCGATGAAGGTGAGAAAATCGCTTACCTGCGACTGTCTGGATTCGGCCGCAATTCCGCTCGCGAGCTCAAAGATACGATGCGTCAATTGGAAGAAGAGGGCGTTCGAGGCCTGATACTCGATCTGCGCTTCAACCCCGGTGGTTTGCTGTCCGCGGCCATCGAGATCAGCGACCTGTTCGTGGACGAGGGGCGAATCGTCAGCACCAAGGGTCGGAACGTGCGGGAACGTAAGTGGGATGCCCGCCGTCGCGGGACTTACAGCGACATGCCGATGGCAGTCTTGATTAACAAGTACAGTGCGAGTGCGAGCGAGATCGTGTCGGCTTGCCTGCAAGATCACGACCGCGCGGTCGTGGTCGGAGCACGCAGTTGGGGGAAAGGCAGCGTGCAGAATGTGATCGAACTGGAGGGCGGTGGCAGTGCCTTGAAACTGACGACTGCCAGCTACCATCGGCCGAGCGGCAAGAACATTCATCGGGGACCGGATGCCAAAGAGACCGACGAATGGGGAGTTTCGCCCACAGACGGTTATGCGGTCAAGCTCCGCGGAGGCGAGTTGTCTCAGTTGCGAAAATGGATCCAAGGCAGTGGTTTGGGCCGTAATAACGAGTCCCAACCGAAGTACCGAGATCGTCAGATGGCCTCTGCCTTGAAATACGTCCGTGAGACGCTGAATCCGTCTGCCGTCGATGAAGTGCCCCCGGAGCCCATGCCGGTGGCTGCGACCGGGGAGCATGACGCTCACCCCGAAGTTCCCCCTGAACCCAACCTGAAGACTGCGAAATAGCTCGGATGCTTCTGCTTACCATCGAGACGACCTGTGACGAGACAGCCGCAGCGGTCGTGAACGAACATCTCGAAGTGCTCGCTTCGGTTGTGGCCTCCCAAGACGAACTGCACCAGCGGTTTCATGGTGTCGTGCCGGAAATTGCGGCCCGGGCCCATGTGGAACGGATTCTGCCAGTGGTGGACGAAACGTTGCGTCGGGCCGAGGTGACTCTGAAGCAAATTGACGCCATTGCCGTGGCCAATACCCCCGGCTTGGCTGGTTCGTTGCTGGTGGGGTTGTGTGCCGCCAAAGCGCTGGCCCTGGCGACCGACAAACCACTAGTGGTGATCAACCACCTGCACGCCCATATCTACGCTTGCCGGATTGCGAGCGGCCGAGATCTGTTTCCCTGCATGGGTCTGATTGTGAGTGACGGGCACAGTAGTCTTTACCGTTGTCTCAGCCCGACGGATTTTGACTATGTGGGTGGGACGATCGATGATGCCGCCGGCGAGGCTTTTGACAAAGTAGCAAGCATGCTGGGCCTGCCTTACCCGGGAGGGCCTGCCATTTCACGTGCCGCTGCCAACGGTGATGCTCAGGCCTATGCCTTTCCGCGTTCGTTTATCAAAGACCAGGATCGTCTGGATTTCAGTTTCAGTGGCTTGAAGACGGCAGTACGGTACCAGATCGCTGGAACGGGGAAAGTCGATTTTTCCAAGCTGGAACTGGAAGAACAGGTGGTCAGTGACGTGGCCGCCAGCTTCGAGCAAGCGGTGGTGGATTGTCTCGTCGCGAAAGCAGTGTTGGCGTGCCAACGTCATCAGATGCAGGTGTTGTGCGTCGGCGGGGGCGTGGCTGCCAATCGTCGCCTGCGGGCGCAACTGCAAGAGGCGTGTGAAGCTAATGACATTGAATTGCACATCGCTCCGTTTGAACTGTGTACCGACAACGCGGTGATGGGCGCGATCGCTTTCGAGAAAATCAAAGCCAATCAATTTGCTGAATTGGATGTGGATTCGGCGCCCGGGCTCGTCCGTCAACCCTAGGTTCTGTGGGGGCTGAGTGCCCGTCGCCTCTTGGCCGAAGGGTCAGTGCCGCCGGCCGAGTGCTCCCGAGCCCTGCGATCAGGACGGTACGTGCTCGTGAGGCTCGCGAAGCTTCGAGACCACGTCTCGCAGGCGGGTGGGACGAGAGGCTGGATCGGCCGAGTGGATCTGGATGCTGGCCGCCTGCAACGCGGCGTTGCGTCGAATCATTTGAATCGGACTCGTTCCCTGTTGCTGACGCGCCGTTTCCTGGAGGGCTTCACCCCATTGCATCAACTGACCAAGCAGTTGGGGTTCAAGCGACTGGGGCGTTTCCTGAGGGGTGGATTCAGCGCGTGCCATCACCAGGTCTTCGTCGTGACGCATATCCCATAATCGTGCTAAATCCGCCGAACTGATCCGGCCGGGAGTCTCTTGAACGAAGACCACCTCACCGGTGGCGCGCGCAAGACCCGCTTGAATGGCGGCGGCTGTGCCTTGCGGTTCGGATGACCGGAGGAGACGCACTTGAGGGTACCGTCGGGCTAACTCGAAAGCGACTTCTTCCGTTTGGTCCGACGAGGCGTCGTCCACGACCAGCACTTCGAAGGTCGCGCGGAGGTCGTCGAGTACTTCCAATAACTCGAGTAGTTGCTTCTGCAACGTTGATTCAGCATTACGAACTGGCAAAACAACACTCAGTGAATTCGCCACAACCATTCCCCCGTCGCGGTTAGCAAAGTCCGGCAACTGTGCAAATTCATATCGGCGACTGAGTTGCGAACCTGAAGAAGACGTAATGCATTACGGGCCACAGGAGGGCTGTTGATCGCCCGGACTGGTCGTGTTGCACCGGATCTGCAGATCCTACGTGCAGGGCACCGTTTTCAGGGGAATCTCGGCAGAAGGGGGGTGGTTGACCTGCTTGCTTTTACTGGACGTAGTGGCGGAAATGGATGCGTTATCTCTCGAGTGGGGCGTTTTTTGGTGTTTGAGTGTTGCGTTCAGGAGGCTTTGCACGTCATAATGCGAAGTGGAACAGGAGAATCTAGGCAACGTTACCAACACCTTACATTCAAGCTTGGCTGCAATCTGAGTAGCCTGCAGTGCGCCCGTAACGCTCTCGCAGGCATGCTCGCGACTGCCGTCTTGTTTTGGTGGCCCGGTGTCCCGTCTTATTCGCGCCACTGCGTGCGTCGTTGCTCAACTGGTCGGATTGTCGTTCACACAAGTGAGATCACTATGAAAGTGAAACTAAAGGTAGTGCAGGGAAAGCGTGCCGGCAAAGAAATCGCGGTCCCCATGGGCCGCTTTCTTGTGGGGCGTAGCGAAAAATGCAATTTACGCCTGAAAAGTGATTCGATTAGCCGTGCCCATTGCCAACTCAGCGTCAAAGAAGATCGGGTCAAGGTCAAAGATCTTGGGAGTCGCAACGGGACCTATGTGAACGATGAAAAAATCACCAGCACGCTGCTCAAAGATGGCGACGATTTGCGGATCGGCAAGATGGAGTTTTCGGTGATCGTGGAAACCGCGGTTGCCGTCGGCAGTGCGGACTCCGCGGTGAGTGTGGGGGGTAGTGACGAAGTGTCGGTGGAGAGTTTGGCGGCTTCTGAACATGATGACATTTCCGCTTGGCTCGAAGCGGAAGAGCTTAGCGACAGCGGCGACACGCAACAATTTCAAATGGACCTCACCAAGAAAACCGACCTTGAGGACGAAGAGGATATTACCAAGGAGTTGGAAGAGACGCGTCAATCGAAGGAGCCCGGCAAATTGCCTGCATTGCCAGCCAACGAGTCGGATAGTTCACGAGATGCGGCAGCTGATATGCTGAAGAAGTTCTTTAATCGCCGCTAGCAGGCGTCTGATCCAAGATCCTCCGGTCAAAAGTAAGAAAAGTTGTCCGTCGTTTGAAACCGGCGGCGCGGACCGTGGGTATCGGTAGCTGTACATTTAGCTGTGGGATGAGGTGCGGTGTCTGTGGATATTCGCCAACTGGTGACCAATTGTCTGACGGGTGACCAATCCGCCATGTTGGAATTGGTCGAGCTTTACCGGAGCCGTGTCTTTGGCTTGTGTTACCGGATGCTGGGGCAGGTGCAAGACGCGGAGGATGCAGCGCAAGAAACCTTTGTGCGAGTCTTGAAGAACCTCTCTCGTTGGGACTCGAGCCGAGATTTTGAACCGTGGTTGCTGGCCATTGCCGGCAATCGTTGCCGCACCGCGATTTCCAAACGCATGAAACGTCCTGCGTCTCAACCTTTGGTGGAGCCGATTGAAGACGGGCGGACCGAAACCCAGGCCTTCCGGCATCTGGCCGAGGAAGTGCAGGTCGCGTTGCAGGAACTACGACCCGAGTATCGTCAGGCGTTTGTGCTCTTTCACGAGCATGAGATGAGTTATCTCGAGATCGCCGCAGCGATGGAGTGTCCGTTAGGTACGGTCAAAACGTGGGTGCATCGTGCTCGCCGCGAATTAATTGCCTGTTTGCAGCGACGGCAGGTCGTTGAGGAGCGACGCTGTGCAGTGTAATGATTTCGAACAACGTATGCAGCGGTTATTGGACCTCCGTCGGCGGCCTGAGTTGGACGCAGAATTAACAGCCCATGCTTGTGTTTGCGGCCAATGCAGCGAGATGCTTGAGACGCAAGCGTTACTGTTGGATGGACTGGAGCACGCGATTTTACCCGCCACCGAACGCCCGAGAGGCGTTGAGGTTGTGCGGTTGTGTCGTGAACCGCTGCAAGCGAAGACGACACATGCACGGCGCCCAGGGGTGAGGTGGTTGCTGCCGTCGCTACTGGTCGCTGCATTGTGCTTATTGGCTGTGATGCCGATCAGCCAATATCTGGGTCGTGGCAGGAACGCCAGGCAGGCAGGCGCCGCCGTGGCTTTTGCCGACGCGTTGCCGCGAGCGATCGCCACACCAAGCGACGTAGCGCCTGCCGAGTATCGCTCTGCAGGCCACCAGATGACAGCCGGCTTGCTGGCGTTGCAGGATCTGAATTTCGGGCTTCCTGATTCCGAGCGGATTGCGAGTGGATTGCGGCCACTGGCGTACACGTTTAGTTTTGCCTACGACGCGTTTCGCAATGTGTTTGTCGTGCCCTTCGAGCAATATGATGCGACGCGCGATGCGCCCGATGTCATTTCGTTGATTTTGTAGGTGTCAGCCAGTTGGTCAGACCCAATCGGAAAATGACCCAGATCGCCGCCAGGGCTTCGCGCAAGTTGATCTTGGATGCGCCGTACTGACGGTCCCGAAAGACGATGGGGGTTTCGCTGAATGTGGCGCCACCGCGTTTCAGACGCCAGAGGATCTCTTCCAGATAAGAATAGCCGTCCGAATAAAATTCGGCG
>NZVR01000030.1 GCA_002701545.1 Blastopirellula sp. | reverse complement strand
TCCAACGGCAGCTCAAGCTCCAAGGGGCGAGACAGGGTGCTACGCGCCATATCCGTCACCTGCTCCAGCTGGTCGACTAGGTGCACGGGCTGGTTGTTGATGGCTAAACGGCCGGAATCCCCCCTGGAGAGATCCAGTAAGTCATCCATCAGCCGGCGCATGCGAACGCTCTCCTCCTCCGCCGTTTGCAACCCTCTGATTTGGGATTCAGTGAGGTTGTCACCCCGTTTAACGGTGCGATTGAGATAGCCCTGAACGATGGTCAGCGGAGTGCGTAATTCATGACTTACAGCACTGACAAATTGCCGCTGCTGACTCCAAGACAGGGACAATCGTTCCAGTAAGGCGTTGTAAGTACGGCCAAGCTGCAGCACTTCGATCGGGCCTTTCTCCAAAGGAAGACGTGCCGAAGCAAGGGTTTCTGCCGTGACTTGATCCGTGGCGGCATTGAGCTGTTCCAAAGGCTGAACGATGCGTTTCACCAACCAGCTCACCGCGAGCAAAGTGACAACTAAGCAACCACTCCAGATCAAAATCATCATCGCCAGGTAATCGCTCAACGCCCTCTGGTTCGTGCTCACCTCTTGGCTGATCCACAACCGAGCACCGGAGGGGAACATTTGCACCAATTCGGTTAAGTACAACCGCTCCCCAAGGCGGATCAGTTCCTGGCGCCCCAATTTGCGGTCGGGATTGGCTGCCATTGCCGCTCGGATGGCGTCGTCCGAGACCTCCAGGTGATCGCTCTGAGGCAAGACCAAACTGTCATCAGCATTTTCAACCCAGAGGCTGGTGCGCATGCTCGAGTGCAACAGCAACTCCTGTTGCAGGAAGTCACCGTCTGTGCCGCCTTTGCGTAAGCACATCTGGATGGCTGTTGCACTACGCCGCAACTCGCTGGCGTTGTTTTGAATCAAATTGCGCTGACCCGTCCACAGGCCAACCGATGAGGCCCCCGTAAAACCAACAAATACAGCCAAGTACGTGGCGAGTTGCAGCTGCCCCTGCAGGCTGCCGAGCAATCGTGTTCGCCAAGACCTGGACGATGTCATGGCGACATTCTCCCCTTAAGCAAGAGACAATGCAGCGTCGTCGGACAGGCCGTTCTCTTGCATGTCAGCCTTTCCACCCGGATGGCCCGCTGGGGGCTGGCGATCGTGGCCTTCTATGCGCTGGTGGCTGTGATCACTCCAGTGCTGATCCAGCTGGGTGCTTTGCCAGATGCCAACACGGGTCTCAGCAATCCGATCTTTGAGCCCCCCACGTGGACCCATTGGTGCGGCACGGATCGACTCGGTCGGGATGTTTGCGTTCGCACCATGGCCGGCAGTGGCGTGGCCCTACAAGTGGTCTTGTTGGCGGTCGGCCTTGCTCTGTTGATCGGCGTCCCCCTCGGCATGGTCAGCGGTTATCTCGGTGGAGCGGTGGATCGGATGCTCGTGTTGCTGATGGATACCCTCTACACCCTGCCGGTGTTGTTGCTGTCTGTCGTTTTGGCATTTCTTTTAGGAAAAGGCATTCCCAACGCCGCTGCCGCCCTCTGCGTTGTGTATGTGCCCCAGTATTTCCGAGTCGTCCGCAATCAAACGGCTCAAGTCAAAAGTGAACTGTTCGTGGAGGCCGCTCAGTCGCTTGGGGCTGGGCCGCTGTGGATCTTGCGTCGCTATCTCTTTCGCAATGTGATCACCTCAGTTCCCGTCTTGCTCACCTTGAATGCAGCTGATGCGGTGTTGGTGCTGGGTGGCCTCGGCTTTCTTGGTCTCGGTTTGCCGGAGACAGTGCCCGAGTGGGGCGGAGACTTGAACCTTGCCTTAGCTGCTGTTCCAACGGGGGTGTGGTGGACAGCCCTGTATCCAGGGCTTGCCATGTTCATCCTGGTGCTGGGGCTGTCCTTCCTCGGAGAAGGGATTGAAGCATGGGTGAGCGGCGGAGAAGGCCGACCAGCGTCAGAATAAGACCTGATACGAGGTCGCCATGTCCTGGTGGACCACCTGCACCCTGCTGCTGATCTCCAGCATTTTGTGGTTAATCGGCCGAGATAATTCGGATGATGTGATTGGCCTGTTGCAAAAAATTCTTGCCGTCAGTGTGGCTGCAGTCGTTCTGCTGTTCGGCCACAACCTCTTGATTGAACTGCTCGCCTTGCTGACAGCATTGCGACTTCCTCCGGCGCAGCGCAGCGATACCAAGCATTTGTCGTAGTGGGGAGTCTCCGTTGAGCCGACTCCCCCAAGGCTCGCCCCGATAAAAGGATCTAACCCTTTTGCGGGGCTTTCACTTCTCGGATTGAAATCCGACAGGATGATGGAAACAGAGCATGGGCAGCTTCAACGGCATGCCCAAGGTCACTGGACTGGAGCATTTCCTCGCCCCATTCGTCGCCGCAGTGATAGGTGACCGCGAACTGGTGCATTGGCTTTTGGTCCATCACGAATGCGTGGCTGAAATTGTTATGGCTCAGCGTTCTCCAGGAGACAAGGTGCTGGTCTGGATCAGCAGCGCAACTTCACGCTGCGGGGCAGCTGCTCCAGCAATTCGCCCTCGGCATTGAGTGCTGGGTAGGGCCGACCTTGATGGCGACACCATTCCGCCACCTGCGGGTAGGCCCACTCGAACAACACTTGTTGGTACCGATCACGATCTAATCCCTCTCCAGACGTGGGCACCGTGCCAGCCATTTCTCGTTGGCGCAGGGCTTCGAACAACAACGTGGCACTGGCCACAGAAACGTTTAAAGACTGCACCATGCCGCGCATCGGAATGAACAAGGCCTCATCCATCAAGTGTTTGGCCCGTTCGCTCAGCCCCCACTTTTCAGCCCCCAAAACAAAGGCGGTCGGGCCGGTGAAGTCGCAGTCGCGATAATCCGTCGCACTCACTCCAAGATGGGTGCCAAACAAGCGAAAACCACGCTCTTTCAACTGGATGATCCCCGATTCGATATCAACATGATCTTGAAGGGCAACCCATTTCTGACTGCCCTGAGCCGTGCTGTTAAACGTGCGCGGACGCCCCTCGATGCTGACAACATGAGCCTCAAGGGCCCCAACCGCATCACAACTGCGCAAAATTGCAGAAAGATTGTGCGGTTTTTCCACGTGCTCGAGCAGAACAGTGAGATCAGCCATTCGGCGATCCAAAACTGATTTAATCCGCTCGAACCGGCGCGGCAGTAGGGGCATCGGCAGAAATGGGTTCTAAAGAACCAGACTGGAAGCCTTGAGCGAATCGGTGTTGGGCATCAGAACAGAAAAATCAGCTGTTTTGTCACCATCAACATCAAGCTCGAGAGTTCCTTTCTTAAACCGTACTTGGCCGGCCGCACCGGAGAACTTGGCCTTGCCGATGAACTGCAGATCATCGGCGAGGTCACTTAAGACAATCTTGTCTTTGCTACCGAATTCAAGAATCTGATCTTGGTCACCCTTGGCATTAGGAGAATCTTGAAGATCGGTGAACACATAGCGATTTTTGCCTTTACCGCCGATCAGCACATCAGCACCAGCCTTGCCATCAAGAACATCGTTGCCACCAAGACCAATCAGAAGATCATTAAAATGACTTCCAATCAGATTATCTTGCCCTTTATCAAGGCCAACTTTGACCCGTTGCATTAATTGAACTCGTTCCGGAGTAAGCCCCAGCTTGTCTGCATCAAGACCAAGATCGTCAATGTTCGGGAGAAGAGTTGTCGGGTTTCCTTCTTTATCCATGCGGCCAGCAACCAGAAGTTCAACCGTGAAACGAAGAGGGCTATCTGGTGGGATTAAATCACCCGCCCCTTGCTCTCCATAGGCAAGATCAGACGGAATGGTGAGTTCAAAAACTTCACCGAGGCGGCGGCCCTTCAGTGCTTTATCCCAACCTGGAATGACCTGACCAGCACCGAGCACGAAATTGAACGGGTAGTTGGCTGAAACAAGCGGGAATTCACCGTTAGGTGTCTGCAGCAGAAAGTTGGACTGCGAAGGTGTTACCGCTTCAAAATGCGTGAAGTCATAATTGGCGTCGAACTGCGTTCCATCTAGCAGGGTTCCCTGATAGCCGACATACAACATGTCGCCATCTTTCACTTTTTCCCCTTTCGAAGAGCGAAGCTTTTTGACCTTGAGCTTCTTGACCGTTTCGTCCTTGGACATAAGTGGTTCTACGCGCAATCCCACTTTGGCTGCATTCGGACCGCATGCATCATGGGTTCGGTCGGATTTCCGGTCTGGCCAGGTGCGGTCACAGCGACAGACCTGCCATGGATCTCACTTTTCCAACCAGACGAGAGCAATGGCATGGCAGCGGAAATTGACACGATGACAAGACGTGGAGATTTTTGCGAC
This sequence comes from Blastopirellula sp., assembly GCA_002701545.1. Taxonomy (GTDB): domain Bacteria; phylum Planctomycetota; class Planctomycetia; order Pirellulales; family Pirellulaceae. Next base: position 15,763 of record NZVR01000030.1, on the reverse strand, counting down.
GAGTCGGCAAGATCACTAGATTATTGCGCTGGTATTGAAGTCATCAGACCTGGCCTCAATGCCCACCCTCTTCGCCGCAGGCCACAATATTGCTGCAAGCCCTAAAGAAGCTTAAAAGAAGGAACAACGACAGGCAAAATTATAGTCAGATTTATTTTTACACCTACAATAATTTCACCCTCGGATCAACATTTTCACTGCCAAGCCGTTAAGCAGCACATTTTAGATTCCAGCTTCTGAACCGGATCTCAATAGCTTCCGCCGTGGCATAACCGAGACCCCATCAAAGCCTAAAAGCAGCTGCAGAGTGCTCAGACAGACCACAAGACGTATGCGCTAGACATCAATCGTAGCTCCAGACGATGCCGTCAGGCGCCAACTTGATCTCAAGCATTCGACTATTCCGTTTTTTAGATCTACCTGCATGGCAAAGCAGGCCGGGCAGAACATGCCTCAAATGACGGCATAACTGACACGCCAATGCAGTGGCATGGCTCAGAGTGAAAGGACCACTTTTGCCTACTGACAGCAGCAGCTGAATGTGCATCAAACAATGGAATCAATTCGTCGACCAAGGCCTTTCGAGCAATCGATCCACGCCAACCAATCGCCTCAATCTTGCCATAATCTCCGGACTTTTTGCACTCAAACCATCGAATTATCGTCTGTTCGGCCAACTGAAGAGCCGGCACAATCTTGCTTGTTTGCTTAAGCATTCAATCCGGTTTTCGTTGGTCTAAGAGTTGTCCTGAGAGTTACCTGAGAGTTGCCTGAATTTTGCTGAACAAACGCAGATGGTGGAGCGTTGTCTCACAGGAAGCTCTCCGTGATCCCTGCACTGATGTCATCTTTCAAGGCGTTGGTCCCGTCACCTTGTCTCAACTGGAGTGCTTCTGCATAAGCTTGAAAAGTGGTGCGCTGATCATGCAAAAAGAACCCGACATGCATCGCCGGGCACGCGCAACAGGCTTTGATCAACGTGTCTGGACCGCTGTAGATCAAATCCCGAAGGGACACCTGGCGACCTATGGCCAAATTGCCGATTGGATTGGTGCCTGGGGGTGTGCCCGACAAGTGGGGTGGGCTTTAAGGCGGCTCCCGCTTCCTTCAAAGGTTCCTTGGCATCGGGTCGTGAATGCACAGGGAAGAATTTCAATGTGCCTCAGTCGCGAAGGCAGCGACTGGATTCAGCGCGAGCGACTTCTCGCTGAGGGAATTCCAGTGGATGAGGAGGGGCGGCTCCCTCTGCAGCGGTTTTTATGGAGACCGAGCGCTAGCTCTGGAGACTGACGCGACCCTGCCCTTGCCAACTCCACCGACCCACGGACTTCCCGCGCGGCGCCTGGCCTGGGAGGTTCTGCTGGCGGTCGCAGCTGGGGCTTACGCCGATGTCGCCCTAGAGCGTGCTTTACGAGACCAATCGTTGACGGGCCCCGATCGCAGCTTGGCGACTGAGTTGGCCTACGGCTCAATCCGTCGTCGCCGCTGGTTGGATGCCTGGCTCGATCGCCTGGGCCGAGTCCCGGCCCACAAGCAGCCACCAAAGTTGCGTTGGCTGTTGCACCTTGGGCTATATCAGCTGTTCTGGATGGAGCGGATCCCCCCTTCCGCTGCGGTGAACACCAGCGTGGAGTTGGCCAAATCTGTTGGCCTCACCAAATTGGCTCCAGTCGTGAATGGGGTATTGCGCGCTGCCTTGAGAGCGCATCAGGCTGGAGAAACCTTGCCAATGCCCGACGATCTTGGCGAGCGCTTAGCACTCCAGCACTCCTTGCCGGATTGGTTCACCACGCTTCTTCTCCAGTGGCGTGGGGAGGCAGGGGCAGAAGCGGTCGCCACAGCCTGTAATCGATTGCCGGGTTTAGATCTACGCGTGAACCGGTTGCGTGCAACAACTCAGCACGTGGCGGAAGCCTTCGCAGATGCTGGACTCTCCACGCAACCGATTCCTGATTGCCCAGACGGTTTGGAGGTTCTGAATCATCGCGGTGATCTGCGCTCCTGGCCTGGCTACGACCAGGGGCATTGGTCGGTGCAGGACCGTTCGGCCCAATGGGTGGCACCACTGCTCAATCCTCTGCCCGGGCATCGAATCCTCGATGCGTGTGCAGCACCTGGCGGGAAAGCTACTCACCTCGCTGAATTGATCGGAGATCAGGCGGAGATCTGGGCCGTCGATCGCTCGGCCGGACGCCTACAACGTGTTGCCGCTAACGCCGCGCGGCTTGGTATTGCCGGTTTGCAGGCTTTGGCAGCGGATGCAACCGAGCTGTGCCAAATGCGGCCCGAATGGCAGGGATGCTTTCAACGGATTTTGATCGATGCTCCCTGTTCCGGCCTAGGGACGTTGGCTCGTCACCCCGATGCCCGCTGGCGGATGACGCCTGCTGCCATTCAGCAACTGCTGCCTCTACAGCAAGAGCTGTTGAAGGGGGTGTTGCCGTTGTTGGCTCCAGCAGGCCAATTGGTCTACGCCACTTGCACGATTCATCCCGCTGAGAACAGCCAACAAATCGAGCATTTGGTGACTGCTTGTCCTGAATTGCAAGTCCTGTCTCAACACCAACGCTGGCCTGATGACGCAAATGGCGGAGACGGGTTTTATGCCGCCGTGCTGGAACGTTGCCGTTGATTTAACGGCTTTGAATCTGTGGTTTAAGCCAATTGCGGGGGCCCTCCTCAGCTGGCGGAGCAGCAGCCGGAGGAGGAGCCGCTGCCGGCGCTTCATTGACTGGAGCCGGAGCTGGTGCGGGAGTGCGGGGAGCGCGGTACGGATCAGCTGGGTAGGGCAAATCGGGTTGGTCACCCTCCGGCTCAAACCGAGGAGGAGCGAAGGGAGAATCCTCATATTGATCAGCTGGTTCATAAGAATCAGGTTGGTATTCGTAGCCGCGATAAGGCAAGTCATCATTGCGTTTTTTCTTATTTTTCTTGCCTGGTGGTGTGAACTTACGAGTGAGAACTGGCTTCTCCGGGAAAACGCGAATCGGTAATTCCGCCTTGATTTTGTTCATAAACTGATTCCAAGCCCATGCAGCCTGACCGCTAGAACTCCCTGTTTTCTTGTTGCTGTCGTACCCAAACCAAACAGTTGTCGTGAGCTGAGGCAGGGAACCAATGAACCAAAGATCGCGAGCGCCTTCCGACGTGCCTGTTTTTCCAGCGACCTGGCGATCATCTAAACGAGCCGCAATCCCGGTGCCGCTAGTCACCACGCGTTGCAACATCCAATTCATGGCATCAGCCACATCGCTATCGACTGCTCGGTTGCCCCGGTCGCCATCCACTCTTCGACTCCAGAACACTTCACCATCAGGTCCACTGATCTCCTCGAAAGGAGTCGGCTTCACGAACACACCTCGATTTGCGATGGCCGCGTAAGCGGCCGTCATGTCGAGAACAGTTTGTTCATTTGCCCCCAGCACCATGGCGGGATAGGCCCCTATTTTTTCTGTCAAACCAAGTTTTCTAGCGGTTTCAATCACCCTCTGATAACCAGTTTTTTCAGCGACATCTACGGCAAACGCGTTGAACGATTGAGCCAAGCCATTCACCATGGTGCTGCTCCCCCCTTTCCCTTTAATACAGAAATTTTCAGCGGGGTAGCAGCGTTCTTTATTGCTGAACTTGTCCTCAGGTTTAAGTCCTGCTGACACTGCAGCGGTGTAAGTAAATAGCTTGAAGGTTGATCCAGGAGAGCGCAGGGCTTGCGAGGCGCGATTGAACTGACTGGTCTTGAAATCTTTGCCCCCAATCAGGGTTCGGACCAGTCCTGTGCCGGGTTCCATCGCGACCAGAGCTCCTTGCAGAGCACCGGGGGCATTCTTACGAATCACCTGTCTGCCTTCTTTTTGCCACTCGAGATTGAGACTGGTGCGGATTTTGAGACCGCCAACTTCCAGTTGATCCATGCTGAGCACATTGGGCAGTTCCTGGGCGACCCAGTTGGTGAAGTAGGGAGCCTGACTCAGGAAATATTTCGGAATGGCGGGTTTTAGGTTGAGCGGAGTTTGCTTGGCGGCGGCTTCCTCTGCGCTCGTAATAAATCCCGCCTGGGCCATGCGAGCCAGCACAATCGAACGACGCCCAAGGGCCAGTTCAGGATTCACCAAGGGGGAATAAATCGATGGAGCCGGAGGAAGACCGGCGATCAGCGCCGCTTCAGGAACCGTGAGTTCCTCAGGCTTTTTGGAGTAATAGATCCAAGCGGCATCAGCAACGCCGTAAGCACTTGAGCCCAAATACACGTAATTGAGATATTGCTCAAGAATTTGTTGCTTGCTCAGCTGTCGCTCAAGCTTCAGTGCCAGCGCTGCTTCCTTCAGCTTGCGGGTCATGGTGCGGTCTTGACTGAGGAAGACCGTTCGCGCCAACTGCTGGGTGATTGTGCTGGCACCCTCGCGCACAGCACCCTCACGCAGGTTTGTCACCAACGCTCGCGCAACACCCCATCCATCCACGCCGTCATGCTCATAAAAGCGGCGATCTTCAGCAGCGATGAATGCTTGCTGGACCAGCAAAGGCATCTCTCCAGCCTTCACCTTTTCCCGTGTCGCTGGACCAAGTTTCTGAATCACTTGACCATTACTGGCCAGCAGCGTGATTGTTCCAGGGCGATTGAAATTAGAGATGCCACGGGCATCTGGCAGGGTGGAATCCACCAAGTCCGTCACGGCGCGCACACCCAATGCAGCGCCAACTCCAATGGCAGCGGCCGAACCAGCAATCAGGAACCAATGCAGGCGTGTGCGCTTCACATCACCTGAATCAGGGAGCTATGACCAACCGCCAAGGCGGTGACGAGCATGCCAAGCACAAGAAAAGGCTGAGCGCTGGCTTGATATTTCACGTCGTAAGTGACGGGGTCACGCAACAGCCAAATGTCTTGAAAAGTGATCTGAGGCACAATCAAAAGCACCAGCAGAACAGCGGCAAAATGCTGCCCGATCCCAATCAAAACCGCAACCATGGCGAGTTGAAACACATCAATCATCGCGGCACTAATCCAGCTGGCTCGTTCCACTCCAAACACAACAGGAAGCGATTGCAAACCAAGAGCACGATCTCCTTCGACACTCTTGAAGTCATTCACCACGGCAATTCCAAGACCCGCAAGGCTGTAGGCCAATGTGAGCAAGGCAGTCATCCAAGTCAGCTGACCGAATAAAGCCTGGCCGGCCCACCAAGGCAAAGCGATATAGCTAGCACCTAAGGCGTAGTTACCCAACCACCCGTTCTGTTTGAGCTTGAGCGGAGGTGCTGAGTAAATGAAGCTCACAAAAGAACCTCCAAGTGCCAAAAGAAACAGCACTGGTGTGTTGTGACCAGCCCAAACATCCAGGCCCCAGGCCACTGCAAGACCTGCGATCAGCAACACCCAGATCTGAAACTTCACCTGTAGAAGCGAGATTGCTCCAGAAGGAATCGGCCGATACGGCTCATTAATCGCGTCGATCTCGCGGTCGTAAAAGTCGTTGATGGTTTGGGTGTAACCAGCCAACAGAGGACCGCTCATCAACATGCAGGCAAACGCGGCGAGCACGTGATCAAGCTGCCACTGGTAATGACCGCTCGCAGCAGCTCCACAAACCACCCCCCAGATCAAAGGGATCCAGGTGACTGGCTTCATCAACTGCAGACGCAGCTTCCACAGATTGTTGGTGCCAGAGGCACCTTTCATGCCAAGCAGCTGGCGTGCGTCGCTCACTGGGTTTTGCCTCAGGCGGGGGCGATTTCGTCTTCGAAGAACCAGCAAGTCGAGCCATTGCTCAGTTCCACCACAACACCGATCCCTTGGCCATCAACGGTCCGGAATTCAGACACAGTGCCACTGGAATCGGACTTCAGCAGGTCAATCAAGGGCTGCGGAATGCGATCCCGCACGCGGGTAATCCGGATTTTGGATCCGACGGTGATCGAAGCAGCCTGGGACATGGCCTGCGAGGCTTGGAGAGTGGCGCAACCTTAACAGTCGCTTTTGCGCCGAACCGATGGTTGCCCTGCGTTTGATTCCATGCCTTGATGTCGCCCGCGGTCGGGTGGTCAAAGGCATCAATTTTGTTGGCCTTCGCGATGCTGGTGATCCGGTTGAGCTCGCTTGTCGCTACAGCAAAGCTGGTGCCGATGAATTGGTGTTTTTGGACATCGCCGCGAGTCATGAGGGACGCGGCACCTTGATTGACATGGTGTGTCGTACAGCTGAGTCGGTCACGATTCCATTTACGGTCGGTGGAGGAATTAGCTCGGTGGAAGGAATCACAGAGCTGCTGCGTGCAGGTGCCGACAAAGTGAGCCTGAATTCCTCGGCAGTGCGGCGGCCTGAGCTGGTGAGCGAAGGAGCTGATCGCTTCGGATGCCAATGCATCGTTGTTGCGATCGACGCCCGACGACGCGATGCCGGCGGTTGGGATGTTTATGTCAAAGGTGGGAGGGAGAACACTGGCTTAGATGCGGTGGCATGGGCTCGAACGGTGGCCGAACGAGGTGCAGGCGAGATCCTCCTGACCTCGATGGATGGCGATGGCACGCAAGCCGGCTATGACCTGGATTTAACCCGAGCGGTCGCAGAAGCGGTGCCTGTGCCCGTGATCGCCTCTGGTGGTGCCGGCACCATGGATCACATCGCTGCTGCTTTAGACACCAGTGCCAGTGGAGGACATGCTTCTGCAGCGTTGTTGGCCTCACTTCTGCACGATGGAGTGCTGACTGTGCAACAGATCAAAAGCAATTTATTGGCGCGGGGACTGCCAATCCGGCCCTAGCTTGTTGCGGGTGCTTTTGTAGGTCGTCGATGCCATTGGCGCATCCATTGCTTTCCCCCCCTTGGGCGGTTCCAGTGGGAGTCGTGACAGCAGTGTTGGTGATTGTGCTGGTGACATGGGCTCTTCAGTTATTGCAGGTTGCTTCTGAACAGCAGGAGTTCTCTTTAACGCTGGCTGGATGCATGGTGTGTTCCGCCGCGGTTGGACTCTTGACTGTGATGGTGATGGCTCTCAATGGAATTCCCCTGTGAAACCAGGAGACCCCGCCGCTGTTGAGCAGCTGTTCGACGCGGTCGCCCCTCGTTACGACCGTCTGAATGACCTTCTCAGTCTTGGATTGCACCGTCACTGGAAGCGTCAGCTGATTCATTGGATGCGACCAGCACCTGGTGAAACATGGCTTGATCTCTGCTGTGGAACCGGAGACCTGGCTCTCGCTCTGGCACGGGCTGTGCGTCCAGCTGGCCTAGTCATCGGCCTCGATGCGGCGGCACAACCGCTGGAACTAGCTCGACAACGCCATCAGCGCACACCATGGCTGTGCTTGGAATGGCTGCAGGGAGATGCCTTGGACACCGGCTTGGCCGATCACTGCCTCGATGGGGCCGTCATGGCATATGGCTTACGCAATTTGCGCGATCCGGCTGCGGGGCTGCTAGAGCTGAAGCGACTGCTCAAACCTGGTGCTAGAGCTGGCATTTTGGATTTCAACAAGCTGGATCCTGACGGGGCACCAGGACGCTTTCAGCGCTTTTACCTGCGAAAACTGGTGGTGCCGGTGGCAGCTTCCGCGGGGCTGCGAGAGCACTACGCCTACTTGGAAGCCAGTCTTCGAAAGTTCCCTGATGGCAAAGCGCAGGAACAATTAGCGCGACAGGCAGGATTCTCCATGGCATCCCACCGCCCACTGATGGCTGAACAAATGGGCGCGCTGCTGCTCAAGGCCTGAACGAGAGTGAATCTTCTCGCGCATCGCTTGCGGCAGAGGCCAGTGATGACCTAAAACCTAAAGGGAAGATTAAGAGATTCAGTGTTGTGGCTTTCCCTCTGCCAAAGCTGCTCCCCAGGATCGAAGAGCTTCTGCATGAGGTGCAATGGCTTGATGGCCTGATCTTGGTGACTGATTCCGAGAGAGCTTCCTTTGTTTCCTTCTCCCAAGTCGATCCCTTGCTGAGGCGTCTTCGCCAAAAACCAAAGGGACAAGAAGTCGCAGAAAAACTCTGTATGTCATTACTCGAATCCCATGGCAAAGGAGCTGCCAAACCGGTCTTGGTGTTTCAACGAGATGGAAGTTTCTGGCTGGGAATGATCGGACCGGCGGACAGCAATCCGCATCGCCATCATGCGATTGCCCATCTGCAACGCTGCCTTGCCCTCGGACATTGATCAGACAGACTCCTCATCAGCGCACTCGAACAAACAAACACACCAGTCGGGCGGGAAGACAATGATCCGCATCCATTCAAGGTCGTGATGCATCAACGATGTTGCGTTGAGCGATCCATCAACAACCCTTTACATCAGGCAAGAACTTCTCAAAAATCAGCGCAATCCAAATTGATCCCCACCAAAACCAATCTCGAAAGGCGATTAAGATTAAACATGGGGAATAAGAACCGAACTACGGGCTTGCCGTTCAATACATTTCATCTACATCCGGGCCTTCGCACACAGTGTTCCATCAACGTTGCAGCCTATTGACTCGTCGAGAAGCAGCAACAGCGCTGCCGACCTGACAAGACTTCATCAGTCGTCGTGATCAAGGAGAAAAAGCCTGGCTGAGGCAAACAATGCATCGAGCCATCAACCAGGTTCGTTTTTGATCTTCTCAGGTCCAATGAGATCGCACTGAAAAGATCAGGCCATACCACTCTCGGCAGCCACCATAAGATTGCGATAATCACTGAATTAACTGCGTTTCAATGTCTCCAAGCCAAAAAGAAATCCTTGCTGCTTCCGCTGGATGGGTTGCAGCCATTCTCAATGTCATTCCGGGACTCGGTGCTGGTTACCTCTATCAACGGCGCTGGAAGGCCTATTGGATCACGTCTGCGATCGCTACAGCTTGGTTCGCAGCTGGAGCAGTGCTGGGCCAAGATGTCGAAGGTCAGCAAGACATACAAAATCAACTAATTGGCCTTGCTGGTCTCTTGGGCTTAGCGATTGTCACATCAATCGAGGCAGGACTTGCCGTCAAACAATCACGTCAGTAATTCTTTGTTCAAGCAACATACATCCAGGCGAAAGAGAACTCCCAACACTCACTCAACAACGCCATCTGCTAGGAGCAGACAATCTCCGCAGATCACAATTTCATACGCAATGACAATCAACATCTGAGGTTCATCAACGATGATTGCCACGTTGAGCGTGCTATCGGTTTGAGGCTGGCCAGAGAATCAAGGCATCGAAAGACATGTTCTGAGTTGAATCACCTCTCAACTCAACGCTCATGGATCTGATCGGCAACCATGAATCACTCAACCAATACAATTAAGACTATTTAACCTTAAAGGCATTGCTTTCTCTTCAAAAAACTGAATAGCTGAATCAAGACATCTTCTTGCAATAAATCAACAGCGCAGAGGTCTTATCACACACAATATGTTCACAAGAACCAGCGAGCAATAGCAACGATCATTCAAAACGCGATCATTTCAGAAGGTCAACACCACATCGAAGCTTGCCCAACCATCAGACCCAAAAACGTTATGCGAACCCAATCCGAGCATGAGAGACCAACAGCTCGCCCAAAAAGAAAACGATCAAACCATCTATTTCCACAGTTGCTGCTTGGCTTTTGATAGTAGAATCAAGAAAAAGAGACTCTGTATGGACCCACAACTTGCTGCCTTTGTCAAAAAAGTTTCTGCAGACGATGCTCTAAAAGAAAAGGTCAAATCCATTACTTCGATTGATGGCTTGATCACACTCATGAAAGACAATGGCTTCACAATTGAAGCAGAAATATTCGAAGACGAAGAGTTACACGCTAACGATCTCAAACAGATTGTTGGTGGTATCAAAGCTTGGGCGAAAAATGGAGCTGATATGCTAAAACCATTTGCGATTGAACTTGGTGTCGCCGGAGGCGAACCATGGCAAACTCGCCATCATCATTAAACATGATCAATGCACATAGAAGCTTGTTTAGCGGCGACCAAACATCCATATCATTGAAAATCGATGTTTGATACCAATTAGTTTTGACATGGTCAACAATTGCCTCGGACCAGGGGATTACCTCCCCCCAACAATTCTAAAAGGCAAAAGAAAAAATCTAAGGCTAAGTAGGCTGGCCTCTACATCCTTCAAAATCATCACACTTGAGCAAAAAACATCGATCACAAGCGAAGATATAAATGCCATTAATAAAGCTACGACCAATATTATCATTATTTCAGACAAAGAGCAGGGTTTTGACGGCCATATATGTGACTGTGCTTACTACTTGGAAGCATTCTCAAATGTCTTTCAATTTTCGCAAAAATCTGCTCTTCATTTAATTGATGTTGATTACAACCTGAAAGTAGCCTCTGTTCATAGTTTCCAGACCATGCAAGCGCTTCTCAGTAGTGACCAACTCAATGCCACGATCCCACATAAAAGCTTAACAGCACCACTTTCAATCATACCAATGGCTTTACCAGCAGAAACAGCAGACGCACTGATTCAATCAGGACACTTCAATGACAGCCAACGAGAAATCTACCGATCAGTACATAAGTCTCGCAGCCATATAACCTGTGATCAAAGCAAATGCACATCTATTGACCAGATCCTGTCAAAAACTGTTATTCCCGAGGTAGAAAAGGCATTTTCATGTCGAATTGAATGTCGCGAGCCCTACAAGATCTGCTCTTACAGTGAAACTTCTAGAGACTTCCTGTCCGAACATCGCGATTCGGATCCCCCCTATTCACATCGCAAGTTTGGACTATCCATTGCGCTCAATAGCGACTATGAGGGTGGCGAATTAATTTTCCCTGAATATGGTCAATCTCGACTCAAAATCCCTAAAATTACGGCTGTTGTTTTTTCTGGGAATCTCCTACATGCAGTCAATCCCGTCACAAAAGGGATACGCTGGTCACTGATTTCTTTTTTGTTCAACCGTTCAGACCAAAGGCCAGAACTCGACTATTCCGACTGCAATATCTTGCGAAATAATCCTTTCAAAAAGATCTCAAGCCTGTCCTAATCTTTAATCAATCTTAGCCATTCATGCGACAACTTCGAATCACAAGTCTAAATAAAATTTAGCGATAACGACTATCGACAAAGCACAACCCTTGAGTCCAGGAGCGCTCCGACGCGAAGATTAGAGATTCAAGGAGCTCGAAACAATCGGGCGATTGAGACAGCAATCAATCAAGACGATCCCAATTTCTCAAATCCTCCTGGAACAAGGCCTGTTTTACATAACAATTTTGCAGCATAATTTATTTCAACGCAACTCGCAACTCCAAGTTCAAATACGACAGACTCATTCAGCCGGAGATTACAGCATGATTAAAACAACACAATCAACTATTCCAACGCCACCGACTTCGAGCGGAATAGAAAATAACAAGCATTATACCATCAAATTAATATCTACAGATTAGGCTCCATTCTGATTCAACGCTTATAAAGAGAAGAGGAGCCTGTTTAAAGCGCATGAGCCGATTTGCTTCTTGCACAATGCAAACCAATCCCCCCCCCAGCAAACAATATTCAACATCAAAGGATCGACCAACAATGGCAGCACTCTCAATAAAAAAATCATTTTGGATTTCTTTCATCAAGATTTTTATCGTTTAAGCCCTGGAGTGAGGAAGAGATGGAGGGAAAATCGCTGTTCTTTTCTGATCTAAGTGATTCTTCCGTTTTCCCCTTCGTTCCAATTGAGCCTCTGCTAGGGAAGTGATGCGATCATCAACATCCCTACGAATAGAGCCATGACCCGTACCGATACATGCCAGCCCTAATAGTGCAATCCCTAAACCTAATTTCAGCCCACCTATAGATCGTAACTGCAACGCCATCAAAGACGTTTCTTCGGCCCAGCTAGAGCTATTGCTTGAGCGTGCTCCAATTTCACCAGGAGCACCCCAAATCACGACAGCCGCTCCCGCCGCCAGTCCAAGGCGACTCCATTGTCCAATTTTCATGTGAGATTTGCATTGTGAGGCTCTCGCCCCGTCAACACACCATCACAAATCTCTCCACAGATCACATCCCCCTTTCAGGTGAGCTTCGCTTGCTTGCTCTCACCCAAAAGCACTAGTTGTCTGCCTCGCAGGTAGGACGGAGCTCAATTGAGCGGCAATGCAAGCAAATGAATTCCACGCTCGACAAGTTTCAAACCAGCACCTAAATCTCAACAGCCTTCAACCTCAGCCAGGCAATCAACATGTCGTCACGCAAGAAGACTCTTATGATCGAATCAAGCGATATATCAATTGACTGAAGAAAGAAGCAATAGCAGATCTCTCATCGCTGAACAGGCCCAAATCGACGAGGAATACTGATTAAGTACGAAAAGAGCAGAACAATCAGCAGGCGTCAAAAATCAGGTTACTATAGTTAAAAAACGCACTGTAGTTTAATCGTTTAATTCCTGCCTTTCAACTGTGCTTTGATCCAACTTATTTCAAAAGACTTAGACCTACACAAATAAAACTTTCCGTCCAGCTTGGCTGTTGATTTGCAAAACACCCATACTGCTAAGGACAAACATCTAAAAGACCATTCTCCATCTCTGGCGAGGTGGATCAACCTGTTTATACAGCCAAAACGAACACCTCACTTCAGCGCGTTCCATCAGCATCGGAGTTCTTAGCCGGCTGGATTGATTTGGTCTTTCCGTGCAGGCCGATCTAAACCGTAGGGACGGCACGATGTCACTGAAAACCTTGGCCGGCTCGTTCCGAACGGAAAGAAGTAAACCCAATGACGACGAACCCAGCTGCGCACGACGCCATAGCCAGCAACCTCAGACTTCAATGCCCAGCACTCGCGAACAAAACCTATTTCAACTACGGCGGTCAAGGCCCCTTGCCGACGCCAGCGCTGGAGGCAATTCATGCCAGCTGGCAGCGCATCCAACAACTCGGCCCCTTCACGGGGGACGTTTGGCCCTTCATCGCGGCCGAGGTCAACAGCACGCGTCGTGTGCTGGCAGAGCTTTGCGGCGTGCCGCCCCATCGGCTGGCCCTCAGTGAAAACGTCACCAGCGGCTGCGTGCTGCCGCTTTGGGGACTCCCCTTTGACAACGGGGATGAGCTGCTGATCAGCGACTGCGAGCATCCAGGCGTAGTCGCCGCCTGTGTGGAACTGGCGCGGCGCTACGGGTTGAGTCTGAACACCTTGCCGGTGAAGCACCTGCGCGGGACAGCGGCAACCACGGACCAAGCCGTGCTTGAAGGTTTGGATCAGACCCTCACAGCGCAAACCCGACTGGTGGTGTTGTCCCATGTGCTGTGGAACACGGGGCAAATCATGCCGATTGCTGCCGTCGCAGACCGACTTCAGCAGCACCCACAGCACCCTTATTTGTTGGTGGATGCTGCCCAAAGCTTTGCGCAGATCCCTGTGCAGCAAGCCGCTGCCGCAGCAGACATCTACGCTTTTACGGGACACAAATGGGCTTGTGGTCCGGAAGGGCTTGGCGGTGTTGCCCTGTCGGAACGCGTGGTTCAACAGGCCAATCCGACCGTGATTGGTTGGCGCAGCCTCAAGGATGAAAGCCGGGCCGATCTGAGCGCAGTTGACCCCTTCCATCACGACAGCCGTCGATTCGAGGTGGCCACCAGTTGCGTGCCGCTGATGGCAGGCCTGCGGCGGTCCTTAGAACTTCTGGACCAAGAGGGAACTGAAGCAGAACGCTGGCAACGGATCTGCCTTCTCAGCGGTGCGCTGTGGCAAAGACTTCAACAAACTGATGGACTCAATCCTCTTTTGGAGGTTCCACCCGCAACCGGTCTGGTCAGTCTGCAGAGGGAGGCAAGAACAAAGCCGGCTGAGGACGTGCAGAGGCTCGGGGAGAAGGGACTCTGGATTCGTGATCTCGCTGATCCAATTTGCTTGCGGGCTTGCACACACATCATGACCACAGACGAAGAAATCAACTCATTGCATGCAGCTCTCAGCCTTTAACAGCGTCATCAATCGTGCCTTCTCTAGCGTCGAGCTGTATCGCGAGCGGGTGCTTGGCATCAGGTGATGTTCCTGGGTAAAGCGTGGTGGATGGGAAGGCGAAATCACCACCAGCATCTTTGACAATTTTGCTGATTTTTAAAAAAACATCCTGCTGGGCAGCCAACCACTGGCGCCAATCTGATGTTTTGGTAAAGGCGTAAACAAGAACATTAATTGACGAGCTATCCCATTGATTAAAATTAACAACAACAGCTTTAGAGTGATCAATACTTTCATGCGCGTCCAGCATTTCCTGTATCCCCGAAACGATAGGACTCACACGCTCAAGGTCCTCATAGCGCAAGCCAATCTCTGCCATGATTCTTCGACAATACATTCGTCCAGGATTTTCAATTGGCGTGGTTGCAAAAACAGAATTTGGGATATATAAAGGCCTTTGATCAAAGGTACAAATTCTCGTGTGATACCAACCAATCCGCTCAACTGTGCCCTGAAAAGTTGACACATTAATCCAGTCCCCTTCGGCGAAGGGCCTGTTAAAAAACAACATCAATCCAGACAGAAAATTCTGAGAGATTTGTTGCGTGCCAAAGCCAATACCAATCCCAGCTCCACCGAGTGCAGCACCCACGGCAGTGGGTGATAGCCCCATGGCGATACTGATCGCTGCCAGAGTAATCACCGCGACAGAAATCGTATAAACACGATCAAACAAAGAAATCATCATCGCCCGTTCTCGTCCGTCTTCGACCTCCGCACTCAACCAACGATTAAACGTTGCCGAATGCAAAAGTTTTAATCCAGCCATCAACAGGGCTCGACCAATTACGAAAATGACAATTGAGCTGGTTACTCTTATGACCTCAACATCATTTAGTGCAGCCAAGTTCTTGGCCATCAGGCCAAGAAGCCAACCCATATACAACGCAACTGCGAAACCAAGAATGAGAGGCCGTCTTAACCCTTTCACCAGCAGACTCATGGCCGGGCTTCCATATCGATCCGACAGCTTGAGAATCAGCCACAGAACAACAAGGGCGATCGTGCCGACCAAAAGGCCTTCAGGCGTCTGAAAAAAGTGGACATCCTTGAATAAATTGGCCCGGTTCACATCGGTCATGACAGTTCAGCCGTCTTGTTGTTGTGATTGTCTTTGAAGAAGCGTGATATCCGTTGCATTGCACGAACCATGTTGCATTCAAATTTGCATTCGTAAACGCAGAGCCTTTTCAGCTTCCTCGCGGTCATCAAAATGCACCTTTTCGGTGCCGAGAATTTGATAATCCTCATGGCCTTTCCCCGCCACCAAAACAAGGTCATCAGGCTGAGCCGATGCAATGGCCAAGGCGATGGCCTGGGCTCGATCCTCCACAATCTCGTGATCCATTCCAGGCGGGAGTCCCGCGACCACATCGCTCAAGATTCTGGAAGGATCTTCTGTACGTGGATTATCCGAGGTGACCACAACACGGTCGGCCAATCGCGCCGCAATTGAGGCCATTTGAGGGCGCTTGCCACGATCCCGATCCCCCCCACAGCCAAACACGCAAATCAAGCGTCCCGTTGTGAACGGTCGTGATGCCGCCAGGGCGTTCTCCAATCCATCAGGAGTATGGGCGTAATCCACCAAAACAGCGGGAAGAGAATCGGTCTCAACCCCCTCCAACCTGATTCGCTCCATGCGACCGGGCACGCCCCGAAACCGACTGACGGCCTCGAGCAGGGGGACGAGAGGCAAATCTTGTTGCAGCAAAGCGCCAACCGCCTGCAACAGATTCATCAGGTTGAAACGCCCGAGCAAGGGCGATGTGAACTCACCCTCTCCACAGGGACTGATCAATCGCCCTTTCACGGCTTGG
>NZVR01000029.1 GCA_002701545.1 Blastopirellula sp. | reverse complement strand
CGTTAGCCAGCAGTTCGCTGAGATTGAAGTTGGCATCGACAGCGTCTTCATCGACAGCACTGGCCAGCGTATCGTCACCGGCGACGGGTGCGTCGTTGACTGCATTGACCGTGATGGTGACCGTGGCGGGTGCGGTCGAGTCTTCAAATCCGTCGTTGACGATATAGGTGAAGGTGTCAGTGCCGTTGAAATCACCGGTGGGTGTGTAGTTCAAGTCTCCGGCGTTTTGCGTCAAGATACCGTTGGACGGTTGGGTGAAGCTGGCCAGTTGCAGCGTATCGAGGTCGGCGTCGGTGTCGATTCCGCTTCCATTGATCAAGTCAGCTTGGATGGAGATTGCCAGTGGGGTGTCTTCGTTCGTGGCGACCGCATCGTCGTTCGCCACCGGAGGTGTGTTGACGATGAAGGTGACGGTGGCATCGGCACTGTTCAATGCCCCGTCAGTCGCCTGGTAGGTGAAGGATTCGATACCGTGGAATCCACCCGCGGGGGTATAGTCAAAACTGCCGTCGGTTTGCAGATTCAAGGTGCCGCCTAAACCCGTGGTGTTCAGGCTTCCCAGATCGACGGTCAGAGTCGTTCCTTCGACGTCGGTGTCTCCGTCCAGTACCCCCGGTGCCGTTTCCGTCAGAGTTGTGTCCGGCAACATGGAATACTGTTCATCATCGGCGACTGGGGCATCGTTGATGGCATTGACGTTGATGGTGACGGTGGCGGCGTTGGAATCCAAGTCGCCATCGGTGACGATGTAGGTAAAGGTGTCAGCGCCGTTGAAGTTGCTGTTGGGGTTGTAAGTGAAAACACCAGCGTTTTCGGTCAAGGTCCCGTTGGCCGGTTGGGTGAAGGACTGCAGCGTGAGCTGGGTGCCTTCGGCGTCGATATCGTTGGCCAGCAGTTCACTGAGGTTGAAGTTGGCGTCGACAGCGTCTTCGTCGACAGCGCTGGCCAGCGTGTCGTCGCCGGCGACGGGTGCGTCGTTGATCGCATTGACATTGATCGTCACGGTGGCGGCGTTGGAGTTCAGGTCGCCATCGGTGACGATGTAGGTGAAGGTGTCAGCGCCGTTGAAGTTGCTGTTGGGATTGTAAGTGAAGACGCCCGCGTTTTCGGTCAGTGTTCCGTTGGCCGGTTGGGTGAAGGATTGCAGTGTGAGCTGGGTACCTTCGACATCGGTATCGTTAGCCAGCAGTTCACTGAGATTGAAGTTGGCATCGACAGCGTCTTCATCGACGGCACTGGCCAGCGTGTCGTCGCCTGCGACGGGTGCATCGTTGACTGCATTGACCGTGATGGTGACCGTGGCGGCGTTGGAGTCCAGGTCGCCATCGGTGACGATGTAAGTAAAGGTGTCAGCACCGTTGAAGTTGCTGTTGGGATTGTAGGTGAAGACGCCAGCGTTTTCGGTCAGTGTGCCGTTGGCCGGTTGGGTGAAGGACTGCAGTGTGAGTTGGGTGCCTTCGACATCGGTATCGTTAGCCAGCAGTTCGCTGAGGTTGAAGTTGGCATCGACAGCATCTTCATCGACAGCGCTGGCCAGGGTGTCGTCGCTGGCGACGGGTGCGTCGTTGACGGGGTTGATGGTGATCGTGACGGTGGCGGCGTTGGAGTTCAAATCGCCGTCGGTTGCTTCGTAAGTGAAGGTAACGTCGCCGTTGGTATCGGCGGCGGGCGTGTATGTGAAGGTGCCGTCAGAGTTGAGGGTTACGGAACCGGTTGCTGGGGCTGACAGAAGATTCGCGGTGAGCGTATCGCCGTCTGCATCGGTGTCGTTATCGAGGACACTGGCGACGGTGGTCAGCACAGTATCCTCGTTGGTGGTGAAGTTGCTTCCGGAGTCATCCACTGCGACTGGGGCGACATTCGACGAAGCAACGTCGATGGTGACGGTGATATTTGCAGAAACGAGATCTCCATCGGAGGCTCGATAAACAAAGCTATCGCTGCCAACAAAGTCGGCGTCGGGTGTGTAGGTAAAGGATCCATCAGCGGAGAGTTGGACCAGGCCGTTGCTGGTGGTCGAGATCAGATTTGCGGTGAGGGCGTCGTTTTCAGGATCACTATCGTTTTGCAAGACACCGGTGCCGACAGGGACGGTCAAGACTTCGTTTTCGATCATCTGATATTGATCGATGTTCGCCGTCGGGGACGTGTTGCTGCTTTGTTCGCCGAGGTCGCCATTGCGTACTTGTTCGGCAAAATCGACATTCCCAGCATCTTGCTCGGCCATTGCCAGTCGATCTCGGAAGAGCTCGGTTTCTGGGGTGGTGGGGCGTACCAGGAACATGTGGATCGAGACGTATTGCGCGCTCAGTCCACTTTCGCCAAAGTTGTTATTGGCCAGTGTCTCGTCACTGGCGAGACTCAAATCCGAGATGACATCGTTACCGACGGTTGCACCGACGAAATCCGAGGAATCCTGACGGTCTTCCAGGCCCGCCGGTTGCTGTTCGGTGACGGTGTAAACACCGGCGGGGAGTTCTGTAAACGAGTAACTGCCGTCTGCCAGCGTCATATAGGTGCGCGTCAGGTTGGCACCGGCGTTGGTGTCACCTGTGAGCGTGATGAGTGCGCCGGGGACGCCGGTTTCCGTGAGATCCCGTTGTCCGTCGGAATTGGCATCGATGTAGACAAAGCCCGTAATGGCTCCCAGGTTCGTCGTCGCGGTCACCGTGGCGGTATCCGTATTGCCCAGGCTGTCTTCGATCGTATAAGTGAACGTCTCGGTCCCTGTGAAGTTGCTGGCCGGCGTGTAGTCGAGCGAGGTGCCGTTGATGACGACCGAGCCATTTTGAGAGCCTTGTGTCACTTGGGTGATCGTTAACGTACCTGACGAACTATTGGACACGGTGTCATTGGCCGTCACGTCAATGGTTTGCAGGACGCCGGGGGTGATGCCACTGACGCTGTCGTCGATGGCGTCGGTGTTGACAATGGTTGCTTCGCCAAAGTCACGATCGGTCACGGTACGTCCAAGTTCCAGTGTGACGGTGTAGCTATCGCCTTGTGGAGTTGTGGAAATGCGGCCGGGAGTCAGTTCACTGCGGACGGTGTGAGTGCCCGGGTCGGCTTGCAGCAGGTAGCTGCCGTCCGCCAGAGTCAAGGTAGAGATTTCGTCGGCGTCAAACACGCCGTTATCGTTGGCATCGATAAAAACGCGTGCACCTGCGACGCCGCTTTCTCCATTGTCTTGGACACCGTTGGTGTTTTCATCGGCGAACTTGGTGCCGGTAATATCACCTTGCCCTGTAACGGAACTGATGGTGATGACGTGCTGGTTGTCATCTAGTGGCACATTATCCAGGGGCAGATTGCCGCGTGACACAGTTTGAAACGTTGCCATTTCATCGATGGTCTGCATGCCCAGGACTTGAGCAAAGACGGTGAAATTGGCGTCCAGCGAATTGGAGTTATCGCTGACGTTGACAAAGAACCCACTGGTGCCGCTATCGGGGTCGGTTAAGCCGGTTTGCGGTGAACTGCTGAGCGCCATCGCGACGGTGCCGCGGATATTGGAGAGATTGACTTCGCCATTGACCGGAGGGTCGGTGGGAACTTGTCCCCAATCTTGTGGAAAGGTCTGCGAGCGGTCTGCGGTGGTGAAACTGCCGCCTTGCAGTACAAAGTTCGGTTGGAAGCGGTGAAAGATCGAGTCGACGTAGTCGCCATCGTTGACGTAATTCAAGAAGTTCTGAACATTGTTTGGCGCCACGGCCTCGAACAGTTCCAGCACGATCGGTCCCGCCTGGGTATTGAGCGAGATCACGGGGTCGGGCCCGTAAACGAGCACAATTTCGTCGCCATCCTGCATGGCGTAGCTGTCGAATTCCCGTGAGATCTGACCGTTGACGAACATTTGGACTGCGCTGCTGCTATTGGCGTCATTGGCAAGCAGCGTGTCAGAATCGAAGGTGGCCAGCGGGTTGTTGCCGCCGGCACCGGCATTGGTTCGCCACGTTTCGAAGAAGTCCCCCAGGGTGTCGTTGGTCACCGGTTCACTGGCGATCGGGTCAATGGTGATCGTGCCGTCGCCGGTCAGGGTCCGAGTTTGTGACAGGGGAGTTCCCCCGCCATCCACGCCGATATTGGCTGGAATGTCTTGCGGAACGCCATCCACAAAGACCGTCAGCTGGGCTGTCGCCAACACCCGGCGCGACTCCAGTGACTCGACGAACAGGCGTCGGCGAGTGCGCCGCTTGTGCTGCTGTTTACCTGATGCGGACTTACGCCGACGAAACCTGGCAGGATTGCTCATATGCCCAATCTCAATGCGCCCAAGGGAGAAAATCATCGAAACGGTGTGTTGTCGCAATGCAACGCTCAGAAGGTGTCCCGTAAGTCGCTGCTGATGCACCTACGTTCATTATGAGCGAAAGCTAAAATGACACGAGCAATTTGTCGCTGGGAATAGACGCAAATTACTTGAAAACCAAGGTTTTTGGCGCACGACACCTACAGGCCTTGGGCTTTACCAAGGCCGTAGAGTTTCGCCACAGCGTGCGGTACGGATTGCCGCTACAACAGGTGCACTGCAAGATGGATTCAAGAGGCCGGCGGGGTGCTGGCCCTGGTTCCCTGGCCGAGCGGTTGCGGATCAAGCTGGCTGCAGGACGTGGATCGTGGCTTGTTGGACCAGATCTTTCACCCGTTTCCGGTAGGCCAACATGTGAGGGGCGATCAAATGCGCTTCCAGTGCGTCCAGGGTTTCCCACTTCTCAATCACGGTAACCGTGTTTTCGCGTGGGTCAGGTTGAGCCGGGATGCTGGTTTCCAAGTCGATGGTCGGCCCGTACTCAAGGCATCCGTCTTCTGCCCGGACGGGTTCGACGATCTGGTGAAACTCTTGCAGGAACGCGTCGCGCTGTCCGGGAACGATTTCAATGGTGGCAATGACGTGGATCATGGGGCATTCTGGGGCGAGAGTAGGAAGCAATGGGCAACATCCTGAGCGACAATCCGTCCGTTTGCAACCACACTAGCATGGGTGTCGCCCGTGCGATGTTCTCGGTTGGCTCGCTGCGCGGCAGTCCGTCGCATCTGTTTTAAGGACGGTGATGGGTTATATTGATGCGATTGGTGCGCAAGATAACGCAGACAGGATTGGCAACCAATTGCGCTCAGCAGCGCGTGGGAGAGACGGGAATGAGTGATACGATGGGTGCGGTTGGTAATTCCGATTCGTTGGATGTTGAATCGGCAGTGAAGGAACGCTACTCGGCTGCTTCACAAGCTGCCGAACCAGCCCTCTGTTGCCCGGTCGACTATGACCGCAAATACCTGGAGGTGTTGCCCCAGGAGTTGATTGAACGCGATTATGGCTGTGGTGATCCTTCACAGCATCTGAGCGAGGGGGAGACCGTTTTGGATCTGGGATCGGGAGGCGGCAAGATCTGCTATATCGCTTCCCAGGTCGTCGGTGCAACCGGAAAGGTTTTCGGTGTCGATATGAACGACGAAATGCTGGCCCTGGCGCGGCAGTATCAGCCGGAGATCGCCGCGCGGATCGGGTGGGATAATGTGCAGTTCGGCAAAGGGCGCATTCAAGACCTGGCACTGAATCTTGATACCTTCGAAGCGTATCTCGGTAGCCATCCCGTGCAGAGCACCGACGATTGGCTGAACGCGCAACGCAAAGCGGATGAGTTACGGCAACAGCAGCCGATGATCGCACCCGATACGATTGACGTGGTGGTGTCGAACTGTGTGCTCAATCTGGTGACGCCAGAAGATCGACAGCAACTGTTCCGGGAGCTGTTTCGCGTACTCCGGCGCGGAGGGCGGGCGGTCATCAGTGATATCGTCAGTGACGAAGAGGTTCCGGAGCATTTGAAGCAAGATCCTCAGTTGTGGAGCGGCTGTATCAGCGGTGCCTTCACCGAAGTCGGACTGCTGGCTGAGTTTGAAAAAGCCGGGTTCTACGGGATCGAAATCCTCACTCGGCAACAAGAACCTTGGGCGACCGTCGAGGGGATCGAGTTCCGCAGTGTCACGGTTCGGGCGTACAAGGGCAAAGAGGGACCGTGCCTGGATTACAATCAAGCAGTCATCTATCAAGGGCCTTGGAAGAGTGTGACAGATGACGACGGTCATACGTTGCGGCGAGGCGTACGCACAGCCGTGTGTGACAAAACCTATCGCATCTACAACTCGGCTCCTTATGCCGAACAGGTACTGGCCGTGCCACCCGCCCAGCCAGTACGGGACGAAGATGCCACGCAGTTCGACTGCAAACGCAATCTTGTGCGGGATCCGAAGGAGACCAAAGGCAAGATGTTCAGTTTGACTCAGTTGCCGGATCAGGATTGTTGTGACGGGGGAAGTTGTTGCTGAATCGACGTACGACGGGAACGGTACGTGAAGCACATGGCGTTTCAGTCGACGGGAAGCCGGTTGACTTGCCAGTGACGTGGTCAGGAGAAAATCTGTAGGCTGCGCTCGGCGCAGACCCGTCTGGAACCAACCCACCGCCTGGAACCAACCCTCCCTGCACCGCTTTGGTAAACGGCGAGAAAAGGCCATAATGATCCTCCGATCCGTCCCGGAAGATGCCCTGCTAGGCTCAGCGGCTAGGTGACGGAAAAAGGATCCATTGGAAACGTCTGGCCGCGAAGTACCGCGACCCGACGCGGCGCAAATAGAATACTCGCAGCTTGGTTTGGAAACTCGCTATGGGGCGACGCACGCTTCGCAAAATACATCCGGAACTCGAACTGTCCCAGCACCTTTATCAACTGGACGATCTGTCTCCCCCGTTTTCAGCCGAGCAAGCGTTTGGGGGCGAGGCACCATTGGAAGTCGAGATGGGGAGCGGCAAGGGGTTGTTCCTGGCGACTGCGTCTGCTCATCACCCGCAGCGGCATTATGTGGGAGTTGAGGTAAGTAAGCGCTACGCACGGTACGCCGCTGCGCGATTAGCCAAAGCGAAATGCGAGAATGCCATCATGATTGCAGGTGATGGTTTGCGTTTCTTTCACGAGTTTCTGGCGACACAGTCCGTCGACGCAGTCCATGTCTACTTTCCCGATCCATGGTGGAAGAAGCGACACCGTAGTCGACGGGTGCTCAACCAGCCATTCCTCGAAGATGTTCAACGCGTGCTCAAGCCTCAAGGCCGTTTGCATTTTTGGACAGACGTCCAGGAATACTTCGAGACGACGCTCGAACTGATCGAGCAGGTGACTTCCTTAGATGGACCGCATCAGGTCATTGAGTCTGTCGCGGAACATGACCTTGATTATCGAACGCATTTCGAACGCCGAACGCGGTTGGCTGAACTGCCGGTGTATCGAGCGGAATATTGGAAGCGGGGAGTCGAGGAGTAGCGGGGTTAGCGGGTGCTGGTGCGTTTATTGGTGCGGTTGCGCGCGGTGCCGAGTGTGGGGATGACCGGCGGAAGACGTTCGGCAGGATCCTCGTTGAAGATCATCTGCAGGGTTTCGTCCAGCTCAGGAAATGGCTTGTTGGTAACTTCAGGATTGTCGATCGTTCCGGTGACTTCAATTTCCAATACCTGACGGCCAATTTCATGCATCATGCGATTGATCAGCCAGAACGGAGATTCGGTGCGACCGACCTTGGCGTAAAACTTCATCGCCATGCCGCCATGCAGGTTCATCCAGCCGGCCTCTTTTCCGTAGAGACTGATCGCCGTGCCACGAAATTCAACGCGGTCGAAATACAAATGCTCGCCTTGAATGCGATAGTCGACATCGACGGTATCGCCTTGGCTTTGCGGTTCGGTGATACTCAAGCGACTGAGTAACGCCAGCATCACTGGTGTTTCGTAAATCTGCGCGTCACGTAAACGGAGCGTGCCATCGCCTCGATAGGTGTGTGGTCCCAGAGCATTTCCTTCGATCCGCAGTGTGGCGTGGGTGACTCCGCGCAGTTCCTCGCTCTGTTGGAAAGCTTCGCGAGCAATCGTTGCCAGGTCGCCATGTTGCAGCGCGCATTCAATTCGGAAGGGGGTATTGGCCCGCAATTGCATCCAGGCATTGAGTTGAAACGATCCGCCCAGTAAGTCGGCCGTGACGTGGCGTTGTGTCGCCGAAAGTGGCTCGCGTTCAGCCCATTTCCCTAGAAACACGTTTTGTGAGTCGATCCATAACGGTCCGCGCACATTCACAAATTGGGCCCCATGAAACATCATCGAGTCGATGGCTAACTCACCGCGACTCCAGGTGGCCTTGGAATCATGCCGTCCCTTGAGCGTGACACTGCCATGGATATTTTCATATGGAATCCGCGTTGCCATCTTGCCGTCATAGACGTCAAATCGCACGTCCCACTCGGCAGTAGGTACCGATCCAGGTTGGTTGTTGCCGCTAAACGCCAGTTGGCCATTCATATTGAACGGTCCCGACAGGCGTAGCTGGGCGATGCTGTTCGCCAGGACGGGCGGCAACGCGTTCAGGAACGCGTGCGTTGGTTCCAAGCGTTCGGCTACGACTTGGGTTAACTTGGCAGACCACGTGCCGTCCGGGAAGACTTGGGTCGTCCCGGCAATTTGAAAATCCATGTCGGCATGCTTGGCGCGGACATTTTCCAAGTGCACCGTGCCGTTGTCAAAACGGACCACTCCGGTGACTTCGCCCAGCGGAAGCGGGAACCAGGATGGCTTGAGTGTGATGCTGCGTCCGGCCAGGTTTTGTGACTGGGGGCGTTTTTCGGCGACGACGCCCAAAGACAAGGACTGCATCCTGACGTCAAACTGAAGCCGCACCGCGACGTAATCGAGCGTGCCGCGAGGATTGATTTGCGACCAGATATTCCGCTCGCGTTCACTTAAAGCGAGACGTAATTCGTCATCTAAGGGGACATCGGTCCCTGTAAAGTCAAGTGTCAATTGGGCACCGGCCTCGCCTTGTGGCGGTGTCCATTGGCCATTGCAGGTGATGTAGGCGCTGGAGTGATACCCGATCAGGTCATGAAATGTCCATTGATCGTCCTGGGCAGTGATCCGTCCGCTGATCTTGTTGATCGGATACTGAAACTTGTGATACCGCACCGAGCCTTGTGTCACTTCTAATTCGATGGATGTCGAAAACTTGGGAGCATTGGGGTCTTGCCTTTCAATGCGCATCCCTTGGAGGTGAATGAATCCCGAAGGCTCCAGTGAAGCGATCACATGGCGGGCCTGACCAGGAATCGCAGCAATCACTCGTTGATCGAGAGGCACGGGGCCGTCCGTGCGAATGGTCGTTGTGCCATAAGCCCGGGGCCCCAGGTCAAACAGGTGCGCGTTGATGCGCACGATCTGAGAGCCCGCGTATGCTTGCAGATTTTCTGTCCACAGCTCACGATCTTCCATGCGGATCAAGCCGCTGGCGTGTTCGACGCGATAAGGAAAGCGGAAGTGTGAGAAAGATGCATCAATGCATTGAAACCAGCCGTTGCTGACAACGATCCGTCCGGAACGATTGCTGAGATTGGCGTCGACATGCATGTTGCCAGCGGGACTGAATTTCCGCCACTCGCCCTGCAGGAACGGAGGTAGCACGTCAAAGAGGTGCTCCGTCAGTTCCAGGTTGCGCAGACGGGTGTGTACATCCCACTGACCGCCAGGATGCAGACCGTCTAACCGGCCTTCCGCATAAATCTGAGTGTCGCCCATCTTGGCCGTCAGCGAGCCTTGGCATTGTTGATTGGTCAAGGAGAACGTGCCGGCCACCTGGGTTAGCGTACTTGGTAACCGTTGATCCGTAATGCGACCGTTGCGCACCACCCCGTCGGTGACGGAGAACTCCAGCGGTGCGTCGGCAGCTTTCGTGATATGAAAGCCGAAATCGACTTCGCCAGAGAGGTCGGAAGTGGTCTGGAAATGGTGCTGGATTTCTGCGGGTAACAAGCGGAACAGTTTCTGGCTGGCATGTAACGAATCGACCTGGCCGCGAAACCGCGAAATGCCATCCAGATTGAACTCGCCACCAAACGTCACATGTTCGGCGTACTCACTGCGAAATTCCCCCTGCAAGCGGAGCACGTCGTGAGGCGACTGCGTCGCTGATGCGGCAAGCTGTTCTTTGGCCAACACCAGCGAAACGTCACGGACGTGAAAGAATGGCTCTGCCGACTTCTCCGGGTCGATTAACATCAACTCGGCAGATTCGATCTGCAACGGGGGCTGATGTGGAGACAGTTGCGGAGTGGAGAGCAGATCAGAGACATCCCAACTGCCGTCCGGACGACGTGAGGCACGGACTTTCGCCCGCCGGACAATCACTTGCCGAGGCTGCAACTTGCCAGCCACTAAATCGGCAACTTCCGCATTGCAATCGACGAAGATTTCGTCAATGAAAAGTAGCGGCTCACCGGGGCGCGCGGGGCTGGCAATGCTCACCCCGCGGATTTCGATCCCCTGACCTTCAATCCGTCGTGCCGAGCGAATGCGGACTCGATGGTTGACGTAGTGGTTGCTGAGCTGCGTCTGCAACTGCTTGCGGATTTCGGAGTCCATGCGGTTGAGGACAACGGCCCATCCCAGGCCTCCCAACGTGCACACCAACAGCGTGATGGTCACCAGCGTTCCGAAGGAGATTCGGAGCTGTGCGAGCCAGCCTGGCTGAACGTGGGTGATGCGCTGAGATTCCATTTTCGCTAGGCTTCCTCCCCACGAGCAAAGGGACGAAGACCTGGTAGCCAGCGTGCGGCAACTGCAGCGGCCAGCACGATCAGGACTAACATGGCCGGTTGCCGGTATCGAATCGAACTGACAAAGATCATGTGTAAGCAAGTGAAATAGATCGCCGGTAGGCAGCACAGCAGGTAGGGCCAATCACGACGTGCATATTGGTACACCCCGCAAAGGGCCAGGCAGAGCAAGGGCAGGTAGCCGATCAGCACGACCAAACGCGCCGTCAGATTGCCAAACTCATTTGCATTCGGCCACAGATTCCACATCCGCACTAGCTTGATTCCCGCCAGTTGGATGGCCCGTCCCGGATGTTCGCGCGCGTACGTTACGGCGGCGTCACGCATCCGACGATCCAAGCGGTACTCGAAGACGTCCGGAAGTGGTGCCTCAGCGGATGCTTCGAGTGCCAACTCGGCGGTATAGAATGGCGCGACAAAGTCCATGTTGCTGGCCCCCGTCGCTTGCGGATTGAGACCGTCATACAGACTGGCGCCCACTTGTAACGTCGTGGGAACCAGATGCCCGGTGATGCGGTAGTTACGCACCCACCAGGGAGTCATGATGATCACCAACCCCAACAGCATCGCGCCGCCAATTGCCAGGTGATCTTTGCGCCGTGGTCCCAGTGCGACGGCAATCAGCAGGGCGAATGGAATCAGTAACAGCCAACTGGGACGGGTCAGCACACCCAGGCCGGCGATCAGGCCGCCCAGCCCCGCGTACAGGAGCTGTTGCCGCCGCCCGGTAGCTTTCCAAGCCAGCGTCCAGCAGATGAGGTGGAGCACCATTAACAGGCAAAATGGGCTTTCGCTGAGGATCATGATGCTCAGCACGATGCCGCCCGGGTAGAAGGTCGCCAACAGACCGGCAACCAGTGACGTCCCGGAGTCGAACAGCAGACGGGCCAGCCACATGATGGCGGCGACCGTGGCGGTGCCGAAGACACAACCCCAGAGCCGAGCAGGCCACACGGTTTTTTCGTCCTGTGTCACCACAAACAGACAGCCCAACAAAACGGGTAAGCCAGGAGCACGAAAGATCTTTGATTTGTCTGTACCGAACTGATACGGCTTGCCGTGTGCAACGGTCGTTCCCAGGTACCAGTAACTTTCGCTGTCCGGCATGGCAAAACTGGTGGCGTCCGGAAGTCGCGCTTGCCACCACGTCGCGGCCGCTAAACGGACGGCGAACGCCATGCAGAGAATGACGACGAGGCTAACGTGATATCGTGACATGCGATGACTGGGTGCACTCGTGACGGGGACGGCGCAGGAGGAAGTCAATAAGTCGCCCTGTTCAAAAGCGGAACGTGGCGCGGCGATGCGGATGCTACTGGCCCGGCGGAATTGTCGCAAGGTTGGTCTCTATAACGACTAAGCTGCGTTCGGATGAAAGGGCCGGACCGACCTGGGACCGCTCCCTCTTGTGAGGGCACCGTGAGCAGAGCGAGCCGTCGCGAGAGCCGGTTGCGCGCCGACATCCGGGCAGCTGGCAGGCGACCGTGGGTAGTCGTAAATGCCAACCGTTGTTAAGCTTGGCGAGTCATATCGGCCTATCGGAAACACTCCGTTGGCGTGCCGTCACCCCTTTGTCAGCGTCTGCTCGTATGCCTCACCTGCCTTGCATTGATAGCTTTCAGCAGCTAGCGGACAAGCACACCTTCGTGCCTGTCTACCGTCGACTCGTCAGCGATACATTGACACCGGTTTCTGCCTTCCGCAGGCTCGACACAGGAGCGGATGCCTGTTTGTTCGAGAGCGTGATTGGGGGTGAGAAAGTCGGCCGTTATAGTTTTCTGGCGGCAGCGCCGTTTCTGCAATTGTCGGCCAAGCGAACACACGTGGAGATTCGGAACGAAAGCGGCAGTGAAACGATTGAATGCGAAGATCCGCTCGACGAACTGCGCACACGTTTGAGTGCTGTGAACGCGGCGCACCTCGAGGAGTTGCCGCCGTTTGCCGGCGGGGCGGTAGGCTATGCCGGTTATGACGTCGTGCGTTATGTCGAGCACTTGCCCAATGCACCTCAGGACGATCGCGAGCTGCCTGATCTGTGCTTTGCGTTTTACGACCAGATGGTTGTGTTTGATAATGTCACCAAGACGATGTTCGTGATCGTGATGGCCCGCCTCGATTTGTCTGACGGTGACGCCAGTGAGGCTTATCGCATTGCTTGTCAGCGAATCGATGAACTGGTGGTCAAACTTTCCAGCCACGAGCAAGATTTGGCTTGCAGTGACATTGCGACGACAGGCGACACCGACATTGCGTATGCTTCGAATTTCCAGCAAGCTGACTTTGAAGCAGCTGTCGGCAAGTGTGTGGAGTACATCGAAGCGGGGGATATCTTTCAGGTCGTGATCGGCCAGCGGCTCTCCGTGGCGATTCAATCCGAACCGTTCGAAATTTACCGCACGCTCCGCGTGGTGAATCCCAGTCCCTTCATGTTCTTTTTGCGGACTGCGGACGTCACGCTGGTGGGCAGCAGTCCTGAGATCATGTGCCGTGTCGTGGACGGTAAAGTGACGGTGCGGCCACTGGCTGGCACGCGTCGACGCGGTGAGACCGAGGAGCAAGACGACGCGCTGGCGGCGGAACTGTTGGCCGATCCCAAGGAACGTGCCGAACATGTCATGCTGGTCGACTTGGGACGCAATGACGTGGGCCGAGTGGCACAGTATGGCTCCGTGGAGCTATCGGATGTCATGGTCATCGAACGCTACAGCCACGTGATGCACATCACCTCGAATGTCACCGGTGAGTTGGAAGAACAGTACGATGCGTTTGATGCACTCAAGGCGTGCTTGCCGGCAGGCACAGTCTCGGGTGCCCCAAAAGTTCGCGCGATGGAAATCATTGACGAGCTCGAACCTCATCGTCGCGGTCCGTATGCCGGCGCCGTGGGATATATCGACTACAACGGGAACATGGATACGTGCATCGCGTTGCGGACGATGGTGATCCAAGGGAACACGGCTTATGTCCAAGCGGGTGCGGGGATTGTTGCCGATAGCGACCCGACGAGTGAATATCATGAGACGCTCAATAAGGCGCGGGGTCTGTTGAAGGCGATCGAGATTACAGAACGACGTAACCTCAAGGATTGAATTAGCGCAAGGATGAAAGCCTTGTCCGTGGGGTTGGTCGGTGACAGGTGAGTTTTCAGGTAACTGGATGGGAATCGCCCTACGATCCGACCGCTATGGGGTTCGGCCATTGATGTCAGGAAGTGAGAGATGACACTCTATTTTGCCACCGGCAGTGCAACGACGGAATTGACGGAAGCGGACCTGCGCGAAGCGATGCATGCCGTGTTTCGGCAGCTTGGCGAACGGCAACGTGTGATTGCTTTGCCTCCCGACTTCACGCGGTTCAATAGCCAGGCCGGGCTGTTGACTTGCCTCACGCATGAGTACTACCAAGAGCGGCTGGTGGATGTCATGCCCGCCTTGGGGACGCATTTTCCGATGCCCGCCTGGCAGCTGGACAAGATGTTTCCAGGCTTGCCGACGAGTCTCATACGCGAGCATCGCTGGCGCGATGACGTGGTGACGGTGGGCGAAGTGCCGGAGACCTTTGTTGCGGAGGTCACCGAGGGGATTTGGGATCAGCCCTGGCCGGCGCAAATGAATCGCCTGATTTGGGAGGGTGAGCATGACCTGGTGCTCTCGATCGGCCAAGTGGTTCCCCATGAAGTGATGGGGATGGCGAACTACAACAAGAACCTGTTTGTCGGGACCGGCGGGGTGCGGGGGATCAACGAAAGTCACTTTATTGGCGCTGCCTACGGTATGGAGCGGATGATGGGGCAGGCCAATACGCCGCTGCGACGTATCCTGAATTATGCGCAAGACCATTTCTGCCAGCGGTTACCATTGCTCTACGTGTTGACCGTGATCGGGGCCAATGACGCGGGAGAACTGGTCGTCCGAGGTCTGTTCATTGGCGACGACCATGTATGCTACGAACGCGCCTGCGAGCTCTCGGTGGAGGTGAATTTTACGACCGTTTCGGAGCCCTTGGCGAAAGTCGTCGTGTACCTCGATCCGGAAGAATTTCATAGTACGTGGCTGGGTAATAAAGCGATCTACCGGACCCGCATGGCGCTTGCCGATGGTGGCCAATTGATCGTCTTAGCGCCGGGTGTGAAGACGTTTGGGGAAGATCAGGAAATCGACCGCTTGATCCGCAAATACGGCTATCGCACGACGCCGGAAATCATGCGGTTTGTGGACGAGAATGAAGATCTTCGCCAGAACCTCTCGGCCGCAGCACACTTGATTCACGGATCATCCGAGGGGCGTTTCCAGGTGACGTATTGCGCCGGCGAGTTGACTCGTGAGGAAGTGGAGGGAGTGGGCTACCAATACGAAACACTCGAATCCGCCTTGCGCACTTATGATCCTCAGTTCTTGCAGGATGGGTGGAACGAAACGGCTGCGGGTGAGCGGATCTATTACATCAGCAATCCGGCTCTCGGGCTGTGGGCTTGCCAGGAAAGACTCGGTTGATCGTCGGGGGAGTCCGGCGCTTGAGCTGCGGTACAGCAACGCCGTAAAACGCGGTCTGCAGTGGGATTGCCCGGATTTCCGCTGAAAACGGAGCCACGTATCGCTCCCTGTTCCGTAGCCCATAATCATTGACTTGTAACGGCTTAGGGGGTATGGTTAGAGGTTAGATTTCTTCTCAGGTGGGGTTCCCCACATTAGCGTGAAATCAGAGTAACGCGAACGGAACATAACATAGCGTGAAATCATCCCAGTGACTTCCTTTCTCTTTCTCTGCTAGGAGCTGTCATGAAGAGGCACAGATTAGCTGTTGATTCGAGCAGGCCAGGTTTCACCCTCGTGGAATTATTGGTCGTTATCGCCATCATAGGAGTGTTGGTCGCCTTGCTCTTGCCGGCGGTTCAAATGGCGCGGGAAGCAGCTCGCAAAATGCAGTGTTCCAGTCAGTTGCATAATCTCGTGCTGGCGATGCAACAGTACGAAGGACGGTACGAAGCGTATCCGAACAATGGTGGCTACTCGTCGGTCGCTCGGTCGAAAAACGGTTTGGTCGGCAACGACGCGAGCAAGGGGAGTGTGTTTGTCAAGCTGCTGCCCTTTATTGAACAGGAAGCACTGTACGATACATTGGATTTCCGTGTGGCCGGCTCCACAGGCACTTGGCTGCCTCGATTTGAAGCGCAGTCGTTCGCCGGAAAACGCGCCGGTGAGTTCATGCTTGACATCCTGCAGTGTCCCACCGCAGAGTCCTCGGGACGTATTGTCACCAAGGGTGGCGTCAACATCGCGCCGACCAACTACGGCGTCTGCTGGGGATATCAGCCGATCAACGAGACTTTCGGCAATACGACGCAATGCGACAATTGTAACGCCACCAACCCAAACTTTCTCGTGAATGCTTTCCGCACCAATATTACGGTTGCTCAGCAATACTCGGTGAACCCCAAAGACGTTTCTGGGATGTTCTCTCGCTATGACTTTGCATCGCGACACGCGGACTGCAAGGATGGCACGTCCCACACGATCATGCTGGGTGAAATTCGTCCCGAGTGTTGTCCCGACGTAACGGAACTGGGATGGATGAATTGGGCAGCAACGGTGATTCCCACCACGGGGGGAATTAACTTTGTAGGTCAAGAGCCAGCGCCGTTCTATGGTACGCCGAACGCATGCACCCCAGCGACCAGCTGGGTGACGGCGATTTCGTTCCGCTCGCAGCACTCCGGCGGAGCACAGTTCTCCTTTGTTGACGGTTCGACCAAGTTCATCGCCGAGACAATCGACTATCAGGTATTCCAGCAATTGGGTGACCGTCGGGATGCAATTCCGATCGATGATTCGGCCTTCTAGTTGTATGTCGCGACTCATCGCGTTACAAAACACGGGTGGTTCGGTTAACCGGATCACCCGTGTTCTGGTTCTTGGGCCCTCGATCTAGCTTGTGAGTGTATTGATGCGAATTCTTATGGCGATGGTTTACAGTCTTTTGGTCAGCAGTTGTTGTCTGGCGGCGCCGCAGGTCAGCCATGGTCCGATGCTGGGCGGGGTGACACACGATCAGATACGGGTTTGGGCCCGTACATCCGAACCGACGCAATTCCGCGTTTGGTATGGCACGCAGGCGGGACAGTTGGATCAGCATTCCGCGGTGGTGACGACCGATTTGAATCATGACTGTACGGGGTGGGTCACACTCAAAAATTTAAAGCCCGGGACGAAGTATCACTACGAACTCCGCGTAGCGGATGCCGACAAGGGAGTTGCGGGGACCTTTCGCACCCTCCCGGCCGCTCAGGACTACGTGGACAAGAAACTCAACCCGAAAGGCCTGTTTAATTTTCGGTTCGAATTCGCTTGTGGCAACAACCAGAGTCCGGATCACGGCAACGGCCCCAGTTTGCCGACCTACAACACGTTATTGCGCGATGTCCTTGATCGCGTCGACTTTGCCATTCTCAATGGGGATTGGCTGTACGAGGAAAAGCGCGACTACTCGCCTGGAGAGTGGCGCACCCAGATGAACATCGGCAAGAACGATGCTCCGCGGATTGTCAACATTGCCCCGGCAACGGTAGGTGTCTGGCAGAACTACAAACAGTATATGGGACGCGGTAAAAACTTGATGCAATGGCATCGTCACGTCCCGTCGTTTTTCACGTTTGATGATCATGAGATTGTCAATGACGTCTACGGTAGCGGTGAGATCGGTCGCCAGGACCGTCGGGCAGTCTTCCGCGATATCGCACTGGGAGCCTGGTACGACTATCTCGGTTGGAGCAATCCGACCGAGACGGATCAGGGAATTCGCTTTGGCCGCGCGGCCCTGGAAAAGGGGAGCGATATTCTGGTCGACCCGCAAGCACGCTTTACCACACTGGACCTCAAGCAAGCAGCGAACCTGCACGTGCACTGGGGGGGGAAACAGGCCGGCGTTCAGGAGCGTTTTTATACCGGTGGCAAGGGAGATCCTAACGCGGGTGTGTTTGCCATCCGGGAAGTGCTGGATGACAACCGTTTGCGGATTCATCCTGCGGCGCACGCAACGGGGAATGCTTCGTATTCGATCGGCCGTCAAAGCTACGGCAAGTTCCGTGTGTCCAACTGCGACTTTTTCCTGCTGGATACCAGAACCAATCGCCAGATGCACGACGTCCGCGATCCGGCCAAAAAAGGGCTGAGTATGCTGGGGCTGCAGCAGCGGGAATGGTTAAAACAATCGATGCAGGCAAGCGACGCCGATTTCTTCTTTGTTGTCAGCAGCGTCAATTTCATGGTGCCACATATTGGTGGAGGCGGAGTGAAGTTTGATGAGGCCAATAAAGATGATGCGTGGACGGTGTTTCTGGACGAACGCGAAGAGCTGATCAAATTCTGGGACAAATTAGGCAAGCCTGTGTTTGTGCTGACAGGTGATTTGCATAACAGCTTTGCCATCAAGATTACGGACCGCGTTTGGGAGTTCGCGTCCGGACCTCACAATTCCGTTAATCATCGCCCGAGTGACGAAGGGGATCGTCCGGCGACGGGGAAATATCAATATGGTCCGCGGCCCTGTGAGATTCGCTGGTCGACGTATCTGGTTGACGATATCCCGCGCGAAAATCGATTGTTCCCCACATACTGTGTTGTCCAAGTGAATAACGTGTTCAACGTGCCTGTGCAACGCGGAGGGAAGCGTTGGATGGCGTATCCGCAACCGCAAGTGATCTTTCAGTACTACGACGGCTTAACAGGTGACCTGCGTTATGCCGAGTCGATTTCCTTGACCGGAGAATCGGCGGTGCAAAAACGTGCCTGGGCTCAAGGGGGGGCCGGTGCTGTCGAAACCGATAAGTAACCTGGTCCTATGAACGCCGAAGACGCCAGTGCCACGTGGGATGTATTGATCCAGTGCGCCGAGGATTTTGTCGCGGCTTGGGAGGCCGACGACGAGGTTCCGTCGCTGGCCGACATCGTTCCCCAGGAACCGCTCGTCACGCGGCGGCTGGCACTGGGCGAACTCATCAAAATTGACTTGGAGTACCGCTGGAACCGTCAAGCGTACAAACGCATCGAAGACTATGTGGCGGAGTTTCCTGAGTTGCGCGATGACTCCGGGGTACCTTGCGATCTGATTTGCGAGGAATATCAAATCCGTAAAGTCAGCGGCGAGGATGTGAAGCCCGCGGAGTATTGCGACCGCTTTCCAGACGAATGGCCGCAGGTCGAGCGACTGCTAGGGATTCAGTCTGTAGCAGCAACGGTGACGCTCCATGCGCGTCAACAGGCCTGCCAACTGGAGGTGGGCGAAACCATTGACGATTTTGATCTGTTGATCAAGCTTGGCAGCGGTGCTTTCGCCACCGTGTTTCTGGCTCGCCAGCGTTCGTTGCAACGTTTAGTGGCTCTCAAGGTGGCCGCCAACCAAGCGGACGAACCTCAAACGTTAGCCCAATTGGATCATCCGCACATTGTTCGTGTCTTTGACGAGCGGATTCTGCCCGAACGCGGATTGCACCTGCTGTACATGCAGTATGTGGCTGGAGGTACGTTGCAGGAGGTGATTCGCGGCGCACAGGAAGTCGAACCCGAACAGCGGTCGGGACGTTTGTTCCTTGACGTGTTGGCCGCCGGGTTGTCGCGACGAGGTGAAATCGTACCGCACGACACAGCGTTTCAGCGACAGTTGCGTCATGCCGGTTGGGCGGAAGTGGTCTGTCGTGTGGGGGCAGGCCTGGCGGAAGCACTGGCCTACGCGAATGCCAGGGATGTTTTGCATCGTGACGTGAAGCCGGCGAATGTGTTGCTGGCAGCCGATGGGACGCCCAAACTGGCTGACTTCAACGTGAGCTACAGTGCCGAGGTGGTGGGCGCGACGGCCGACGCATATTTCGGTGGTAGTTTGGCATACATGTCGCCCGAACAACTGCAGGCTTGTAACCCGCAGCACTCGCAGGCTGCGGCCGATTTGGATGGGCGCTCTGACTTGTACTCGCTGAGCATTCTGTTGTGGGAGATGTTGGAAGGCGTGCGGCCGTTCCAGGATGAGGTCTTGCCGGCAGGTTGGACGGCGACGGTCGAGGCGATGACGAGCAGTCGACTGGAGGAACAGCCGCGTTTGGCCGAAAAAACAGCATCGGATGCCCTCACGGAGCACGTTCGTGAGGTGTTGACGCGCGGGATGGCACCGAACAAGCAAGATCGTTTTAGTGACGGCTTGAAGATGGCTCGGGCTCTGTTGATGTGCTTGCATCCACATACGCTCTATTTACTGAGTCCGCGGCCCGACTGGCGGTCGGTTTTGCGGCGGTTCCCGTTATTCAGCGTGCTGTTGGCGATTGTGATACCGCAAAGCGTCGCGGCGATTTTCAACGCGTTTTACAACTACCACGAGATCATTGCCCAGCTGAGTCAGCAACATCAAGATTCGTTTTTTGGTGCGGTGAATCTTGTCAATGCGGTGGTGTTTCCGTGTGGCATGATCATCTTGCTGCTGTTTGGCTTGCCCCTGCATTCGGCTCTGGCAGATTTGCGAGGGGGCAAACCGACGTCAGTGGCAAAGGCCAAGCGTCGCGCGTTTGGTTACGGCGATATGGCATCTGGCTTGGGGATCACTTTGTGGCTGGTTGCGGGGCTCGCCTTTCCGATTGTCTTGCAGGTGATCGAGGGCGGCGTTTCGCTGCAGGTGTTTGGACACTTCTGTGTGTCAATGTTGCTGTGTGGTTTGATTGGTTCCGCATACCCTTTCCTGGGTACCACATTTTTAATGACGCGTGTTTTTCTGCCGACCCTGATGCGTGGCGAAGAGCCAGCCGAGACCGATATTGGCGATCTGCACCGTTTGCGATGGTGGGCCGGTGCGCATTTGCTGGTGGCCGGTGCGGTGCCCATGTTCGGTCTGGCGTTGATCATCGCCTCTTCGTTTTTTGAACAGAGCAGCTTTGACTTCATGTTTCGCGTCAGTCTCCTGTTTTTGAGCATCGCTGGATTTGCCGGGTTTGCCGGTGCATTTACCCTGCATCGTCTCATTCAAACCGACGTGGACGCGCTGCTAGTGGCGGTGCAACCACTCGAAAGCGGCGAACCAGCACGGTGAGGACGCGTGTTGCTTCGGATGCTATTCTGAATATGCTATCTATTGCTGGCGATTTGCGATTGCCGGCGGTTCCCTGACCCCATTTTGCGTGAAGGCATGAGCATGCGTCATTCTCTGTTGGTATTTCTGTTGCTGTCGATGGCGACCACGTGTTTTGTCCGTGCAGATGAGGGGCAGGTTCAGCAGAAACCGATCCAGGCGCTGCTGGTAACCGGTGGATGTTGTCACGACTACGATCGGCAAAAAAGGATCTTGACCCGTGGTATTAGTGCTCGGGCGAATGTTCATTGGACCGTGGTGCAGCAGGGTGGCAAGACCACCAACACCGCCATCCCGTTGTACAGTGACCCGAATTGGGCGGATGGGTTTGACATCATCGTGCACAACGAGTGCTTTGCGGCGGTCACGGACTCGGCTTTTGTGGATCGCGTTCTCAAACCGCACCGCGAAGGTAAGCCTGCGATTTTGATTCATTGCGCGATGCATTGTTATCGCGTCAAAGACGATCGCTGGTTTCGGTTTGTTGGTTTGCAGTCACCCGGGCACGGACCGCACTACCCGTACACCGCCGAAGTCAGGCTGCCGGATCACCCGATCATGGCCGGGATGGGTAAGTCGTTTTCGGTGGAAAAAGGCGAACTGTATCACTCGGTTAAAGTGTTTCCAACCGCAACGCCCTTGGCACAAGCCAAGCGTCGCTCTGATGGGGAGCCGCAAATCTGTGTGTGGACCAATGACTACCACGGTACCAAAGTGTTTGGGACGACCATCGGCCATTACAACGAAACGATGGCCAAGCCCAAGTATCTCGACATGATGACCAAGGGCCTTTTGTGGGCTGTGGGCCGCGACCCGGAACGTGACTTTCATGCTGCTAGTGAACAGGACGACAAGGAGATTCAGGCATTGGTGGCGGCGCCTGTCCCGACAAGCGGCAGTAATGTGTTACCGCAGAACTGCTGTGGCGAAGGGAATCTGGCCTATGGGAAACCGGTGACATCCAAGAGTGAACAGCGGGACAACTTCAGGAAACATCTGACTGATGGCCGACTCGATACGCGGTGGTGTGCTGCGGGGCCTCGCCCCAACGAATGGGTCACGGTCGACTTGCAGAAGCCGGCGCACGTTCGTGCACTCCGCCTGCACTGGGAAAAGCGCAATGGGGTCACCTATCGCTATCTTGTCGAAACATCGTCTGACAACAAGAAGTGGACACAGGTCGTCGATGCCAGTGAGAACAAGAAACCGGGCGCCATCCGAGCTCACCAGATTGATGCACCCGACACGCGTTACGTCCGCATCACGTTTTTGGGGGCGACTGGCAACATGTGGGCGTCTCTGTGGGAGTTGGAAGTTTCTGCTGACAAGTTACCTGACATTGCAACCGTGACACCAGCTGTTGCCGGTTCGGGTAGTTCGGTCAAAGATGTAAAGACACCTCCGGGGTTTGAAGTGCGGTTGTTCGGCAGCCCGCCAGAAGTGAACTATCCGGTCTGTTTGACCGCGGCGGCGACCGGCGAGGTGTTCGTGGGCGTCGACGAACAAGGATCGCTGGGCAAAGAGCCGGGACGAGGTAAAGTGCTGCGCTGCATCGATACCGATGGCGACGGCGTGGCGGATCAAGTGAATGAGTTTGCCAAGATGGATCATCCCCGTGGGCTGATCTATGACAACGGCTCGTTGTGGGTTCTGCATCCTCCCTATCTGACACTGTTTCGTGACACCGACGGTGACGGCGTGTCGGATGAAAGTGAAGTATTGATCAAAGGGATCAGTACTGACGAGGTGAATCGGCGCGGAGCCGATCACACGACCAACGGGATCCGGATGGGAATCGACGGCTGGATTTATATTGCCGTGGGTGATTTTGGTTTCCATCAGGCGGTGGCAAAAGACGGCACCACGTTGAGCAAACGTGGTGGCGGCGTTGTGCGGATTCGACCGGATGGCACCGAGATGGAAGTCTACGCCTGGGGGTTGCGGAACATCATGGACGTGGCCATCGACCCGTATATGAATCTGTTTACACGTGACAACACCAACGATGGCGGCGGATGGGATATCCGCTTATCCCACATCTTGCAGTCCGCCCACTACGGATACCCTTCCTTTTACAAGAACTTCACGCAGGAAATCATGCCTCCTTTGGCGGATTATGGAGGAGGTTCCGGGTGTGGTTCGATGTTTTTTCAAGATGACCGTTGGCCGGTAGGATTTCAACGCCTGCTGCTGACTTGCGATTGGGGTCGTAGCGAAGTCTTTAGTCATGACTTGCCCGCCCGTGGTGCCACGTTTGCGGCGCAACAAGATACCTTTTTGAAGTTGCCACGACCGACGGACATCGATGTGGACGCGAGTGGTCGTTTGTATGTCAGTAGCTGGAAGAATGGCAAGTTCAGCTACGGCGGCCCGAATGTCGGTTTCGTGGCTCAGGTGATTCCGGCAAACTTCGTACCGAAGCCAGTGCCAGAAGTAGACGAGTTGTCTCCCGAGGCTTTGGTTGATTTACTGACGCACCCCAGTGCCGCCATGCGCATGCACGTGCAACGCGCCTTGCTGCGGTCGCCAGCCTCTGCGGATGCGCTGCAACGCTTGGCGGCAGATACCGAGAAGCCGTTGTTCAGTCGTGTGGCGGCAATTTATGGTTACAAGCAACTGCTGGGAGA
The DNA here is from genome assembly GCA_002701545.1 of Blastopirellula sp. Lineage (GTDB taxonomy): Bacteria > Planctomycetota > Planctomycetia > Pirellulales > Pirellulaceae. The sequence goes on along the minus strand of NZVR01000029.1, from coordinate 6,846 downwards.
AGCGGCGAATGCAGGTTTGCGAAAGCTTGCTTCCGATGCCGAGGTCCGGGAACATTGTGTCCGCGCGATTGCGGACCGCACGACGCAAGTGGCTGACGATGACTGGCAGTTCCTGGTGACCGCTTTGCAAGATGCTTCTCCGCGTGTCCGCGCCGTGGCGCTGATCGGGTTAGGCCGTATCGGTTCGAGCCTGGCGGCTGCCCCCGTGCTGGCTTTGACGCCCCGCACCGGCGAAGCCTTGCCGGCGGACGGAGACTTATGGCGGCAGCCGGATCCCGGACGTGTGCAGTCGCACCTGGCGATTCAAACCCTGGCTGACTTGCACGCCGTCGATGCCTGTCTGAATGCCTTGGACTCACCGTATCGTGACGGAGCTTTGGCTGCCTTAAAACGCATGCACTCGCCCGAAGTCGTTTCAGGACTGTTTCGGGTCCTCGGGCAATCGCGAGATGAAGCATTGCGTCGCGAGATTTGGACGACGTTGATCCGTTTGTATCATCGCGAAGGAGACTTTACCAAGAAAAGCCCTGGCTGGTGGGGGACGCGACCTGATACCACCGGCCCGTACTATGACCGCGCGACGTGGGATGAGTCAGAACGCATCGCCGCAGCGATTCGTGTTGCCTTTGCCGAAGCCGATGAGACCTTGGCGACGCACTTGCGAAACGAGTTGCAGCGACATCGGATCAACCTTAAGGGGATTAGCTCAATCGAAGCGTCCGTGAAAGAATTAGATCGGCCGATTATGGTGCCCCCTGTCGATCCACAGAACCCGCGGCAGATTGCCAATCGCGATTATCAAGATGTCCTGGCTGCCACCATGCCGCTCAAAGGAAACGCCGAGACGGGCAAGAAGCTGTTTCGTGCCCAGTCGTGCATTCATTGCCACACGTATGCCAACGGTCAGCTACCCAAAGGTCCGCATCTGGTCGACATCGCCAAGCGATACAAGAAGCAGGAACTGATTGAGTCGATCGTTGATCCCAGTAAAAAGATCGCACAAGGATTTGATACTTGGGGATTCATCATGGACAGCGGCAAGATCTTTACGGGATTTGTGGTGCGGGAGAGTGCGGAAACGGTGACGATTCGCCAAGCGGATGGGATCTCTCGCGAGTTGATCCAGGATGAGATCGAAGAACGTGTGAAGCAGGAAGTCTCGATGATGCCGAAAGGAATTGTCGGGAATCTCACCCCGCAGCAACTGGCCGACATCATCGCCTACCTGCAGACGTTGCATTAGTTTTCGCGTTCAGCCCGCGCTGTGAGGTGCCACGGGAATCGCGCCGACGGACGCAGACGTGTGCACCGGACCTGCGTCCGGCAGGGAGCCTTGCGGAGGCGGGTTACGGCATGGGCGACTTCGGTTTGCCGATCGGCAATTCCACGTGGAAAATCGCGCCGCCACGGCCACCTGCTTCGTGACGCAGAGTTCCGTCGTATGCTTCGATAAGGGATTTGCTGATGGCTAATCCCATGCCCATGCCGTGCGACTTGGTTGTGAAAAAGGCATCAAAGATGTGCTGCTGACGAGCCTCTTCAATGCCCGGACCATTGTCTTCGATCGTGAGTTGGACCGAGTCTGCATGCTGCTGAACGTGAATCTTGATTTCCGGTGAATCCTCCTGCTTGACTGCCTCACAGGCGTTGCGGAGCAAGTTCACGACCACCTGTTGGAACTCCGTCGGGTTACCGTGGACGACCGTTTCGGAGTCGGGCAGCTGGAGGTGAATGGTGATGGAACCATGTCGGATTTCGTTATTTAACAGCGCCAGTGAGTCGCGGATGACTTGATTGAGATCGGTGGATTGCCGGATGCCATCACCCTTGATGGCGAAGTTACGCAAGCGGAGAATAATTTCTCCACAGGCCAGAGCTTGTTCATTGATCTTGTCCAGCCAGCTGTCGACAGGTTGTTCCAGTTCGCAGTTTGTTTGCTTGAGCTCGTTTTTGCTGGCGATGGCAAAGTTGGCAATCGCCGATAGCGGTTGATTGATCTCATGCGCGATGCCGGCCACCATTTCACCCATCGCCGAAAGTCGTGATACGTGCGCTAATTGAGATTCCTTCTGGCGCAGCTGCTGCTCCGCTTGTTTGCGCCGTGTGAGATCCAGGCAAGTGACTAGCATGGCCGGTTCACCTTCAAAGTCGATCCATTGCGAAGACATTTCGAGCCAGCGATGCTCGCCAGCCTTCGTAATGATCATCATCTCTTCGTCGTGAGGTTTGGCTGGTTCTTGTTCCTGAATGTCCGCAAGTAACTTGCGGTGCTCAGGATGGAGAAGCACGCTAATCTGCAAGCCGATCAATTCGGAAGCTGTATAGCCGGTGATCGTGGAGAGCATGGAATTACCGTAGACAATCTCGTTGTTCCGCGTGATCAAGACAATTGCCGGATTACGCTCTGTTAACACACGAAACTTTTCCTCGCTCTCCTGTAATGCCGTCAGACTGGATATTGCCTCCGTATGTGCTTGACGCGAACTGTGGAAGAGGAGACCTAGCGAAAGGGGCAGCAGCAGACCTCCGATCAGAGCAATGCCGGCGATCCAGGGCGCGACCGCGGTTCGAAAGCCATCATCAACCATTTTCAATGGAGTGCGCACGGAAACGAGCGACTTGATGGCCGGCTCGTAATGGTAACCGGCCAGCTGGGGAGAGCCGCTGGGATCAAACGTACGTCCACTCCAAGAGCCCTGAGTGTGTAATAACTCCAGCAGCGTCTCGTCGGAACCAGGAGAGGTCGGCATGTTGCCCACATCTTTGCCTTGCCAATCAGGGTGGCCCGTATCCAATTCGACAGTGCCCGCAGGACCGATCACCGAAAGATGCGAGCCAGCATAGGGCAGGCTCGTTTGAGACCATGTGTGACGAATTCTGGCTAATGCCGCGCTTCGTGCTAATGAGCCCTCAGACCCTTCCTCCTGTAATGCAACATTGCAGACCGTTTGACCTAAAGCCAAATTGTCGTCAGCGACGATCCGGCGAATCGCATTCTGGCTGATCAGGTAGGCCACTAAAGACACGGTGACGATTCCCAAAATTGATGCTAAACCGATCCCCAGTGGCGGCAGGATGGGAATGCCGGGAGAACGCTGCGCGGTGGCAACGACCTGGCGGCGACCTTTGATCATGCCTTCCAGATTGAGCACAAGCAAAAATGCCATCAGAGTGACCACCAAGCCAGGTATCTCATCCGGGTTGGCGGCAAAGTCCAAAGACAGGTTGGCGTCGGACGAGATTTTGGCGGCAAGCGTTAATGCTTGTCGCGTTGCCATGAGCACCAGCATGGCCGTCAGAAAGAGAATCCGTCGATCACGGAGACGTACCATGACAGCCACCGACCAAATGGCCGCTAACGCACGGATCGACACCGAGACAATGAGGATGATGCTCATGTTGTGCGGTTCACCGATGGAATGCGACTGCAACTTGATGGCAAGGCCAATGAGTGCAAGAAGCTCCTGCGGTGTGCCCTCTGAAGTGCTGGCAAGCAACGTTTTTCATGCCCCAGGATCCGCCGAGCAGGTAAGGAAATCACGCGTCTTACGCTGGCGGTGAGTCGCCAGTATAGCAAACTGGCTGGAGATGCAAAGTAAATCTTGGGAAACTACTGCCTGAGTTGCCGGGAAAATTTGGCTGAGTTAACGTAATTGCCTTTTGTAGTCGTTCCGTTTGGAAGCGTCTCTTGCCGTGCACGTTGGCTGCCCGGGGATTGACCCTCCGCGGCACCTCAGAGAGTCCAAGGCATGCCATGTCAGAAGACACACAACAGCTGCAGCAATGTCGCGACGCATGTGAACGGTTACTCGCTCACGGGCAGTCGACAGGCGATCCGGTCGAATTACCGCCAGCGGTTCGCGACGCGTTGACCAAGACGATGGCGGCACTGGATTCGCTGAAATGGGAGCAGGATTCACCCGAAGGTACGGGAGAGCAGGCACACAAGAAGGGTATGCGCCGCCGTTTGCCTACCCGATCAACGCTCGTCTGGTTGTCGCTGGATGCGCTGACGATTGTGGCGTTCTTGGTTTGGTATGAAGTCTGGCCGGTCTGGAATATCCAGCGACAAATGCAAGACCGTTGGCAGTTTACGGCGGGGGTTCAAGCGGAGGAGCGGCTCCGCGACGTTTATTTTCAAATCATCGGCCGCGATACCTGGCTCACCTACCCCGGTTGGCAAGGCAAATGGGATGTTCAGAGAAGTCGTATTCAGATCCGCCCCGCACGTGACTTTTTTATCGTGACACGCCACTACGATTTCGGGGGGGCAAACCGCTATCACACGGAGTATATCGTGCGGATGGTCGATGATCGGCTTTACCGGGTGCGTGGTATGGCGCGGTTGGATGGGGGAGAGCGGAAGATTGACAAGCTGCGGCGGGTCAAGCAGCTACCGCCCGAAGCGCTCACTGCCATTGAGGCGACCCAATAAAATTGTTGTGGTGATCTGGCTGCTGGCGTGCCCATCCTCTGGGTTCCAGCGGCATTCGCGAGTATCTACTGCTTGCAAAGCAGGTGTTGCGTTTGCTATCGCACGTCGTCGCGCGCCCGTTGATCAGTCGGATTTGACTGGGAAGCCCCATAATTTCAGTTTTTTGCAAATTGCCCTGCACGAAATTTCGATACCGGTGCACTCATCATGTAACCGGTTCGACAGAGATGATTGCCGCGGCATCGAATTTACAAACCGCTTCGAATTTGCAATCAAAAAGAGGAAAGTAATGAGTAAACTAATGACGTTAGCCGCAATGTTTGTTGTCGCGTACACCCTCACGATGACAGCCCAGGCGCAGGCGAATCCAGTGGAAGCTGCTCAGCGTTGTGTCACGCATGTCAATCGTGTGGCAGACCGTGCGGAAGCCGTGATTGCCGATGATACCGCTGCGTGCCTTCAAGAGATTCGTCGGCTTCTGTGTGCTGGACGTGTTGAAGCAGCCCATGCGGTTGCTCGACGGTGTCACCAGGATGCGAAAGAAGTGGTTCGTCGTGCAGCGGCGGAAATTGATACCGTCTGCACCAACTGCATTCGTTATCTGGATAGCGTGGGGGCCTTTCGGCTTGCTCGACGCGTAGACAACCATTGTGGACTGGTTTTGGATGGTTTGGATGCGTTGCTGGATCGTCAGCAGCAGGCTTTGGCTGATGCACTGAATTAATGATGAAGCCACAAGGCAAACTTCAGACAGGTTACCAGGTATCACAGGCAGGAGACTGTCGTGTGGTGCAGGAACCGCCGCCGCAGCACGAGTTGATCCGAGAGGATCAGTCGTTGGTGCGGCGGCTGCTTGCGCGCCAGGAGAATGCCTGGGTCGAGTTTGTCGCGCGTTACGATCGGTTGGTTCAATCGCGCATTCGGGCCGCTTGCCGGGAAACAGGGCACACGGCAGGGTTGGCAGAAACTCTGTCGGAAATCAGCGCCGAAGTTTATGCTGCACTGCTCGAGCAGGATATGAAAACGCTGCGCAGCTATGGCGGACGCAGTCGTCTGTCGACGTGGCTGGCGGTGATTGTAAGACGTCTCGCATTACGGCATATCTGCCGCCTCAGTCGTTTAGCCAGCGATGTGACGCTTGACGAATCCGTCCCCCTCGCGGGTAGAGACGAGAACTGCCAACGGCAGCAACGGTTACAGTTGGTTGCCGAGGCACGGCAGCAGCTTTCACCAGACGATCGCCAGTTGCTGCGTCTGTTCTACGATGAGTCGAAATCTTATAAGGAGATTGCCCAGCAATTATCCATTAGTGTGAATACGGTCGGCCCGAAACTGGATCGGGCTCGTCAACGATTACGCAAACTAATGGAGGGGAAAGTCTCGTGAGAATGTCGTTTGACGGCACACGGAAACGTGTTGCGTCATGGTCAACTACTTACGTACTTTGAGTAAAAAAAACATGTCCGCTGCCGCTTCTAACCTGAACCACCTGTTGCGACTGCTGAAGGATGACCTGCCAGCAGACGTAGCGGATCGGCTGCGCGAACGTTTGCGAGAGGATGCGGAACTCGCCCAGAAATACCAAACTCTGCTCGAATTGACTGAGCAAGTGTGGAATGTCGATACGCTGCCGGAAGATGACGAAACAAGCGACCCAGCTGAGATCGCCGAATTTGTTGAAGGAGGTATGACCAGCGCGCAGCAAGTCGCTTTTGAACATCGTTGCTGGTCTTCTGACGGTTTGTTGCGGGAAGTGGTTGCTGCCTGGAATGCCATGCGCGAGGCCACGTTGGACGAACCCGACGACGAGTCACTGGCAAAGGCACGCTCCGTGGTGCAAGATCTGTTCGCGGCCTTCCCTCCCCTGCCATCTGAGGGGACTCAGGAACAGCCTGCAGAAAAACGTTACTCCCTGCCCAAAGCCACGCCGTTGCCGGGCGCTCCTGCTGCTGCAGATCGCAATGGGACGGCTCCTGCCGCTGCAGATCGCAATGGGACGGCTCCTGCTGCTGCAGATCGCAATGGGACCGTCGTTGTCAGCCGGCGTTCGCACCGCAAAGGGCGTCGCTCCAAGCGTTATGTGTCGGGAGCCTGGTTGGTGGCGGGCGGTGTTCTGGTCGTGATTCTGGTTTTGGCTATCCGGATGTTCACGCAGACGAGTTCTGATTCGATGGCCCAGCCGGATCGCGATTTAGCCCCTGTTGTTCCGGACTCGCAGCGACCACCGTCGCTTGTGGATGACGATACGGTTCCCCGAGAGGTTCCCGAAGAAGTGCTCCCACAAACGGCACCGCAACAGCCGAATCAAGGGTCTTTGGTCCAAGACGACGACTCGACGGGAACGAGTGAGCCTCTCTCACCGCAACGGGAGCGTCCTCGCGATGACCCCAATCTCGCCACCCAAAACCCGG
>NZVR01000028.1 GCA_002701545.1 Blastopirellula sp. | reverse complement strand
ACAGGCATAGTCTGTTGATTGGATGTCGTTGCGTAAGTCATCAATCAAACGTCTATGTCTTCGGGCATGGACGTTTTTTTGTTGAGGTTCAGGTATGGCGAAGTCTACTAATTTGTTTGGCGAAAAGTGCATTCCGATTACTCAGGTGCCTGCTTATTTAGATAAGCACATCGGCTACCGTCCGTGTGTTGTCACCGTTTATCGTTGGGTGCGAAAGGGCCGTCACGGGCGTTGTCTGGAATCAATGCACGTAGGTGGAACGCATTTCACCAGCCAGGAGGCATTGTTGCGATTCTTTGGCGTAGAAGAGACGCCACCTCCCACGAAGCGTAAGGCGTCGAAAGTCGAACGCGAGCTGGAACGGGAGGGCATCTGACATGACATCGAACACCGATTACGCCGAACAATTGGCACTGACCTTTGCAGCCGTCGACGCACTGCAGGCGTGCTACGCACCGTTTTCTGGCAAGTGGGCACGTGTTGACCAGCAGCGTGTCACTGCGTCCTGGTTACGTCGGTACCTACGGAATTGTCAGGATCATGACACTTCGGCCAGCTTGGGTGGTTTTATGAACTACCTAGCCACCGAGAAGCCGGGTGCATGAAAAAAGGCAGCTACCTGACCAGCGACGCCAATAGCCGGTACGGGTAGCTGCCCAGTTTGAACGAACGCGGTGACAACCGTGTGCTCACTTAATTTGTTGCAAAGGCTGACGAGGCAATTGCAGGCAGCAGATTAAACCCTCATGAAAGGATTCTTACCAATGGCCAGTTTATCAGATTCGCCAATAAACGGCGAAGACCTTTCCTACTTAGACGACCATGATGCCCTAATTGATTTCGCCCACGCCCACGGAATCCCACCATTGCTATACGATTTCATCACCAAAAAAGACGACGGCACATTTCAACTTGTTATTGACGATCAGACGGCAGCCATTTCGCCACCGATCACACAAATTGACGTGAGTGACCTGCAAACCGGCGATGACGACTTCGCCTATTTGTTAGAAGAACGTGAAGCGATACAGGCCGAAAACGCACCAGACGGCACGTTGCCCGGAATCGTGATGGCCAAGTTGATTGCGGCACGGCCACCGTTAAAACGCAACGAGCCATTGATTGATGGACTACTACGCCGTCGGGAAGTTATGAACCTGATTTCGATGGCAAAGGTTGGCAAGACTTGGATGGTTTACGGGATGGTAAAAGCCGTGTCCCAGGGTAAGCCGTGGATTGGATTCGACACAACCAAGACCCGAACGCTGATTGTCGATAAGGAGCTGCACGCCACCGAAATTGAGCATCGGATGCGTCAGGTTTTCGCCACGGTGCCCGAAAACGTCGATTACATGTGCCTACGTGGGAATCCCGTCGACATCCACGGGCTAGCCCACCAATTGCCCGACATCATTTCGGGCAACGGCTACGGGCTGATTGTGCTGGACGCCCTGTATCGTTTCCTGCCTGCTGGCATTAGCGAAAATGACAACGCACAGATGATGGGCGTTTATAACGCACTGGATGCCTTAGCAATGCGTACAGACTGTGCTGTGGTGGTTGTGCACCATACGTCGAAGGGTGATCAATCGGGGAAGTCTGTCACCGATGTCGGTAGTGGTGCAGGAGCTATTTCACGTTGTGCCGATTCGCACCTTATCTTCCGTCAACATTCCCGCGACGATCATGTGGTGATGGATGCCAGGTTGCGTTCATTCCCACCACAAAATCCATCCACACTGAAATGGGAGTTCCCCAACTGGATCTACAAACAGGACATCGAACCCGAAGTCAAACGAAGTGGGCCGAACGCCGAACGTAAACGGCAGGAAGACATTAAGGCAATGCGTGAGATTGCAGAAGTTTTGCAGAATGAAGACGGGATGTTGTCAGTCAATAGATTGGCCAACCTTTCGGCCTTCGGCAATACGAAAACCAAGCGTCTATTGAATGATATGTTGAAGCACCAAGACTACAAAGACAACATGCAGACTGAAGTCATCAAAGCCAGACATTCCACCAAGGAAAGCCAGCACTTCGCATGGATTTCATAGAACCCTACAGCAACCCTACAGCCTAGTCTAAGGTTATGACTAGCACCCGAACATGGCACCCAACTACTACCCTCCAATCCCTAAAGGGATTGGGAGGGTAGTAGTTGAAGGGTGTGCCTACAGGCGAAAAGGTTATTCCTTAGAAGGATTCACAAAAAGGATGTCGGGGGGGGGTGGTGTGAGGGTATAGGTGGCGGCGTGACGTCGCGTGTCAAGTCGGTAAATTTTTCTGGCAAAAGTGATTCTGTTGGTTGTTTGGATTGCGTTGGCAACTTGGGTTGCCTATAGTTTCTACTCGGGCCTCACGCCCGTCGGAGGGAAGGCAAGTCTTAGTTCCGTTCCTTAACAAAGAGCCGCCATCATGCGACACATTTCCCTTGGCTTACTAGCCTCTGCCGGCTTCTTAACGCTGCTCTTCACTCAGCAAGCCGATGCGGGTTTGATCACGTTTGGTAGCGGAGTCAATCAGTTCGACATGGAGTTCGTCGAAATCGGCGATGCGGGTAACCTTCCCGACGCGACGGGCGCTCCCAACCCGGCCGGCGCGGTGCCTTACATTTACAACATGGGCAAGTTCGAGGTCAGCCGCGACATGATCACCAAGGCCAACAGACTTGGCAGCTTGGGGATCACGATGTTCGACATGAGCCCCTATGGCGGCAACGGCGTGGACCGTCCCGCAACGGGTGTGAACTGGAATCAAGCGGCTCGATTTGTGAACTGGCTGAACACCAGCGAAGGTTACGCGCCGGCGTATAAGTTTGCATTGCAACCGGGCGACGGGGGCTACAACGCGAATGCGAACATCGAGTTGTGGACGTCCGCCGACACGTTAGACTACGACGCGTCGAATCCGTTTCGCAGCCTGCGGGCCAACTACGTCCTCCCCAGCGTCGATGAGTGGTACAAGGCGGCCTACTACGACCCGTTGAGCGATACGTACTTTGACTACCCCAATGGTAGCGACTTGCCCCCCACGGCGGTCGCCAGCGGCACGACGGCGAATACGGCGGTATACAATCAGACCGTTTCGCAAGGCCCGGCGGACATAATGGACGCGGGCGGCCTGAGCCCCTTTGGAATCATGGCCCTGGGGGGCAACGTGTATGAGTGGGAAGAAACAAGCTTTGACCTGAGCAACAGTGCAGTTTCGTCTGCTCGCGGGGTCCGCGGCGGCAGCTGGTACGCCAGCTCCGTCTACTTGTCGTCGTCGAACCGGTTCGACGTCAGCCCGGGCTTCGGGAGCGACAGCATTGGTTTTCGTGTCGCAAGTCTTTCCTCAACCGCCACGGTGCCAGAGCCCGGTTCGCTTGTGGTGTGGAGTGCGATTTGTGTAGGCGGTTTGTGTTATCGAAGAAGGCGGGTGAGGAAATAACCCTTTTCCCTTTCTACCTTTTACCCTTTCCCCTCGCCGCCGCAGGCGGCGCGCGATTTTGAAAATTGAAATGGTCGTTGGACGCGGGAACTGTGTGACGTGGCGAAGCCGACCGACCCACCCGTGGTGCTGATAAAGTGGTACGATTTCACGAAGTGGCTGCTGGATCTACTGCGTAGGTTGGAAGACGAAGTGGGGCGTCGGGTGTGACTGCACCTTTCTGCACCTTTTCAAATTCACTGCACCTTTTTCTGCGTGAAATCTGCAACTTCTGTTACTAATTGCAAGACGCCTTTTCAGTGGGTATCGTGCTGCGAATGCCCGAAAAACAAAGGGTTTAAGTGGGTTTCTGTAACCTGCGATTGTCCGCTTTGGGAGCAGGAGGTCGCACGTTCGAATCGTGTCGCCCCGACTTACTTAAACCCTGTCGCAAGTTAGGTGCGGCGAAACGCTGCTTGACGAACCAACGGAGTGTTTCTGATAGACTGTTGGCACAGGCCATGTTGATGAGCCGTATCCGCTGAGTTTGTGAGACTCAGGCATAAAGGGTGAATGACTTCTTATCCTGTCACGATGTAGTTGAGGAGCTAACATGAACAAAAAGCAAGAAGCCATTGCGAAACTTCAACAAAAGATTGAACCGGGAAATGGTCGCTGGGTGATCCTCGGCGTTGGAATTACTTCGATTGGCGTCATGATGGCTACGGAAACCCACGGCAATATTCTCGTCGGCCTTGGTGCCACTCTGGTGGCTAGCCTGTGTGGTGTTGGGTTCTTAGCTGTCAATCTTCAAGCGGTCTTCATCAAACCAATGCTTGAAATTCTGCAAGACGGTTTTGAGGATGAGAATGATGAATAGAAACACACTGGAAGATGCCAGTTGCATTTTCAAGTACTCCCCTGACTGACTGACTCGAATTCATCTGTGCCGAGGCTCATCGGAGCTTAAACGAAGTGGTAGAAGAGCTCTTGGCATTGAATCGTTTGAATGTTCCGAACACGTTGCATCGTTGTCTGCTGAGCACCAACGCAAGCGAAAACGCCTTGCTCAACACGCGTCGCCGACTTGGTCGCGTCACACGTTTTCGCGCCGAGACGGACCAAGTCTCGCGTTGGCTTGTGTCCGCATTGCTAGAGGCTGAGAAAGGCTTCAGGAAAATTCGTGGCCACAAGGATCGGCCACACTTAGTGAGCGCACGTTCAGGTGGCCGTGATGTCACTACGGAAACTACCACAGGCCACGGATGAATGCTGAGCTTTTTGCGAAGTAAAGCCGTATTCATTACTCTTAACCACTCACAATCGTCCCTTGAGGCCATCTCCGTTTCAACAACCAGCGGGACATCCCGGGATGGGTTAGTTTTGAATGAAAGAATTGTTTTGTTGGAGGTATGGCGAATGACCAACCGCGAATCGCAAGATTGGACATGGAAGAAAGCAACTTCCCTAAGGCTAGCCTTCTGGCCCGATGCTTTCATTCTCCTTTTGTTAATGTTAGTCAACGGAATCATTTTCAAGACAGGCGAGTATTTCCTGCCCGATCAATTGGACTTGTTAGGATTCGTTATTGCATTTCCGATTATAGTTTTCTTCGGCCGGATTTGGCTTCGTAGTATTGAACGAAGAAACAGACAACCCGAGGAACCGGCGGACGAGTCAACGGCGGGGTAGCACTGTCCTTTCGGGTGCCACTGTCTCGCCAGTGCCTTTTTAATCGGGACCTGGCAGTTCGTATTCCCAGGATCACTTTGACAATCTCTGTGCATGAAAGAGCAAGCAGGAGCACCACGTCGCAAGCGTTGGAAACGTGGTGATGATCGAGGCGACTTGCATCCGTCAAGAAAACGGAATAGCACTGGCAAGCCAGTGGCACCCAAGAGAGAGAAACGTGCCACCGCGGCGGTTTAGACGCGGCGTCTAAGCAAAGATGTCGAGTGGCAATCCATCGCACATGATCAGCGGGCGGTCTTCCGTATCGTGTATTTGGAAACCGGCCGGGATGCCCAGTGCATGAAAGATGGTCGCATGGATGTCAGCGGGCGAGCAACCCAACTCAGCCGGCTCCGAGGCCGTTGTGTCAGATTTGCCGTAGGCGCGCCCTCTTTGGATTCCTGCCCCGGCAAAAGAAACGGTGTAACAGCTGGGGAAGTGATCGCGACCTGCGGATGCATTGATCCGCGGTGTGCGGCCAAACTCAGTAAGAAAAACAACCAGCGTGTCTGCAATTCGCCCACTTTCGATGAGATCGGTCATTAAGGCGTGTGCTGCGTGATCCCAAGGAGGCAGGAGATCGTCTTTGAGGCGATTGAAGTTGTTTCCATGCGTATCCCAGTTGTCACCGGAAGCACCGTTGAGGTCCCCGACTCCTGCGTTCACAAATACCAGCGGAACACCGGCATCGGTCAGACGCCGAGCCAGCATGACGCTTTTACCGGCCACATGATCGCCATATAAAGTTCTGACCGATTGGGGTTCGCGGCCGAGTTCAAAGGCTCCCTGAACCTCCGGTGAGAGCATCATGTTGAACGCTAATTCCTGAGATGCCTCGGTCAGTGCCGGACCGGACTCCTCGTCTGCCCATTGCAAACGCTGATTGAGGTCGCTCAACAAGAGCGAACGGGTGGCGATGCGCCGACGGGAGACGCCTTGAGGGGATAGGTTGATGGTACCTGCCAAAGGGGATTTCCCTTTGAATTTGACTCCTTCACCCGGATGCACGAAAACGGGATCGTATTCCAATCCCAGGAAGCCGCCATATTGGCCATTGAGCAACCCTCGGTCTGCCAGCGGGTAGGGCAAGCTGATGCTCCGCGGTAAGTTGGCGGCAAGTGACTCGTCGACTTCCTGTGCTTCGAGTTCGGTCGCCTCCTTCGATGGAGGTAAATCAGGTAGCGCGCCTTCGACCTCAATCAGGGTTGGCTCGGCAAACACCAAGTCATCGAAGAACGTGGAACTGTCACCATTCAGCAGGGCCATGGTGACGAACTTGGCGCCCTGATGGATCGGGGCTTCCAGCAGGATGGACGGGTCATCTCGTCGCAGAGTTTCACTGGCACAGGCGAGTTTCCCGTCCACCCAGATCCCGCCCGTTCCTGCGGCGGTGGGGTGTACGCCAGGATTGCCGCAAACTCCAAAACGCGTCCGCAGCACAAATGCCCGCTCGGTTCCTTGAAAGTGTTGCTTGCGGATCTCGTCGATGTTGAAGGTGATGAATTTGTTGGCGTGGCAACCGAAGCCCGTCCGGTGCGCATTGGGGCCTTGATCACCGATGAGCCACAGATGACCCCCGCGCCCGTGCGTATCACAACCCCAGTCGCCAGCCGTTCCGTCGCCGGACACTTCGTCGGAAAAATCAATCCGCAAGCCGTTGGTGGAGCGTGTGACAGGGCACTTGCGGGATGCTACTTGACTGATCATGCCGATCAGTTCGACGGTGGAACCGTTGGAATATCCGTCTTGCGCGTTAAACGTGCCGCAGGGATAATGTCCGGGAGTGAGGACCTCGGTGCTCAAGCTGACCGAACGGTGCTTGGTGATGTTACTCCAATCAAAGACCGGACGGTTCGAGGCGTCTTGGAGGTCTTCCGGTCGCACCCTGGACAAGGCGGGTTTACGTGCATAGCGGCGATCGTCCTTCATGGCGATGGCAACTTGAGCCCCGATGCTCGGCCAGTCTTTGCGGGACGGGAGAACCGGAGCGGCGACGCCGCCGCCGACTTCGGTGGGCGCATGACCGGTGATGTTCCAGTAGGCAGCCTTGCGATGATCGCCAGCCGTATGGTGCACACTGCGAACGACCGTCAGTTCGTGCAGCATTTGAGACATCTTGGGTAAATGTTCACACACGTGGGTTCCCGGGATCGACGTGGAGATACGGCCGAAAGAACCACGTATCTCCACTCCGGCGTCCGGTTTCATATCGAAGGTGTCGATATGACTCATGCCACCCCAAGTGAACATGACGATCACATTTTTGGCTTTACCAAAAGCGGGTAGAGCACGGGTGGGGGCCGCCGGGAGAGCATTCGGAGCGAAAGCGCGCATGCCGCTAACCGCCAGTCCTGAAATGCCGAGTTGGAGTAGCTGTCTTCGATTTGGCATGCGAATGGAGTTGCGTTGCAGGGTTGCGTATCGATTTGCCGTGCCCACTTGGCTTGCCGGTCGGCACGATGGTGGGGCTGAGCGGTCACGCAGGCGCGGTGGCGCCATTGGGGTACCTTCAGTGTAACACAACCGGCGCATTCGGTTTGTGCCATGGACCGCTGTGGACATCCCAGACACGGACGGTGTGGTCGGTACTCGCCGATGCCAGAAGTTTTCCGTCTGGGCTGAAGGTGACGCGCCAACTATAACGGTCATGGCCTTTTAAAACGGCGACGCGTTTGCGGGCCTCGAGATCCCACACGGAAACGTCTGTACTGGCGGAGGCTACCAGTTTCCCATCCGGGCTGATCGCGACACCGAGTACCGATTCCGCAGGCTCGATGAACCGCAATAACTCTTTCCCATCGGCTGTATCCCAAAGCCGAATCGTATGGTCACCACTCCCGGTGATCAGCATTTTACCGTTGGGACTGAACACGACGTAATGCACGTCCTTGCTGACTGCAATGCCCACGTCAACGCCGATCGGATTAGCGCCAATGGCGAGCTGCTGTTCGCCCGTGGTCAGATCCCATAGCTTGATATCTGAGCCTCCGGCCACGACAAGAGACGTTCCGTTGGGGCTGAATGCGATGGACTCGGCCCGAAAAAACGGCAGCACCAGCTCCTGCTTGCCGGTGAGGTCGGTGACTCGCACGGTTGTTTCGTCATCCTTTTTGTGCGTGTAACGGCGGCCCCCAAAGGCGAGGCGGTTTCCGTCCGGGCTGATGGCGACGGCTGCGATCGGCGTGTGGCCTTGAATCACGCGAGTCTGTTTGCCTTGAGAAACATCCCAGATCCGCACTGTCTTGTCGCCGCTTCCGGTGATCAGTTGCTTGCCGTCGGGACTGAACAAAACGGTGGTGACATGGCGTTGGTGTCCCTTGAGGACAGCCAGGACGGTGGGTTGCTGTGCGGTGGCCGGGGCCGTGTAACACGTGTGAATGATGACGGCAAGCGTTGTTAGCAGCGGCAGTGGGAGACAAGGGGAATTCACGGTGATCCTCCGATGAGTGACGGGGTGGTGGCATGCTGTTACAGCAATGAGCACCTCAGATGACAAGCTTCAGACCAGGGACGTGTCACGGGGTGGATTGAAGACGCGTTGGCACACGGAATACGGTACGCCTTCTGGAACGATCGGCCTTGCCAGCGTTTGGGTATTTGGACGCTTGGTACGTGAAACGGTCTGCGAGTTGGACAATGGATGTGCAACGGAGGTTCGGTCACACCCAAATTTTTTAGATGTCGGGTGGCAAAGCGACCGTCCCAGATTGTTCTTGGCAGAGACGGATACGCAGCGCCCTGGGGTTAAGGCGTATCTTTTGGGGAGTCGTTCTGCGGCGACCGTTGTGGGTCATGAGAAGGTGACCGGCGTAGCAGGTATTGCAGCACACTGAAGAGTCCTGAAAATCGGAACTGGGGATCGATATAGTTTTCGATCACGTAGAAGCAGTAATAATACAAACGGGCGGAACTCCAAGTTAGTAAACAGAGGAGGGCCAGGATGCGCAGATGCGGACTCTCCAGCAAGATCAGCGCAAAGCTGATCAACAGAATGCAGAGGAAGAGAGCGGCCTTGAGATGCATCCAAAGTGGATTTTTAAGATCAGCCATGTCGAGTTGCGCCGGGAGGTTGATGGTGCGGGACCACGCTATCTTTCGTCGGCAGAGACTGGTAAGTGGGGCGTACCGCTGCGCCGACGCAATCGGAAAATCATCACCGCACCGGTAAGGATCCCCAGAAGACCGCCGAGATAGCTGAAATTGTGCATGGTTCCCGCACGGGCGAAGGCAGCATCATCCTGGATGTCATTGCCGTAAACAATCAGCTCGGGAGTGTTCGATGGTTGAATCAGTAGAAATGCGAATGTCAGTGCGATGATACCCACGATTAAAGCAGTGAGCGCCACCACACCAAAGACCATGAGCATCCCGCGAATGTAATTGACGGTACCGGGAATGAGCAGGCCGAAGGGAATCAGAACGACGCCGATGACGATGCCCATCCACCACGCTGCGGACCAACCAACGCAGGCGGCGCCTAGCCGATCAGGGATGATGGGGGATATGTGGAACTGGTGAAATTTGAATTGGGTAAAATATTCCGGCGCGACGGTATACGAGATCTGATTGTGGATCGCGCCATAAACGCCAGCACACAGGCAGGCGGCGACCAGCAGCAGCGGCACGCAGATCAGCTTTCGCATGGAAGGGCTCCAGAGTCTGCGTTGCTCAGAAGGGTATTGAGTGCGGCTAAGTATTGACGTCAGTTTGCACGTGACCCCGCGGAGAGTCAACTTGGTCTGCCGTGTCGGACGTCAGCCCATCGGAGGAAAAGACAATCAAGATGCAGAGGAGTGCACCAATCAAGGTGACCACCACAAAACAGCTGATTCCAACGCCTGTGAGCGGCAAGCTGTCGTTTGGCGTGTTGT
>NZVR01000027.1 GCA_002701545.1 Blastopirellula sp. | reverse complement strand
CATTGGTCATCACCAGACCGGAGTCGCAGGGATCAGCGAACGCTGCAGCACTGGTCAATGGCAGCAACAGAACCCCACCGCAGAGGATGGCCGTGGCACGAATGTTGAGGGTCATGGTCGTTTCAGCCAAGGGGCGAAACAGAGGATCACCCCCAACGCCTGCAGCGTCGTCTGGTGGGTCTTGAGATGAGATGTCCTCGCTCACGCGCCTGTGAACTTGATCACGCATGCCTCCCTCTCCTCTCCATCAACTCCGAAGCCATCACCGAATCTGACGTTCTCGAGCCAAGCAAAAACAGTAATGAGATCACTCTGGAGCGGATCGAACGCGACAGCCTCAATTAACTCAAACTTGCCTTGAGTGCCGCCAGGCGTCGCCCGTTGACTCCCAAATCAGAGTCGCCGAGGCGGGAGATAGAACGAGCCTGGATGCCGCTCTCATCGACATGCAGTTCGAGATCATCCACAAAGCCGAAGAAAGCGCTGCTCACCTCAGCGTGAAGGTACCCCCCATCATTCTCAATGATCAAAGCGCCCGGAAGAGACGTCACCGCAGTCGCGAGGCTGTCAAAGTCTGACTGGGACTTGTCGGACGTCCAAAAAGCCTGGGCACAGTGTTGTGGACCTGGGCAGGGACTGAGCTGACCGCCATGAACTCCAAGATCGGCCGGCAACGGTCCCACCAAGTGGAACATCAGCAGTAGAGGCAAGAACACCGAAGCGAGCAGAGCCATGACAGCTTCGGCAAAAACATCACGCCGATTTCAGCACACGACGTATCAGCGCCTGCGGCCCCAACTGAGCATCGAGATCCAGAGCCAAAACAGCAGTCCTACTGGCACCACAATCACCAAGATTTGAGCAATCACAAAGACGCGAACATCGGGATCCATGGCGATTCAGCACGCAGGGGATCAAATCCATCTTGACAACTCCATCACCAGCTCTGCAGACCTGATCAAAATGATTTGAATCCATCTGGTGACGCTCAAAAAGCGGCAAGGCAAGTGATCGACGATGCCGCCAGGAATTCACTCGCCTCCCCTTTTAGATCATTAATGGCAAGCAGCCTGAATCGCATTCCCTCGGTTCAGCACAAGTCCAATCCCGATCCAGCGGCACAACAAACGGCCGCTCCATTGGAAGCGGTGATGCAGAGGGTGGACAAGCGACGCGATTGAGCGTCATTATGAGAATGATTCCCATTCTCGCGGCCTATCTGAATTGCGGCCGCTCGATACGGTGAATTGCATCACGGCGGCCCCACAGGGCAGGAGGTTGGAGCCATAGCCCCCATGACGATGAGCCAAAACCTGAACGCAGGCCAAACGACCTGCAGTTATGCCCCATGAGTGAGACATGGCTGATTTCTGGTCCTCCCGGTTGCGGAAAAACCACGTGGATCCTCAACACGATGCGTGCCCACAATGGAACTTGTGGCTACCTACGTCTGGCGGGGCATTCGATGGAAGGTCTCGAACAGGCGCGTAATGCAGGCATTGATCAGGCCTGGCTGCAAGACCAAATCCCGCAAGTAAGAGACCTCAGCGATCCTCATCTGGATCTTGATTGCCAATCGGAGGACTTTTTAGCTCTGATCGAACAACCGCGGTTTCGCCCTGCCAAGCAAAGTGGATTGGCGGGAGTCGAACCAGATGTACTCAATCAACTGGAAACACTGAATCTGCAACCAGACCGTGCCCTGATGTTCGGTATTGATCCCGAATTGACGACACAGGACACGTTGGAGTTCGGCAAGCTTGAGTCCTGGAGTCTCAGCCTTCACGACTGCGTCTGGGATCCAAACAGCCTCAGCAGCTTTTGGTTTGAACTGGTGAATGGCGCTTATGGCGATGTCTACCGCGCCAAAGCTCTGATGAACTTGCCGGATGGACGAGCCTTTTTCTGCAACTGGATCGTCAGTCAACAGGGATCACAATTTTTACCTCTGCAAGCTGTGGCGCCACCTACGGGCCGACCAAAACGAGCTTCCGAGCTCGTGGTGCAGGGAAAAGCTCTCGATGGCATCGGCATTCAATCCACAATCGATGATTGCCTTCTAAGTGATGCTGTGCTGGAGATGCACCAAGCACCGCTGCGAGATCGGCAACAGGAACCAAACCACTTACCTGGATAACCATGGCTCACGCGGTGATTTCATGTCTGCACGCCAACCTTGCGGCCGTTGAGGCCGTCCTGGAGGACATCGATCAGCAAGGGATTGACACGATTACCTGCCTCGGCGATTTGGTGGGTTATGGCCCTCAGCCCAATGAAGTGGTGGATCTGATCCGAACGCGTGGCATCCCAACCTGCCAAGGCTGCTGGGACGAGGACATCATCGATGGTCTCAATGCCTGTGAATGCAGCTACCCCTCCCAACTGGCAGAACGTCGTGGACACCTGGCCCACCAATGGACAGCCGAACGGGTGACGGATGACAACAAAGCGTTTCTAGCCGGACTACCGACCACATTGCGTCGAGACAGACTTCTTTTTGTGCATGGCAGCCCCAATAGTCAACATGAGTATCTGCTGCCAGATATGAATGCCTTCGCGGCACTGGAACGTGTCGAAACGGCCGATGCCCAAACCTTGTTTTGTGGACACACCCATCAGCCCTACGTACGGGAATTAAGTGGTGGAACCATCCAAGTGAAGGTTCAACAATTCGGCAAAACCAGTTCAAGCGAACAGGAACTGACCTTGCCGATGCGGCGCATTGTGAATGCAGGATCCGTCGGTGAACCCAGGCATGGCAGCACCAAAGCGACCTATGTCGTCCATAACGACACAACGGGTGAAATCACGATTAAAGAAGTGGAGTACGACGTTGCGAAAACTTGTCAAGCCATTGTCGACGCGGGATTACCTGAAGTATTCGCATGGAGACTGAGCCATGGCTTTGAATATGCCGAACGGGCAGAAGACGCGAGCCACGTGTGTGAACGTTGAAACAGTCTCGGGGACAAACATGAACCCACAAGATCTCAGCCGACTCAATCGATTGGTGGTTTGGGGCACAGCCTACAGTGAAGAAGTGATGATCCAGGTATAAAGATAGAAAATAGAGGGAAAGGCGCACTAGGCGGAACAACGGACAGCTGAAACGAAGAATCCTGTGATTGAAGCAGCCAACCCAATGCAGTCGATCAGTTCATTGATTAACAACCAAGCTAGTGGCGGTGGAATAAACAGAAACTGATATTTTAGAGCTGAACTCACAGATTAAACCCCAGCCAAAAATCATTGCGATGACAAGAGCCAGCCCATAACAGATTCAAAACAGAGGAAGAGACAACGTTTATTCATAGAAAATTCTGATCACTAAAACTGCAGATCAAACAAGCAATCCTCCAGTCAAACAGACGAAAAATTGATGATCGCTGACAGAATCAGTCAGCGACACGAGGTCAAGACATTGATAGGAAGCATGATTCAATGACTCAAAACAGCAACGCCAATGGAACGAACGAGCGCAAGCAAGCCAATAACCAGCAACACAAACGTTCACCATAGCTGACAAGGGAGAAACCAACAAAAAAGTAATTAATCACTAATCCGCAATATCGAAAACAGGAGACAATACGTCGCAAAAGATCTAACAAAAATCCGACCGAAAGACATCCTCAACCGATAATAATTTTCGATTCATTAAAATTATTCGTAGTAACACCTTCAAGCGTAGTAATGCCAAAGGTGCCGATTCGAATTTGCAGTCCATTCGGTGAATCTCTTAAAGTGTAACCAGAATGTCTTGCAAAAACAGACGTAGAAATGCGAAGTGATCCATCAAAAACAGGGGAGTAATCCTTAATCACGTCCAAACCACTACTCAACCGGAATGAATCACGACCAGCTCCACCCCACAATTTGTCATTGCCATTACCACCATCCAAGAGGTCTTTACCTGGACCACCAATCAAGACATCAACACCTGCAAAACCTCTGATCACATCATTATTAGCCTGCCCATTCAATGCATCATTACCTGGGCCACCGTCAAGAACATCATTTCCCCAACCCCCATTCAATGTATCATCACCAATTCCGCCGCTACATGAATCATGACCTAGCCCTCCAAAGATTTTATCATTATCATTATTACCAAAAATCTTATCATTACCAAATTCACCCTTTAAATAGTCTGCCCCCTTACCTCCTGTAATCGTATCCAAACCTTTTCCACCAAAAATCACATCATTACCAAGATTTCCATTCAGGGCATCGCCTGATAAGAGATCTGAGCCACGAATTCTGTCATTACCAGCCAAGCCAACAACTTGCGGCGTAAAGCCAGGCACAATTCTTTTATTGCGCAAATTAAAAAAATCAGGCCTGTTAGTCAGAACATGCCTTGTAAATTTTCTAGCCATGATTTAGATCGCCGTGGTGAGCAAAATCCTATGTAATAGAATGTTAGCCAAACCAACTAAATCAGCCCTCTGCGTTTCAAAACTACATAAATAAACGCACGTGGCCCGACGAAAAGGGCGAACGATGGACGACATTGATCAGAAAAAGATTTCTATGATCTCAGGACGTCAATTAACCATCAATATTTAATCATCAATGCTTGATCATAAAAGCCATATTACAAAGCCCTACGATTGTACTTTTAGACGTGATTTTTCGCTGATAAAACGATGCAATCTCGACTTTCTAAAGAATTAGAGTGCTTCAAAAAGACGATCCGTACATCTCATCAGCAAATCGAGAAGGCATGCATAACTTTGAAAGGCTCTACGGACTATTGTTAAAATTTCAATAAAAAAACAAAGGATTCATCGATGATATGAAACCAACGAACGAACGAAATGATAAACGCAAACAATTGTTTGCTGAAAGATTAGATCTAAATGATTGACGGCAAATGTAATCTAAATCTATTAAAGAGCTTGATGCCTTTGGCAGCAGTGCTAGATTAGATAATTAAATTCAGCTAACAATGAAAACCCTACCAATTGCTCTTTTAAGTGCAATTGCAACCTTAGTTGCAAGCTCAGCTCCAGCTAGCGCCCGTTGTGCAAAGGGATTTACGGGTATGGACGGTTATAACTATTGTGTTCCAGAGAATGCAAAAGACCGCAAAGTTTGGCTTGACTGTACCGATGAACCTAACCGACTTGGTCTAACGGCAGTTAGCCCATGCATTTCAGAGACAAGTCGCATCAAGTTAATTGATAACTATGTTTTCTACTGCCAGAAAAGTAAGCTTCCTCACCTCTATCAGTAACGGAATAAATCTATACGAACCCGCACGGGAGAGGGCTAGTACATGCCTCGATGTGGATTCCATCTCCCAACAAAATATCAGAACAATCAGCAAAAGATTCTCAACATCAATACCTAAGGGAAAAACATAACTAACTTGTTTGAATTGAAAGAGCTGATCAAATACCCTGTCAATACAATGCAGCTGATAGACTTTAATGGCTCTAATGCGTCTCTTAAGGGGTGCGACAAATTACTAATTACTCTTGCTAATCTCTTGAAAAGTTTCACAACACAATTTGGCTGAATTGGCACAGTAGAGTGGCTCAGAACAAGAACAGGTCTTATCCGCAATCTGCCTCGAAAAAACTATCGACTTAATTTAAATCAAGCCAAAGCCTTCACGGCGATCTGGCCTAAAGCAACGACCTCACAAAATAGATGGTCAGGAGTAGAAAGCCTTAATAAAATCGTGAGACTTGATCGTGGCTCTGGTAGAGAAAATATAAAATTGATCAGCACTGTGACAAATGATACAAGCCGGTAAATGCCCTGAAATCAAGCTAAGAACATGATTTAAATAAGGTCATTCAAACCTTATGGGAAAATACTTATCTGGTATAGCAATTGGTGCTTCATCAGCCTGCATAGCTTACATGATGATTCCGAGCTACCATAACTTTCTCGACTCGTTACTCTCGAATCCAATTCTACTCATCATCGCATTTTGTTTCGGGCTCTGGATTAGTCTCCCCCTAGATTGATTAATAGTAACAGTATCCTTCTTCCCAGACAAGATAAGATCTAGTCACAAGAGAATTACCCGTAGGCTTAAAATAAACAGGAAACTGGGCCGCGCCATGAGCTCCACTCACCCATTCCTTATAATAATTTGCACTGATCTTGCCATCTAAATGACTGACAGTTCGCTCACATTTAACTTTTACAAGGGGGGATTGAGGATGTCTTGCTAAAACAGGTGAACAGATGAAAGCAGATGAAAGCAAAGCAAGCGTTGGGCGCACGAGCAAACACAGGAATCTCACTGATCAATCCTCCATATATTTCGATTATAACCGCAAGCAATCAAGGAATCCTGCTTACAGATCAAGTCAACTAAAATCCATTCAAAGACAATTAAATCTCTCACAAATATAGGCCACACATCGTCATAACAAGCCAAAACAGCAAAAAACAGACTAAGTATCATATCAAGACAATAGAAACATTGGCCGCAAAATATATACGCAGAGAATCAACGATTCCATCAAGAAACCACGTTGATGTGGATGCTTGAACGGCATAGTATGCAAAAAATATACGCATATGAATAAGTTCATTCAGACCTTTACCCGGTCTAATTCAAAAAGAGTAAGGCAGTGATCTTACTAGCCTATTAATCCTCTGTTAGGATCGATTCTTAGATCGCATCATTAACCACCTACCGAAGCGGAATATCAATAAGAAACAGATTCAAAGTAGAGAAGTAAAGCTGATCGAATAGATCCGGTTAGTTCGTCAATCCGTCGCAAAGTTGACTATTTCATCATGCTTGCAACAACTCCTGTCACATGCATGATCAGACTCGTTGCGTGAACTCAGCTACAGGGAACATGTTAGACATATCTTGATTTTGAGCTGTTCTCAAGTGATTACTGGCTGAATTGGCGTCAATGCAATACAACCATCAGCGATTACTTCATGTAACACTCGGCGAGAATGAACAATAGCGGCAATCATTTTGATGCGTACATTTACATTCTAAATTTTCAACTGATATACTCTCCATTCATCAATACGAGCAGGATCGAATCGAGATGAATAAGCACTCCAATCAGATCATGCCACAATACATCTTTTCCTACAGTCAAAACAGTTGCGTTGGCGATGTAAACGAAGCAAGACAGCAATTATAATAGTCATGATGCAAAGTAGATCTCCACTGCGAATGCGGGTTTCATGCATCAATCCTTGCCAATCAATCTGGCATGCAACCTTGCCACTCCTGTGGAGTGCTAGTGACGAGATAGAAGACTCCAGGCAGTTGCTTCTCATGTTGCGAAGCGCAGATTCAGGTTGAACTCACCACGTATGCGTCGCGTTCCCTTGCCACTAGTGCATGACTTGATCCACAGATACCACATCGCAGCAAACCAAAACCATCATTCAAAACTTTACATTTCACCTATATAGTTCTTCATGATGCACAATTGATAATGTTCGGGTTGATACTCAAATTCAGGCCAAAGTAACAGGGCAAGCTAAATCAAATAAAAACAATCAAAAAAGCGTCGTTCTTGCTACACTTTTTCTGGCAGCAAGTCAATTTCCTCTCTAAAAATCTGTAGTCAATACATCCAAAACGATGCGACTGATGCACTATCGCGGCGTCATCTACAGCGCAGCAACCAAATCCTGTGCCGAACGACACCAGTTGCTATACAGCCGCACAACATTCGATCAACGGATCGAACAAGCTCGCAAGTCGTTTCAACTGGTCTACCGAGGCGTCCCGTACCAATTGCTCCTTGCTTGAGAAATCATCGAATCCGATCAACTCGCAATCCGAACAAGCCACGTGCAGTGAGATTGTCATTTTTTGTTTGGATCAGTGAAGCATTTATTCTGGCTAGATGAAAATACCACGATACGAATCTCGTCCTCACGATTAAATTAAATTGCGAGCAATAAACAGCAGCATCAGAGACAATGCCCATCTTCCAAGCTTGAGAATTCTGCTTGACTAACGAGCTATAGGGAGTCAACAATCCTCCGACAATTCATTAATCATCATTGCTGCATTTTTCGCATTCAATGAGAATGAACGCAATCATTTTTTCAACAAGATTTTTAAACCCCTGCAAAGGGGGTTGTCATTCAACTTGTATTCAATTAGACTATACTACAGGAGAGAAGCAATGGTCGATTGTACATTAGAACAATTGTGGGCCAAGAAAGATTCTACACATCATTCACGCCGTGACTAAAAATGCTCTGGCAGAAACAACATTGGAGTACAACTCCTTCTAGCCGAGCATACACCAAAATCAAGTTCACAAATGGCATGAACTCGAGACAAGACAACCGATAGATCGTTGATCAGTGGCAATTAGCAGACACATTCCTGATAATATTTTAGAGATTCAAATTTGAATATCTCTTGGATTCGTGTCATTGATGCGTCATCTGACATTGGACACAAGGATGAACTGCAATTAGCAATGAATTAGGTCAACAACAAACACGGTTTCGGCTTACCTCCCGCAATGTATCGCCCTCTTTCATCAAGCCCCACAACAGCTCATCCCCAAACAGTTGTAAGCCAAGGCAGGCAAGCGCTAAAACGTGAGAATGATTCCCAAACAGGCATGCATGTCCAACCGCCTTCCCGATCGCAAAAGCAACGACAAGCCCTGTCTCAAAGCTGCATCGGCGGTTTGAGATCAATGAAGTGCCTCGTTTTGAACAGTGATTTCAAAGAAAAAAACAACCTAACGTGTGAGCACTAATGGAACGCTGGGCTCTTGTCAGTGGATTAGCTGGAGATCTTGATCTCTATGAAAGGATCCAACGCGATCTCAAAACAAAACGCGGTGTTAACAATCTCTTTGTCTTAGGAGATTTAATCGGCCCTAAGCACAACTGTGATGCGTTGCTAAACAGACTGCAAAATCCCAAACGTAGTGATCTGAAACCGGATTGCATCTACGGATGGTGGGAGGAGCAGCTCCTAGCCGAACGAGGTTATCGAGGTGATCGCAAAGCTGATGCCCTACGACTCAACAAAGGCGAGGATGCGGTTCAGGCCTTAATCGATGCGGTCGACCCCGGTTACCTGAATTGGCTGGCGTCGCTCAAGTTCGGATTCATTGAGCTGGATTGCGCCCTGATTCATGGCAGTTCAGTCGATGTTGGTGACCAATTGACACCGGATAGCTCACCGTTGATTCTGTTGGATCGCCTCACCAGACTCGATGTTAATCGTTTGTTCACAGCTCATAGCAACCAGCAATTTCAAATCAAACTGACGGGAGGAGAGATTGAATCACGAGTCAAAGACTTGTCCGGCGAACAGCAACAACAACAAGCTGTGCCCAAACGCACTGTGATCGGGATTGGAACAGGAGCTCATTACACACTCTATGACCCTGGCAGCGATCACGTCGAATTCGTCTTAGCTGATGGCACAGCAAAACCGAAAAAATTTGGCTTTGGTTGAGTCAAAGAGGTCAAAAAGCAGAGGCCAGTAGTATTGTGATCCACTCACGGATCAGCACTATTCATACATGGCAGTTTTGTTTACAAACGAATAAATTCAGGGTCAGCCCATTAAAATGTTTAGTAGAGAAATCACCTCACATTCAATAACTTCACCGAGAATATGAAAATTAACTTTCAATTTCGAGTCAATCTCTACTCGATTGCCGCAATCATTGAACTGGTCAGCGGAGCCGGATTGGTTGTCGCACCAGTCTTGGTGATTCAGTTGCTATTCGGGTCATCCGTTGGAGCCACAGCGCATTACATCTCCCAGCTTTATGGCATGGCACTGATTGGTTTAGGAGTGACTTGCTGGGGAAAAAACTGCAATAACCAGACAAAAATTGGATTGATGCTTTACAACTGCTTAGCCGCATTGCTTCTGCTCAGTTTTGCCATTCGAGGCATTGCAATGGGGATCATGGTTTGGCCTGCAGCTCTACTGCACCTTGGCCTAGGAGCATTAATGGTGGGAGATCGCCTCTTCGACCGATCCGTCTGAATCCGCTGCACACCGAAAACCCATATGACAAGTCGCTGTATCCACTGTCTGTCCCATTAAGGCAGCAGGACGGAAGCGATGGCAATAGTTTTCTGCACATAGAAAAGAACCTCCCTTAATCATTCGACGTTCTTGTTCTCCATCTGGAACGGGAAAAAGAGTGCAGGTCCATTCCCAGACGTTCCCACAAACATCCACCAACCCATAACCATTGGCGGGGTAGCTCCCAACTGGTGATGTCCAATACCACCCATCTGTTTGTTCGTTGATCCAGGGGAATGGCCCCTGCCAAACATTCGCTTGCCATCGCCCACCTGGGGTCATCTCTGAACCCCAGGCATAGTCCTGATCGACCAATCCCCCTCTGGCAGCAACCTCCCATTCATCTGCTGTCGGGAGTCGCTTACCGATCCAATTGGCATAAGCGAGAGCATCGTCATAGGCGACGTGCACCACCGGGTGATTCATACAGTTTTCGATTCCGCTGGCAGGACCTTGGGGATGCTTCCAGTCAGCACCAGCAACCAAAGCCCACCAAGCCATCGGTTCACGGCGATCGACAGACGGAGCTGGCGGAATGAACACCGCAGATTCCGGGATTCTCTCGTCCGCAGGCAGATCCGGATAAACAAGGGGGTCTGGTGGTTGTTCTGAGACCGTTAAGTAACCGGTCTCTTTAACGAAGCGGGCAAACTCGGCATTGGTCACCGGAGCAACATCTATGGCGAAGGTCTCAAGATGGATTGACCGGACAGGTGCTTCTTCTGGATAAAAGGAATTAGAACCAACCCGATAATCACCATCGGGAATGATGATCATCTCGTTTAATCGTCCGGTCATACCCTGCAATCAACCCTCGTTGAGGTCAGTGCTCTTTGGATAGATCTGAATGGTCACCTTGTCAATCTTGCCGCCATAGGCGCTGTTACGACGAGGACCAATGGTCTTGACCGTGACCGCTGAACCACGATCAAGACCGACATCGGCACCTTCATCAATAGAGAAACGTGAAGCGATCGTCTTCTCGAGACGACCAGTGGCAACCAGCTGATCATTCAATGTCATCCGCACATCAGCCCCCCGACCGGCACCCCCGCCGTCATAATTGATTTCAAAGCGCACAACAGACTTACCATCTGGCAGTGATTGCTTACTCCTAAACGTAAATAATTGTCCCATATAATTATAAGTATAGACAGGCACATTGTTCTCCACATAAAGGGACCACCCCCCAAATCGTCCTCCCTGAGAGAAAATCACCCCGTTCTCCTTCTCTCCAGGTTTTTTATCTAAGTACGCCGTAATGCTATTGGACTTATTCTTCACATCCAAGATCGAATCCTCAACCATATTCCAGGCTCCCGGATATAAATCCATGGAGGTTCGATCACCCAATAGTGTGGGACGACCCGCCACCGATGGGACCAGACGCTGAAGAAGTCGATCGTCTAGCGGAAGCACCTGATTTTCAATGGCTTGCTCCATGAATGCCTTCTTCATTGCCGCAAGACGTTCCGGATACTGATCCGCCACGTTATTGGACAGGCTGAAATCCTTAGTGGTGTCATAGAGCTGCCAACCATCGTCTTGTTCAACCGTGTTGATCTTGTTGGGTGCTTCCCAGGGAACCATCACTGTTGTGCGAGCCATCCAGCCGTTGTGATAGATGCCCCGATTGCCAATGATCTCGAAGTATTGGGTGTTGTGCCGTTCCTTGGCATCAGCATTGTTAAACGAATAAAGAAGACTTGTTCCCTGCATCGGGATCTGCTCAATGCCATGAATGGTATTCGGCATTGGCAAATTGGCTGCTTCAAGAATTGTGGGAGCCACATCATTCACGTGCGAGAACTGAGTGCGCACACCACCTCCCTCATTAATGCGCTTGGGCCAGTGAATCACTGTGCCGTTTCGAGTTCCACCGAAATCACCCGCCACCTGCTTGGTAAGTGCAAACGGTGAGTTAAAAGCGATGGCCCAACCAAGGTGATACATGGGATAAGTCGTTGGACCACCCCACTCAGCAAGTTTTTGCTCCTGTTCATCGGGTGTCTCCTCCACACCATTCAGGAAATGATTCCAGTTCCAATGACCACTGATATCTCCTTCAGGGCTTGATCCGTTATCACCAGTAATGTAAATCACCAATGTATTATCAAGTTCGCCTAAATCATCAATGGCTTGAATCAGACGACCTGCTTCATAGTCAGAATGCTCGACATAAGCAGCGAACACTTCGGCCTGGCGAGCATAGATTCTTTTTTGCTGATCTGTGAGGCTGTCCCAGGAAGGAACACTGTCCGGCGTCTTGGCCAACTTTGTCCCTTCTGGGACGATGCCAGCCTTGATCTGATTCTGAAGATTCTGCTCTCGCAGAACATCCCAACCTTGATCAAATTGACCCTTATATTTGGCAATCCATTCCTTGCTTACATGATGAGGGGAGTGAGCACCTGCTGATGCGTAGTAAATAAAGAAGGGCTTGTCAGGCTTGATCGCCTTCTGCTGCCTCACCCACCCAATCGCCTGATCCGTCATGTCTTCGGTGAAGTGGTAGCCGTCCTTCTGAGGCGCATCCACCACCGTGACTCCATCGTGAATGGTGGGATCCCACATATTGTCTTCCGCACCAACGAACCCATAGAACTTCTCGAATCCCTGTCGAGTCGGCCATCGGGTCTGCGGACCAGCAGCCGTCGTCTCGCGACCAGGCGTTTCATGCCACTTACCAAAGGCGGCTGTGTTGTAGCCGTTCAACCTCAAGATCTCTGCGACGGGTTGGGCATAATCCGGTACTACCGTTGAATTACCTGCATATCCCGTCGCAATTTCCGGAATCGAGCCCATGTTCACCTTGTGATGATTGCGGCCTGATTTCAAGGCAGCTCGTGTTGGTGCACAGAGCGCAGTGGTATGGAATTTGTTGTAGCGAAGACCATTCTCAGCCAGACGTTCTGCTGTGGGCATGTTCACTGCACCGCCAAAGGCGGAAGGAGCTGCATAGCCGACGTCGTCGAGAAGAATGATCACCACATTGGGAGCATCCTTCGGTGCTTTCACCTCCCATTGCTTGGGCATCGGTACATCAGCTGGCAGCACCTTGGTCACTTTTTCAGGCTTCGGTTCTGCGATCGGCAAATGCAGCCGATTCAGCGCTTCTCCCGTTGACTGATTGAGAGTATCTCCAGCAGACTGATTCGATGTTGAACACGATGTAGCCAAAGTCGACAACAGAAGTAGACCTCCACCGAGGGCAAGATGGCGGATCAGAACAAAGGTCTTGGAAGGATTAATCATGGTTAAAAAATAGATTGACACCAGAAGAAGAAAAGGCATGACAATAATTTGAACCCTTTAGCAAAAAACTTTTACTGCTCACATGTTCACACGCAAATATAGATTGAATGGGTAACAAGCAAGTCAAATCTGGCAGCATTTCGCTCAAGCCCTGATCATTAGTGTCACTCGGCGCTGATCGGTCCTTGAGAGAGAGAAGCAAAGCATTTAGTCGATTGGGTTGCGCCGCAACAAGACGATTCAGACTCAACATGTGGACGATGGCCAGGCGTTGAGCGCTGCCATGATCCGCTCCGAGCATGGTTCAGGGGAAAGCTCTCCTGTATCTAGCTACACAATCGCGACAATGGGGTCATTTCCTGCTGCAGACGCAAGCTTTGCATCAAGCAGCCACGGTCAATCGGCACAATAACGAGTGATATGTCATCAGCAAAACAACCATTGCTCCAGTTGTTATCGACTTAATTTCCATTTGACTTATTCGTAACAACTCAAACCATCAACAAAGAAAAACGAAAACAGATCAAAATCATGCATCGATGGGTGTGAAACACCCTCAATCTGCGGCAAAACGACACTCAAGAACGATCAGAACGATCCATCGCGCCAACATCATCGGTTAAGCGAGTGGAATGGAAGTTCCAGGTATCCTCCTCCTCCAACCAAAGTTCCCAGGCGAACTGGCTGCCATTACGAATCGTCAGTTTGCCAGCAAAGCCAGTAGGAGAAGGCTGATAGAGATCGCTCATGGATTGGGCAAGCTCTCCATCTCTTGTTCGAAGCTCAATCACCTTCTGCCCCATCCGCTGTGAGAGATCCAGAATGAAGTCATCAAGGGTCATTGGTTCTCTGGGATGAAATCCAGAATCAAATCACCGACCTCATCCCGTGTAATGACAAATCTAAATCCCTCCACGGTGCCGCTCCAAACCCCTTCCTCAGGATTGGCATCCGCTCCTCGTTGGTTCTCAACCTCGTAATCAAAAAGCATCTGAAAACAATGGCTAGCAACCAAAGCAGCTTGAACTTCATCCATCTCGTCAAGCTCGTGGCCCTCGATCGGTGAACCATCGAGAAGCTCAGCATCAATGACGTTGCCCTTCCCTACATCGGCAACGAGAGCGTCCAAAGCGAAGCGATCGTCGGTGTCGCGCAAATGAGCCTCCCCGTTGTCGTGCAGATCTCCCCCTTCGTAGTCCAAAAAATGGTCTGTGTCGCTAAATCCAGCCTCATGCGCGAAAAGTCAATCGAAACCGAAGCAGACGATTCAGGTGAGACCGCTTTAAAACGGACTGAGCAGTTGAATCGTGAGTGATCCTGAGATATTCGGTCTTCGCAGAGACGGAATTAATTCATTTGAGTTTCATGCCATGCAACAATCTAAACAGTCAAAGACAACTCTTCTGATTAGAGTCTCAACAACATATCACCTTCCATGAATCCCAATACTGGTGCTGAAAAACATAAACTTCTAGGACACATCCCCAGATTACAAGCATTCACTGAACCTCTGCAGTCAATGCAGTGAATCAATGCATTGATTTGCGTCCCTAAAAAAATCGATCAGAGCAACAAAAAACACCACCCTAAATTCCCGGAATAAAGATCGACCCTTCAAAAGGTATCTAGGGCAAGACAAAGCTCAACATCAATACTCCAATCCTTCGGTTATGTATAATTGACATCTGTGGACACCTCAACAACAGATGGCATCAATCACACCAAAAGCAAGAAGACTGAACAAGCAAAAAAAATTCAGCCTCTGAATACTGGATAATAGATTTAACCAGCAATCGTGGCTAATATTTCAATGATTTATAGGACAGACGTACGACGCATTCCAAAACAACAACAGAGCAAGCATCTATCCCGCTCATCAAGCCATGAAACCATCAAGACCACGCATTGACCCAAAACAATTCGAACTGGCGCTCAAAAGATCGAAACTTAGCGAGGAAGAACTTGCCATGATTGAATTCATCCGATACATGGGAGTATTTAATGAACTGTCTTTACGTCATGGTCTTTCACTCCCCTCGAAGCCACCTGCAGTCTATGTACTGGGCAAGCTCTGCAAAAAAATTGGTTTGATCCTTCCTGACCTTTATCAGCAAATGATGAGTTGGTCCACTGAACAATCACCAGATCGCATTGCATGGGATGCGAATTTAGTATGCAGCATTGCATACACGTGCGATGGTGAAAGACTTGAGCCTGAATCCGCAACTGCTCTCTATCACACATTTACGGTCCACAAAGAACTGTTTAATGGCCTTGGTGAATGACCCTAGGTACCAATCTCTGTACTCGCAACACAACCCACCGCCCATCAGACAAGCCACCGACTATCTGGTGGAGAGAACGTATCAATAATAAAGATCATCGACAAGCGAAAAGTAAGATCAACACAACAGACCCTAATCGAATGAATGAAGACAAGAGGCCAAGCTGTTCATAATTTCATTATCTTTTAAAACGTAAATCGCCTTGTATAACAAGCTATCAACGCCTGGCTCTCCACTATGAATAAGCTTGAGGGCTTGGTAGAGAAGCTCTTTGAGCAGCTCCGAATACTGATGATCCATTGTGGTGTAAATAATATATTTAAAGATGAACACTTGCAATCTTGCAACACTTTCACACCATAGCGCGAATAATTTGAAGCGAGGCCTGACATCACTTTATAGTCGTATATACAGCATTTGAGTGGGACATTGTTTCATCGCTATTCAGCAGAAAGATCATTCGTACAATGCGACGACATAGATCATTCAGAATACAATAAACATCCTTCTTTTATGCCATGAAAAAGCTGCTTTTAGCCTTTTCAATGTTCATCTTGTTGAACGTATTCACAGCCTTACCAGCACACTCTCTCTATCCAAGCGGAAGTGGAATAGAGGATTTAGCAATGCCTAGAAATTTAGAGAATTTGTCCGAAAATAGGGAGAGTCTAAAAAAAGAATTTCCCTTTCTAGAGAGAGACGAAGACGGAAAGCCTCTGACCAGCGAGTTCGTGAAATACGATCTATCCAATTACGATCTTAAAGGCATTGATTTACGTGGGGCGTTATTTAGTGTATCAACATTGCAAGGATCGGATTTGACAGGTGCTGACTTAACCGATGCGATTGCCTATGCAACACATTTTGAGTTTGCCAATCTAAAAGATGCCATCTTTGAAAATGCTGTTCTCACAAAGAGTTTCTTTGCCAAAGCAGACATCAATGGCGCTGACTTTACCAATGCCATCCTTGATCGGGATCAAAGAGAATATCTATGCAAAATCGCAGAGGGATCCAATTCAGTTACTGGGGTGAAAACATATGAAAGTCTTGATTGCATCGCTGGCCTTGCCACTGCCAACGCAAGCTAAATTTAATCAATTAAAGATCATAAAACTCGAAATATATTGACATAAATCGCCGTTAGATCAACTGCCAGCAATAACACTGAAGCCAATGATATTGTGATCATGGCGAACTCAAATACATCCATTGTTTCAAAATCCATAGATGTCTGGGCGACGGATAAATTGCATAGCACTTAATGCTCCAAGAAAAAATACTGTTGGTATACCTAAAGCAAGGATGGCCAATGTTCTTATCGTAATCACAGGATACTCTCTATCAAATGCCCCCTCTTTCACAAGAGATGCGCCAACCGATTGCTTTCTATTATCAAAAAATGGAAGCCCAGACATGGCATTTCTCCAACTAAAAATTCCCCAAGCACTCATCCAGAAGACGGTATTTACCACTGCCACGAGGACAGGAATAAAAACAAATGCAATTTTTGTGTACATAATAAAGAAGCACAGTCATTTCATTAAAACCACCTCAACAAAATTATGCAGCCATTTTCTTACATGCAAGCAAAACTTATATTGGACTTTGAAAGTCAATTTGACACTTGTATATTTTCAACACAAAGGATGCTCTATTCGATTAATCGCCAGACAAATGCCTCTCAGCCGAAGGCAGCATATTAATCTATATCGTGTCAAAATTAACACTAGAGATCAAAGAAAAAAGTAACTTCTAAAGCCAGACAAGGCACATAGCAATCCTTACAACAACCATCAACTGCACTAGGACAAGCAATTAAAAGGATTCGAAGAAGCATAACGAAAAGATTGCTTCGCAAAAACCGTATCAGCCTCGACCAATGCAATGGTTCATCTTGCTTGAAGGAGCGTGGACCAACCGCTGTAGTCAAAATGGTGCGATCAAGCCAAATTGCTATACAGATTTCATCAATGAGAGAGAGCAAATCATCTCCAAAATAGTAATTTCCTTATCAAATCATCCCTGAAATGCATTGATCACGTCATCAAAATCGATGACATTGTGAATCCACCGATTCGATCGGTGTTTAAATTTGATCAAATCAAAAAAGACAAACGATCACTGCATGCTGATTACAGCGAAAGTGTGTGATAACAAGCCAATAGAAAAAATTTCTAACAAAGACTACTGCATTGGCGTCAATAAGCTCACCAATGAATAAAAGCAATCCGCCAGC
The DNA here is from genome assembly GCA_002701545.1 of Blastopirellula sp. Classification (GTDB taxonomy): domain Bacteria; phylum Planctomycetota; class Planctomycetia; order Pirellulales; family Pirellulaceae. The sequence continues at coordinate 35,691 of NZVR01000027.1, read as the reverse complement.
GTAATATAGATAGCTTCGGTATTAACTTATGCCTCTTCAGACTCACCTTTGACATCGTTCTCTCCAACCGACCATGCCTTCTCAAGAGCTTGAATATTTGATGATCGCTCCGGAGATTCAACGATTACGTTGACGTTGCGGACCGAAAGCAGTTTGCGTACGACAAGGGTGATCAGCCAGTAAGCCGTGGCGAACAGGGCACTGAAATAGATGAAACGCAGCAACGTCCCAAGGACAACGTCTGGCTAGTTCTAACGGAAACAGTCAGAACAAGGGTTGCAGATGCATGAACGCTTACGAAACAAATGACGGTTTGTCATCGCGAGGCAGCGTTGTTCAGAGGTGCTCGATTGGCCAGCATCCCAGACAAGCACAAGACAGTGACAAGACGATCTGATTCCCCATCAAAGCCGATGACTCCATCAGTTCAGTGGGGGATCAGCGCACAAACAAGCGCCGAAGCGATCGCAAGGTTTGAGCGTATGCCCCCACAAAGCATGAACATGCAGCTGTTTGCCATGGTCGGATCGAGCAATGCCGATGTCGTGGCAGAGCAAGACAGGACTCGCCAACAAGGAGCACAGCCATCACTCCTCAGAAAGGTCGTTCAACAGATTCAAGAACAAAAACCACAGACCCCAATCATTCAATGCTTTCCCTTGAGCAGCACAAGCAGCCGATGCAGGACAAGAGACATTTCAGTTGAGGTCCAAAACTTGTTCTCGGCCTAATCGATCCAAATAGCACGCTTGAGCCGTCTCCATTGCTGACCATGCATGGGTCCGGCCGTGGAATGCGCGATCAAAAATCAACTGGTGGGGTGCTGGTCTGATGAATCGCCTCGATCGCAGCCTGTTCAAGTGGTTGGCTCTCCTCAGGGGGAATCATCACCTCGAGATAGGCAGCTCCGGGATGAGCAGAGATCGAGGCAAAGGCAGCCTCCAACTCCGCCACAGTCGACACCCGACCAGACCACCAGCCTTGGCAACCCATCGCCTCAGGCAAGTCGGCATAGTTCCAGGCGGGCAGGTTGTTATAAGCGTGACCTGATTCACTAATCAAAGCTTCGACTCCATACAACCCGTTGTTCAGCACAATCAGCACAGGCTGAATCCCAACGAATCCCATCACACCGATCTCTTGCGCTGTCAATTGATGCGCTCCATCACCGGTCACGAGCACCACGCGACGTTCCGGATCAGCCAGGGCACAACCAAGAGCGGCTGGAGTGCCCCAACCGATGGAACCCCAGAGGGTTTGGCTTTCCATCGCCACCCCTCCTGGCAAACGCATGGCGTTGAGTTTCAACAAACAAGTGCCAGTGTCCGATACCAAAAGATCTCCCGGCCTTAAAAAACGCTGCAACAGTGGATAAAAGCTTTCGGAGGAACTGGGTTGATCCGCAATCGATGCCAGCGGTAATTGAGGGGAGGGCAATAGTGGTCGCTGATCCCCATGATTGTGTCGCGACGGCGTCCCCCTAAACCTTGCCGTCAGCCCCTCCAACACATCCGCCAGGCTGACGCTGGTGAACACACGGTCGCCGGCTCGCACCCAATCGCTGTGCAGGCTGATCATCGTATTGGGGTTCAAACGTCCACTCCAAAGACCAGTGTTCAGGTCCTCCTGCACTAACCCACCAAGGTCGAGCAATAAATCGGCTTGCTCGATCTTGCTCTTGAGCTCTGGCGGTGAAGAACGAGCGCCGTTGTAGATGCCAAGAAAAGCGGGATGATCCTCACTCAGTAAGGCCTTATCCATCGGAGTGGTGGCATAAGCCAGTCCAGACACATCTAAAAAAGTCTGAAAAACTTCAATTAACCCGTAACGGCGAAGTGTGACTGTTGGCAGAAGAACTGGTGTCTTGGCTGTCGTAATGCGAGCCTCGATTAAATCCAAAACTGCGTCCAGTTCCACAGCAACACTGTCCCGCTGTTGTACAGTCCCAATCGCTGAACCTTGAACCTGGGTACCGACGATGGGCATTAACGCCAAATCCATCGGCAAGGTGAGATAAGCAGGCCGAGATTCCTCCAAAGCTTTATCAATCACACGTTCGAGTTCAATCACCACGTTCTCTGGTGTGAGCCGCGCACTGACGCAGCAAGCGGCAGCAGAAATCTGCTCAAAACGGTCGTAGACCTGATCACCGAGTGTGTGATGGCAAATCAAGCCTTGCCTCACAATGCGCACACTGGGTGTACCAACGAGGTGAAAGATGGGCAAGCGCTCTGCCATCGACCCCATCAAGCCATTGATGGCACTCAGTTCACCGACGCCATAAGTCGTGCAAAGCATGGCTGCACCACGGCGACGTGCATAGCCATCAGCGGCATAGGCAGCATTCAATTCGTTCGCGGATGGAACCCACTGAAGACGCGGATGGACTTCGACGGCATCATTGATCGGAAAGGCATAGTCGCCTGGAACCCCAAAAACATGACCTATCCCAAGATCGGCAAGCCGATGAAGGGTGTACTCCACCACTGAAGGGGCCATATCAAAACGTACAATCATCCAAAGTCTGCTGAGCCTTGTCCTCGATGCTCAACATTGGAGAGAATGATCAAAGATTGACACACATCCCCACAGCACGAGGCAATATTTCGTGAGAACGGATTAGAGAGTCATAAAAATCTTGATGACAAAGATTCAACTGAACAGCTGAGATCACAGTTGAAGACTTCAACAGATCCATTCAGCTCATACCGACTCCAAACAAACGATCCACTCCCATTAAAAGCATGAAAGGCAATCATGTTAAAACAACGATCAAGCCATCACGGCACACAAAAAAATTCACGAGGCAATGTTATGAGCCAATCGTTAGTCTTTGTCGCTTCAGCCTTTTCAACGCCGTGCGCTGCAGCTGCCATTCGGACCATCGCCTCCACTCAATTTCAGCCGCAGTCAAACAATGATCCATCAGAGAAGAATGGTCCGAACCAGAAGCAATTTTTGACTTAAAATAAATTGGACAAGAGGGTCCAGCATTCATCATTTGAAAGCCTAAAAAGATAAGCTGCAGGAGAGACTCGCCCCTCGTCGGTGTCAGCCGTTACCAAGCTGAACACACAGGGAAAATTACCTAACAAACAAACCCGAAGCAAAACAACAAAACAATCAAGACAGTGGCAGAACAGAGTAAAAATCAAGGCGACACAAATCAGAGTCAAAATCAACACCAATCACAAATGCATGTCGCAATATTACCTAAAAGAATACGAAGATCCGATGAAAATATGTGGACTGACTAAGCATTTAAGAGCAAGCAACCAAAACAGGCTATTGCCGTCAACTTTCAAAAAAATTCTCACAGCAATATCATAAATCATCCGTGGTATTCGCTGACGGCTTGACGAAACCAAACGTTCTCAAACTACCAAATTTGAATTCTTTTACCTTCTGTTTGTCATGCCTTTGCTTGTGACCAAGTTTAGCCACTTTCTCCATGACATTCAACGCATCCTCCACCGTTGAGCCTTCAGGCATTCTCTCCAAGATCAGTTTAAAGCGAGGGAAAAAGATATCAGCAGCATCAGTGAGTTCCTCGATCGTGAGAGGTCGATAGCCAGTTGACATTTTTGGTTAAAAACAAGAGGCTAGCAAGCTTAGCCAGGGAAGTGAAAATGGAAAACAGAACAAAAACTGTTTGCCATACGGATCGGCTGAGAGCTCAATGTACGCTCCAAAGAAGTTCAAAGGACATACAAATCAATCCATCAGAAATTCATGTTCCACTCTCGCGAATCATCTCCCATGCCTCCAATGCTGTATCAGCAAACTGAATCAATGCCAAATCATCATCAGCAATCAAACCAGAATCAGCAAGATAATTAAAATCAATAATACGCGACCAATATTGTTTACCAAACAGGATGATCGGCATTGCTTTTTTGGTACCAACCTGACGCAAGGTCAAAATTTCAAACAACTCATCAAGGGTTCCAAACCCACCCGGAAATAAAACTGCGCCAATCGAGCGCATGACAAAATGAAATTTCCTCAAAGCAAAGTAATTAAACTGAAAACACAACTCAGGTGTAATAAAAGGATTGGGATGCTGCTCATGCGGCAAGCTGACATTAAAACCAACGGATTTGCAACCAGCATCAAAGGCTCCACGATTGGCTGCCTCCATGATTCCTGGGCCTCCCCCGGTGACGATGACGTGTGAGGCAGAACCATTCAACACGTGGTCAGTCGATTGACCGTGGCATGAAGCTAAGTACGCAAATTCACGAGCAGAATCATAAAAAACAGACAACTTAACTCTGTTTTCACATCGTTTTACTTCACGCCGTAATGCATCTGAATCAGGATTCTGATCAAGATCGGATTTAATCTTCTCCAGCTGGCGCTCTGCAGCACAACGCTCAATAACACGAGCACCACCAAAAACAATGATCGTGGATGAAATACCAGCAACATCTAAAGACAACTGAGGTTTGCTGATTTCTAAAAGCATGCGTACTCCCCTCATCGGATCTGAATTGATTAAGTCATAATCTTCATGCGCAAGTTTGTATGTGGAAGATCGCATAATCGCATCAAGATTGTTCGCCACAAGGGCAACATCATCACTTCGATGCTGGCATCGATCATCACCAGAAAGAGAATACTGATCCATTTCAATAGACTAGCGGCAATCACAGCTACGGCGCAACTCATCACAATGTTCCAGAAAAATAGAATGATTACTTAATTAATTGATTGATTGATCAGGCAGCAAGCAATTCAATTCGATACCATTGATCGCGTGAGAATCAAAATGAACCTGATCAAAAAAAGTGGAACGCTAGAGAACACGTTTGGTGGCATCCCTAGCATCTGAAACGTTTTGGCATCTCAAGCAATATAAAATTGAGCTTAACGATCAACCCAGCATTACTCAGATAGTGCCGTGAATGAGTGTCTTTGATTATCTCAACTCCAGGGATCCAAACCCGTGCAGACCCACCCATGACCTGTTGATGCTCGTCGCCTTGATGACCTTGACTAGAACGTTCTATGGGGAAGCATTGACCAGTGCAGACATCGTTGATGCACTGCACGGGATAATCCGCTGATCATACGAATCCATTTGATTGCAGACTTACAATATCGGACAAATCAAATTCGCCCTAGCCAACCCAAAAACCATCCACACTCGCAACAATCTACCAATAGGTAAAGGACAGATATGACATCCTTGTCTAATATGGAATCCTCAAAAAACTAGGTTAAAATACATTCTGACTCACATGAGCCACTGGTCATCATCATTCAGACCAACGCATCAAACAAAAATCACAAAGTTGACAGACAAACAATGATGACGAGGAAGCTTTGAGAGATTATCATGTCAGGAATGGAATACAACCAAAAATCTTGCTAGAGAGTGCTTAGCCCCTGCAAAAACAAGGTGATGAATATCAACGCATACAAACCGCAAGGAGATAAAAAGAATTCTGCATTTTTCGAAGAGTATTGTGCAAAAATCTACTCTCGTCGCGAAAGTAGCGGACTCGACCAATTACTTCAAAACCTTTGCGCATTCATCATCCATCTTGAATCCGGCGACGGGCTTCCATATCTTGAAGAATTAGCATTAATGACGCCATACCGACTGCAGACGTCATATATTAACAATAGCCATAAAATATATATCCTGCGAACATGTAATCAATTCCCTCGTTTAATCGTCATGGAGCCATTAAGCAGTGATTACGAAGATGATATTAAGCGTCTCAACATGATCTATCCACTAGCACGCAACAAACCCAACGCACGTTATGTAGGTGAAATCATGTACACGAAAGACCTAAAAGAAACTCAAGATATTCTAGAAAGTCACAACATCCGCTTTCATTACCCAGGCGAAACTGAAAACAATTTTTATACTGGTCACAATATTCGCTTCACAGTTCCATCCGATTTCACACATAACCGCTTAGGATACACACATATAGATTTAGAAGACCATAGTGCCCTTGAACTCGGGCAACCATTCCAACTAAACAGCAAAGAGCAGCAACGACTCGATCAAGTTGCGAGACTCAGTGAGGAACTTGGCATCCATCATTTGATTGAGGGAGTTGATCACATGGCAACGCGAGTACTGGCTGGGGAACGAGAAGATGCAATCTTAGAATTTTTATCGATATCCAACTATTACTTTTGGGGCGCATACAACATCAAGGAGATGAATTCCTCTACAAATGTTAACCGCAATCACACAGTATCGGACGATAAATTGTCGCCGGCAAAGGTATTCACCGCCAACAACACTCCTTCTTTCGTTAATTCATTTGAAAATCTTCCGATGCCAACAGAAGACTTTGTGAGAAATTACGGCAGACGTATGCACCACATTGCCTATGAGGTCACAGATGGAGATCACATCAGCCAACAGAAAAATGTTGATTTTGTTGTTAGTCAACTAAATGAGAACAAGATTTCATTTCTTGGAGATGTCATCGGAGAATGCAGTGATCAACCGAATCTCAAACAAATTTTTTCCCGGCAATCTCCCTACTCCGTTTTGATCACCGAATATGTAGAACGCTGTCAAGGATTCAGCGGCTTCTTCACAAGAGATAATGTCGCCTCGTTAACAGAAGCCGCTGGACATGATGAGCGTTACGAACACGGACATGTCTTTGATTAACACTCAAACGCGAAAACACACTGTAAGATATGATGCGACAACGAATCAATCTTCTCAAAATGGCAGATTAGAGAAGATTGAACAGCATCCAAGGGGAACCCTAACTTGAGTATGCAGCTACTAATTGATAAGCTCATAGGCAATTAAACTGAAATCAATCCAAAACGTCACGACGTAGTTGACCGATCATGAGAATCGCGTCTGCTGTCAATAAATGTGCCTTTCCAATCCAATGGTCAACCAGAAAAACGATGAATCTCGTGTCCCATCCAATGAGTACTAACCATCACACATTACCAATCTTATTGTGCCATACGAATCAAACAAAAGACTTGCTCATCAGTAAAACATGACTGGGCTTGATCTTTTTGATTGGCTCTTCAGTACAACACGTGGAGGATGAGGATGAATCCCTAAACGAAGCGGACAGGAGAGAGGACAATCCATCGAGATTAGAGGGATGTATCGATGATCAGACCGGAGCTTCACTGAGGCCGACTCAGAGAAACCGGTCAGACGCGCCCCATTGACTCATTCTTCGCTGATGAGCGCTAACGTCATACCACGTATCAATCATGCCCAATGGATGGCGATTACACGGTTGCTATATGGGCAACGATTGGTCTTGTTGTCGCCTTCACAGTGCCAGTCATCTGGCAGATCCTCCAACCTAATGATGACGACTTCGGTGATATCACGAAAAAAAGACCTAAGTAGTTTATTGATGAATTCCATGTGTACCAACGCTTTGCCTTAGAAGGGAAAGGATTAATTCGGATTTACCAGCTGGCTGTTGGACAGTGTCTGGTTACAACACAGTCATTACTGCTTTGACCTGATGCCCATCAGCATCTCCTCAGCACATTCGATTGGCTCTTTGATCATTGAGGGCACACACAAACCATTCCGAGCAGCAGCCTGCCCGATTCACGCTCTCTCCTACGACGAGTCCCAAATGAGAGATGACGATATGGTCAGGCATCAACAGCGTTCTGAAGTGGAATATGACTGCTAAATCTGACTTCTCCTGAGCGTGGGTCAGATCAAGTTGGTGAGACCTCAAACACATCCCCACCGCTAAGACGTTTTAAACGGGTCTGATCTTCAGCAACACCCGTTTCATTCCACTGCCTCTCAGTCCTCCTGCCTTTCAGAACGGGGTAGGCCCCTTGCGCCTCATGGATCAGGGGGGCAGACGCAGATCCTTCCTCTGGACCTGCAAGGTCATCCTTCCCAACCCTTCTGATCGTCGCAGAACTGGTACGACTGGAGTAGATCACGCGGTAGTCGAATCAGACTGTCAGTCAGCGGCAGGACAGCGCCGGGTCGATCAGTTGTGAGCTTTGCCAGATGGCAGCTCTTGGCTCAAATATTCATCACAAGGCCTATACCGCAACTCAGCCAGTAACAAATCATTCGCGAGAATGGTCAAAGCGATGCCCATCAACGCGAGTGCAACACCGGTATCCTTGTCTGCTGCCATGGATACATTCCTGGAAAGCTCCAAATGTTTTTCCCAGGAGTAGTGCATGAAACTCAGTGATCAAACGATGTTCTAAGTTGCCTGGACACCAAAATGAAAGTCATCAGTGGATTCAGGCAATGATCTGTAATAACCACAATGTATTGACTTGGACACTAGAAGCTCAGATCGGTTGCTGACACTACAAAAAGCGCTTGCTGCCACGAGGCTTTCAGGCTACTTTCCTGCGAAATTGCATCTGACTCCATGGATCCAATTGCTCTGACTCTCGGACAAAAGTTTGAGATCGAAAAATTTTCCCGTGAAATTGATAACTCTAAAGACGTTCAGAAGTTACGTGACATCGCTAAACAGCTCTTGGTGTCTTGGAAACAGCAACAAGCCGCAACAGCCTGGGTCATCCAACAGGCCAAGGAACTGTAAAACTCAACACATCTGCAACGCACCAACCAAGTAGTAAATGACCTTGTCGGTCTGTGAGTCACGCTGGCGTGGCAATCAATCTTTATTGGCCATTAAACGAACGCAAAAGCAGTAAAACCTTGCTTCAAAGTAAAACGAGTTAAATGAATGAATCGACTTGAGAAAGCTCGTCCTCTTGCGATCACCCTTAATGCTTCAAACACTTATCCTCTCAAAATTACTCCACATCATTTCTACTAACCACTTCCTTTCTAACAAAATAGCCATTAAAGCCCTCAATCCTACCGACAAAAAGAATGATCAATACGATTTTGAACAATTCTATTTTTCTGACAACACTTGATTGCAGATGTCCACCAAATTGAATCGCCTCACCGAGAGTTAGTGAACATCTCATCGACTATATTGCGTCACCCCATTTAGCCAAAACAGTCGATACCATCAACGCGAACATGACCCGAAAGATAAAATTCAAAATACATTCGAGAACAAAATTTTACTCCAATATCAAAGCAGTGAGGGGTGGCGTTACAGCATCAATACACATTAGCAAGGAGAATCAAAAGCCATTGTCAAACATACTCTTAGGATTTGCTGATCATTTATGACACTTAGCGCGGAAACGATTAGAACAACTACTAGCGGCATGCTTTGTTTTACGACCAGACACTCTTCGACGCCAAGTGCGATAAGAGGACGTTTTGAGATGCAACCTCATCAGAGCGATGACATCCTTGTGCTTCAAACCAAACTGATATTCAATCGCTTCGAAGGTTGTTCTGTCCTCCCAAGCCATCTCAATCACGCGATCGATCTGACTGCGACTAAGACTGTCCAAAGATCTTCTCCAGGAGGTTGCGCTCGTTCTGAAGAGTATTAGCTCTCATCGTTTTACCAAGCGGTCGCGGCTGACGGGGTTGATTCAAAAACACTTTGCTGAGCCACCAGATTTGAATGCCGATGAAGGCGACGAGCAGAAGGGACAACTCAAACATTCCTTGCATTTTTTGGATTCAGCCAAAATGAACATGATCGCAAATTGTGTCTCGTCAAGCAGGTATAAAACCCCATATCAGGAAGTCGACGAGACAAGCAACCATCGCTATGGAAAACACTACATAATCATAGACCCCACCATGACAAAGGGTCGCAATTTGGTAGACCATCAATCCCTACCCAAAAAACCACGCACAAAGTGATGCCATAAACTCAAGGGCCAACCCATGATGGAGCAATGATTTCAACAGTAGAAATAGTCTGATCGATACAACACTTGTTCGGCAGTATATCAAGATTCATCACTTATCGTCAACACCACCAATCGTAACGTGTAAAACACTATCCCACGAAGGGGAGTTCAGCAAGGAAGCTTTAAGATTCCTCTTTTGAAATTTAACCTCCTTCGTCGCAGTAAAAACGATGGTTATGACAACTATTACATTGCGGCAGAAGAAAACGAGAGGAGAAGAGAATAAAGCGTGTGTGCTTAGGTTGGTTACTCCTCCGTCGAAGAACTTGGCATCAACTCAGAGATGTTTGGCATTGGATCCGGCTTACCATCCGCAATAGCTCTCGCTCGATGATAAAACCAACTATCAGTTGTGCCGGCGGCTTCCATATTGCCGGCGACCTTAGCCCAGTTGTCAATTTCAATCTGATCCACGTTCAATGACCTCCTTTGAATGAATAAAAAGCTTGAACAATCGTTTGACTTACGGGATGAATGCATCTAAGCAGCGACAGGTCATTCACATGCAAAAAAAGAAGTTCCGCCTCAAGCTATTCGGTCAAAATGTGCCTTGTAGTTACAAAAGAGACGGGATAACCGAACCCAGCAGGATGTCCCTTCAAAAAATCTCTCCAAAACAGTGTCATCGACTGCCACTCATCTGACTTGAACATGCTTGCAATCTTGAATCCACTCACATAGCGCATTCAAGACACTGCGATTTTTGAACTTGGATTGTTGTCCTCACCGCTTACACCTACATCTAAATAGATAATTTCACCACTCTAAATGAGTTCATCGCGAAGCCTGAAACCAATTCGAGGGGATTTATGAATGTTATCGGGAGCTCCAATCAAACTTAGACATGTACGTCCTGGTAACGAGATCACGACCCATACATCGCGAGAGGAATATCGATGCAACATGCCACTTGCTGCCTGCGCAGGCCTGTGCATCTCTTTTGATCATTGATCACATTTGAAGCGATCCAAATAAAAGGATGACGAATGCAGAGGCAAGAGCAATGTATCGCAAGCTTCCCCCCAATGACCAAGATCACAAACAGATGGAACGTGAGTCATCGAATAGAAGCTGAATAAAGACGACAGTGTGTGCATTGAAGGCAAACACGCCTCACCACATCACTCAAGTCAATGAACATCAGAACTATCTTGACCGCTACTTCAATTGCACTGGTCAGCACCAGCACAGTTTTGGCCGTAGGAGCTCCTGCTGAAGCAAAAGATGGTTGCGGCCGTGGCTATCGCTTCTCTTACAGCCAACAACGCTGTGTATTGAGAACTGATGTCGCACCCAACAGACGTTGGCAGCGTAAAGCGGATCGTTCTTGTGGAAAAGGCTATCGCTTCTCTTACAGCCAACAACGCTGTGTGCTGAGAACTGATGTAGCACCCAACAGACGTTGGCAGCGCAAAGCAGATCGTTCTTGCGGGAAAGGCTTTCGTTTTTCCGTGAGCCAACAACGCTGCGTGCGCAAAAGAGATATCGGTCCACTTTTTTATCAACCCATCACCCCAATTACATGCTCTTCAGCCCATCTGCAGACCTATCGTTAAAGCTTTAATTCGAATTTAATTGAACCAGCGATCCTTTACAGGGATTAATAACCCAGGCCATACAACATAAAACTATAAATACTCAAAAATTAAATCCATTAAAATTCAGCTGAGGATTACAATTATCGAGAAAGAGTATCAATAAAAAATCATCAGCACATCATCACTGCACATGACGCACAACATGACGCACAAAACGATTCACAATAAAAGCCTGGGCAACATGAGCCATTTGTGATCAAACCAACAAAATCCAGATATGCTCAAAGGAAATCATTTTCCGCGTCGTTGTCGTCCATTTGCGCCTGCAGCACTAGGGCAGACATCGGCAGAATCATGCAAAGGCCAATGATCAATTCCATCGATGCACAACGGTGGGAATCCTCAATATGAGCCAGCACAACAAATAAAAACGTTCACAGATGTCACTCCTGTCGAAGAAATGTATGCATGCATGCCATTTTTGACGTTTAAGCAAATCAACTTAGTTCGCTCGAGCACAAACAACGACTCATTGGCTGATCACAATCAGAGGGTCCAATCTCATGCCGACGAACCATCCGCTGAAAACGATTGCCAGCATGCCTCGGCAGCGTTGAGAGGTCTTAAATGCCAAGGTTGCAACGCCCCGAAAGCCTCAATAAAGGAAGGCCTCTAAAGCAGGTGGTCAAGTCCTGCTGGAGACACCTCGCCAGAGGCAATCAAAATACTGTTTCAGACCGATCGAGCTGGGCTGGTGGATTCAATGAAGACAATGCCAAGGTCTCAGCCACCCCCACGAATCAGCAGGACAGAACGACTCTTCTGGGCGATGATCCATGCACCCAGCAAAGAGCCGTGGCCCTCGATCAGTTGAAAGCATTTCTGGTGGAGATGCAGAACGACGAAGGTCTCAAGCAGAGCGTTCTGTCGGCGTCCACAGCTGATGACGTAGCGCGAATCGCCATTGGTCTTGGTTTTGAATTCTCCGGCGATGAACTACTGCGCTTCTCGGGCCAAAAGGTCGGGAAGGTCACCGTTTCTAAGCAGGACCATCCTGGGGAATATCACTAACTGGCAACCGCTCTTAACCACCGATGGCGCAGGTGCGTGAAGAGATGGAATCGAAGCCGCAGCAAAGAACGGATTTGGCTTTGATTGGGTCAACAACGAGACCGCAAAACTCATACGACCAGGTCCTGTTCACTGATCCTCGACCAAAAACTCACCACGCAGCGCCCGCGCATCCTGAATCCTCTGGGCGAAAGCAAGATGGCGCAGTCGGTTGTTCAGCCACGACCGCAAACGGGTAGACGACACAGACTTGTTCAGCAGCGCGTCGGACGGCTCAGGCTCACCGAAGGGAATGGTCATCAGTCTTAATCGGTCGTCAACATTAGACAGATGTCTGGGTATGGGACTCAAGCCTTGATCACCCAACACGCGATCAAGGCTGAAACCCTCAGCCAACCCTTAGCTCTTCCTCCCTGTTTGGGAAAGGAATACGACGGCAAACCGTTCAATGTTGAGAAGTCATTCGTCATTCCAATGAACCCATGCACCTCTCCATTGATCCACTGCTGATGTTGCCATTGCTGGCGGTGATCTTCATCGTTAGCACCTTGCCTGACGACAACACGACCGCGACAACTTCAGGGACTGCGCCGGTGCAACCGGAGCCGTTTCAACTTGATGACGGCAACGTTTATGTCAAGCATGCCGGCATGACGATCGAACGGGAGCACAACCATCGATGCCGAACAGCTCAGGTGTTGCCGCCCCTGGGAATCAACCGGCTCGAAGCCTGGAACAAAAGCTAAAGCCACACGTCTTTGCCTGGATGAAGTGCTGAATGCTGTTGAACTTGATGGAAACATCACAACCAATCCCAGGCAGCGGTGATCAACCAAAACAATGCAGAGATTCAATCCCTTGAACCTGGGGACTGAATGAAATGGTCTGCATTGCAGCTGGAGCCAGCACGTGAATGCAACCAATCTGCAAGCATGGCTACATAATGCGCGCTCAAAAATAGTCAAATCACGTCAAGTGACTTGTTCTTGATGAATGAACAAAACGCCTTCGACAGGATCAAGCTCACAGCCACGCGTGTGCCAGATCACATCCTCTTCCGTTTCATGCGCCGATGATGAATACACGGTGAAGGACAACCAAAAAAACGTCATCACCGTCTCAGCCGCGACCGCGATATCTCAAACGCCCCGCCCTCGTGGTGGGGCGTTGCGCTGTCTATGCATGCCAGGACAGACCAGACAAACAAGATTCATCGCATCAACCTTCTATTGACGCATCAGATTTGGGTCGGCTGCAATCAGCATGAACAACCTGGGAAAAATCCAGTCATGCCAACACGCCTCTCCCTCAACCCACAAACATGTTCTGATTCACCAAACCAAAACCAAAGAGATCAAGAGTGTTCAGGAGATTGAAGTTGTCTGAACCGTCAACGACTGGCCAAGCCAGGATGTTGGTCCAGCGCAATCCCCATGCCTGATCTCAATCTGATCAAAACGTCAGGCATCGCCGCTCGTGATGCCACCTTGAAGGCGGCAAAAACCGGCCTTGATCGAACCAGCGCCGTGATCTCTCTTGCGGTCGGTGTCGTCGGCGCATCACTGAGCAGCCTGAACAATTTCGGCGTTGAACCCGAACTCATCAGTCGCATTGGCTCGGCCGCAAGCAACCATGGAGTCGCCGCCGCAGATCTGCTCAGCAAACTGCCAGGTGAACTCGAGCAGATGGGCAACGCAGCCGTCGACGCCTTTCTCAAAAGCGGTGATGCTCTGGGCAAACATTGGTCCCACCTCGAAAGCCAGCGCAATGCGTCAGAACGAGCCAACCATGCAGCGAATGGCATCTGGGAAGACGGCACCACCAACATCCGCCGTGGCTCCGCCGACATGGCTTGGCGGGATCGCATTCGCGCCAGTGCCGACAATCATCTTGATGGGCTGATTGCTGCAGCTCGAACCCCCGAGTTCTGGCATCGCACCCTTGGCAATGCGGTCGAGGCCAGTGTTTATGCCGCAGCCATTGCAGCCGTGGATCAACTCTTCATTCACCGAGATCGCTTGATCAACGGCAGCAATGCGGAGCGACAACAACTCTTGATTCAGATCTTGCAGACCAGCGGGTTGATGGCGGCCGGAGCGTTACCCGTGTCGATTGTTCTGGCCTTGGCCTTGATGCTGGTACCAGGCTTGGTCATGGTGATGGGACCGCTCGGATTGCTAGGAACGGCTGGTCTTGGGCTGCGGTTGCTGAGTTCCATCATTCGCAACCCAAGTCGCCAGGAACTGGAGGCGATCGAACAGCTCAAAGGCCGCTTGCGCGCAACCCTTTACGACCTACAACGCGACAGCGAGGGAAACCTCACCATCACCGTGCAGTCGCAGGCTGTATAAAACTCGCAAGATCCTGATCAGAAAAAATGACGTTGACGGCATGCATGCTCACCTCTCCGAAAGGAGCATCAGAACAGATTGGATATTGATTGATCCGATCAAACAAAAAGTGGTTCGAAAACGCCACAATATTGGTGACAGAAAATTGGACTAGTACTTCGGAGCCGCAACATTAAAGTTCAGCACTGAAGTGATCGTTCACTCCACAATCAAGAACCGTCGATATCTGGCCAATTTGAAGTGCCCAATGGCCACGAAAAAATTGTATTTACAAGAACAGTGTTCTGGTCTTGTCAACATTGCCTCACGTCACATCCCTGTTCGAATCCAGGCCGCAGAGGCCAAACGGAAGTGACAATATGACCATGCTCAGGCTTGTGAATGTCATAAAACCAACCTCACTTCGTTAAGTGAGCTGGATCACGGCCGCAGGGCTCAATCGAAGTGATGCTGAACATACGGTGAAAGACAAGCAAAAGACGTCATCACCGCCTCGAGAACAACCGACATACCTTGGACGCCCCGCCCTCGTGGTGGGGCGTTTCATTGCAGGGTCGATTGAGTTCACTGGGACAACCCGGGCGTGAAACCGGACTGTCGATCCAAAGCGGTGCTGGCAAGGCATTGCATCCATGGGCGGTTAATTCGCAGCGAACCCTGGCAAAGACCTCCAAAGTGCAGGGATGTCCGTCCTCTCACCGACCTGTCTCAAGGATCTTGAGGCGATCGCCATCCCACGCCATGCCCGCTGGGATCCCATCGGGCTCATGGCCGTGCGCAGCTATGTGCGTGAACAACTCAGGGCACTGGGCGAGGTCGACGAGCACCATTTCGTCAGCGGCAGCGACGAAGGCGTGAATTTCGTCCTCAAATTGCAAGGTCGCAATCCCTCTCGTCGGCCATTGTTAATTGGAGCGCATTACGACGGTCCGCTCCATTCCATCGGTGCTGATGACAATGCCAGTGCCGTCACCGCCTTGCTGGAACTCGGCCGGCGTTGGCAGGCCAACCAGCCACATCGCCCCGTCTGGCTGGTGGCCTTTGATCAAGAGGAATGGGGCCTACTAGGTAGCGCTGCATTGGCCAGCAAGCTCAAGGCCGAGCGCCAACCACTCAAGCTGATGGTGAGCCTCGAGATGCTGGCTTACACCAGCGACAAGCAGAGCTACCCCCACCCCGCCATGCGGAAGATCTATGGCAACCGTGGTGACTTCATTGGTCTGGTGGCGAACGCAAGAGCGGCGTGGATGCTCAGCCAACTCACCCATGTGATGGGTCAACACGTCAAGACCAAAGCACTCCCTGTCCCCCGCGCCGGACGGGATGTGCCTGACATTCGCCGTAGTGACCACAGCCCCTTCTGGGATCAGGGTTACAACGCGTTGATGGTGACCGACACCTCTTTCATGCGAAACCCCAACTACCACAAAATGAGCGACACAATCGACACGCTCAATCTGCCGTTCTTGGCGGCGGTGATTGATGGATTGGATGCCGCTCTTGGAGCGATCTAAGTCGCGCTGATTCAACAAAGACTCAACAGTTGGTATGAGATAGACCCATGCAGGGGCGTGCAACCGAATCGGTCACAACTCGTTCAAGCGCAGACTGCGCTGCGTAAGCGCACCGTCTGCTAAGCGACAGGACTCATGACCGCCAAGCTGCTCACTCTGAGAACCGAGCACTGTTTCCAATGCATGGCGCTGACCAAGGCAGTGCACCAGTTCGTTCGGGAACGAAACGGCAACGAGGGTGCTGTGGTTGTCTCCGGACAACACACCACAACAGCCTTAATCATCAACGAACTCGAAGAAAGGCTGTTGCTTGATCTAGAGCGATGGCTCTCCGACATAGCACCGCCGTCATTGCCGTGGAAACACAACGACTTGGAGCTGCGAAGCGGCATCCCAGATGATGAACCCCGTAATGCCCATGCCCACCTCCAAGCCCTTCTGCTTGGTAATCAGGTGGTCATCAATGTGAGCCAGGGCGAGTTGGTGCTCGGTCGTTATCAGGACGTGATCCTGGTGGAGTTGGATGGCCCCCGCCAACGCACAGTCTGCTTGCAATGGCTGCAGGGCTGCAACAGCAGTGCCACAACCAGTCCGCATTCAGGCTGATGATGGCCTCAGCTTCAAGGCCACGCCCAGGCAGGCCCCAAATCCCAAAAACCGTGCCGACAACGACAAGCTTCGCTGAGTTTGCACAGCGGGCCGACTATTCGCTGATGGAGTCACTTCATGCGGATCCTCAATCCAGCGAGAATGGCCATGATCACCAACCCCGACAGGTGTTTTCCGGTCATTACGTGCCGGTCACCCCGTCGCCGATAGCAGCACCGGACTATGTCGCCCACAGCAGCACCCTGTTCAACGAACTAGGTCTGAGCGATGCACTCGCCCACGACGACCAGTTTCGGCGTCTGTTTTCCGGCGACATCAGCGCAGGGCAAGAACCGATGCGACCGTTCGGTTGGGCGACGGGCTACGCCCTCTCGATCTACGGCCGCGAATACGTCCAGCAGTGCCCATTCGGAACCGGTAACGGTTACGGCGATGGCCGTGCGATCTCCGTATTCGAAGGCATCTTTCAAGGCAAGCGCTGGGAGATGCAACTCAAAGGCGGTGGACCGACGCCCTACTGCCGTGGCGCTGATGGCCGAGCCGTGCTGCGTTCCAGCGTGCGCGAGTTTCTAGCGCAGGAGTTCATGCACGCCCTCGGGGTTCCGACCTCACGTTCCCTAACGCTCTATGTCTCCCATGCCGAGAGGGTACGGAGGCCCTGGTACTCCGCAGACTCCACATCCATCGATCCCGACATTCTGGTCGACAACCCAGCAGCCATCACAACCCGCGTGGCACCATCGTTTTTACGTGTCGGGCAGTTAGAGCTGTTTGCGAGACGCGTTCGTAACAGTGCCCATCCCGGTGCCCTGAACGAGCTGCAGATGATCGTGACTCATTTGATTGAGCGCAACTACCGGCAGGAGATTGACCCAAGCCTGAGCTTCCATGAGCAGGTGGTGGACTTGGCCAAGTTATTTCGCGAACGGCTCACATCCTTAGTCGCCAACTGGATGCGGGTTGGCTACTGCCAGGGCAATTTCAACAGTGACAACTGCGCGGCGGGGGGCTACACCCTCGACTACGGACCCTTCGGATTTTGCGAACTGTTCGACCCAAGATTTCAGCCTTGGACCGGCGGCGGCAAGCATTTTTGCTTCTTCAACCAGCCGGCAGCCGCCGAAGCTAACTACCAAATGTTCTGGTCCGCCCTCAGACCGTTGCTTGAAGACAACAGCAATGCTCTGACCCAGCTGGACCAACTCCGGCAGGGCTTCGCTGACGCGATGGAGCAAGCACTCGAAACCATGTGGGCCAGCAAACTCGGCCTGGTCAACTACGACGACACACTTGTGAAGGAGCTGCTGAAGCTCATGGCTCGATCCAAAACGGATTACACAATTTTCTTCCGCAAGCTGTCCACTCTTCCCGAGGACGTCTTAGACCTCAAAACGAGCTTTTATCAGCCTTGCTCTGAGGAGCTTGATCTGCAATGGGATCACTGGCTACAACGCTGGCGCAAGCAGATCACAAGTAACGCTGACCTCAAGCAAGTCTCAGCAGCGATGCAACGGGTTAATCCCACAATCACCTGGCGCGAATGGTTGATCGCACCTGCTTATCAACAGGCAGAACAGGGTGACACCAGTCTGATCCAGGAACTTCAAGACCTGTTCAGTCACCCCTACGCCACGCCATCGATTGAAC
This sequence comes from Blastopirellula sp., assembly GCA_002701545.1. Classification (GTDB taxonomy): domain Bacteria; phylum Planctomycetota; class Planctomycetia; order Pirellulales; family Pirellulaceae. The sequence continues at coordinate 17,157 of NZVR01000027.1, read as the reverse complement.
TTGAAGCCAAGTACGACCGGCTTAAACCCGAGCAGTTTTTTGATGCAGGCGGCATTTCTTATTACAGCTGCTCGTCCTGATTCCCTGTCACAAGGTCATCGAGATGAACGCATGAGACTGATCCCCGGCGGATCAAGCAAGTAAGGAGCAGATAACGGCGTCAAGCCTTGCAACCAACAACATCATCACCAACCGGAAAAACGACATCAACACAACTAGAACACGACGCTCCCGAGATGAGCAGTGACAGTGAATGACTTAAATCCATTTAAAAAGGCACTCATATTGTTCAAGATGGTCAGACCAGAACGACCCAGCAATACCACACAATCTGATGAACAAATCCAGCCAAGCTTATGAGGCATCATTGTTCGGACACAAGAAGATCGGATCATTATTCCGAGAGACAACAACCTTGTTCATTTCGATCGCTCCACAGCATTTGTGGAGCTGCGATGTCTCAACCATATTGCCAATCCGTGCAAGAATAGACTGATGGGCCAACTGCGTTACAAATTCAATCGCCGGGACGATCAACTCATCCAATCTTCAGACAACTCTCCCCCAGATGGGTGATGAAAGCTCTCGATTCTGGAACAATAATAAGAGGAAAGCATTTCATCTCCTCAGATGCCAACGCGACGGAATGACCATAGTCACGTCTTACTTCTCAAGGTGAGTCGATGGCCACCGGAGACTGAAACGCCACACTCAAGACGCTGGGGTGAAAGGCCCTTGCACGTTTGACAAAAGCTAGTCAAACACTGTTCATCTAGCCCTAAAAATGTTATCTCCGATAAAAAACGATGTCATCAAAACCACCAACCCCAAGGGGAATTAATCACGACTCCGTCCAAAAGCTAATTTTACAACTCGCGAGTCAATACAATTGCCCTCAAAAAGAATTAGCAAAACTAATCGAAACTGCACTCGCTCCATTACCAGAGAAAATCCTCGGAGCGATGAAATTGAAGGACATCAAAACCAAGGTAGCGATCGCCTGGGGGAAGCGAACCTACAAAGAACTTAGTAAAGACAAAGAGTGGAAGATTTATCACAAATCGACAGAGATGAATGCCTCATTACGAACAACATGGGAGACCTACTATCGCGAATGGGTCGGTCTTTCAGAGGACGAAACAAATCTCCAGTCCGGCCCTGGAATTGTCAACGGAATCGACATTTTTAAGAATTTTAGGCCTTGGGAAGTATTTAACTTAGACCGAAAAATATCAACAGCAGCTGACGTCAAAGCCGCCTTCAGAAAACTGTCATTCAAATACCACCCTGACCTATCAACAGAGCCAGACGCAGCAAAAACACTCAACAAACTCATCGAAATGCGTGATGCATTATTAATCGCTCTCTAAATCAATGAAAGAACTTTTTTCAAAAGACGTGAGGATTAACGACTCCACACTCGCAAAAGCGCTCAAACTAAGCCTGGAAAAACTTTATCTCATATGCGACGAACTTAGACAAGTGAATGAGGTTGACACTTGGCATCTCAACGAAGGCGAACATTATCATGTATTAAACGCCCACTTAGGCACACTGTCATTCACCGCAGAAGGAGTAATACAACTAGCAAAATATACCGAAGAAACAATCGACAGCAAAGACATATGGAGAAGAATCATGAACATTATTGATCGATCTAAAGCAAAATTGGTTCAAAGTCTTGTCATGACAAGAGTTTCCGAAATCAGTGAAAAACCACAGAATATCGTCATCAGCAATGGGCGGGCATTTGTTACGACGGGAGAGACAAGAAGAATTTTACGGTTGCACACTCGCCAAGATATTCTTGAAAAGGCTAGAAATTTTGAGCAAACAGGTGACTCTGGCAGATCACCTATGCAGCCGAATAAACATTTTCTCGTGAGCTTAGATCACAAGCATGAACTGTACTCAGCAGAAGGAATTAAAAGACTCTCAATGGGACTCCAAAATGTGTGCAAGAGCAAAACGACGAAAACATGGAACAAAGCCGTTGAATCAACAATTTTTCAAACACTTAAAGAGGTCACGCATCCCTTCATACTCGAAGAAAAAGGGATTGCAAACACCATCAATATTGCCAAAAAGCTTGCTGGCCAAAAATGCGAAATTACAGGCTTAAAGAAAAGCAAAGTAAATCCCTATATTGAGCTATGCGGTCACCATTTATTTGACAAATCAACAAATCCATCCTTGAGCAAAGAATTAAAGAATATCATTGTCATTGAGAAGAAGTTACATCGAAATTTTCATGAATACATGGGAGGCACACATGCTCCTTGCACACCAAAAGACTTTCACAACTGGCTGATCAGTTACTCAGGAGAAATTTTTGGCCACTCGGACAAAAACATCGACTTACAAACAAAAGCCATCAACAACCTTAAAAACCGAATGAAGATACTCAACGCAATCGCCAATGAGTAGGATCCATTCATTCAGGACATTCGGTCGATCAATCAACGCCGGCAAGCTAATGACTAGCATAAATCACAGACCCAAAAATCATATGTTTAGCAATAAATAGTCCCAAGGCAACACAACATTCATTGACATTGATCTGACCTCAAATTATCAGCCAATTTCATCTTGGACATTCACAGCAAAACAAACAGAAGTCAGTTTCATAAACTACCTTTACAACCCGAATGAAGATGCAAGCAACTATTCCAAATCACGCAACGAAAGCCAGGAGCAAAACTGTGCATCGAGACCCTGGAGAAGAAAAGCAAAACTAGAAAGATTGACAGAGCCAGAGCACAGACTCAGAACACAATCAGCGTGAATCATGTCAAATGATGGTCTATTTTTGGCCGATTCAAGGTGTCCCAAGCCGAGATTTCATCACCAACTGGAAACGACATCAACGAGGCGTAGAAAGGGTCTCACAGATCAGTCATGATCTAAATCCCTTCCACATCGATGATCTAGTGAGCGAAAGGCCTAAGCCACAAGCACCTGATAGGCCTCATTCACACGGCGAAACGCGTCCGCAGATCCTCCCATGTCGGGATGATGTCGTTTGACAAGGTTTCGATGGGCTTGTTTGATCGCCTCTTGTGTGGCGCCAACAGGCAGACCGAGCACCGCCAACGCAGCTGCTCGAATCTGATCCACTGGATTGTCGTCACGTCGATCCGTGGAACGGTAATCACTGCGCGTGCGACGTCCCGACTGAAGGTGGCGTAGGCGTTGTCGTAACTCGGCAACCACCCGTGCAGGATCCTCATCGAGCCACTCACTGGCGCGCACCCCGTAGAGGGCAAAGGCAGTTAACACCGCACAACGTTGCTGATTCAAACAACCAACAGCCACCGCGGCCTGAAGATCACGACCTAGCCCCGGCACAAGCCGATCGAGCCGTTGTTGGAGGTTGAGTTGAGGGTGAAAGCTGCTGCGATTGAGCTGATCAATCAGAGCTTGAAGATCATTTAAACGTAAATCACACCAACCATCCTGCTGCGACAGGGCCTCACACCAACGCTCAACCTGTTCCGGCGAGATACGGGGAGTCGCTGCTGCTGAAGGCTCATGCGAACGCCGTTGCTGAGCAGTTTCAGAAGGCGATTGTTCACGAAGCCGCTCCAGCTCACGTCGCAAATTGTGCACCTCGCGACGCAAAGCCTCGTTTTCAGCCACAAGAGCTTCGAGGTTGCTAGTGACGCGCTGCCGAGTACGGGATTGAGCGGCTGCCGAACGATCTCGAGGGTCAAAACCCATGTCCTGCGTCCAGGGCCCAGCCGGGTGTTCATTAATAATTTAATGCTCGCCAAGCTTGGACGCCCCAACTCACCAAGGCAAAACATCGCCATTGGAGTGCCAGAAGGTGCCAGAGCTCTCGAGGCTGAGTGCATCAATCCTCGCCAACAAACCCTGAACTGATTGCGCCGGACTGATGCCCTGTGGGTTGAAGTTAATCATCCGCGTTCGGACCAGTCCAGGATGCAAGATCGCCACTGCAATGCCGCGGTGGTGCAGATCAATCGCCAAGGATTTTCCTGCAATATTCAGCGCAACCTTAGACATCCGGTAGCCATAAGAACCGCCAGAGCTGTTGTCTTCAATCGAACCCATTCGACTAGTGATCAAAGCCAAACGAGCCCCAGGGGGCATCTGTGGGACCAAAGCCCGTGCCAAGAGCAAAGGGGCGAGAGCATTGACCTCAAACAGACGACGAATCCCATCCGGATCCAGATCATCAAGCCCCATGGATTGCGCAATGCCCGCATTGAGGACAACTCCATCCAACTGCTGACCATCCAAACGCGAGACCAGTTCAGCGATTGAAGACTCTCTACTCAATTCAATGCCGGACTCAATCCGAACCTCTAAACCTTCGAGCTCCTCTGAAGACTGACGGCAGACGGCAATCACCCCATCACCACGGGCATGAAGCTGGCGGCAAAACTCCAATCCGATGCCTCGATTCGCACCGGTCACCAAAAAATTTGCCATGGCAATGAATACAACTTTCCTCCATTGTGGTTGCCTGAGCACCGGGACGATGCCACGCACTGAGTCAGCACCATCGCAAAGCCAATCAAAACCGACCACCCAGGGGAGCAAAGGTCTAATGATTCACCTAAAATAGAGGAAACAAAAATAATCAACGCAACGCAAAAAGGAACAAAAAGCCAAGTTAAGAGAAGAGAACTAAAATAAAAGGGGTGCATAGACGACATGCAAAGCCGAAACGGTGGCAACAACGAACAACATCAATAACAAGCACTAAACAGAACGACTACAGACGGCAAAATCATATCATTTTTGAAAGCAAATTATGGATACACAGAGAGAGAATAAATTGATCACAGTAAAAATAAACACACGAGAGCGTCAATCGCGATCCCAACGATCACCGCAGTGCGCCTTGTTGTATTGACGCTTAGCAAGCCGATAGTTTTTCGAGTACTCACTTAACTCAGCACTGGCCTTATCAACAACAAGTGAATCAGGATTGCTTGCAATCGTATGACGAAGGATTGCCATGCGAGAACCCAGCTTATTCATAGTAGCTTTTATGAATTCACATTCGGTTAATGCCACAGCAGGTGGAGACTGGAAGAGAGCTACCGCAAAAACTGCAGTTATCAACATCCGCATCAGCTCATATTGCGCATAGGAATCACAATAACACTCAAAAATTCACTGCAATCAAATGGGAACACCTATCAAGGCCGAAAGGCAAACGAAACCATTGCTTCAAACCAGAGCACAGTTCCGTGCTGTCGCATGCACCAACACGAAGGCCGAAAAACCGATCCAGCACAAGACCACCCTCAGCGCCACTTGCCAACTCCAGCCAAATAGGGTACATATGTACCAACGAACAACTGCAGTGTGTCTGAAGGCTGGCTCAAGGACTGCAATGGTTACTGGCATGTGCGATTTCATCGAGACAAAACCGCATGGGCCAGTGACCCCAGGGTATTTATTGATTACGGCAGGCCCTTGGCCGACGAGCCAGCCCTGCTTAAAAGCAGGCGAAGGCTTCGATTTGATGATGCAACTGCGTTATGGAAAGCGCTAAAGGAAAGCGGATGGACGATTTCGCCGCCTGCATGGGGAGCTCATTTAGAGCCTTAGCAAGAAAAACAACCATCCAATTCCCGCGAAGGCTGCAGACCTCAAGTTAATGCAGAATAAGAGTCACATCCCGAAGCAAGACTACCATTACATTCAAATTAAACAAAACAATTCTAAAGCTGTTTATCTATTCGAAAAGACGATTCGACCACACCGATACAATCTAAAGACTTAAACGCAATCCATTCAATGAGTAGACAGTTGCATCACATCACTACGCATGAAGGAAGAAGTCATTACAAACATAGAATTCACAACAAACCGATGGCTTAAATAATAGGCTTGATCAAGTCAATTTATTGCGTGGAGGTTGGGCATCACCAGCAATCAAACCCTGCTGCCAAAGTGCAGTCTGCCGAAGCAATAAGCCAGACAGACAAGCGATGACAACTGCCAGCCACGTCTGATGACCCGTCCCAATTAAAGCAGCAGAACCCCACAATCCACCCCAAAGCCAAGGACGAGCAGCACGAATTCGCTTTAAAGCTGTCGAACAACTTTGACAATGAACGGTATGGGTGTTGTAGCGATCCATCAATGCATCTGTTTGTTGCACTGCTGGGAGAGGTTGTCCATCAAATGGACCACCGCCATGACTCTGCAGCCAACGATACAAAGCAGAGACGTAAACATCAGAACGTGTTGGTAGATAAAAGACACGATCAGCAGCCGCACTGCCACCAAGACGCTCTAATACGCGTTCTTGACAGTGCAAAAAAATCTGATCATCCTCAAGCACCTTGTGGTTACCAATGTGCTGCAACCAACGGGGGCGCAAACTGATTAAGAGGCGAGGCACAAAAGACTCAAACCGAAATGGAAAACGAGCAAAGAGTCGACATTCGCCACGCCGGATAGGAACCGCATAAACGACGGTAAGAATCCTGGCGAAACCTTTCGCGGTGAGATCGTGCCACATCAACTGAGGAGCACGGAAACTGGTTGCCTGTGGTCCGAGCTTTCCAAGCCGAGGGCCCTCATCCCAAAATGCATCAAAACCATCAGCACCCTCGCGGGTAATCACCGCCTCTACCGGTGCAGCGTTATCGCGCCGACCAACTGTTTTGTGATGGGTAAACGGAACGTGACTGACATCCAGAACATTTTCTAACAGTGTGATCGCATCCATCGGCAAGTCGCGAAACGTGTCCTGAACGGTCCAACGATCAGGATCCTCTTCAAGTGCAGGAACAAGCGGTAAATCCTCGTGATTGGCGCAATCGGGTGCACCCATCCACACAAACAACAACCCCTGACCACAGGCCGTTGGCAGACTGGCGCATCGTGAGCGACGGGCCTCCGGACGCGTTCCGGCCTCAGCCTGAGGAATGCGACGACAATGGCCCTCACCATCAAAACTCCAACCGTGATAAGGGCACTCCAACTGGCCCTGATCATTAATTCGTCCTTCACTAAGCGGAACCAATCGGTGGGGACAGACATCAGGAAAAACACGCCACTGCTGCTGAGACATCTCCCACCAGATCACCAAATCTCGATCGAGAAGCGTGAAACGGTTGGGTTTGGCCTGGTTCAAATCCTGTAGATAGGACACGGGCCACCATTGCTCGGTCCAGGTGGGATGCATGTCGTGCACGGGGAAGGCGATCATGATCGCTAGGAACTGGTCCCGCTGCGACCAGGAACTCCGCAAACGATGAGGAGGGTTGATCAGGCATTCAACCAAACCAAAACAAAGACGCCTCTACAGGTTTGGTATCGACAGCGTCATCTGCGTGCGCTGATAACGAACAATGGTTCAAGCAGTTCATGAATACGACGGAAAAAGATCTGGCAAAACTACAAAGAAAGGGAAAGGAAACCTCTCGAGAACGAGCGATCTGATATCAAGGCGTCAGCAAAATCAGCATCATCTTGGTCTGTGTCTGAAATCGACTAAGCAAACAAAGTTAATTAAAGGATTCTGACCAAAGGTCACTCCAAGAGAGGTAAGCGAGCGGAACAAGCCAAACAGAAAGATGGCAATGTCAGTAGGGCAAAACAAATATAAAAAAGAGAGTCAATTTGCTGTGAAGACTGAACAATTAATCAGACTGCAGATTGAAGGGCATAAGCGTGATGCGGAAACAGTTGCAAGCAACACTGATTGCTCTGGCCGCCTGTGTCGTGCTGATCTGGGGCGGGAAGCCATTGGAAGCCTGCGTACAAGGGCTGACTTGGGGAATGCCCCTCGATCAAGTCAGACAAGAACTGGGAGACACCCAGCAATTGGACAGCCAGCAACCAAAACGATTCGTCGCGAAACAGGTCAGGCTGGATCGTTTACCAGTGACACAAGTGATCTTTGAGCTCGATGAGACAGAAGGGTTGCAGTCGCTGGCCTACGAATTCGCCATGGACGACATGAATGAGGTTCTGGCAGGGCTTCGGGCTCGACATGGACAACCGATAAGTACCAATACTGAACTTAAGAACCAATTCGAGCAAATCTGGATCTGGAACACAGGAGAAGATTTGATTACAGCAGTACGACATTTCGATAACAAAAATAATCAATTCTTAATTTCATACAGACCAAGCAGGCTCAGGTCAGAGACTCTCTAGCCCTCAATCAAAAAGAACGCCAGAACAAAGGAAATACAAGCACACAGAATAAGCAATACAACAGGCGAAGTTAAGTGTCTTTGTCAAGCAATAAATGCTAACAATTTATGAAATTGAACGAGCATAACCCTGCGAACTCACAAGGCAAACTCGAAAAGCAGACACAGCAGGATCAGTCAAATCAACACAAAAAATAGAAAATGAATATTTTCTATCATGAAGACGTGCCATTACGAGAGCTAAAGCGAAAAACTAGAAACAGAAAAAAGAAGCATGTTCAAAATTTGATTCCATGCAACAATAAATGAGATGAAAAATTATCAAGAAAATATGCAAGAACAATAAGGATATTAACTTGAGATTGAAAGAAATTTCAGCTGATTAACTGATTGCACGAAACCTAGAAATAAAAGCGTTATGGGCAGGAGCTGGACTACACCAAACGAGTGGACGAACTATGCAACTCGGGCGTCGTCTCCATACCATATTCCACGTCGACTATCTGGCAAGCGCTCAATTGCCCTTTCATACCGCTGGCGGCAATTTCTTTGGCGCATATGCTGCTCGGCATCGCGCAAGAGCTGATCAATCCTCTGGTCCTCTGACATCAACCCGGTAACGAGGCTTCCCTATTGAGCGCTATCAGCATACAGCGAGCAACCCTTTTCAGAATAGTTAGGTATAAATACTTATTTACGAGACCGTGTCCCTTGCTGTTTGTAACCGGAGTGGCAAACATTAAAAAGCGGAGACCCCCCAATGTCTCCGCGTCGACGCATTCACTTGTTCAATATGTATCAAAAGGAACGTGTTCGCATGAGCATAATCGCCTGAAAAGCGCTGAAAGAGGATCATTCGGCTTCAAGCTTTGGGCTGGTGTGAACAGGGAACTACCGGTTGGTTCGTATCCGCCGCCGTGAGATCAACGACAAGGGCGCGTACGCTCGCTCAAAGAAGAAGAGGGATAGACACACAGTTCAACCTATGAACTAAGTCCAGTAGCGTCGTAAAAAGGAGATGGATCCATCGAGGGAATCGAGCTACAGACCATGAAAATCAACAAATCGAACGTCATCAGACTGAAGCAAACACTCACCAAACGCTGATAGATGTAAGGGTTAACGAGGGACGTCCCAAGATCCACCAACACCATATTGCTTTAAACAGGCACTAACCGTTAAGACAGCAAGAGTTTCTCCTGAGTCTGAATCGAGAAGCTGGTAAGGGGCGGCTCGAAGAACACAGCGTCGTCTGGCATCCAAATAAGCTGCAAACTCATGTGAATGTTGGGTTTCAGTCACCCATCCGCGAGTGGTTAAATACCGAGTAATCACCATACGAAGATGGCAGGCTTTCAAAGTGATGCCGCAAATACCGTCAAGGTTGATCTGACCACACGCATGTCTTTGGGATCATCGGTGTAGGGAGTAGTTCAGAAACAGCCGAAGGCAAGCTTCTGGAGTTTTCCAAGCAAGTGAAGCAGGCCAAGAGCAAGAAGCAAATTGAGCTCAGGATTGAAAGGACAACGATGAAGCAGCAACCACACAACATCGAAGCGAAGAAATTTAACCGTTAGCTTGAAACCTGGGAATAAAAACCGGTAAACAAAAATCAAATAGCTGCCGGGTCTGAAACATAAGATCAGCGAGATGACGAGCTCGATGGGTGAAATCATCTCAAAACAGCAAAATCAATGAACCTAAAAGAATGAAGCACAAGGTTTTAGATTTAGACTTGTGAGCATATTGACCTAAAACACCTAAACAAGACACTCATGAAAAAGCGAAGCAGTGTGTTGCTCAGAGCAGGAATGGATGACAGGAGAAAGCATCATGATTACCAGAAGATTCCAGATTTCAGGGCTGTCAACTCATTGCAAACTTCATAGCTTGAGGGCATCACTGATCATGATCTCAATGCTGTTCGATCCTTGCTGTGCAGAAAGCATGGGCTCCCTCATCCATGAAGGTCGCCATCGTCCATTCCGCGCCCTAGCGTGCCCACTCAAACTAAAAACTGTTCGGATCACAGCAAAGGGATCAAACCGTCTGTATCAGATAGAATCAGATAGTGAACACTAGTGAAACGACTCAATAGTTAGCCCATCGAGGAAAGTTTATACAATCCAGCATTCATTATTTTTCTAAGTTAGTTAAAGGAATGACAGCAACGATTGCATGGCCTGAAATATTTTCAGAACACCTATTCAGCAATTTTATCTTCGCAAGATATTCCGGACAAGCTTGAAGCAGATTGACGGAAGAAGAATGCACGAAGAGGATTGTTCTTCAGACGTCAATAGTGATTGTCCTTAGTATTTGGTGGATCATTCAATTACAGAAAATTAGGTGGTTAAAATGGAAAAGAAGTTCGAATGTGCCGGTTAAAATTAGATTGATTAAATAACTAAAAAATACCTGCCCACGGTTCCCAACCAGACACAAAAGATGCAAAATGCCAAAAGATTTTCAGGCGTGGTTAAAACTCTTTGTTTCACCTTGATGCTCAAAGATGGTTGGTCTGATGCAGATACAGAAGGGCAACATGCTGCGATTTGCGCAGAGCCGTGACGTTGGCTGAATTTGGGCTGACGTTATGTGATGACGACGGCGCTGGACTGGAGATTGATGGTGTAGTGGTCGAAGCGGTGTCTCACATGGTGAGCGTGCGCATCAAGAGGTTGATTCAACACAGCAAGTTTTACGAGCACAAGTGATCACTTCACCTGTGAGCAACGGCTTCGCAACTCAACCTGACCGTTGATACCGATGTATCTCAACTCTCCTGTCTTGATATTGAGCTCATTCCAGCTGTTGGCTGTTCCTGCTCGATTTGTATTGGTAATCCATCGTCTCCAACCTTGTTGGCGTTTTGCTTTTGATACGGTGTCTTTGGTGAATTGATATTGTCCGACATCAACATAGTTTGAAGCTGGATTAAATATGATCGTAAAGATCTGCCCTTTATCGAAGGGTGGGGAGGGGGAATCACATTTGAACTCCATTGGTCCACTGGCGATGGCTTGACCGCAAGCAGTGAGAAGTCCGAAAGCGACGACGGTGATAGAACGAGGATGAATGGACATGGGTTACGACTTTTTCTACTTGATAGCCAGCTTCGCAATAAGTTTAGCCACCTTTTTGATTCAGATCCGTCACCACTTGGGCGGTCAACACTTCCGTCCGCCTGACTACTGCATCGTTTACCATGCCTCAATGGTGTTGTGCCGAAGCGTGCTTCTGGATTTGGCAGCTAACGATCAACAAACCTCGACGAAGAAAGAAAAAACTTTGTTCAATCAATGCATTTGAGTAATCAAAAGAGAACATCATCAAAAAATAGTTGAAAAATAAGTAGAACAAAATAAAAAACTTGAGACATATTTACGGCCAGGAGAAGGCAGACAAGCTACATACCTTACTAGTGTGACTAAACAGAGCCAATGGAGCCTCCACGGAACAAAATTGGAGGATTCATGAGGGAAACAAAACAAATCAAACCAAAAACATGATAAGATAGAAAAGCTGAACATCGTAGCGGCGCGGTGACATTAATTGATAGCCTTGTCACTGTATCGTTTATCAGGCTCAATGTACTCCTAAAGGTTCTACTAACTAAGAGAAAATTTCCTGATAGAGCAGTGAGGGCAATGCGTTATGCCTTAACAGGTCTAGCAGCCGAACCATTTTATTGGGCTCAACAGACGTTGTATAAAGATGATAAAAAAACACCTAAAGATCCCATTTTTATAATTGGTCACTGGAGGAGTGGCACAACCTACTTACACACTTTGCTTGTTGATTTTAATAAGGCATCAACAATTAGAAACACATTTAGCATATGCCCACAGGCGGCACTGATGCTAAAACCAATTTTTAAACGATTAAAAGTTAGCCCAACAAGATCAATCGACTGGGTTCCGTGGTCGATGAATGATCCTCAAGAACTTGATCTGGCATTATTAAGAGTAACCAATAATATGCCACACTATTCAAATTGTATGGGTGAAGACTTTGGAGAACAAATAAAAATATGGTGTCGTGAGGATTTGGATACTCGTTTTAGAAATAATTTGGTAAAAATCATGGAATGGGCATGGATTCATGATGGAGTGGATGGACAGCCATTCATACTTAAAACGCCTGCATTAACATGCCACATACCAACAATTTTAAACGTGTGGCCTAATGCACGCTTTGTGTACATCAATCGAGAGAAGGGTTTACAAGAGAGTTTTGAGAAAATCCTGACAATCTTTCACGAACAGTATGGATGTTGGCGGCTAGATGGTCATAATATTGATAATTCCGCAGCAAAATCGATACGATATCTAAAGAAGAGGTTCAATGATACTAAAAAAATGATCCCCAAAGGCAATCTTATAGAAATCACCTACGAGGAACTGATCGATTCACCTCAAGAAACCATTAAAAAGGCCAACAAAATAATGAACAAGGACAAATTTGAAGATCGATTGAGTGGCAAGTAAAATAAGATAAAAACAAATTACAAAGAAGTAAGTTTTAAAATCAGAAAAGATCTTGTAGAGAAAAAGTGTAAACCGTTTAAATCAAGACAATAAAAAATTAAAATCTTGATCGGTAGCGAAGTCACAAATATCGGGTAAAACTCCAAACTTATCCCAATCGTTTTAACATAAATTCAGAACTAAGAGCCTGAACATCCTTATCACGACCTTCTACGATTAGGTGTGCAATTCGGTCCTTATACCAAAGTATGACGACTGAACCAGGAGCTGTGCGCCAGCGATATTCAAGCTCATCAGGATTAAACATAAAAAGGGCCAAATGGATGAGAACAGAAATGTGCTAATTCACCTCACAAGAGGTGGAGAAAAAAATCAATCGACATTAATATTCTGAACGAGAAAAATTCGACAAGCGAGTTTTGTGTGGAGCTCATAACAAGAAAAGACAAAGAATAGTAAGTACATGGGATAGAAAGACAATTAATCGCCTAAGCAATAGACAGAGCATGCAATATGATGAATAAAAGGTAAGATAATAGAAAAATCTCTAGCAGAAAAAGGAATGAACGGATCAACTAACCAAACAGGCAAGAAAATCAAAGAATTCAGAAAAGAGTTCACGCTCTGTGGAACAAAAGTGACAATATTGATGGAGGGAAGATGTAAAGAAGAAGGAAGAAAACACGTGAGGCCAAATCTCAAACGAGACAAATGTCAATAAAATCGCCAAATCACATGGGTGGAGAAGGATTGAGCACACTCACGACCAAATGTCGAACTCACACAGTCAGGTAGGTTTTGTAACGTCACAAACTACTTCTGAAAACGATTCCTGCTATAAAAAAAGAGTAGCGATTGCTACGCATCGTTCACTCCATCAACCTTTGGGGCGCAGATCGACTCAGGCCATGGAACGGGGACCTGAGCCCGCTTTGAGGATCACCCAATGATCTTGACTTATCGTGGCCAAAAATACGCGCAGATTAAATCTGCCGTATCATCCAACAAGACTGTCTTGAGATACAGAGGTGTAACTTACACCAAGTAATCGATTCAGAATCCTTGATACAAACCCCTGCATAGTCAGGGGTTTTTTATAGTATTAGTCATTATGATTCACAATCATCAGTATGCCAATTATCCTCAAGTTGCTGTCGATAAACTTCAATTGTATGCAAGTCAACTGAACTGCTATGGCGCCAGGATGCCTTCAAGCGCCAAAGTTTAAAGAAAGCAGCAAAAGCGACTACAAGCCAAGCAAGCAATGCCCAAGCCATCAGTTGAGATGATCAGATCCACCCTTATAGGATGGCGTATAGTCACTAAAATAGACAGAATATGTTCAATTGATCAACATTGATAGAAACAATCATCAGATCAAGCAATTAAGGCATACACAATGCAAAGAAAGAATAAATAAATGCACCAAGTCAGACGACGGTTAGCATCACATCGCGAAAATTTATAGTTCAAAGGGGGCAATAATCAGAACACATATTGACTGCGCCGATCAACATGCAACAGCAAGAAAAGTTACGTTCGCAACAGCAGAAGTCATGTAAGAATCTAGAATCTGTTCATGTCAAATCATCTCTCGATCGCAGTTGTTGGGGCTGGCAGCGCAGGTATGTTCACAGCCCTCATATTGCAAAAAAAAGGATTTCGTGTGACTCTCTTTGAGCGTGCTGAACAACCTAGAACGGAAGGATGTGGAATCCTACTTGTAAGCGACGGAGTTAAAACACTCGACCACTCGGGAGAACCAGATTTGACCACTAAAATGGTACAAGCTGGTTCGATTGCAAGACAATTTCATTTTCGCAATTTGAAAGGAAAAACACTCAACATTACAGATTCAGAATTAAATGACGATAAACCACCTTCTCTGCTAATACGACGATCGGCAATCATGAAAACGATATGGGAAGCGTTGGATCAACGCTGTTTCAAAGGTGGTCACACCGTTATTGAAGTTCAGCAAGCAATCGATCAAGTGCATATAGAATTTAGCAATGGAATTCATTGGTCAGGAGATATGCTAATTGGTGCCGACGGAATCTTTTCTCAAGTAGCAAGACATATCGTTCCAGAAAGAAAACTAAATTACCTTGGAGACCGGGTATGGAGAGGTGTTGTTGAAGACAAACATGGCTTCTGCAAAGATGGTGACTTTTTCGTCTATGCAAGAGCACAAGGCATTTATGCAAATTTCTTCTATCTCGGTCCATCAGATCAAGGCAAACCAATGACACATTGGGGATTCTTTCATGAAGAGCCAATCCCGAAAAATAGAAGCGAACAGCAAGCAAAACTGAAAGAGCCAATACCCGAAGAAGCACTTAAACGCCTATCGCCAGACGCCGCGTCTCTTATTAGCAGCACAAATCATGATCAAATAGTAACTAATTGGTCCTTTGATATTGACCCATTACCGACATTGGTGAAGGGACGTATTGCCTTGGTCGGAGATGCAGCACATGCCATGAGCTCATCACAAGCAAGAGGGATGACTGCAGGTCTAGAGGATGCGGTTGAACTAAGTAACAGTATTCAGAACCATACAGAAATTCAGAATGGATTGGCACACTACAATGCAAATCGCCTTCCCACTGTGCATAAGTATCAAAAACGTAGTAGGGAAGTCAGCAGAAAAACAGGGCGAAAACAAACAGGGGCAAACTAACAAGCATCAAAGTATTTTTAAATTAATATGGGAGCAAAGTCCCGACTTGCAAGAGAATTGAATAATACAGTGATCTAGATGTTTACTGTTGCATGACTTGACAAAAAAGCTTGAACGAACCAAAAAAACAGACCCAGATGATATGGAGAAGGATTATGTAGCAACCGTCACTTAAAAAAGTAGGCCATCATAAGCCAATAAACAGGGTGAATGGCAACCTTACCCAATCAGTGCAAACAAAATGGCTAATTCAAATTCAAAGAAGACACTTGGTAGAACTGTCAACCTGATCACGCTACGCGATTGGTGCATGGCACGTATTTCACTTCACTCTTTGGCTGGTGCTCACTATGACGCGCAAGCGATCACAGACGAACATATGGAAATGTTGAAGCAGATTGATACTGATTCGACGTTGTGGATGAAGATCGAGAAAAGAATTTGAGAAACTCATCCCTCTCATCCATAGACCAACCAAGGCTTTGAAAAGCGATAAGTATCATCAATAGAATTAGCGGAATTGAAAACCGTGCTAATAACATCAGACCTAATCTCAAAATGCTTATGACCAATTATAGATATACACAAGAAAACAAAAGCCCGAATACAAAAGAGACAGGCCCAAGCAAAAAATCATACAACACTTTGAAGCAATGAGCACACCTAAGCTAAAAGGTCATAGCCGTAGTGGCAGATTGCATCTTAGAGCGGCACAAACACTAGTGCTATCTCAGGCAAATATTCATCGATTGATGAGTATAGAAATCATGGAAGGAGTTCTTCGCCTAAGTACAGTTGAAATGGATGGAATATCAGATGTGACCCTGGCCCTGATGTCTCCCATTGAAACTGGGGTTTTTAGACACCCAACATCAAGACAATTACAAATAGAAGCCATTACAGATTCCTATTTAGAAATTTTTTATGAAGTACAACAAAATATTAATGAAGAAGATTTTCTGTCGAACTGGTTGATGGAGCTACATCTGATAAGGCACCCAGCCAAGGCTGAAGAAAGACTCAAAGCATTGCTACAACTGTTAATCGAAAGATTCGGAAAGAGGACGCTTGAAGGATTTAAATTAGAATTTCTGCTTCCACATTCTAGGATTGCAGAAATAATAGGAACGACAAGGTCAACTGTAAGCAGATCATTAAGTAGCATGCGCAAAAACAATTTAATTCAAATTGACGAATTAAAGGGGACCCTAATTATGGACGACAAGTATATTAACGCTTTTGTTAAAAACTAATTAATCACGGCCACATCGACATGAACCACCTTTCCACTTAGAACACTTAGATTTTTTACATCCCTTCTTTTTCTGAACCTTGAATCGGAGGACCACGACTTGTTCACATTCGACTTTTGCCGAAGGCATCGCAAATCATCATATATCTAAAATCAACGTTAGCACTGGCTAAGCGACGGAATGGCGGGACAACAAAAGAAATAACAATACAAATATCATTCGTGTATGTAGTATTTTTTACAGCATGGAGTAAAAAAATATCGGCACGGGCGAGAAAATTTGCTTATGAGAGGTGAGTTGTCCTGATGGATGACTCACACCACTCCGTCGGACCGCGCAAAAACGGTCCGATTTTTGCATTCGCAACAAACAGAGGTAAAAAAAGGCACATCAGAACAAATCTTTTTGTGTAGCGCTTATTACTTTTCTCTCCAGAATAAAAAAGCCCAATTATTTGGGCTTTTCCTGTGTGAGGAATCTCATGAAACTCTTCCAGCAACTGCTGGTGGCGCCTGCCGCATTGGCCCTTTTGGCTCCCGTCGCTCAAGCTGCTGAGCTGAACATCAATGGTGTCTCCGACT
>NZVR01000026.1 GCA_002701545.1 Blastopirellula sp. | reverse complement strand
CGCCAGCGCTGCTCCCATCGTTCCTTTCTCCATGGAGGCTTCGAGGGGAGTCCCCTTGCAGTAAAAGCTTCCTGACTGACGTCCCAGCTCAAGAGCGAAGGCCTGAGTGTCTGGTATGGATTGTGCTGGGCAGGCCAGAGCACTCAATGCAACGCTGATGGCGATGAGCCCATGCTTGAAGCGGTTGAATGTCATGGTCAGGCCTTGCTGAACCGCATTGCTGCAGGACAAGACCAATCGCCCTGAGCGGTGTACCCCCTTTTGTTGCCGGTGAGGTGACGCATGATCCAGAAGATCGACTCATTGCTCCCTTCCCCGAGAGCTTGACGGATCTCGGCAACGGAGCGAGAAACACCGTCCTTCAGCAACTCCTCAACCCGTTTCTGCAGATCAAGAATCGCTGCTGCAGCTTTCTTGCCGGCTTCAACTCCAGGTTGGTGGTAAGCGTTGATGTTGACCAGTTCACCGTAAAAACCAACTGCTCGTTCGAATAAAGCGATCAAGGATCCCAGTCGACGGGCATCAAAGCGTCGCAACGTAATGCTCAAGCTTTGTCGTCCTCCTTCGCTGAGAGCCGCACGAGTGCCCTGTAGGAAGCCATCGAGAAAATCTCCAGGACGTTCATCTTTGATCGGAGGAATGTCTTGAACATCTTCCAGAACCTCAATAAACGTGGCGAAGAAGTTGTCCACGCCATCACGCAATTGCTGCACGTAGGCGTGTTGATCTGTTGAGCCTTTGTTTCCGTAGACGGCAATGCCCTGATGAACGGTATTGCCGTCTCGGTCGAGGCGTTTGCCCAGGGACTCCATCACGAGTTGCTGCAGATAGCGACTGAAGACTTCCAGACGGTCTCGATAGGGCAGCACCACCATGTCGCGTTTGCCTTTGCCGTCGCCGGCGACATACCACGAGGCCGCCATCAGAGCGGCTGGGTTGCGGCGCAGATCCGCCACACGGGTGGCCTCATCCATCTGGGCGGCTCCGGCCAGAAAAGCGCGGATGTCAGAACCAATCAGCGCTCCTGGGAGGAGACCAACGGCACTCGTGATGCTGGTGCGTCCTCCAACCCAATCAAACATGTCGAATCGCTTGAGCCATCCCTCCTGCTGGGCTTGCTGGTCCAACTTGCTGTCCAGCATGGTGATCGCGACGGCCTGGCCTGCCCATTGCCCGCCATGTTGCTCCAATCGATGGCGCGCTTGCTCCAAGCCAAGGTGTGGTTCAGGGGTTCCACCGGACTTGCTTACGGTGACAACCAAAGTGGTGTTGAGGCGATCGCCTAAGGCACCCAGCACACTGCTCATGCCATTGGGGTCGACGTTGTCGAAGAAATGAAAGGGAAGACCCTCTCCGCTGTTCTGAAGTGCTCGGATCATCAGCAGCGGACCAAGGCCACTGCCACCAATCCCAATCCATAAAACATCCGTGAAGGCTTCTCCATTCGGTGCCTTGATCGATCCACCGATCACGTCTCGACCAAACTGCTCAATCAGGTCAACTTCATGGGCGATGTGCTCGCGCACCTCTTCCTTAGGGGCCAGCTGAGGATTTCTCAGCCAGTAATGACCGACTTGGCGCTGTTCATCAGCATTGGCGATGGAGCCGTTCTCAAGCTCCTGCATGGCAGAAAATACTGATTCAAATTTGGTCTGAAGCGTCTCTAAATGAGAAGCGTTCAGATGCATGCGACTGACGTCGAGCCAAATCCCCAGATCATCGTGGTACCAGATGAGGTCGCAGAAGCGCTGCCACTGCACCTGAGTATCACTGCCACTGAAATCCGGGAAGCTCATCGATGATGGAAGAGGCACTCAAGCTGAAACTATCCAGGTTCATGATGCTTGCCCATTCTTTGCGACACCAGGGCTAAGTTCAGTCCGCTTATCGACACTCTCCCTTTATCAATGCTGGAAAGCCGGCGCGAATCCGTTGTCATCGGCATGGGCGCTGCGTTAGGTCTAGCTGTGCTGTTAGGGCTAACCACAGGCCACGGCAAGCGAATGACAGCTGCCGCTCCAGAGCAATCCGAGCAGCTAGCGCGTCAGGCGGATCCTACCGATTTCTCTCCAGAGGAGTTGCGCTATCTCCAGCAACGCTTTGGCGTACATGGTCCACAAACTAAACTGGCACAGCTGTTTACTGAGGGGGTTGACCAGTTACAGCCGCTGCGGGCGCAGACGCTAGAGCGACTCAGCATTCTTAAACCTGTGATCTTGCGCGAATCGGAATTACATAACGTTAATCCGATGTTAATTACAGCGATTCTTTTTGATGAAATACAACACTCGAAGCCTGGCGAAGATTTACCCTTCATTGTTCATTCTGGTCTTGTTAAGACTCACGGGCCTGCACAACTCGGTATTTCTGAATTAATTCATCAAGGATGGCTGCCCGAACGGCCTAGCGATCAAGACATTGCCTGGGCACGGAAATTGTTGATGGAACCTTCTGCCAATGTGAAACTTTTAGCTGGAAAAATCAAACGATTAAAAGCATCTCTAGGTATCCCCGAGAAAAATATGCTTCAGGCGAGTCATTCTTATGTTGATGCAAAGGCCATCGCTACTCTCGCCTATTTGCATAATGGCAAACTTGATTATCCAGCTAGAATTCAGCGTTACATGCAAGATGCTGAGCTTCACCAATTAATCTATGGAACGATAATTTCTAAGCCGAATTGGTTGGTATAACCTAGATGAATAGAGGCTCTTGTCTGTCGAAAATTAAAACATTGATATTAATCATGCGTTGGAGATGGCATCGCAGGAGTTAGTTGATCAATCTTTAATTGTTTTCTGAGGGAATGCAGAGGTTCCTTCCAATTTTCTTCCCATTGAATCGCAAGAAAGCTATCAGCCACTAAGCCAAGATGGATACCATCACTGATCGCCTTTAAGAGATGATTGCGATCAGTGTGTGAATCCGTCAGTGAACGAATCATTTTGGCAGCCATCAGCATGCATGTTGTTGGTGTCGAGCACTGTGTAAATGTAAAAGCATTCATTCCACACTCGCCTGCCTCTGTGGCGTCAAAACCCAAAATCACATGCCAGATATCATGCGTTGAGCGAAGCCTATTCAAAACATAAGGCAAATCACCATCTCCCTCGACGCCATGAAAAAAGTGTGGGTTAAAATGATGTTCCTCTAAGAATTCAGCATAGCTTCGCCCAAGACTGCCACTTGGTAAATCAAGTAATTGTTGCACGGACCATTCTTCACTAGGTTTATAACGAGAATCGATTAAATCACGATTTTCATCTTTGTCGAGAACACATTGAATCATCTGCTGTTGAATACCACGCTTTTGGAAAAAGCGACTGATCGAGGCGTTGTCCCCAGCATTGCCAGGCCCATCCATGTAACGGACGAAGCCTGCGAGATCGTCAAGATCGTTTGATGGTTCTGACACAGGCGACGACATTGCGATCTTAATGATTTTAGATTAATTATTTATTTTAGCAGATACAATGACAGGTCCTTATTCTTACAAAAAGTTATATATCGACTTGGCAGCCTAAGCATTGATTTCTTGCTGCTGCTGCAGTCATGGCAACAGTTTTCATCTAATTCAGATCACGTTTGTCCTCGGGGGAGTGCGTTTGATCTTTTGCCGTGATGCCTTACTGTCAGCTGGTCATAGAATTTAAAAGAATGACTTTTTGGCGTAAAACAAATATATTGATGAAAGCACAATTTATTCAACTTAAAAATAGATTTTTCAAGTCATTGCAAGGGAAAGGGTATATTGATATTTCTGAGGCTGTAATGACTGTTTAAGAGACACAGAGCTCTCCCAGGGAGGCCAGTCGTGCTTGCAATGCAGACCAATCAAAGCTACGAGGATCACTACGCTCTCCACCTTGATCCACGTGGCGGTGCGTTGTAATAGCAGCCGGTGCAACATTGAAACGATTCATCCAGCCAGATAAAACAAGAGCCAGAGAATCATATTGCGCTTCGGTGTAACCACTGTGTCGAGAATTGTTATTTGCTCCATTCTTAGGAGTTTCAAGGCTGACATGCAAGGCGAAGTTGTTAACAGAGCCTTTGAATCGTTTGTTTGTGATGGCCCATTCGCCCAGGAATGCTGAATAGCCAGCTCCATAGGCACGGTTCGTTGGAGGGACAAGATCAAGAACCCGACCATCGAGTCCAATCAATGTGTGGTAGCTCACTTGATCTTCATCCCTTGGGTGGGGCGTCATAAATGTATTGACAGCTGAGCTCAACGAATACACAGTCTCATGCATGACAACAACACGAGGATTCACATCAAGTTCGTGACCAAATGCATCGTGTTTATGTCGTTCCCCAAAATTAGTTGGATCAATTGTTAGTCCACTTCGCCAGCTGTGCTGGCGATCTTGAAGCGAAGTTAACCGTTGGCGAATCTTTGGATTGATTCCCGAACACTGCCTCGCAAGTGGAGACGTCCATGATCGCGAATAAGGTGGTTTGGGAGCTGAATTGGACGGTTGGCTTTCCAGTTGTCTGCCTTGCTCTTGGCTGACTTGATCAAGTAGCTCTAAAAGCGAAGGACGTGAGCCAGCGTGAGAGTAATCCAGATGATCAGCTGCAAACCAGCCCAGAAACAGCAACGTCAAGGATCCGAGGGACATGGCGGAGATGATCGCCAGTGGATGACGACCAACAAACCCATGTAAGGGCTTAAGACGATGTTTCACAGAATCTGGAACCATCGATCTCGAAGTGCCATCTGCTTAGTTGTAGCTCTAGGGTCCCAATCCAACTGCCAACGGTCTACACCTTCGTCAGGATTCAAAAGCGTCTCAGCGAGATGTCCGTGACGCGAATAGGTGATAGCCACTGAGGACTGGCCTCGCAGAAGCAGGGGGAGATCATTCAAACGTCGCAAGCGGCGACCAGAAATTGCGATCAGTTCATCGCCGACAACAAGATTTGCCTTTAAGGCCGGACTCTTTGCCGCCACTCGTCGCACCAACATCTGGCCGCTGTCTTCTTTCAGCGTTAAACCGTGATAAGGATCTTTGGATGCAACCGCTTCAAGACGTAAGCCAAGACTGCTGACGATGCTTTGCAATGGTAGGGATGCGGGTTGATCCAGCCATGAGATGAGATCCTCAGCAAGAGATTGATCGTGCTCGCGCACCAAAGCCAAAACATCTTCACGGTTGTAACCACGACGGCAAACCCCGTGTGTTTGCCAAAGTTTGCGAACAAGTCTTGCAAGAGACGTTTGCTTTTGACGTAAACGAACATCCAAGCAAAATGCTGTAGCAGCGCCGAGTCCGTAATAACTCACTTGTGAATCCCGAGATGGAGGAGATGCTTTGTATAACTTCACCCAAGCCTCTTCAGAACTACACGCGAGACTCTGAACTTCCCGTCCTGGTGTCATCAAAACGCGCGATAACTCTTCGCTAAGATCCACAAGAAATGATTTACGATCACTGCAACCAGCAATCATTGTGGTAACGAGATCAAAGTAACTGGTGATTCCTTCAGCGAACCACAAACTTTCACTCACAATTGCTTGGCTATAGTCATATGGGCGATATTCCTGAGGACGTAGACGGCGGACATTCCACTGATGGAGATATTCATGGCCGACGAGTTGCAGTAACTTTCTATATCCATCTGGTTGAGCAAGGGTATGCCAGTTGAACTGCAGCACAGCGCCATGGTCATGCTCTAATCCGCCATACCCCTCCGCTCTCATTTGCAGAACCAATTGATAACGATCTCCGGCCGCCGGAGGTGAATCCATCAAACGACATGTGGCTTCACAGACAGCGCTGATATCACTTAGTAAGTTCTTAGGCCAGCCAGATGGAGGGGATCCGATTAGAAGCAATTCATGTGTGTAGCCCTTGACTAAAAATTGTTCGATCTTGAAAGGGCCTGCATGGACGGGACTATCAACAAGGGCATCAAAATCGTCGGCAATCCAGAAATGATTGTTGCGCTGGAGTGGGACAAACGCCTCCCATGTATCCGGCACGGAGATCTCAAGTTGGTGGGTTTGCCATCGACAACCCTCCACCTCCATCACGGCACCCGCTAAACAGAGCGATGCAAATGTCGGATCCAGGAAACAGGTTCGAACAGTGAGATCTCGCGCCTCAACCGCATACCTCACCTCGACTGTTGTCAACTCAGAAAGATCTGCTCGCCAGCTGGACGGACCACTACGCCGTAATGGAACTTGCGACTCACCGCTATGCAGCTCAAGGCTGTGCAGATGCTGGACGTGGTCACGAACGGTGTATGACCCCGGAGTCCAAACAGGTAACTGAATCGATAACCGATGTGAGCAAGGCTTCCAGCTTTGTTTGACCCAAAACGTCTGGGATGCCGGCTCACGCAAATCAAGATGAATTTGGACAGTGTTGTCCACGTTTACAACGGGTTCACTGAGAACTCAGCCACCGAACTCCCAAGTTGTTCAACCTGATCAAAAGCGAGGAGTAGTGAATAACGCCGTGCGACACGTTGTAAACGTTCGATCAAGCCAGGTTGAAGACTGATCCGCTGTAAATCTGCGTGCAAAACAATGCTGCCATCACTGTTGAGAATCCACCCAAGCGGTCGGCCTGCCGGCTGGACTGCCAACAGATCAACATCTTGAAATTGCCCTGCAAATGTCTCGAGTTGTGCCTCAAACTGCACCATAAATCCCTCTTGGCGAAGTGATTCCGCCAAAAGATCCATGCTGGTGTAGATGGTCGGCAGGATGGAGAGATGGGACATGATCCGAATGCCCGCTTTTTCAAACCCTAGCCAGCATGAGCAGTCTCAACAGGTGCTGCTTCATCCCAGTCACATCGAATCAGCACAATTCGATCCCCCGCTGCAACTGGGTGTGATGGCATCAGGGCGTGGCAGCAACTTCGAAGCCATAGCCCAGGCGATTGCGCGGGGTAATCTCTCCGCCTCAATTCGGCTCTTAGTGGTCAACAACCCAGGTTGTGGGGCTCAGCAACGGGCGGAACGACTCGGAATCCCCTGCAAGGTCATCGACCATCGCATCCATCGAGATCGACGCGCTCTGGATCGAGAACTCGTGCATTGTTTCCAAGCGGCCGAGGTCGAAGCAGTGGTGATGGCGGGCTGGATGAGGATCGTGACATCTGAATTGATCCAAGCATTCCCAGAGCGTTTGCTGAATATCCATCCATCGCTTTTACCCAGCTTCCGAGGACTCGACGCGGTTGGTCAGGCCCTTCAGGCTGGCGTCAAGATCAGTGGATGCACAGTTCACCTCGTCACTGAGGACATGGATGCCGGACCAATCGTGACCCAGGCTGCTGTTCCAGTTTTGGCAAACGATAACCATGAGGCCTTAGCTCAAAGGATTCGACGACAGGAGCACCGTCTGTTGCCGTTTGCTTTGACGTTAATGGGACCACACTGGCGTCAGGGATAGAACGCCTGCAAAGGCAACCCTGTCTCTGGTGCAAAACCGGCCATCAAATTGAGGCACTGCACACCTTGGCCGGCCTGCCCTTTGATCAAATTGTCGATGGCACTCATCAACACCAGTTGGCCCGTGCGTGTGTCCACTTGAACGGAAAGCATCGCCTTATTGGTATGACGAACCCATTTGGTTGCGGGGTAACTTCCGACGGGCAGCACTTCTACACAGGGGTGATGGCGATAGATCGCTTGAAGAACAGTGGTGCAATCCTCTGCTGTTAGTCCAGGATCACGCAGACGGGCATACACCGTTGAAAGCAGTCCCCGCACCATCGGAACCAGATGAGGGGTGAACTGGAGCTGCACACTTTGGCCTGCCACCTCTTGAGCCATTTGCTCGATTTCAGAGGTGTGGCGATGACCGACAACGCCATAGGGGGCGATTGATTCCGAAGCTTCAGCCAGCAACATTCCCTGCTTAGGGACACGACCACCACCGGACGTTCCGGTTTTCGCGTCGATAATGATCCCATCGGTCTCGATGAGACCCTGCTTTAGGAAGGGAAGCAAGGGCAACAAACTGGCTGTTGGAAAGCAGCCAGGCGCAGCCACAATTGTTGCCTCAGCGATATCCGGCCCACGCCATTCGGGTAGTCCATAAACAGCACTCGAGCAAAGAGCGGCATCATTTCTATTCAGTGATTGTGCCTCTTGGACGTAAACCTGACTCCACTGCTCGAGGGATCGGTATCGGAAATCAGCAGAGAGATCAACCACTCGTACGCCGCGCTCCAACAATTTTGGAGTCAATTGACAGGCGAGGCCATTGGGCAAGCTGAGCACCGCAAAATCTGCGGCTTCACCGATTCGATCCACCTCGACGGCTTCGACAACAGGGTTGTCAGCCAAAGACAGGAAGGGACAAATGGAATTCCATTCTTGACCGGCACTACGGTCGCCGCCCAGAAAACTCACGCTGAGTCCGGGATGGTTTTGAAGCAGACGCAGGGTCTGCAAACCCCCATAACCGGTTGCACCGATCACTGCAACACGGCTCTTCCCAGGGATTGCCATACCCGTCAGTGTCGATGACATACGGCTGTCCATGGGCGGTGTCAAACCGCGGCTGATCGTACAGGTATCGATAATGACCATTGACCCCACCGCTGCATTCCCCTGGAACGTTCAACATCAATGAACGGAGAGGACACAATCGTCTTCGACTCAATTCCGAATGCTCTCGCCGCGATCCGCAATGGTGCCTGTGTGGTTGTGGTGGACGACGAACAACGCGAGAACGAGGGAGATTTGATCTGTGCGGCTCAGTTCGCTACTCCCGAAGCGATCAACTTCATGGCCACAGAGGCTCGCGGTTTGATCTGTCTGGCCATGGAGGGGCAACGACTGGACGAGCTGGATCTGCCCCTGATGGTGGATCGCAACACCGATGCCAATGAGACCGCGTTCACCGTCAGTATCGATGCTGGTCGAGAACATGGGGTCAGCACAGGAATTTCTGCGGAAGATCGAGCCCGCACGATTCAGGTGGCTTTGAATCCATCCACCAGGCCTGCTGATCTGCGTCGACCAGGCCATATTTTTCCTTTACGAGCCCGCCAAGGCGGTGTGCTGAAACGAGCTGGTCACACAGAAGCAGCTGTTGACCTTGCTCAACTGGCTGGTCTGAATGCAGCAGGTGTGATTTGTGAGATTCAGAACAGCGATGGCTCGATGTCGCGCTTGCCGCAACTTCGAGATTATGCCAATCAATGGGGTTTGAAATTAATTAGTATTGCGGATCTTATCCGTTACAGGCTTGACAATGAACGATTTGTTCAACGCCAAGCCCATGCGGTTCTTCCGAGTCAGTTTGGTTCCTTTCAGGCTATCGGGTATCGCAATCAATTGGATGGTTCAGAACATATTGCCTTGGTCAAAGGCAACCCTGCATCCCTAAAGGAGCCTGTGCTGGTTCGCATGCATTCCGAGTGCTTAACAGGTGATGCTTTCGGGTCACTGAGATGCGATTGTCGCCCCCAACTTGAAGCCGCATTAAGTCGTATTGAACAGGAAGGTGAAGGTGTGGTTGTTTACCTCAGACAAGAAGGGCGTGGCATTGGATTGATTAACAAACTCAAAGCTTATAGCCTTCAAGATGGAGGTTTGGATACGGTAGAGGCCAATGAAAGGCTTGGTTTTCCCGCAGATTTGCGCAATTACGGTGTAGGGGCTCAGATCCTCTCAGATCTTGGCATTCACCGATTGCGCCTGCTCACGAATAATCCTAGAAAAATTGCTGGCTTGGGTGGTTATGGATTGCAAGTTGAAGAGCGTGTACCACTTGTGATCGAGGCAGGGCGTCATAACTCTGATTATTTAGCAACAAAACGGGATAAACTTGGTCACCTCATTGTTGAAACTGCACCCTGTACGGTGATTGCCCTGTCAGTTGATGTTGACTTTGAACAGTGGCCGAATTTGCGCCAAAAAGCGGAAGAACTAGCCCAACAAAGAGATTTTGAACTTGAGGCTCTACAAAATCCGCGCTTGCTAGCCCTTTGGGAACGACCACAATTCGTTTGGAAACTGTTACCAGCAACAAAAGATCCCACATTGTTGCTCAAGGAAATCGCTCGTTGGCCGCAAACAAAACGACTTGGTTTGTTGCGAGTGGCCACTGAACGAATGGCCCAGCACCCACCGCAAACATTAGAGAGAAGTGAACGACACCTCAAAGAACTCATCAATGCAAAGGATCACGGAGCGACTTTTGACGTTCCATGCCTGATTCATTGGCAAGCGAAATAAGACATGTCATTCAGACTGAATGATCTCAGTTGTTCTGAATGGTTACCTTCTTAATCCGAGAACCGTTTTTCAACTGGTTCACCACATCCATCGATCCCGTAAGCCCGAAGACGGTGTGAACTCCATCGAGATGGGGCTGCGCATCAAAACAGATGTAGAACTGAGAACCTCCGGTGTTCTTGCCAGCGTGAGCCATCGCCAGGGTTCCTTTCTGGTGCTTTTGGGGGTTGATTTCGCAATTGATCTGATATCCAGGTCCGCCGGTTCCTGGCATTCCCTTGGCTCCTTCACGGGTGTTGGGGCAGCCACCCTGAGCCATAAAACCTGGAATCACACGATGAAAAGCGAGTCCGTCATAAAACCCCTCATTCACCAGCTTGACAAAGTTGGCAACCGTATTCGGAGCGTCGTTCTCGAACAGCTCGAGCTCGATCAGGCCTGCATCTGTGTCCATCAGAGCCTTGGTCATGGTGGCGCGAGCAAAATCGAAGTTTAGGGAGCCAGGATCGAATGACCTTGATGCTCGATCTCAGTCAAGCCCGTGTCGGTGTAATCGGCGGTAGTGGGCTTTATGCGATGCCTGGCCTTGAAAACGTCAAAGAGATCGCGGTAGAAACCCCCTTCGGTGACCCATCTGATGTTGTCCGGATTGGTCGTCTCCGTGGAATGGAGATCGTGTTTTTGGCTCGTCATGGGCGCCATCACACGCTTTTGCCACGGGAGGTGCCCTATGCGGCCAACCTTTGGGCGATGCGCCAACTCGGCGTGCGTTGGTTGATCTCTGTCTCCGCCGTGGGCTCTCTGCGGGATCACTTGCGTCCGAGGGACATGGTGGTGCCGAATCAATTCATTGATCGCACCAACCAACGGCCACAGACGTTTTTCGGTCAAGGCTGTGTTGCCCACGTCAGCCTTGCGGATCCCACTTGCTCGATCTTGAATGAGCGATTGGCTGACGCGGCTGAGGCCGCAATACCAACGGGACATCATGTTCATCGCGATGGCACTTATCTCTGCATGGAAGGTCCGGCTTTTTCCACGCGTGCAGAAAGTGAGTTGTATCGAAGTTGGGGATGTTCTGTGATTGGCATGACCAATCACACCGAAGCGCGATTGGCACGGGAGGCTGAAATCGCCTACTCCTCATTAAGCATGGTCACCGACTTTGACTGTTGGCATCCAGATCACGACAATGTCAGCGTTGAATTGGTGATTGGAAATCTGAAGGCAAATGCCCAGGCCACAGAGCCAATCTTGAGTCGGCTGCTGGAGCACTTGCATCTCGAACGACCGATTTCACCAGCTCACACAGCATTGGCTGATGCACTTATTACCCCGAAAAATGCTGTGCCAGTCGAGACAAGAAAGCGACTTGATTTATTAACAACACCTTACTGGGGTCGTTTTAATGAGATTTAAACAAGAAGAGAGCAACCACAAGCCTCTAACGCGAGACGGAGTTGCTGCTGATGATGATCTAACAAATCCTGAGCATTATGAACACTAAGCTTGGTCGCCGCCATCAGTAATGCAAGTTTAACGGAACCATTTGCTTGTTCAAGAAGTTCAAGGCCCGCTTCACGATTAACTCCAGCCAGATCACGAAGAATCCTGAGTGATCGATCAATTAATTTACTATTGCTTGCCGAAACATCAACCATTCGGTTGCCGTACACCTTGCCGAGACGAACCATCACGGCTGTAGAAAGAATATTCAGTGCCATCTTTGTGGCTGTACCAGCCTTAAGACGTGTCGAGCCGGTCAGGACTTCCGGGCCGGTCAACAAGCGAATATCAACATCACAAGGTAGTGGTGCTTGCTCTGTCGGCACGCAGGCCATCGCGATCGCTAAAGCTCCAATCGCTTTGGCATAAGCCAGGCCGCCGCGAACGTAAGGAGTTGTACCACCAGCGGCGATCCCTACCAAACAATCTTGACCACAAAATCCATGCTGATCAAGATCTTCACGCCCTGCGATCTCGAGGTCTTCTAAACCCTCGGAGCTTTTCAGTAGCGCCGCTGCGCCACCGGCCAACAGACCTTGTACTTGCTCTGGAGGACTACAGAAGGTTGGTGGGCATTCTGCTGCATCTAACACGCCTAAACGACCGGATGTGCCCGCGCCTAAGTAATAAAGCCGACCTCCATGACGTAATCGCTCCGCGATGGCTTCGAT
>NZVR01000025.1 GCA_002701545.1 Blastopirellula sp. | reverse complement strand
TCGTGTCGCCCACTGCCTGCAGGGGTTTGAAAGTTTATGGCATCAGGAGGACGGTAAGTACCAGTTCAACAAACTGGTGACCCATGTCCCGCAAATCGACGAGAATTACTATCGATGGGAAGACTATTACTGGGACGACTACCAGATTCCGCGAGAACGGGATCGTTTGTGGAGTTACGCCGCCTACAGTAGTCGGTTGGGGATCAATGTCCCGGGACTGACGAATCGCCAAGTCGGATTGGAAGTGTTCCGTCTGGGAGGCAGTGGGTACGTCATTTGGGATACCTGGATGTGGCATCATGCTTACGGTCACGAAGGCGATCCTCACAACCCTTGGAAGGAACCATTTACGCGTCTGGCAAACGGCGCGCTCAGTTATTTTTATCCGCCTCGCCGAGACGGGATGGCGACCACGCCTGACTTCACGATCACACCGTCATTGCGCATCATGACGTTTCGGGAGAGTGTCGATGACTACGAATATGCCCGGATTCTGGAAGAGCTTGTCGAACAAGCCACGCGCAACGGCGACGATGTCACGGATGCGAGACGAGTTCTCGGAGACATCAAGAAAATGTTTCCCAGCTCGGTCGAATGGACGCTGAATGACGCCTGGTATCTGGAATTGCGAGACCGGATGGCTCGCCAGATTGTCCGCTTGCGTGGACGGACTTCCCGGTTGCAACCTTAGCTTGAAACCACGCATCGATGGGCGTTGGATTGGGGGTGGCAACAGAGGGAAGTGCGTGGTTGTGCCCGCGAGTTGACGCGCACGTGATGGGTGCCGCTGTCGCTCGTCGTATGGCGAACCGTGGAGTGGTTCATCATCAATCTGGATGACCATGCCCTCTTGATAGGGCGCGATGGCTTTGGTGAAAATGTTTGCTGAACACGAGGGCGTGCGATGTTGACGGGTTTGGCGTTGACGTTTGGCGTTGACGTTTGGAAAACGAAATAAGGTCGAGTCATGAAAACATTTGTCTTGTTCACCGCGACATTACTGGCAGTGCTGCCCGGTTCGTTGGCACGTGCTGAGCTGCGTTTGCCCAATATCTTTGGTGACCAGATGGTGCTGCAGCGCGACAAGCCGATTCGTGTTTGGGGATGGGCGAAGCCTGCTGCGGCGGTCGAGGTGTCCCTGGGGGCTCAGTCGATGCAAGCCACGGCGGATGATCAAGGTCACTGGCAAGTGCAACTCGAGGCGCTACCTGCGAGTTGGGATGCCATGGTGTTGCAAGTAAGCTCTGGTGATGAAACGCTGAGCGTGAACGACATCCTGGTCGGGGACGTTTGGTTATGTGGCGGGCAAAGTAACATGGAGTGGACTTTGCGCGGGACGCGGGATGCCGATGTCGAAATCCCTTCAGCAAATTTCCCCGCCATTCGCTTCATTCGTTTGCCCAAGGTGGCGAACCTGACGCCTCAGGATGATTTTCCCGTAAGCGATGCCAAGAATCCGGTGGGCAATTGGCGACAATGCACCAGCGAGCAAATTGAGAACTGTACCGCTGTGGGCTATTACTTCGCCCGCCGCATTCATCGCCGACTGCGGGTCCCGATTGGGCTGATCGACACGTCGTGGGGAGGCACCATGGCGCAACACTGGGTGACAAAAGCGACTTTGGAACAGATTCCGGAGATGCAGCCCTATCGCAAGGAGTTTTCGGACAAGCTGCAGGCGTGGCAGGATGGAGGGGGAAAAGCGGGTGCTGAGCAACGTTACCAAGCTGACTTGCAGGCGTGGGAGCAAGCCCGTGCTGCGGCGAAGGCCAAGGGGGAGCGTGAACCGCGAGCGCCGAACCAAAGAAACTACGCCGATCCCGCTACCCAACGTCAGCCCGGCGGAATGCTGAATGGTTGTATCATGCCGCTGGCGCATTGTGCCTTGAAAGGCGTGCTGTTTTACCAGGGTGAAAATAACTCATTCACCGTCGGGTGGAAGCCATTTCCAAAGACGTATCCCGCCGTCATTTCGGACTGGCGAAAGATCTTTCGCGATGAACAGCTTCCCTTTGGACTGGTTCAGATTGCCGGCTGGAGCAACCGTCGGAGTATGGAATATGACATGAATCACCACTGTAACATTGTGCGTGAAGTCCAATTCAACACCTGGAGGTCGACACCGAACACCGGGCTGGTGGTCACGTTTGATACGAATTCGTCCCAGAGTATTCATCCCAGTCGCAAGGTCCCTGTGGGCGAGCGGCTGGCGCGGTGGGCACTGGCCGAAGTGTATCAGGCGGAAAGTTATGCCAAGAACCAGCCGCTGCAATGGCGTGGGCCCGTGTATCAGGCGATGGAGCGGCGGGACGACAAGATTGTGATTTCTTTTGAAGAACCGACCGCTACCGGCTTGGTATTGGATCAGGATGTCGAGGTTGGTTTTTATATTGCTGGCGACGATCGTGTCTTCCATCACGCGCGGGCGCGCGTGGATAAAGGCAAGAACCAACTGGTGGTCTGGAGTGATGAAGTGCCCGATCCGGTGGCGGTCCGCTACGGTTGGTCCAATTTGCCAGCCGGCGGTTTGATGAATCGGCGAGAGCTTCCAGCATACCCCTTTCGCACAGATACCTGGCCGATGACTCCCCATCAGTCCACCGGTTCTTATCAAGTGCAGTAGTGCTCCCGGTGCGCGCCGCTCGCTGTTGTGATCAGGTGGACCCGGTGCGCTCCCCGCACGACCAGCAATTTGCGAACGATCGAACGAGGTTGACTTTTCGTCCATCCATTTGCAGCAGAACGCTGGGCCTGTTTGCTTTGCGGCGGAGGTACACTTCCAGGTTGCTTGGAGCCGTTCTTATGGGATGTTGCTGCGTTGCGTCTGAAAAGCCGTAACGTGACTGGCAATTACCTGGATCGCCCAGTTCCGCAAGTCAGGTTGCAGACCTGCCCACGGAAATCGAGCAGCAGTGTATCTTGACCAGAGTGTCCATCGATCTTGGATCGAGATACGAGCCACCCTGAAGAACTTCAGCGTACGCTGATTTGCACTTACGCCATCAGAAGGTCCGCCGCGATGAGCTCACGCACCACGCCGCACGCCGGCAGTGAAACCAGCTCGGTTCACGAATCGACCACTCGCGCAACGCACGTTGTTCTGTTGTTGCTGCTCTTTCTTGCCAGCGGTTGTGCGGCACTGATTTATGAAATCGTTTGGTTTCAGTTGTTGCAACTGTCCATCGGATCCTCTGCCGTTTCGTTGGGAGTGCTGCTGAGTGCGTTTATGGGCGGGATGTGTCTGGGCAGCTTATTCCTTCCGCGTTTTGTGTCTCCGCAGTATCACCCGCTGCGTATCTATGCGTTGTTAGAACTGGCGATTGGCGTCCTGGGAATGATTTCGCTGTTGGGGATTCCTCTGGTGACGACGTTGTATTCGCAGCTGGCCAGCACGGGCAGTTCCGACGTGTTGATGCGGGCTACGATTTGCTTGATTTGTTTATTGCCACCGACCGTTTTGATGGGCGCGACGTTGCCAGCGGTTGCGAGGTGGGTCGAGCCTACGGCTCAGGGGGCATCTCGTCTCGGTTTCTTTTACGGTGCTAATATCGTAGGGGCGGTTTTGGGCTGTTTGCTGGCCGGCTTTTACCTGTTGCGAATCTACGATCTGACCACGGCGACGTACGTTGCTGTGGCGATTAACTTTTTGGCGGCCGCGTTGGCTCTGATTGCGGCACGGTGGATTCCCTATGCGCCCCAGTGTTTGTCTGAGGAAGATCGCGAAGGGCATTCAGAATCGGCCGCAGCGACACCGTGGGTGGGTGCTCATCTGCGTACGCATTGGCTTGTGTATGTAGCGATCTTGTTATCGGGTTGCTGTGCTTTGGGTGCGGAAGTGATTTGGACGCGACAACTGGCGTTAGTTTTGGGCGCCACCGTCTATTCGTTCAGTATCATTCTGGCTGTTTTTCTTACGGGCCTGGGGCTGGGCAGCAGTTGTGGCGCTCTGCTAGCGCGGCGACTTGCGGCGCCCGGCGCGATGCTAGGCTGGTTTCAGCTTCTGGCGGCTGGATCTTTGGTGTGGGCCAGTGTGATGCTTGCCAAGTCCATTCCTTATTGGCCGTTTCTAGCGGAACTAGCGACCTCACCATGGCATGTGTTTCCCACGGACATTCTCCGTGCCGCGTGTGCCGTCTTGCCGGGCGCGTTCTTTTGGGGCGCCAGCTTTCCTTTAGCATTGGCGGCGGTGACAGGCGGGCAGCGTGATACCGGCCGTTTGGTTGGGCTAGTCTATGCGGCCAATACGTTAGGTTCGATTGTGGGCGCCCTGAGCTTTAGTGTGATCTTGATCGGTTGGACGGGAACGCAGCTCGGCCAACAAAGCTTGATCGTTGGCTGTGGGATTGCTGCGACCCTGGCAATGGTCTCCGCCTCGGTCGCTCAGAAACGTCGTGGTGAGGCACCTCAGGCGGGATGGCTGTGGGGGAATGCTCCGGTGATTGGCTTGTTGTCGGCATCCACCGTGCTCTTCGTTTGGTTGGTGCCGCAGACACCGGCGGAACTGATTGGCTTCGGACACCGACTGCCCTACTTTCGCTTTCACGACAAGATTGGGAACGATCCACTACCGGAGTTCATCTATACCGAGGAAGGTATGAACGCGTCAGTGGCTGTCTCGAAACACGAAGATGGAAATCGAGGGTTTCACGTCAACGGCAAGGTGGTTGCTTCGACCGGGTTTTTGGATATGCGACTGCAACGCATGTTGGGGCATTTGCCAGCGCTGATTCACAAACAACCGAAGTCGGTGTTGGTGGTTGGCTGTGGGGCGGGAGTCACGGCGGGAACATTTACGTGCTACCCGTCGGTGGAACGCATTGTGATCTGTGAAATCGAACCTCTCATCCCCGAGGTGGCAGGAACCTATTTTGTGCAAGAAAATCATCGGGTCATGAACGATCCGCGAGTCGAGGTGCATATCGATGATGCTCGTCATTTCATGCTGACGACGAATGAAAAGTTTGACATCATCACCTCGGATCCGATTCACCCCTGGGTCAAGGGCGCCGCCAGCCTGTACTCGCTGGAATATTTTGAGCTGTGCAAACAGAGGCTTCGGCCAGGTGGTGTGGTGACGCAGTGGGTGCCACTGTATGAAACCAATGTTCCTGCCGTCAAAAGCGAGTTGGCGACGTTCTTTGCAGCCTTCCCTCAGGCAACGGTTTGGTGCAACGAAATGGATGCCCTTATTCAGCCACCGACGACCTTCAACGAAGGGCAACCGCGCGGGCTTTCTCACGACATTGTGTTGCTGGGTCAACAGCAAGCGACTCAGGTGGATGTGGCTGCCTTGGCGGAGCGGATTGCTGAGAATGACCAACTGCGTGCGGCGCTGCAAGCACTTGAACTGGCGGATCCGGTAACGCTGCTGTCCACCTTCGCGGGGCAAGCGAGTGATCTGCAGGAATGGCTGGCGGATGCTCAGATGAATCGCGACGCGAATTTGCGACTTCAGTTCCTGGCCGGGTTGGCTGTCAGCGAGCATGCCTCGCCTCAGATTCTTGGCGATATCGTCGAGCAGCGAACCTACCCAGAAGGACTCTTCGTGAACGGAGCGGAAACCCCGCAAGCGGAGTTGCTGCTAAGTGCGATTCGCGGCAATATTGCGGATGACGCGGAGGGCGAGGATCTTCTCCGTGAGCTGCGCAAAACGATGGACGCCTTGCATCCGACGACTGCGAACGAATGATCTCGTAATGTCGGGAGTGCCCATGGCCGCGGTGGGCCAGTACACTATGGGGATTCCCCGTTGCCGGGTGCTACTCTCTCCAGGCTTGTGTAAATGAGGTGCTGCTGTGAAATCGTTCCTTCGTAATTCATATCACTGTGTGCTCGGCTTCCTCTTGGTAGGCCTGCTTGTTGCCAACGCCGTTGCCGCAGATCCGAATGCACCGCTCGATGTTGCAGACTACGACGGTGTCATCCGTGTGGCTTGCGTGGGAGATAGTATCACCGCCGGTGTTGGCGCAGCGCGCGGCAAATCGTACCCCGCCCAGTTGGGGCAGCTGTTAGGCGATCGCTGGGAGGTGCGTAATTTTGGTAACAGCGGATCCACGCTGCTCAACAAGGGAAATAAGCCCTATCAGAAACAAAAACAGTTTTCCGGAGCCCTCGCTTACAATCCCCAAGTGGTCATCATCATGCTGGGGACCAACGACACCAAGCCCAATAACTGGAAACTGAAAGATCAGTTCGTGGCGGACTACCTCGATCTGCTGGGTCATTTTTCCAAACTGGAGGCCAAGCCGAGAATCTTTGTTTGCTACGCCGTGCCAGTTCCCGGTAAGGGAAATTTTGGAATCAATGAGGCGGGGGTTCAGGAGCAGCGACCGATGATTGCCAAGATCGCGAAGCAGGCAGAGGTTGGTGTGATTGATATGCATGCTGCATTGGCTGATCGCCCCGAAACGCTGCCGGATCGTGTGCACCCCAATACAGAGGGTGCCGGTCTGATGGCGAAAGCGGCGCATGCGGTGCTCACCGGCAAGTAGCAAAGAATGGGCAAACCTGCGTCTGTCGCTCGCGTGACGTATCGGAGCAGGTTGCAGAGCGAACGGCGCGATGGATTTCCAGCGATACCGGTTCTTGTCTGACGTTAGCGATTATAATTCACGCATGTTCGCTTCACTCCTTGCTGCTGTTTCTCCGAGTAACAGCCTGGGCCATCGCATGGCGTGGCTAGCCGTCTGGCTGGTCGTCGCGTGCGCGCTGCGTGTAGTGGAGGTTGATGCTGAGGAAAAAGCGTTTGCCGATTCCTGGAAACGTAATGGATTGGCGACACCCGTTTTTGAGATCAACGGAACCGAAGGGCGAAATAATCCGATTCGCAGACGGCTCAAGAAACCGTTGGCAGCGGACGACGTGTACGTTCGCTATCGCATCCGGTATCAGCAGGATTCAGTCGATACACCGACAGAAGACGAAGGTGAGTTCGTTGTTCTGTGGCTTGATCAAGCGGAAGGCAACGATGCATCGCAGCATAATGGAGGCGTTCCCAATGTCGGTATCCACGTTGCCGGCGACAAGAATCGGTTTATGGTGCGTTTCGCTTCCGGGAAGGAGCGGTTTGGCACCGAGTTGACTGGGGGCCGTGATTTTCTGGTGGTGGCCCGACTGTGGAAGTCACGACCGGGAGTGGACGAACCGTTTGATCAGCTGAACTTGTGGGTCAATCCACAGGAGGACGCGGAAACGAAGCCAGAAGCGTCGGTTGAGAGTGGTAAATCGATCACACAAGTCCAGTGGATCGGATTTGCTACCGGTGGCAAGACGGAGTTGGAAGATCGTATTTTTGTGTGGGATGTAGGAGTGGCATCCAGCTGGCGTGAGATACTGGGGCTTCCACCGAAAGCAGCCACTGAACCGCACTCTCCCGTCACGGTCACGAAGCGGACGATCGACTTTGACAAACACGTCTACCCGGTGTTAAAGGCCAAGTGTTTTTCCTGCCATGCGGGTGACGATGCGGAAGTGCGATTGGATGTTCAAGACGAAGTGTTAAATCGTTGCCAGCCGGGCAATGCAGATGCCAGCCCGTTGTTTCAAATGGTTGCCCAACACAAGATGCCTCCGGAGGACGCACCGCCGCTTTCCGAAGATGAACTGGGGGTCCTGCGGCGGTGGATTGATGAAGGGGTGCTGTGGAACGAAGAACGTTTACCAGTGCCTCAACCACAAACGCAACACTGGGCGTTCCAGCCGGTAGTGCGTCCCAAAATCCCGACGGTGACTCGTAAAGGATGGGTGCAGACCCCGGTCGACGCGTTCATTGCCCGCCAGCAGGAAGCGCAAGGGATTTTTCCGGCACCGCCTGCGGATCGTCGTACGTTGGCGCGTCGGATGTCGCTCGACATGCACGGCCTGCCAAATGACAAAACGGATGTCACCGTCGATGCGCTGTTGCAGCATCCGGCATACGGGCAGCGCTGGGGGCGACACTGGCTAGATGTCGCTCGTTGGGCGGAAAGCAACGGTCATCAACACAATCGCTTTCGACCGCATGCGTGGCGATATCGTGATTGGGTGGTGGAGGCGTTTCACCAGGATCTGCCGTTTGATCAGTTTCTCACGGCGCAGATTGCCGGAGATGAACTGGCTCCGACGTCGGTAGAAAACGATAACCGCCATTTGGTGGCCACCGGGTTTCTTGCCGCAGCGCGTTACTCAGGCAACGAGTTAGACAAGCGGATTCAGAGGAATGATATTCTGGTGGATCTGGTGAACACGACCGCCAGTGCGTTTCTCGGCATGACCATCGGATGCGCTCAATGCCATAGCCACAAGTTCGATCCGATATCGATTCGCGACTACTACCGAATGCAGGCTTTCTTTGCCACCGGTCAGCCGGGTAATCTTGGTCTGACGAGTGATCAGGAGGCTTCCGCTGTGCTCGTTCAAAAGCGGTGGGAGATCTATGACCGTACGTTCGAGCGGCTGGTGAAGATTCGTCGCCGCAAGGGTGAGCCGAATCCTGAGTTGGTGACTCCCAATACGGTGGTCTCCAAGATGCGCCCAGAGGATCGCAAGCAATTCAACGCGTTGGAACAGCAGATTGCCGAACTGCAACAGACATGGGGATTTTATTCATCCGCGACCGCACCGCAGCAACGCAATCGCTTGCCGCACGCCATGCGATGGCCGTTGCCGCGCGATCCTGAGGTTACGGGCACTTTGGCGACACGGATTTTATTGCGAGGTGATGTCAATGCGCCGGGGCCGACAGTCCAAGCTGGCTGGCCATTGGTTTTCGGTAGAACGGGGCAAGTTGGGGCACAGCCACGAATCGCTCTGGCTGAGTGGATGGTCGGTGACAAGAATCCGCTGACCGCGCGGGTGTGGGTGAATCGAATTTGGTATTGGCACTTTGGTCAGGGATTGGTGGCATCCGTCAGCGACTTCGGTCACCAGGGAACGCCACCGACGCATCCGCAGTTGCTGGACTTTCTCGCTGCCGAGTTGATGGAAAATGATTGGAGGACATCGCATATCCATCGATTGATTTTGGACTCCGCAACCTACCAGCAGTCCAGTCGCTACGCGTCAGAAAATGCAGCTTTGGATCCGCAGAATCGAACTTACTGGCGGTGGGTGCCGCGGCGACTCGAAGCAGAAGCGATTCGTGACTGCATGCTGTCGGTGGCAGGTCAGCTGGATTCGACCATTGGCGGACCCTCCGATGCTGCCCACCAGGATTCCCGTCGACGCAGTTTGTATCTTCGCCAACATCGCGAACGGCTGCCCGTGCAGCAGCAACTATTCGACGGTGCCGAAGGCGTTGTTAGCTGTGCCCGTCGGAATGTGTCGACGAATGCATTGCAACCTTTGTGGCTGCTGAATTCGAAGTTGAGTCAGCAGGTGGCCCAGGCGTTGGCGACCCGAGCGGGTACCGTTGAGAACGCATTCCGGCGGTGTCTCGGTCGCGATCCGTCACCGGAGCAGTTGCAGTCGTTACGGATGCATGCCGAACGCCACGGTCTGGTCAGTGCGTGTTTGGTGATCATCAATTCCAGTGAGTTCCTCTACATTCCCTAGGTCCGCTTCCGAGTTATTTGAAACGTGGTTTTTCGTATGCATGCTTTCTCGCGTCGACAATTTGCTGTGGCTGGCCTGGGTGCCGGCGCCATTGCTTGGCGGACCTTGTTGGCTGACGATCTGCCACTTGGCAAAGGGCAACTGAATTCATCGGCGCATCCGGCGGCGACGGCCAAGCGTGTTATTTTCCTGTTCATGTCCGGGGGGCCGAGTCAGGTAGATACCTTTGACCCGAAACCGGAACTCGCGCGGTTGGCTGGTGAAGACGTTCCCGAGTCCCTTGCCAGTCGCGTGCCTCGGATCAAGCGAGCAGGACTGAAAAATCTGATGGCGTCTCCTTGGGGATTTGCCTCGCATGGTGAAAGTGGTTTGCCTGTCTCGGACTTATTTCCCGAGGTTGCGAAACATGTGGACGATCTGTGTTTGATTCGCTCGTTGACACACCGCAACCCGGTTCACGGCCCCGGCGAATGTGTCATGTTGACCGGATCAGGAAACGGCGAGCGTCCGAGCCTGGGTGCCTGGTCCCTGTATGGTCTGGGGCACGCCCGGGAACAGTTACCGACGTTCATTGCGATGAACCTGCATACCGATGGCATGCAGCATCCCCAGGCGGCCGGTTGGCGAGCGGGATTTCTTCCGTCGCAGTATCAAGGCACCGTCGTCGATGCCGCGCAAGGTATTCGCTATGTCACGATGCCAGAAGGGACAAGCCGAGAACGCCGGTTGGATGAGATCGCCCTGATCCAGCAGCTGAATACCAGGTTCTTGGCAACCGTCCGGCAGCACAGCGAACTGGAAGCGCGGAGTAAGAGCTACCAGACGGCCTTTGATATGCAAACAGCTGCTCCCGAACTTTTTGCTCTCGAGTCAGAGTCCGCACAGACTCAACAGCAGTACGGTTTGGATGACGCGGCGACACAAGTTGTCGGACGCGGCTGCCTGCTCGCTCGGCGGATGGTGCAGCGAGGAGTGAGGTTTGTGCAGGTGCGGGTCGGCGGTTGGGATGCACACGGGAACATTCAAGGGAACCACGCAAAGATGGCGGCGCGCACCGATCGTCCGGTCGCTGCCCTGTTGCAAGACCTCAAACAGCAAGGCTTGTTGGAGTCCACGCTGGTGGTTTGGGGAGGTGAATTCGGGAGAACGCCGACCATGGAGGGGCTTGGTAAAGGACGCGATCACTCGCCCGCCGCGTATACCGTCTGGTTGGCCGGCGGTGGTGTCCAGGGAGGGCAGATCATTGGCAGCACGGATGAAATTGGCTACACCGTCACCGAGCGACCGGTCGGTCCCCAAGATCTCCATGCCACCATCCTGCACGCCTTGGGAATGGATGCCAAGCGACTCGTGTATGATCACCATGGCTTGCAGGAAACGCCTTTAGGAGTCACCGGGGGAGCTCCGGTCCTGGAGGTATTCGGTGGATGACCAGCGTTTGCGTTCCATCGCTTTGGCTCACCTGGCTCGTCTGATGGATCAGGACCGGGCATGTCGACGGTTGGACGAGCAGGGTTACGTTGAGGATGACTGCTTTTTGCGCCCGGGATATTCGGAAGGCGGCCAGCCCATGCAGCGTTTGAACGTGGCCGAAAAGACGAACGGGTTTTGGTAACCAACTTGACTGGCGATCGATTCGATCTTGCCTCCTTGTGTGGTCAGGAGTTCCGCGGCGCGCTGCATTCGGAGCCAGATCAGATGTTGTCGTGGTGTCCGCCCTAGCTCGCGACGACAAACCCGTTCCAGCTGCTTTTCACTGAGATGAACTTCGCGGGCCAATTGGGCGCTGGTCCATGCATGCGTCAGATCGGCGGAGACCTTTTCCCACAGGTCCCAAATGCGGGGATCCACGCGGCGCGATTTGATGAAGCCACCGACGTAACGTTGAATCAACTGGACCCAATGATCCAAGGTTGCAGGGATGCTGGTGTGACTGGACTCGTGATGCAAGCCCATCACCGCGAGGCGCAGAGGCTCGACATCAAACTGAGCCAGGATGGGCGAATTGACCGAAGCGATCGGTTGCTGTCCTGCTTGCTCCTGGTAGCGGACCCAGCAGAATTCCCAGTGGTGGTCCTGTTCTGCATGAAACGCATGTCGCGTCCGAGGTTGCAACAAGAACGCTGCACCGGCACCGCAAGGTTGCCACCGGCCATCGATCAGCACGCGCCCCCGACCTCCAAAACAGGCTAAAAAATAGCTGCCGCGAAGGTTGGACCGCACGATTTCGAAGGGTGCTGGTGTCCGAACCACCCCGAGATGGCTGATTTGATACTGTTTTAGTAGGGGGCAAACGGAGGCCTCGGCCAGCCACGCCCGCCGATCGGCGGTATCCGCCCGCACCGTCCAAAACTGGCCTGCGGGATTGCGGATGTCGGTTTCAGATAGGTGAAGGTCGCGTGAGGTCATGGAAGCAGGAGGTCGGTCCGGTATTATATACTGTAGCTGATTAGTTAATAATGTATTTGGTCATCTTACCAAGACAAAGTTCGTCCCCTGTGCATCACCAGTGTTTTGTCGATCCTGAATAGGTTTCGCAGGGGGTTTCTGGAGAACCATGATGCGGCGCGTCCCTGTTTTCGTGTTGATTCTGCTGGCCTTTTGGACAGGTTCCGGTCAAGCAGCCGACCAGGTTGCTTTCAGTCATGATGTGCAGCCGATCTTTGCTCGACGTTGCCTACAGTGTCATGGTTCGGGTAAGCAAGAGGGCGGCTTGCGATTGGATCACCGTGAGGGTGCGT
This sequence comes from Blastopirellula sp., assembly GCA_002701545.1. Classification (GTDB taxonomy): domain Bacteria; phylum Planctomycetota; class Planctomycetia; order Pirellulales; family Pirellulaceae. Next base: position 2,274 of record NZVR01000025.1, on the reverse strand, counting down.
TAGCCTCGCTGGAGAGTGACGCGCGGGCAGTTGTGCCCGGGGACTTGGAAGCCAGTGCTTTGTTGGCGCGGGTGACTTCGGACGATCCTGATCTGCGGATGCCTCCTGAAGGCAAGCCACTTACCGAAGCCGAAGTGGCCAGCTTGCGAGCTTGGATCAAGCAGGGTGCGGAGTGGCAGGGTCACTGGGCTTTTGAGCCACCGGTGGCGCCACAACCTCCAGCTGTCAAAAACAAAGCGTGGGTGCGCAGTCCGATCGACGCGTTTATTCTCAGCCGTCTCGAAGCCAAAGGGCTTGCTCCCGCTGCGCCGGCCGACAAGGTCGCTTTGATTCGTCGGGCCTACTATGACCTGACCGGCTTACCGCCGACGCCGGAGCAAGTGGACGCGTTTGTGGCGGATGCATCGCCAAAAGCCTTTGAAAAAGTAATCGATGACTTACTCGAATCACCCCAATACGGTGAAAAATGGGCGCGGCATTGGTTGGATCTGGTGCGTTACGCCGAAACCAATGGTTACGAGCGTGACAGTCGCAAAGATTTGATTTGGAAGTACCGCGACTACGTGATCCGCGCGTTGAATGAAGACAAGCCATATGATCGCTTCATCAAGGAGCAACTGGCTGGGGACGAACTTCCGGACAAAGACAGCGACAGTGTGACGGCAACAGGCATCTATCGCTTGGGGATCTGGGATGATGAGCCGGCAGATCGACCACTGGCCCGCTACGACTATCTGGATGACATTCTCCGGACGACCGGTGAGACCTTGTTGGGGATGACGATCGGTTGTGGGCGTTGTCACGACCACAAGATCGATCCGATCGCGCAAAAAGATTACTACTCGATGCTGTCGTTCTTTTCGGATATCTCACCGCATGGTGGTGGCAAGGCCAACCACGTGCCCATTTCTTCGTTCGCGGATCAGGCGGCTTACGAGAAGAAAGTTGCGGACAAGCAGCGTTTGGAGAAAGAGCTGACTGAGAAAATCTTTCAGATCGAGACGAGCTTTCTGACCGAACTGAAAGTCAAGCATCCTGAGTTGAAAGTGGACTCGGCAAAGCCAGCTGGTCCGGCGGATGGTGTGGTACTGGCGGACTCTCGCAAAGCGGGACAGGAGTGGGAATACACACTTGATAAACCCGCAGGCAACTGGTTTGAGATTGCGTTTGACGACAGCAAGTGGAAGAAGGGCCCAGGCGGATTTGGTACGCGGGGGACTCCGGGAAGTGTCGTCCGCACGGAATGGCGAACGGGTGAGATTTGGCTGCGAAAAGATTTCGGGCTGACCGAAATCCCGGCCAAATTGACGCTGACCATCCACCACGACGAAGACGCCGAAGTGTATCTCAACGGTCAGCAGATCGCGACGTTCAAAGGGTATGTAGGCAAATACAAACAGCTGGACGTCACGATGCGGGCGGCCGATTTGTTGCAAACGGGGCGCAACACCGTGGCCGTCCATTGTCGGCAAACGGGCGGTGGTCAGTATATCGATGTCGGTTTGGTTGGTGACTTTAGCGTGACGACTGCTGCTAGTCTGGCCCGCAAATACGGTAAAGAGATTCTTGGCGCAGCTCGGCTCGATGAATGGAAGCAGATGCAACGCCAATTGGCTCAAAGTCAATCGCAGAAACTGGAGCTCAAGACCGAGTACGTGATGGCGGTGGCCGAACGTGGTCGCAATAAAACTTGGATCTTGGGACGTGGTAATCCTTCGATGCAAGGCGAGGAAGTGGGTCCGGCATTTCCTCAGGTCCTGAATCCTCCGGTTGCTGAGATTCCCGAGGAATACAACACGGGTGCCACCACGGGGAAACGCCGCAGGTTGGCAGAGTGGATCGCCAGCAACGACAACCCGTTGACCGCTCGGGTGATCGTCAATCGCCTCTGGCAGCACCACTTTGGCCGAGGCATTGTCCGCTCGTCCAGTGATTTTGGTTTTCAAGGGACGGCGCCAACCCATCCGGAGTTGTTGGACTGGTTGGCGGTTGAGTTCCAGCGTGGTGGTTGGAAAATGAAGGCGATGCATAAGCGATTGATGCTGTCCGCCACATACCAGATGTCGTCCGCTCACAATGCCCAAGCGTATGCGGCTGACCCGACCAACGATCTCTTTTGGCGATTTGACATTCGCCGTTTGACCGCTGAAGAGATTCGCGACTCGATCCTGGCCGTGACCGGCACATTGAATCTGCAGATGTTTGGCCCCAGTATTTATCCACCGTTGCCTCAGGAGGTGTTGGCGACCGCTTCGCGGCCCGGCGCCGCTTGGG
>NZVR01000024.1 GCA_002701545.1 Blastopirellula sp. | reverse complement strand
CAGTGGCACGGGGCTGATCTTGCGAGGGAGGGCTGGGCGTGCCTGAGGGAGATACCATTTATCGAACGGCCGTGACCTTGCGTGCCGCGCTGGTGAACCGAGTCGTGGAAGGCGCGATCAGTCACGATCCGCATGTGGATGCGACGCGGTTGCAACAGCGGCGCGTCCTTGCCGTCGAACCACGTGGTAAACATCTGTTAGTCGATGTAGGTGGCTGCACAATCCATTCGCACCTGGGGATGAAAGGCGCGTGGCGTGTGTATGCAAAGACGCACGGAACATCTGCGGCGCCCCGCCAGGCGGCGTTGGTGCTGAGATGTCGCGATGATGAGGCCTCAGTGACGGTGGCCTGTTTTCAGCCGAAATTGCTTGAACTGCTGTCGCCTACAGCTTTGCGGCGGCACGCTTGGTTGTCCCAACTGGGACCCGATCTGTTGGATAGCCAGTTCGACGGGAATCTGGGCGTCGGCAGGTTGCAAGCGCACGGCCAACGCGCCATTGGCGAGGTCCTGTTGGATCAATCGGTTATCTGTGGAATCGGCAACGTCTATAAATCGGAGATGTTGTTTCTGACCGGGATTCATCCGTTCTGTCCCGTCGACGAGGTCGCTGACGAGCGATTGTTGGAATTGCTGGACATGACCCGGCGGTACATGCTGCGGAATCTCGAAGGTCAGCCCCGCCGAACCCGGTTTCGCGATGGACCCCGGCTGTGGGTCTATGAGCGGCGCGGTGAGCGCTGTTTGCGTTGTGGTGAACGGATTGAGCGGGCAACGCAAGGAAGTCTGGCTCGATCCAGCTATTGGTGTCCGGGCTGCCAACCGGCACCGGGTAGCCAATGCCATGGAACCGCGTGACGGTTGCTACCCAAGGTGGAGCGGGCAGGTCTTCCGTTGGAGGGGGTGCTGGGCGGGAACAACAGAAAAATACGATTTGTCAACAAATTCGTTAAGGTTTTTGGAACTTCTTGCCTGTTCATGTCGTCCAAGTGACATCTTTTGGTTGTCAGAAAACAGGGAGAGGCAGAGACCATGGCGACAGTTTCTATCGACGTCTTTCGTGGGTTTGAGGAAGAGCAAGATTCGCAGCCCCAATTGCACCGCATCAGCAGCGTCCGCAGACAACAAGGGGTTTCGCTTCGATCTGCCGCACGGGCGACCGGCACCGACATCCGTCAACTGCGGCTTCAGGAGCAGGAAACGACGGACCTCCGGATTAGCGATCTTCACAAGTGGGGCAAGGCACTGGACGTTCCGGTAACGGAACTGTTGGAAGAGTGTAATGAACCGCTTTCGCGACCGGTGATGGAGCGGGCGCGGATGGTCAAGTTGATGAAGACCACGATGGCGATTCTCGAGCGTAGCGAAGAAGCCGGAATCCGACGTATGGCTGAAATGATGGTCGAGCAATTGGTCGAAGTCATGCCCGAACTCAAGGATGTCGGACCTTGGCACAACTATGGGCAACGACGGAGCTTGGACGAGCTAGGAGTCGCCGCAGATCGCCGTATGAGTTTCGAAGCGTTGGAGCACTCTTGCTCGGCCGAGTAATCGGGAGTTGAGGAGTTGCCAACGCATCTTGGACGCCAAACGCAGTCACAACATTCGGTCAAGGCCGGGGGCGGTGACGGCCAGCTTGGGGATGAATCTTGGACGCCGCTTCGTGCGGCGTCTTTTTTTTGTGCCTGCTGACGTGGTGCACGGGCGTTGGAAGCCTGTGGCTGGGCTTCTCTCCGGGCATGGCCGGGATGGCAGAGGACGATTTGCCGGTGTCTTGGTTCCCGGATGGCGTGGCGGGCGAAGTACAATGGGACTTGCTAGAATACAGCAGTGCGTATCCCCGGACTGTGTATCCCTGGAACCGCGTATTCCTGCCTGCAACCCAGCCTGCAATGTAGAGTGCTTGATCGATGAAGCGATGGCGAAACTATCTGGTGATCTTCGGTAGTGTGCTGTTCATGGCGGGGAGTGGTGTTGCCCAGGAGATCGATTTTGATCGTGACATTCGTCCTATCTTGTCTGATAACTGCTCGCAATGCCACGGACCGGACGAGGCGACGCGCGAGGCGGATTTGCGTTTGGACGTGAAAGATTCGGCCTTCGCGGATCGTGGTAACGGGCCAGCCTTTCGAGCGGGCAAGGTGGCGGAGAGCGAGGCCTTGCGACGGATCTTTTCGGCCGATCCGGACGAGCAGATGCCGCCGCCTGATAGCAAGTTGCGACTGTCTACTGAGCAGAAGGAAAAGTTACGCAAGTGGGTAGCGCAGGGAGCAGACTGGTCGGACCATTGGGCGTTTGTGGCTCCGCGAGTGACCGAACCGCCGGTGGTGGAGGACGATCGTTGGTCACGCAACGGCATTGACCGATTTGTGGTGAGGCGACTCGCCGCTGAGGGCTGGGGACCTTCGTCGGCCGCATCGCGCAGAAAACTGATCCGGCGGGTGACGTTGGATTTAACTGGCATCGCCCCGACTCCACAGGAAGTCGCGGCTTTTGTCGAAGACACCAGCGACCAGGCCTACGAGAAAGTGGTGGATCGTCTGCTGAAGTCGCCCCGTTACGGCGAGCGGATGGCCTGGGAGTGGTTGGACGCCGCGCGGTACGCCGACACGGATGGTTTCCAGGGAGATCCGACGCGCACGATGTGGCCGTGGCGCGACTGGCTGATTCACGCGTTGAATGACAACATGCCATTCGACCAATTCACCACCGAACTGTTGGCCGGAGATCTGTTGCCGAATGCGACTCCCGAACAGGTGTTGGCAACAGGGTTCAATCGGAACCACATGCACAATGGCGAAGGGGGCCGCATTGCGGAAGAGACGCGGGTGGAAAACGTGTTTGACCGCACCGAGACGACAGCCACCGTATGGCTCGGCTTGACCATGACCTGTTGCCGCTGTCACGACCACAAATTCGACCCGATCACGCAGAAGGAATACTTTCAATTGTATGCCTTCTTCAACAATACATCGGAGTCCGGCCAGCGAGGCGGTGGCAAAGCGGCGCCTACCATCGCTTATCGAAGTCGCGCACAACGCAGCGAATTGTCGGAAATCCAAAGTGCGTTAGCCGAGTTAACCAAACAACGCGATGCAGCCGACCCGGTGGCGGATAAGGCGCAGCGCGACTGGGAGCGTCGACAGGCGACTCTGCTCAGGAAAGATGCGGCACAGTTGGCGGACCTTAAGTTACCCGATTGGCAAGTGTTGGGGACGTTGCCTGCGCCCAATGGCGACGGTGCGAAAGCGTTTCAAATGGACTTCGGTCCCGAAAAACAGGTGGATCTGAAGGCCAGGTATGGAACGCCCCAGTTAGCGTGGCGGACGGAACCGAAGTTTCGCGACGGTCAGGTCAACGCGTTGCCTGAAACGGTCGGTGCGACCTATCTGTTTCGAGTCATCGAGGCGCCCACGGCAAGGACATTGCAACTGTCGCTTGGTTCCGACGATGGCATCAAAGTGTGGTTGAACCAGAAGCAGTTGCTGGCCAAACAGGTGGATCGCGGCGCGGCGGCCGACCAGGAACGAGTGGCTCTGGAATTGCAGACTGGGCGGAACGAATTGCTGATCAAGATCGTGAATACGGGCGGGATCGGCGGATTCTACTTTCAGGTCACGGGCAGCACGATCAACGGGCTGACTCCCGAAATCGTGAAACTGTTGTTGCTGGAGAAAAGAAGTCAGGAACAACAACGGACACTGCAACGCTTTTATCGTGAACGCTATTCCGACAAGTGGAAACAGCATCAGCAGCGTATCGCTACCTTGGAGAAGCGGCAGGCGGAACTGTCGAAAACCGGCGTGACCGTGATGGTGATGGACCGTCTACCGGAATCCAAAACTCGACAGACGAAGATTCTCGTCAAAGGGCTGTATAACAAAGCGACGGACCAGGTGGTGAAGGCCAACACGCCTGCCTTCCTTCCCCCGTTACCCGCTTCGGCGACACGCGATCGACTGACGTTGGCGCGCTGGCTCGTCGATCCGGCGAATCCGCTGACGGCACGTGTCACGGTCAACCGATATTGGCAGCTGTTTTTTGGACAGGGACTAGTTAAATCGACGGAGGATTTTGGGAGCCAGGGGCAGCGACCGACGCATCCGGAACTGCTGGATTGGCTGGCACGGTACTATGTGGCGAGTGGCTGGGATACCAAAGGCTTGCACAAGCTGATTGTGATGAGCGCAACCTACCGGCAAGCATCCACCGTCACTGCCGAATCGTTGGCGCGTGACCCGAGTAATGCGTTGCTCGGGAGGATGACACGATTTCGTCTGCCCAGTTGGATGTTGCGCGATCAGGCGTTGGCCATGAGTGGTCTGTTGGTCGATCAGGTGGGTGGTCCTCCGGTGCGACCTTATCAACCGCCGGGGATTTGGGCCGAGGCGACGTTCAACCGCATTCGCTATCAGCAGGATGGCGGCCAGAATTTGTATCGGCGGAGCCTTTACACCTTTTGGCGGCGGATTGTGGGGCCGACCATGTTTTTCGATGGCGGCAAACGACAAACGTGTGAGGTCAAGCCGACGCGCACCAATACTCCATTGCATGCGTTGACCACACTGAACGATGTGACCTTCGTTGAAGCGGCCCGGGCGATGGCTCAGCGGACACTGAGCCAGGACCGTCTCAGCGATGAGCAACGGCTTGCCTGGGCGTTTGAGTTAGCGACGTCACGAGAGCCGGAGCCGCAGGAAGCGGCCATCCTGGGCCGCCGTTTGACTGCCTTGAAGGCGCAGTTCGCAGCCGACCCGGAGGCGGCGACCAAGTTATTGCAAGTTGGCGAGTCGACGAGCGACGAGAACTTGGATCGTGGGCATCAGGCGGCGTTCACCGTGATCTGCTCGATGCTCTTGAATCTGGATGAGACGTTATCGCACGATTGATCGTGACCGGTGGTGCGCATTCTGCGGAATATGTCGACTCGGTGAAGGCGTCTGGTGGTGACTTGGGGCGATCGTGCGAAGCCACCCCGGCGGGTGTGGGTGTGCTGCAAGGTTAGTTCTGTTCTGTGCGGGCAGCCCTCCCGTGTGGCGCACGGGCGTAATCTGGATGGTCTGTAGGCGATGGTCGCACAGGGACGAGGAAATGTGGCGTTAGGAGCGGGTAACCGGCGTCGTTTCGTTGGCGACTTTCTTGTTGAGATGTCGATTATTTAGGCGAGGCGATTCTCTCGGATCGTCTGGAACGCGTTGTCAGTTTGCCCGGCACAGATGACGTTCCCCCCCCGCTTTGGCTTGTCACATGGTCACGAACGCGTCATGAGCGACATGGGCGGGGCCGGGGTGGTTGCCGGGTACCCGTCGGGGACGCCACAGCCCACAGCAAGCTGCAGCGAACGGTGGCAACGACAAGGAGGAAGAGAGTGCGATGACCGGGTCCAGTACACAGCGGAATGCGGAAACCATTCGTGAAGCGCGGCAGTTGGTGGGGGATCTGATGGTTCCTAAACCGTGGGTTTATTGGACCGACCTGCTCATCAGTACATTCATTGGTTATGGCTGTGCGTTGCTGTATTTGACGGCCTTTGTGACGGACCCGGAGACGCATGCCTGGACGCCATTTCGCTGGTATCACGGGGTGGCATTTTTTGTTGCCGGTTTTGCGCTCTATCGCGTGGCGCTGATGATGCACGAAATTGTGCATTTCAAAAAGGGCGAGATGGTGGCGTTTAAGGTGGTTTGGAACTTACTGGTGGGCGTGGTGCTGCTGATCCCATCGTTTTTGTACGAAAGTCACATTTGTCACCACAACACGCACCACTACGGGACGTCGAATGACGGCGAATATCTACCTTTGGCCGGCGGTCGCTATCGGCAATTGTGGATTTTCCTGTTGCAGATTTTCGTCTTGCCGGGACTCACGGCGGTGCGGTTTCTGGTGATCACCCCGATTTCATTTCTGCATCCCAAGCTGCGCGAGTGGACCTTGCATCATGCGTCGTCGTTTGTGATCAACTTTCGACATTATCGCGAGATTCCGGCGAACGCACCGCGGCGATTGTGGGCGATCATTGACATCCTTTGTTTTCTGCGAACGGCTGGTATTTTCGTGGCGCTCTTTTTGGGGGCTTACGAGTGGCCCCGCATCATCATGATGTATCTGTTGGCAATGTTCGTGCTGGGGATTAATCACGTCCGCACGATGGTCGCGCATCGGTACCTGAGTCATGGTGAAACGATGTCGCACGTCGACCAACTGTCGGATTCGATTAACATCGAAGGCAACCGGTTGATCACCAGTCTCGTGTGCCCGGTGGGCCTGCAGTACCACGCGCTGCATCATCTGTTCCCTTCGCTGCCCTACCATCATCTGGGGGCTGCGCATCGTCGTTTGATGGAGCAGTTACCGGCGGGGTCGCCTTACCATGAAGCGACGTTTCCGGGCTTTATCTATGCCTTTCGACGGTTGCTGCAATCGGTAAGTCAATCGCGGATGAAGTCACCACAGCCCGCAGAGTTGTGGTACGAATCGCAGGGGCATGTGAAGGCGGCCGAAGTGGACGCGGAACGCTCCCGGTCGGTCACCGCCTGACCAGGAACGCGGCTGTTCGCGGACTTAGCGGGCGGGTGTGACGACGAGATCTCGAAAGTCCTTTCCCCACGGGATTTTGGCCGTCTCCTGCAAGCCACCATCCGTTTGGACTTGGTAGGCCGTCAGGGTTCCACCTTGGGTGGCGGAAACAAACAACGTACGACCGCTGGGAGAGAGTGCCAAGGCCCAAGGAATCGTGTCGGTGTCTGTTTTTCCCAGCGGCTGAAGTTTGCCATCCGTTTGGATCGCATAGCCGTAGACGGCATTGAGTTCTTTGCCAAAGCCGCGGACGCTGGCGTAGGCGAACCGCCCGTCGGGTGTGATCACGATATCCGATGCCGCCAGCCCGGGCTGGGGATCAGCACCCGGGGCAGGGCAGAGGTGCACGAGTTCCAGGCGTCCGTCCGGTAAGATACGGTAAGACGAGACTCCCAATTGTTGTTCGTTGCTGAAGAGCACCAATGGTTTTCGGGGGTGATAAGCCAGGTGGCGAGGGCCAACGTCGTCGGCGACGGGCGCTTGCGGAGGATCTAGCGGAGTGAGCGCACCGGTCTTGGCATCGAATGCATATTGATAGAGTGCGTTTTGGTCTTTGACGTACGGGACGTAAGCGAATCGCTGGTTGGGACTGACCCGCACCGAATGCGCTTTGTCTCGACCTTCAAACCGAGTGGCAACCACCTTCCCCGGGAGGCCCTGTGGGTTCAGTTGATAGACGTCGACGTGACCCTCAAAGTAGGAGGCTCCCAGCAGGTAGCGTCCGGTCGGATCGAGACTCAGGTAGTCATAGCCGTGGGCTAACGGGACCGTCGCGCGTTTGGTGAGTTTTCCCTTGGCGTCGACGGCAAAGACGCTGCCGCGATGCCCCGCCGGTGTGGTCTTGCCATTGGGGACGACATACAGCAAGCGGTGCTGTGGGTGGTAGGCGGCCGCTCGACCAGGGAAACCGAGAGACTGACTGTCGAGCACTTGGAGTTGGTGATCCTTGCCGGACGACGCGTAGCGAGCCACCGTGGTCATTTGTTTGCCAACACTTGCCCCGAAGACGATCACGTCTTCACGTGAGGTAGGGGAAGCGGGGGACGTCTGCGCCTCTGCCGTACTGACGATCAGCAGCAAGAGGCAAGTGAGATGGAATGCCGAGTGGTAGGAGGGGCGCATGGTCGATGGATCCCGGGCCAGTGTGGAGTCAGATCTGTTAGGTATGCTAAGTCAACCGGGGAACGCACGCAAATCGCCGCGAGTGTGACGGTGTAGGCCCCCGAGGCAAGTCCCGATTCGATCGCCTGGGATGATGCCAACGCGCGCCAGGGCGGATGCGTGAAGGGTGCGTGAAGAAACGGAATTTCCGCCGCTTGCGGGGTACTCAAAGCGGTTGATCTGAGCGAAAATCGGCGCGAATGAGTACAATGGAGAGACTCTACATTCGCAGCAGTAAGGTGATCGTTTTATGCCGCGCGTACTTGGATCGTGTCAAAGCTGTTTTAGTCGATGGTTGGTCATCGGACTGTTTTTGCATCTCGCCAACGTCAGTTGGGCAGGGGATTGGCCTCAATGGCGTGGCGATGCGGGCCATACGGCAAGTACGGCCGACGAGTTGCCTGCTAAGTTGGCGTTGCGGTGGACCCGCCAGTACACGCCTCGGCGCCAGGCTTGGGACGACCCGCTGAACCAGGATGTGATGCAATACGACCGCACTTTCGAGCCGGTCGTTCGTGACGGGCGGATGTTTGTGCCGTTCAATGATGCCGACAAAGTGGTGGCATTGGACGTCAAGACCGGCCGTGAGTTGTGGAGCTTTTACACGGATGCTCCAGTGCGTTTCGCTCCGGTTGCCTGGAATCACAGCGTCTTCATTGCATCGGACGATGGCCATCTGTATTCGGTCAGTGCGAAGGAAGGCAAATTGCAATGGCGTTTCCGCGGCGCCCCGTCAACGCGCAAGGTGATTGGCAATCGTCGCGTGATTTCGGCATGGCCTGCGCGCGGGGGGCCGGTGGTCGATGACGGTCGTGTGTTTTTCGCAGCCAGTATCTGGCCCTTTATGGGGACGTTCATTTACTGCCTGGATGCCGAGACGGGTGAGATCGAGTGGGTGAACGACAGTACGTCTGCTCAGTACATCAAGCAGCCACACAGCGCACCGTCGTTTGCGGGCGTCGCACCGCAAGGGACGATGGCGGTGGTCGGCGATGTCTTGTTGGTTCCCGGCGGCCGGAGTGTGCCAGCCGCATTTAATAAGAACGACGGCAAGTTACTGCATTTTGAGTTGAATGCCGGCGGGAAAGGCAACGGGGGATCCTTCGTCTGTGGCCTTGGCGACGCGTTCTATCTCCATACGCGTCAGCGAGGTGTCCGCGCTTTTAACCTGCGTTCCGGGGCGAAGACTTCCTTCACCGTCAATGAACCGGTGTTGACAGGGCAGGGGCTATACACCGCCGACGGCACAGACAAGTTGCGGGCCGTGGACGAGAAACAAAAGACCGCTTGGGAACTGACTGGCGTCGATGCGTCAGGTGACCTGATCCAAGCAGGGCAATGTTTGTATGCCGCTGGAGGTGAACAGTTAACCGCCGTAGAACTCGCCCAGGATGATCAAGCTGGCAAGCTCCTTTGGCAACTGCCCATTGCGGCCGATGTGGTGCGTTTGTTGGCCGCCGACGATATGTTGTTCGCCGTGACCCTGGATGGCAAGATCCTGGCGTTTGGAGACGCGGACGCGCCCGGTGGCAAAGCGGCTGAGCTCAATACGGTGGCGGCAGGGCAGGGCACCGAGGTGGCAAGCGACATGCAGCAGATGGCGAAAGGCATCGTGCAACAGGTTGGCGCCTCGACGGGATTCGTTTTGTGCTATGGCCTGGAACCGGCGTTGTTGCGGGCCCTGGTAGCGGCCAGCGATTACCAGATTG
>NZVR01000023.1 GCA_002701545.1 Blastopirellula sp. | reverse complement strand
GTCTCCGTCTCCGTCTCCGTCTCCGTCTCCGTCTTCGTCTCCGTCTCCGTCTCCGTTGCGGTGGCTGTTTTGGTCGCCGGCTGGGGTGCTGGTTTCACACCGCCCGCAGCTTGCATTTGCTCCAGTTCCCGTTGTGCTTTCTGGCGTCGACGCGCTTCTGCGGCAGCTTCTGCCGCCTCCATCGCACGCTCCTCGGCATATTGGGTGATGGCGTCTGCCTGCTCCTCTGTCAGCCCACCCATTTCCATCAGTGCCTCGGGTTCAATGACCTCCAAGTCATCGTATGACAAATACCCTTGTTCCACTAGCGCCTGCGCTAACTCTTCGCTGACACCATCAATCTGGCTGAAGCCAGTGACGGCGCGGTCAATCTGTTCTTCGAGTTCATCCGCCGTCATGATTTCAATGTCCCAACCGCAAAGCTTGCTGGCGAGACGAACATTCTGACCGCGGCGGCCGATGGCTAACGACAACTGATCCTCACGGACCAAGACAATCGCACGCCCAATCATATCGCAGAGCAGCACCTGGTCCACCTCGGCAGGTTGCAATGCGTTGGGAATGAGTACTTCCGGGTCGTCATCCCAGCGGACAATATCGATGCGTTCGCCCGCCAATTCGTCGACGATATTTTTGATGCGATTGCCGCGGACACCAACGCAGGCACCAACGCAGTCGACACGTTGATCCGAGCTGCTGACCGCAACTTTGCTCCGATAGCCTGGCTCGCGCGACAGGTTATTGATCGTGATCACTTCGTCGGCGATTTCGGGGATCTCCTGTTCGAAGAGCCGTTGCACCAGACGAATGTGAGTACGGCTTAACACGACCTTCACGCGGCTACCTTGCGGTTTGACCTCGATGACGATTGCCCGCACGCGCTCGTTCGCATGATGCGATTCCCCAGGGATCTGCTCGCCCCGTGGCAGGATCGCTTCCACCTGTCCCAGAGACACGGTTGTCGCACCTCCGTCGGATCGCGTGATGGTGCCACTGACCATCTGATCGAGCTCCTGTTGGAATTCTTCGATCAGCGCGTCCCGCTCAGCTTCTCGGATCTTTTGGATAATGACTTGTTTGGCTGTCTGAGCGGCGATACGCCCCAGTTCCCCGGGGTCTAACTCGTTACCATCGCAATTACCGCTAATTTCACCCGTGCTACGATCAATCCGAATTTCAATCTCCGCCTCTTCGCCGTACTTTCTCCGCACAGCGGTGACAAAGGCTGCTTCAATCGCACGAAATACGATCTCTGGATCGATATTCTTGTCACGATGAAGCGCATCAACGATGCGGAGCACTTCGTTCGGATTCATAGGTGCTGTTCTTTCCTTACTCGCCCATGCGATTCACGGCTCGACGGACTCCATCGATGTCAGCGCGCAACGTGTACGGTGTGAAGGACCGTGATTCCTTCAAAATCCGTTCAAAGAACGTAGCTTACTGCCGAGGCAAGCAGGTAAGGATAGCTATGACCCCTGAACCTGTCAACACGGGAGAGGCGGCTTAAGTCTTAATTGAATCGGAGGTTATGAATTGGGCACCCCAATTCGACACGGGGCGATGCGGCGAGGTTCGCTCCGTTGCTTGGGCGGGATGCCAGCAGCTAGAGGGTGGTTCGGGAAAGCTGAGTAACAACTCAAACCTTTTTACGCTTTCCAAAGAAGACGGGATCGAAAGTGTCTTCGATCCGCTTGCAACACCCCTTCCCGTGGAGAACTCTGCTATGCGTAATTTTACAAAAACCCTTTTGATCGTTGGAGTTATTGCAGCAGCAATGTCTGGTTTGGGAGCCTCGAAGGCGGACGCGCGTGGTTTTGGTCGCCACTTTAACTACCGCGTTTCGTGCTACACCCCCCGCTTTTGCACCACCAGCTACTATGTGCCTCGGTACCGCTGCTACTCACCGAGTTATCGGTGCTACCGTACCACCTACATCAACTACGGCTACAACCGCTGCTTTACCCCCGGATATGGTTATGGCGGGTATTACGGGGGTTACTACGGGGGTTACTACGGCGGGCTTGGCTTTTGTGCCCCTCATTACGGGTACTCCTGCTACACGCCGTACACCCGTTGTTACACGCCGTCCTATTACTCTGGCTTCGGCTTCGGCTGGTAACCGGTAGCGTGTGCCAGTACCCCTCTGGCAACCGTTTGGGGATTGCTGCCTGGAAATCTCAAGTGATGCTTCAGGCGGCCGCGGCCGCCCTCGATGGAGGGCGGCTTTTGCGTGCGCTGCTTTCCGGTCTGGTGCCCTGTTTGCGTTGGGACTGGAAGGTGCGGTGTCCAAGAGTTCAGGAGGGCGGCTGGCGGCATCAGCGGAAACCCCGCAACGGAGGAGGCACGCAGAAAGGTCTCGCAACGAAGCTGGTAATGGGCAGTCGCAGTCGATCAGGCCAAGGTCCACACCGCGAGGCGGTTGTGCCCTACGCCGCAAATCGAACTCCAGTCATCGGCGACGACCATGTCGTGAACGTGCATCGGAGCTTTGTCCTGCTTGATCAACTTGCTGCTTGCTAGATCGATAAATTTAATGAATCCACCATGGTCACCGCCCACGGCCAGTAGCGTTTTGCCATCGGGTGAGAAGCGGAGTTGTTCGACAAGCCCTTTGTGTTGATCTCCGGGGAACTCGTGGGTCCTCTCTTGCTTTTGCCAATCGAAGATTTCGATCCGTGCGAGTGCTCCCAGGTGGTCGATATTGCCGATTTGGCCGATGCCGCCGGCTGCCAGGAGTCGGCTGTCAGGTGAGAAGGCGAGTGAACGGATCCCGCCGATCGAATGGATGCGGGCTTTGGGATCCCACGTATACATCGTGGGAGCCTCAAGTGTGGCAAGTTGTTTTCCAGTTTCCAAATCCCACACGACGATGTGTCCGGTTTTGTCGGCTGTGGCCAGGAGGCGGCCATCGGCGGAAACCGCGGTGCAGAACAACATCGACGGGAAATGATGGGGCGTCTGAGGTTGGTGGCCCTTCAATTCCAATTGCAAACTGCCATCGGTGGCATCCCAGACGCGGCAGATCATGTCATCTGCGACGCTGATGATCTTCGCTTCATCCGGGGTGACGTTGACATCTCGAATCCACTTGGCATGGGCGTTGTTCAGGCAGCGTACCTCGGTGTTGTTGGTGGTGTCCCACCACCGCAGGCTTTTATCGTAGGCTCCGGAGACAAGTTGATTGCCACAGATGACCGTGCCGGTGACGTAGCTCTTGTGCTTGCCGAACGGTTGCCAGTCCGGTTTGTCTTTGTCAAGTGTCGTGCGATAGATCGAGAAGTCGTTACTGCCGATGAACAGGGCGTCCGAGGTGTTGGATTTCGCAACACTCAAAAGAACGTCTTGGCGACTGATCTCGTGCGAGATTTTCAGTTGATTGGGGTCAAAGGTGGTCATGGCGTTTCACATTCTGCAAAGCGGAGGGTGCGTTGGTAAAGCGAGTGTTGCGTTGGTAAAGCGAATGACGCGTTCGCCAACGGAAGCTTTAGGCGAGCACCTCTTGGACGGGCTCGATATCCAAATCGACGAGTGGTAACGGTCGAGCACCGAGATAATATTCATGGTGGTGGTCGATGCCGAGTGCGTTGTAGATGGTGGCAAACAACTGTCCGGCACCGATTTCTCCATCTTTCACCGTTTGGCCGTCTTCATCCGAGGCGCCGTAGACTGCACCGCCTTGGACGCCGCATCCGGTCAGCGATGCACTCCAGGCACTGGCAAAGTGATCGCGTCCCAAGCTGCCATTGATTTTGGGGGTTCTGCCAAACTCGGCCAGGGTGATGATGAGGGTGTTTTCGAGCAAGCCACGTTGTTTGAGGTCGTCAATCAACGCCGACATGACCCGATCTAATTCAGGGACGAGTTCCATGTGGGTTTCGAAGTTTTGGCCATGGCTGTCCCACCAAGCGCGCGACACTTTGACAAACGGAGTGCCGGCTTCGATGAGGCGACGGGCGACGAGCGCCTGTTGCCCAAAGAGTGTTGGTCCGTACATATCACGGACCCACTGCGGTTCGTCTTGGATGTCGAACAGAGCTTCACTGGACATCAGGCCGTGGACGCGAGAATACGCTTCTGCATGGCTGTTGAGCGTCCCGGACGTGCGGCCTTGGGAGAACCGCTGGCTCAGCAGTTGACGGAGGTCGGCCCGTTGCTGATGGTCAAGATCACTGATGCCTTCGGGCAGGGACAGGTGATCTGGTTTGGAATTGTTTGTCAGGAACATGGGGGAAAACCGAGCGCCGAGAAATCCGGCGTTGGTGGTCACATTGCCTCGGCCTTCGGTTGCGGTGTAGAAGGTGACGTAGTCCGGCACCTGGCTATTCGCGCGTCCCAGTTCGCGGGCACAGACGGCTCCCAGGTCTGGGTATTGGATGTTTGGCTCAGGACGCCGGCCCAACTGCATCATCGTGGCCCCGCTGCCGTGGGAGCCGTCGCGGGTATTGAGCGAGCGGATAATGGCGGTGTGCTGCATCCGCTGGGCCATGCGGGGCATCAATTCCGAAATGTGTACCCCGGGCACGTTGGTTGGAATTGCAGCGAACGGCCCGCCGGTTGGACGTCCCGGTTTGGGGTCCCAGGTCTCCAGTTGGCTGGCCCCACCGGCCAGCCACAGCAAGATCACGCGTCGTTCTTTCTTTTGCAGTTCTTTGGCCAGTACCGGAGATGTCAACAGATCCAGCTGGTGCATGTTGGCGGCGACGGCTGCGCCACCAAGTGCGGTGCTGCCCATAAAGGCTCGGCGGCTAATGGAGTCGTTCATGAAGCTTCCTTGTTGGGGCTGTTTCCAAGTGGAGGCATGCGTGATTGTGTGTAATGCAGGCTAATAGTTGAAGCGGTTTTGCGCGGAGGTGAGCAGTGCCCAGACGATATGCTGGCACGCTTCGACCGGGCGATCTTGTCGTTGCTGGTAATAACGGATGAGTACGGTACGTTCTTCTGCGTCTGGTGCTCGTCCCATCACATTCCAGAACGCCGTGTCGACAATCGTTTGCGGGTCCTCCATCTTGGCAAGCTTACCGACGAGCGTATTTCCCGCATCACGCAGGAAATCGTCCCGTACACGCGTGTCATTGCTGAAGAGCAGCGCCTCGGCCACACCGATTTGAAATCCGTCGCGTGGCTGTTCGAACTTGTTGGAGTATCCCCGTGCCGCGTTTTCCAAGCCAAGCATTTGCTTGGCGAATTCTTCTGGCGGCATCGACGAGGGAAACTGATCGGGGTTGGTGCTGCCCAAGCGGAGGCTGACGGCGTATTGCATCGGGGTCAGTGGGCGGATCTGGCCGACGGCAAATAAATCGACGGCCGGCGCGGTTGCCCCTGTGAAGCGACTGGATCGGGCATAGGTGTCGGAAAGCACGATCCCCTGGACGACTCGGTTCAAGTCGTATCCGTTGACGACCAGGTCACGAGCCAGCCATTCCAGCAGTTGCGGGTGGCTGGGAGGATTTTCCGGATGCATTTGATCGATCGGCATCACCAGTCCGCGACCCAGAAGGCGGTACCAGATCTTGTTGATGATCGCTTTGGCAAAGTAATTATCTTCCGACGTTCGCAAGGCCACCTCGACGAGTTGTTCGCGTCGGCTAAAGCGCGGCGCGGGAGGTGGCTGTTTGCTCTTTTTCAGCTCCTCCAGCTTTTTCTTTTCCGCCTTCTGTTCTTCATCGGACGGCGTCTTGCTGGTCGGCTCCTCAATCACTTGACCTGTCAGAAAAGTCAGCTTGGCCGACTTTTCTTCGCCTTCTGTTGTTTTGAAGGAGACCAGTCCGTAGTCGCGTTCTCCGGACAAGCCACCATTGTCAAATGTGCGGCTAAAGAACGACTTCATGCCATAGAAGCGATCCTGGGTCCATTCAGCGACTTCGGGATGGTCATGACATTTTGCACAGGTGACATTGACTCCGAAGAAGATCACGCTGGATTCATTGGTGAGTTTATCCAGGTCGCCTATGCGCGCGTTAACGAACTGCAACGCGCCTTTTTGGGCCGGGTCATCTTTCTCGCCGAGCAGCAGGTCGCGAAACATTTGATCCCACGGGCGCTGTTGTTCCAACGCACGTGTCAGGTATTCCCGCAGGGACTTGCCGCTGCCTTCCATGAGCAGGGTGTCGAACTCATTGATTTGATGTCGCACGTAACCGGGGGTCGCCATGAGCCGCTGGACGAGTTGGGCACGCTTGTCGGGCTCAGTGGATTCCAAGTACGTACGCGCTTCGGCGACTGTGGGAGGGCGACCGACAAGATCGAGCATCGTTCGTCGGAGTAAGTTGGCGTCATCGGCAAGCTCGGAAGTTTCCGCACCGGCTGCGACAATGCGGGCTTGGACGTAGTGATCGATGACCTCATGTGGTGTCCGGTCGACAGGCAAAAGATCGTCGGCAAGACCAACAGATGCAGCGGCTGACAGCAAGACGATGAGCAGAGAATGACGTTGTCGCACGTGGATCCCTGGGGTCAGGTGTGGAGGGCATGAAGGGGGGGGCGTGAACGGCTACCAGTGGTAGTGTTTCACGCCAATTATTCTACCTATTTCGTGTCAGTCGATCCAGTGAAATCAGCGCACCGTTGCATATCCCGGGGCTTTCGGTCAGACGCATGGGTACGGGGGGGGCACGGCTTGATATTTAGGGCCTGGGCGCTGCGACAGCAGCGCTGGTGGAGCCGTTGGGCTAACGAGGATGCAGTGGCTTAACTCAGCGCGGCGAATAATGCTTCGGCTTCGTCGTCAAGTGAGCAGGTGACGCTCTCCTTGGATTGCAGGTTTTTGACTTGCACCGTGTTGGTAGCGAATTCGTCCCCGCCTGCGATGATGGCGAAGCGAAAGCCACGTTGGTCCGCGTACTTCAATTGTTGTCCCAGCTTTTTGGGTTCCGGGTATACTTCGACGGCATACCCTCGGCTGCGCAAGAGGGCGGCTAAGTGCAGGTAATCGTGAAGTCGCTGTTTGTCAAAAAATGGTATCAGGATATCGGCCGGAGTTCGCACCTGCTCGATCATCCCCAGTTGTTCCATTGCGGCGAGTAACCGGTCCAAGCCGAGAGAGGCTCCGATGCCAGGCAGTTGCTGTTTGGTGTAGAGTTCCGCCAAGTTGTCGTAACGCCCGCCCGAGCAGACGCTGCCAATTTTGGGGAGGTCCTCGAGGAAGGTCTCGAAGATCGCGCCGGTGTAATAGTCCAGGCCGCGCGCGATGGAAACGTCCAGCTTGATGTTTTGGTCCGGCACTCCGGCGGCGCGGATGCCGTTGATGATCGCGTGCAGTCGCTGGACACCTGCTTCGCCCGTTTCATTCCCTGTAACCAGCGGTTCGAGTTGCGAGAGGATCTCGTCATTCGTCCCCTGCAATTCCGCCAGTTGCAAGACTTGGGCAGCTTGGTCGGCCGTGGTGCCGGCGGTGGCTGCCATTTCTTCGGCAACCTGAGCGGGTGTGATCTTGCCGAGCTTGTCGAGAGCTCGCAAGATTTCGGTGGAATGCTGTGAGAGTTCGAGCCGTTCCAATAAGCCGCTCAGCACGGCGCGGTTGTTGAGGTGAATTTGAAAGCGTTCAAATCCAATGGCTCGAAACAGGTCGTGGATGACGAGTGCCGTTTCGATGTCGGCAGCCACTGCGGTGGTGCCAATCGTATCGAAATCGCACTGCATGAACTCGCGATAGCGTCCGGCTTGCGTGTTCTCTCCGCGAAAGACGGTTGCGATGTGATACCGCTTGAAGGGCGTGCCAATTTTGGGCACGTGTTGGGCCGCAAAGCGGGCGAGCGGTACGGTCAAGTCGAAACGCATGCCAACTTCGCGACCGCCGTGATCGGTGAAACGATACATCTGGCGATCGGTCTCGTCGCTCCCTTTGCCGGTCAGGATCTCCAAGTACTCCAACGTGGGAGTATCAATGGGACTGAACCCGTAGGATCGATAAACCTGTTTGGCGGTTTCAATCAAGCGTTCTCGCGGAATCATCATTTCCGGGAGGAAATCGCGAAAACCTTTCAGCGTGCGTGGAGTGATCATCTTGCGTGCCCTTTTCAACTACGTTCAGGCAAGGACCGGCAAGAGGGGTGGTTTCCGACTGCGGATATTCTCGCCCTTCTTCTGTAAGGTTGCTTCTGCGTATTCCCACACCTGCTCTGCGGTTTCAAAGTAGCGATCATAAGTCCAATCGTCTTCGTACTCGCAGTTGTCCGTGGTGTAATCCCGGCAAATCTGCGGCCGCGTGTCGTAGATTCCGCAGAGATGGTCGTCCTGCAGATGCTTGCACTTGGTGTGTACCAACAGGTACCAGTCATCGTCTTCCGTGAAGACACTGGCTTGGCCGTGCAGGAGGTACCAGCGAATGAACTCAAAGTCTTTCCGTTTCGTGGGCGTCTCGATGGGGAGTGCAAAATATCGACAGCATTTAGCGGTACAATATTCGCAGAGGACTTCGCCCGGTTGGAGGTCTTCACGTTGTGGCTTCGTTTGCGTCTTGCTCATCAGGTTCTCCTCGGGACATCAACAACCCGCAACAACCTAGCAGAGGTGTGTAGAATTGACCACTAGGGAAGATCTGAGAGTGAGGTAAAAGGATCCGGCGGCGGGAGGCCATGGGGCGCTATCGGCCCACGGGTGTGCGGCTGTCAGTGTGTCGGGCGTCGCTAGGAGGGCCTGTTGGGCGGTCCCCGTCGGTTTGGAAAGGACAGCCCGGCGGTGAGCCCCCGAGGCGATTCGATGTTGGCAGGCCAAGCCTGTGGATACGACGAGCAACTACGCAGGACGAGGAATGAATTCAGTGTTCAAGTCATGGGCCAGCTTGCGGTGTGCTCTGCACGGGGTCTGCCACGTGATCTACAGCGAGCGGAACATGCGCGTCCATTTGGTCTGCGCTGTGTTGGTGCTGGCGGCTGGGTGGTACTTCCCTTTGCAGGCCTGGGAGTGGGTGGTGGTGTTGGGTTGCATTGGGATGGTGATGGCCATGGAGTGCGTCAACACGGCAATGGAACGTCTCGGAGACCAGGTGACACAAGACAGAACACCGTTGCTGCGACAAGCAAAAGACGCCGCCGCCGCGGGGGTCTTGCTCGCTGCGACGACGGCCGCCGTGATCGGCTTGATCATCTTTGTGCCCCACGTGTGGGAACGATTCAAGACGTAAACCCCGGCGCCTCAATCCGGCGCTGCCGTGGGGGCTTGGAAGGCTTCGGCGGTGGCTTGGCGAAATGGCTCCTGAGCCTGATAACGTGCGAGGCGGTTTTCAAAGTCTGCACGATTTGCATTTTCAGAAGCTTGTAGAATTGCTTCCGATTGCCATTTCACAGCAGCGTCGAAGTCGCCCAATTCGGCACAGGCGGCTGCCAGGGTATCCAGATACTCACTCTTGCGATGGTTGGTTGCGTCGCAAACGAGTTGAGCATGTTCCAGTGCCACTTCGCCATCGCGAAATTCCGGATCGGGGCAGGTGGCCAATAGCCAGGCCAGGTTGTTATGTGCCTCCAGATTCTCCGGGTTGTCAGCGAGTTCCTGCTCGACGGTGGCGAATGCGGAGGCGTAGTCCCCTGCTTGGTAGCGCTGAACGAACGTCTGTGTGTGCGATTCTGCCTCGCTTCGTGTTGCGATGGCGATCGGTTCTGGAACACCTTGATCGAACCTGTTTAAGGCGACCAGGCCCAAAGTTGCGATGAGGCAGCAGGCCGCGAGGCCACAGAGCAACAGGATGATGAAAAGGCCGAGCATGCCGGCTTCGCGCTGTTGGCGATGTGGCGCCGGGATTTCTTCGGGTGGGCCGGGTTGATTGGAGCTTGGGTTTTCCATGAGGGGTGTTCCTGGCAGAAACTTCATCGCCTGAATCGTGGCGCACCGAGGTAGTCACGGGACGCATTGACGTAGTGTAACTCGCCATGCTCCATTTGGGGAACCGCGTCAAGGTACACTGATGGAGGAGGCCGGATTACAGGGAAAGCGAATGGCATCTCATTGGCCGGATGATTCCCAAGGGATATCCAGCGGATCAGCCACGCCGCAGCTTGACCTGCACTCGTCGAACGACTTCCTTGACGCTGTAGGTGCCGGTGGCAAGTTGAATTGCGGTCTCGTCTTGAATCCAGCGATTGACCTTGTTCTTTGCTGAGATGACCGTGCTGTGAGTGCGGTCGCCAAAGAACTCACCGATTTCGGAATAGGCCGCACGCGTCAGGTCCCGGGCCAACCACATGGCCAGCATGCGGGGTTGCGCGATGGTGCGGGCTTTGCGATTGGACTGCAAGGCGTCCGGTTCGAGTTGGAACAGCTCGCTGACCGCTTCGTTGATGTCGGCCAGGCGGACCACGCGTCTTGTGGCCTGGAAAATGTCCGTCAGTGCGGATTCGGCCATGGGCAAGGTAATCGGTTGCTCCAGAGCTTCACTCGCTGCTTGCAGGCGGTTGAGTGCTCCGACCAATTGCCGCGCGTCACCGTGTAGTTGGCCAGCAATCATCTGCAGCACGTCGTCGGAAGCATCGACACCTCGTTGCATCGCCACTTGCTGAAGTATGCCGAGACGCGTGGCTTCGTCTGCAGGGTCGATGTTGCAGACCAGACCACCGGTCATGCGGGCTGTGATTTCCAATCCGAGTCCGCGCAATTCAGCTGGCGGGCGATCGGCTGTCAGTACGATTTGGTTCCCCTGACGCAACATGGCATCCATCGTGTGCTGAAGCTCGACCAGGGTGGCACGTTTGCCAACAAAAAACTGGACGTCGTCGATCAGGAGAAGATCGACATCACGATACTTGCGGCGGAAACTTGGCAGCCCACTCCCCTTGAGTGCTTCAAGGAAGTAGCTGGTGAAACGTTCCGCTGACAGGTTGACGATCCGTTTACGGCCCGGAAGACGTCGCGTCGCTGTGGTGATACCTTCCAGTAAATGAGTTTTGCCGCTGCCGGTGGGACCGTGCAGGAAGACCGGTGAAACCACCCCCAGTCGTTGAGGCACCTGACGCGCTGCCGTCCAGGCCAACCGATTGCACTCGCCGACGACAAAGTTGTTGAGATCCCGCTTGCCTGCCTGTGCGGCGGCAGAGGCTGGCGACGGAGCCGCGAGTTGTGGGCCACCGGT
Organism: Blastopirellula sp.; assembly: GCA_002701545.1. GTDB lineage: Bacteria > Planctomycetota > Planctomycetia > Pirellulales > Pirellulaceae. The sequence goes on along the minus strand of NZVR01000023.1, from coordinate 8,171 downwards.
GCCAATGGCAACACGAGGCATTGAGGCGACCGTGGAAGTGTTCGGGGTTTGCTGAGAATCGACCGGGGGAGTCTGAGGCTCGCTTGCCGGCGTATGATCTGCCGGCGTGTGATCTGAAGTGGAAGTCGGACTTGCGGCTGATTCACGGACTTCAAAAGCAACGGAAACGCCCGAGCCAAGCACGTCTTCGGTTGCGGCGACGATCTCCCCGCGCATTTGACGACGCAGTCGTTCGACTGTGAAGGTATCGGGAGCCTGGACGTACAGCGTGGCATTCGCATACCGCAGCTGGACGTTCGGCCCAAACCATAAATCGAATCGTTCGTGTCCCACGCGGTCGGCAAGCCGATCACGAATAGGCTTCACGATGTCCATATCGTTCTTTGGCACTTCGCACGCATCCTCAGCGCATACCGCTACCGCCATGGTTCCAAGTGAAACTCAAACTCAATTCAGATCAGAAACGACCTGAACCTAATTATCCGCTGGCAGAAGCAGATCCATCCGGCAATGCTTCGGTGAAAGATTGGCCACTCACCGAAGATGAAGTTAGTGTTAATGAGCGACCGATTGTAAACGTGCTAGCTCGCATGTCAAACCGTCCTCATGGCAACTTTTCTATTCTGGGACAAGATTGTAAATAGAGGGCATTGAATCCGCGGAAAAACGCGCCTGCAGCTAGAGAAAACGGCAAAGAAAAAAAGATCCTGTTGGCGAACAGTCAGTGGAAAACGTGTTGGTCGTCGCGGTAACACCGTTTCGTCCGCAGGCGTTGGGCAGCCTGGCGAAGCATTAACCGTTGGCGGGCACTTCCAGACCGTAGACGGGCCGCGCGCAAACTTCGACAAAACCCAAACAAGTGTACATCCGCATGGCTGGTTCATTGCGGATGTCGACCCCCACCACCACGTGCGCCGCAGGGTTGCGTTCGTAGCATGCGCGCAGGGCTGCTTGAACTGCCGACGTACCCCAGCCACGCGCCCGTAGTTTGGGCAAGATACCCACATAGACCAATTCCAGCTGGTTGTCCGACTGCGCGTGACGCATCAGCAGCGTGCCGATCGCTGCATCGTGTTGACGGATCCAGAAGCATCCTGCTGCGGGGACTTCGCTGATGACCTCACGTGCCGTTTGAAACTGATTAAGTTCGGGGAAATCACACGCCCCCTCGAATGTTTCCTGCAGCATCGTGGCGTATTGGTCTTGTTCCGAGCGGAGGCAAGGCTGCAGTTGGATGGCGGTAACACGACAGTCAGAATCGTCGACGGGTTGCCAGACGAGAGTGAGCATGGTGGTCAGTTGGCGGAAACCCGCAGGTTCAAGTTTGGCGAGTTCCTGGCCTGGCGGTGGCACGCATTGAATGAGCCGGATGCCCCGGCTGGCTGCGGCTTGCGTGGCGCGTTGCCCGAGCAAGATGGTTGTGGCGGAAACGTGTGGTGCGGTGTTCAGTGACAAGAAAAGATTGGCCGCCGAGCCGCCGCAGGGGCGCAGGAGCGCGGCACCCAGCAGATCCTGATTGGCCGCGTTGGCAACCATCAGGCAGTCCTGATCGGTTAACGGAGCCAGCGGTCCATGATCGGTGGTCAGTTTCGACCAGATTGTCGGCAGATGCGTGTTGTCTTTGTCAGAAGTGGCTGCGATCGATGTGATCTGTACCTCATCTGGCTGCCCAAAATCTTCCATCTTGCCGCTACTTTACGTGGGATCTTGATATACTGATCGCTGTTGCAAGCATCCTGGCGAGTTCTCCTGTCGTCAAGTTTGCTGTTTGGGCGCGTGACGTTGAAAGCTGTCATGGCATCACTTCAATTATAAGGGATTGCGCGATGCGGACTGCCACACTTTTCCTGTCGATGCTGGTGTTATCTGCTTGCTTGTCACCCGTTTTGCACGGCCAGTCGTTTTTGGATCAGTTGGAGAAGCAAATTGGTGACGGCGCACCAGCTCCGGAACCGGCATCTCCTGTAACGTCGGCGGATTCCACGGTGGCGAACGAACCTGCTAAGTCGGGTTATCTGGGGTTATATGCAGATCAAGCGGCCACCGATCGCGAGGGTGTGAAGGTGACCCAATTGGTTGTTGGAGGACCGGCAAATCAAGCGGGTATTCGCGCTGGAGACACAATCACGGCGATTGATGGGCAACCGGTGAAAACTCTGGCGGCGATGGGCAAGGCATTGCAGGGAAAGCCAGCGGGAACGCGCGTGCGTTTTGAGGTCCTGCGTAATGGCAAGACTACCGAACACGTTGTGAAGCTGGGGGAAAAGCAGCGACCCGTTCAGGCGCCGGAGGAGATCCCTCAAGCACTGCCCGTTCCGGAGCCGCCAGCGGTGCCACCGCAAGTGGCGTTGCCGGAACGCATCGGTAACGCGCCACTGCCCACGCCTCGTCGAGCTACTTTGGGGGTTGCTGTGACTGATGTGACCAGCACCGATGTGTTGCGTTACGGTTTGCGGTCCCGGCAAGGTGCGATGGTGCGCAGTGTGAAAGCGAGTTCTCCAGCAAGGCGATTCGGGCTGACTGTGGGCAGTTTGATCATTGCCGCGAACGGACGGAATATTTCCGGAGCCGATGATCTGGTGACGGTGGTTGGCGGGCTGACGCCGGACGATACGATTGACCTGAGCTACTACATCGGAAAGCAGCTTTACACCAAGTCGATACCGCTGAGTGCTGCCACCGTGACCACTACGCCGGCTCGGCGTAGTACCGAAGATCGACCGTTGCGAATTGTGCCTCCCGGAGAAGAGCGCCCCCTGCTGCGCGGTCTGGAACGAGCATTGAACGGAATCGTCAGCACTCCCAGGGATGCGGCGGCGATTGAGGATGACAATGCAGAGCTGCTGCGCGAGGTGGAAGCGTTGCGCGAAGAATTACGCAAGACACGTGCTCGGGTCGTGGAGTTGGAGAAGCAACTCGCAGATTAGCGAGCGTGGGGGCCACCTCAGGTCTGGTGGCAGCTGATGTGGGACGGCCCTACAGGTCGCGAGTGGTCTTTTGGACCGCCGCGCTCAAGCGGTGGGTCCCAGTGGGCCAATTGAGTTCACAGGAGACATCGTACATCGGTTGCGATGCCTGCCGGCGAACCGGCGGCGCTGTGACTTGAAGTACGCTCAACGGTTCACCATGCCATTTCGAGGCGTACACATCTTTTCCGTAAGTGGATTCGTGTTTCAGGTGAAACCGGTTGGTTAACAGTTGAACGATCTTGCGATCATCTTTTGTCGTTCCGTGAAATGTGATTCGCTGCAGCTTCTCGTCTTTGTCAAAGTAGTACGTAAGTGCACCGACTAAATCGTCCGGTTGCGTGCCGGTGACGAGAGGTACTCGCATCCCGCGTAGTTGTTGTTCGGAATCAAAGATCGAAACGCGTTTCCAGTTAGCCATGACCCAGGGCACGGAGCGGTCGAAACGGAAGACGGCGTAGATGTCGTGCATGGCCGGTTCGTACATTGCGCGCCGAGTGGCTTCAGCAGGATCGCCAGTCAGAGGAGACGGGCTGAAATCCGTCGGCTGCTTGCCGGGGATCCAGGAGCCGGCTTGTTGGGCCAACGACGTCCGCCAACCCTTTTCAAAATAAAGATAAGGGCCTGCGACCGCCCCCACGATCAGGAGACCGAGCAATAATTTGCGAAACATACGTACCCCGTTCGGTGAATCTCCGGCTCTTGCTCATCGCTGAACATCGGCGATTTGCCCTCTCGGACTGGATGATTTGCCTGGCGTGCTGCGCACCTTCGCTGGCAGTGCGAAATGGCATAGCAGCTAAAGACGTCACGATTGGTCGTATTGTTCGCAATGGCTACAATCGTTGATTGCCGGAGCGAGATGTGGAGAGCGGATGTCAATATCTTTGGAAGATTACAGCTGGTTGGTCAGCGCAGCAGCGGGTAAGTGGCTCAGCGAAGCCGGCAGCACCCAACAGGATCTCGTTGGGCTGACTCGGCTGTTGCGCAAAGACCTGTCGCAGTCACGGGCTCACCTGGTCTTGCAGCAGGTGGAATTGCGGCGGCGTGCGCGGGCGAAGTTTGCCCAGGCGGATCGCATGTTTTTCACTCCCACGTCGCTAGAGCAGTCTACCGACGAGCCGATTGCAAAATACAAGTCAGGTAAGTTTCCCCGGGATCATGCCGTCGCTGACCTGTGCTGTGGAATCGGTGGCGACTTGCTGGCATTAGGAGGGCGGACTGCGACGACCGGCGTCGATGCGGGTGCGGAGGTTGCGCTGTTGGCGGCGGAGAACTGTCGCAGACTCGGACTTTCCACGACAAGCGTCCGTTGTGGGGAGGCGACTGAATTCCCGCTCGAATCGGTCGGTGCGTGGCATATCGATCCGGATCGCCGACCGGACGGTTCACGTACGAGTCAGCTGGCCTTTGGCTCACCCGATGGCGAGGCGATCGCCCGCATGCTGAGCCGTCAGGAAACCGCAGCGATCAAGCTGGCGCCTGCCGCGACCTGGCCACAGGAGTGGGATGTGGCCAACACGTTTGAGTGGATTCAGTCCCGTGGTGAGTGCCGGCAACAGGTGGCCTGGTTGGGCGAGTTCGCCGATCATCGCCGTGTGATTGCGACGGTAGTCGATGCGGATGGTGTTGCTGCGTCATTCGATGGTGACACCGCTACGGCATCGGTGGTTGCATCACGCGTTGGACGCTTCTGTTATGAACCCGCTGCGGCGGTCATTGCCGCACACTTGACCGATGCTCTCGCCGCTCACTGTGACTGCCAGCGTGTCGCCCATCAGATTGCTTATCTGACATCCGACAACGAGGTGCGCCATCCGCTGTTATCGGCCTTCGAGGTTCTTGACTGTCTGCCATTCGACCACAAGCAGTTGCGTGGATATTTCCGGCAGCATGGCATTGGTCACCTGGAAGTCAAGAAACGCGGAGTGCCTTGCAATCCAGCTCAGTTGCAGAAGCAGCTCGCCGCCAAGCACGGTGAAGCCGCGGCGACGCTGATCATCTCGCCGCAGGGAACGTCCACGATGGCGTTGGTCGCAAAACGCCTCACGTCGACACGCTAGTCGAGGTGAGGCTTGGACACGGATACGGGGACGGGTTGGGTCAGTTTACTTGGAATCGGCAGCGGATTTTTGGAGGGGCGAAGCGGTACCCGGCGTCAGTAGTCGCGGTGCCGTCGCGGCCGGCTTGAGCTGGGGCTTGGATTTCGCCTGAGTCCATTCGATCTGCGTGCCTGAGGCTTGGGGGCTTGCCGTTGCCTTGGTGTCCTGCTCTGCGTTTTGTTGCTTGGACTTGGTCGTTTGGGGAAGTTTTTTAGGGGCACCCACGGCAGCTTGCTGGAGAACTTCAGGCGAGGTGTCCTGAGCGTCGCCGATCGATGCCCGGACAGCGCCCCAGTAGTGCGTCGTTTTATGTTTTCCACTGGCGGCGATCGAAACAGCCGGTTTACTATCTCCCTGAGTTGGAATCAGCACAGGGTTGCTGTCGCTGGGGATGTGCGCCACATGCACCGGTTGCGTTTGTCCCGCGGGATAGGGGATGAGGATGGCGGGTGGTCGGTTCGAGGGTGCCGCCTTGCGCGACTTGGTTACCGATGTGCGGGCGGGTTGTGTCTTTCGTTTTGCAGCGGTGGATGGTTGCGGTGAGGAGGCAGGCCACAGTTGGCCAAGCAGTCCGCCACTCCGGGTTGGTTGCTTGGTGCTTCGCTGGCTGGTGCGCGGTTTGGGTTTCCCTTGGGCAACCTTGGTGAGCGTCTTGCTCGCCGAAGTTCGATTTTGGGCGGTCCTCTCAGATTTTGCAGCGGCAGGCTTTGCGTTGGCGGGCTTTGCAGCGGCCTGCTTGGCTTTCTGCGCACAACCTGTACAGGGAGCTTCCCAGAGCAGGTGAGGATTGAACAGTTTGGACAACTGCTTGTTGAGGTCCTGTCCCTCCGCCATGACTGGGCTGGTGGGCATTGTCAGGGCGAGCGAGCAGATCAGAGCCGAGGCAATGTGTTGGACCTTCATGCTTGTCTCCGTTGGCCGTTAGACCACCTGCGGTGGTGGATTCGGCGCGATACGTGGGCTGTCGATTGAGTGAACGTCGTTTCTTTTTATCGTGCCCGCAGTCGTGGAGTTTTCAGAAGTTTCCGCACGAGCGCTACAATCGCTATAACCGACAAAGTCGACGCTTGCAGTGATCTGCTAGCGACCACTCGGAGGACTCAACAGCTGGCGAACGCACGGCGATCCGCATCCGATCGAGGCTGACCAGGGGGGAGCTGCGTTGGCATTTGCAAGCGAGCCTTGTGCTGAGTCGGTCACCGTCCCGTCGTGCGCAATGGCGTCACGCACGGCGACGCTTAGCGATAGGTTTCCTCGCGGAAGCGACTGTTCAGGTCGCGGGTTACCGGTCCGGGGGTGCCGTCACCGATGCAGCGGCTATCCACTTTCACTACCGGAATGACTTCCGCAGCGCTCCCGGTCAAGAAGCATTCATCGGCGACATAGACATCATGGCGAGTGAGCGCTACCTCACGGACCACAATCCCGGCAGCCTGCGCCAATTCCATCACGACTTGTCGAGTGATGCCTTCCAGGATGCCGGCATCGGTCGGCGGCGTCAGTAGCTCGCCAGCAATGACCAGAAAAATATTATCCCCAGTGCACTCCGAAACCTCGCCCTTGTGGTTCAGCATCATCGCTTCCATGCAGCCTGCTTGGAGGCCTTCGATTTTTGCCAGGACGTTGTTTAGGTAGTTGAGTGATTTGATGCGTGGGTTTAACGCAGCTGGATGATTGCGAATGGTGCTGGCGGTGACAATCTCCAGGCCACGTTCGTAATGTTCGGCAGGATACAGAGCGATTTTGTCTGCGATGATAATCACTTGAGGATCGCTGCAGGAATTCGGGTCGATTCCCAGCGTGCCAGAACCTCGCGTAATGATCAGGCGAATGTAGCCATCTTGGAGCTGATTGGTGGCAATCAGGTCGTTCACGGCGCGCGTCATGGTGGGTTTGTCGATGGGGATTTGCAACCAGATCGCCTTGGCGGAATTCCACAAACGATCGAGGTGCTGTTCCAGTCGAAATACCTTGCCGTTGTAAATCCGCAAGCCCTCGAAGACACCGTCTCCGTAAAGCAAGCCGTGATCGTAGACACTGATCTTTGCCTCTTCTTTGTCGAAGAGTTCACCGTTGATATAAATCTTCAAAGACATTCTGTTATTCGCAAGAAGGGTCAAGGGAACCTGGCTACCAACGGTTCCGTCTTCTCCACAATAACGAGAATTCTCAGGATACGCTAGAACCAACCCTGGTCTGGTTGATCACTAGAATTCGCTGGTGGCGCGTGCTTCGACAACGGGATTTTGCTGAGGTTCGTCAGCGAGAAAGCGAATTGCGACGGCATCATAGCCCGTCGTCATGGTCAGGGCTCGGGCGAAGAATTTCTGTGCCCTTTCCGGTTCGCCGTCGTAGTGCAACGCCAAGCCCAGGAGCAATAAAGGCTTGGCATCCGCAGGGTTGTCGATCGCCGCCTTGGCTAAGCGTTCCATGTGCGCAATCTTCGCACTGCGGTTGTCTTGATAGATGTCGTCGAGTTGAAAGGCTTTGCGTTGCTTGTTCCCTAGTAACTGATAACCTCGATCGAAGGCCTTTAAAGCCAACGCGGGTTGATTGACCGTGACTAACGCATGGGCTTTGCGGAAGTGGGCTTCGGGGTGAGCGGGAGCGGCCAGTACGGCTGTTTTGTAACGAGACAAGGCTTCTTGGTAGCGCTGTTCGCCAAAGAGCCGGTCGCCGTAGTTGATGTATTTGTTTGCCAATTGTAATGCGGCAGCGTTGGGGCCGCTACGAACTTGGATTGGCACTTGCGGTTGAGTGCGTGCGGGGACAACGGGGACAACGGGGGCAGCCGGTGCTGCGGGGATTGCTGGTGCTACGGGAGCTGCCGGGAGCAAGGGGGTGGTGCGCTGATAGCGTTGCAACAAGGTTTGCGTGCGGGACACGGCAGGGATTCCCGTCACCGAGTAAACCCCGCTCAGGCCAAAGCCCACCGAATAGGCAGGCGCGTAGATCGGAGCGTAGCCGAACGAGTAGTAGCTGGAGACGCGCGGCAAGCAGGAGTAGGGACGCACGACGTAAGGACGGCAGTAGGAAGGACGGCAGTAGGAAGGACGGCAGTAGGAAGGACGGCAGTAGGGGCGACACGCCGGGATCCTAACGG
>NZVR01000022.1 GCA_002701545.1 Blastopirellula sp. | reverse complement strand
TTTTTGGTGTGCGCCAAAGTGGGAGTCAGTATCAGTACTACGTGATCGATCAACTGTATCGGAATCTGTAAAGGTACTGTCGCCCCCATCCCACGATCATCAGCTCATCTACCCATCACCCCCTTTGCCTTGACAATCTGTTGGACCTATGGACGTAATCTTCACAATTGTTGGTAATTCCGTTTACTTTGTACTCGCGATCATGGCCTTATTCGGGTTGTGGTCGGGACTCGTGGTTTGGCGCCGTGTCGGCGCTTTGCGGTTTCGTAACGAGGCCGCTCAGGATGCTTTTCTCGATTCGATTGAACAGCCGTTAGTCAACGGCCAGTTCGATGCGGCCGCTCAGCTGTGCGAAGGTGACAATCGCGTTATGCCGCGTTTGGCATCATTGGCAATCGTGAACCGCAAGATCGGTTTCGCCAAGACTAAGAAACTGGTGGCCGACCGCTTCCAGCGTGACGTCATGTCGGATCTTGAGTTCCGGATGAGTTGGGTGAATACGGTGGTCAAGAGTGCACCGATGGTGGGGCTGCTCGGTACGGTGATCGGTATGATGGGTGCTTTCGCCCAGTTATCGAGTTCCGCGAACGTCGCCCCCCAAGAACTGGCTGGAAACATTATGGTCGCGCTGATTACGACCGCCAGCGGTTTGGCGATTGCCATTCCTTTGATCATTGTGATGGCGATGGTCAACATTCGGATCCGTAAAATGGAAGAGCTGGTGGGGGCCGGACTGGTCCGCTTTATGGATGCATTTCGAACTGCCATTAGTCCTCAAGGGAGGTAAGCGATGGCGACAGCGCCTACCGATTTTGAAGATCTGGAAGACGAAGGGGACTTCGCTCTCGAACGCCGGGAGTTGGAAGATTCCGAGATGGACATCACTCCGATGATTGACATCACGTTTCTGTTGCTGATCTTCTTCATTGTCGCTTCGAAAATGGAAGAGTCGGCTTCGGTTGATTTGCCCAATGCGTCTACGGGAAATCACATCATGGAAGATGATTCGCTGTCCATCATTATCACCAAAGGCGATGGGGATATGGCGACGGTCAGCATCAATGATGAGGAAGTGGGTGCGAGTTCTCCCGAAGAACAAGAGGAGAAGATCGAGGCGATTATCGCCGAAAATGTAAAGCCACCTGGTGAAGAAGGATTGCATGAGGTGCTGATCAAAGCGGAAAAGAACGTCAAGCATGGCGAAGTGAACCGGATTGAGTTGGCGGTCTCGCGGGCTGCCGAGCATATCCAGATTCTCCACGTGGCTGTGATGGAGGCGCAATAGGCATGACCGCACAGTTTCGCTGTCACGCTTGCGGTGCCGTTCGCGCTGCGAATGAAAAGCTGATCGGACATCGGATTCGATGCCCTGAGTGTGACGTGTTAGTCGAATTGCCGATGCTGGCCGATGATGACGGGATCTTTCAATCGTCCGTGTCGCGGCAAGATGCTGGCGAAACCGCTCCCGCTGGCGCAACACCCGCCGCAGCTGCAAAGCCCCCAGCGTCTTCGTCTCAGACTTCCCGGCGAGGCAAGAAACGCCAGGGCCGCACGCAGAAATCAGAGGCCCGCGATCAAGCATCGTCCGCTGGCCCTGAAGCGGGTGGCCGTCGCGCAAGCCAATCACGCCAGACGCCTGAAGTGGCGGCAGGAAGTTCGGAGGCCGTCCTGGATCTGGAAATGGCAGTCAGCACCGGAGCCGGGAGAGAGGCAGGGGCGACGAGTGCGACGAGTCAGCAAGCCGACGGCCCGGCAGCGAAGCCACTCACCATGGAAGAGGAACTGGCGGCCGAAGAGGCCAAGGAAGCGAACGCTGACTTCGAGACGGCTTCGACCAATTCCGTCGAGTCGGAAATGGACATGACCCCCATGGTCGACGTCACATTCCTGCTGCTGATCTTTTTCATGGTGACTGCCTCCTTCACCGTGCAGCAAGCGCTGCCAGTGCCAAATCCCAAAGATGATCAACCCAGTACACAGACCGTCGAGCAAGATCCGGAAGAAGATAATGAGTCCGTCACGGTGGAGGTGGACGAGTTCAATACCTACCAGGTGTTGACCGCTGAGTGGGAGGAAGAAGCACCAAGTGTCCAGGAGCTTTTCGCACGGCTGCAAGAGTCGCGCGAAGGCGTTGAAGGAGCGATTCCCAGTAAATTGATCGTCAAGGCGCATACCGAAGCGGTTCACGAACGAGTCGTGGCAGCGCTGGACGCTGGACAAAAAGCGGGTTTCGAGGAAATACAATTGATGACCATCGACACCGAGGAGGAATGACGTGATGCGCGATCAGCTGCGTCCGAATGGGTGTTGCTGGTGGCACGGAGGCACCACGTACTGAGTTGCCCACGTACAATGGATGTGGAGCGTGGCGAAACACGCTGAAAGTAGAAGGACAGTCGACAACGGTTCGTTGACAATCTCGCCGAATGCCGCGGACCGGAAGTTGAGAACAGAGAAGTAAAATTCAACATTAGCAAGCGAGAGAACGAAGTCATACGCGTTCTCGAGAAGAACATAGGAAGAGGATACTGCCATGTTGGCCGAGCGATTTCTGGATGAACTGGAAGCGCGAGGAATGCTGGAGTCCGAAGTGCTCGCAGACCTGCGCCGCCAAGTGTCCGAGATGGACCGGGGCGTGACACCGGAAGCCATTGCGAAACTGTTGGTTGACCATGGACACTTGACGAAATTTCAAGCGACCAAGTTAGTCACTGACGTGACGAAACCGCTCGAATCCAAGCGAGAAAAGAAGGCACAGGAACGCGCTGTCAAAAAGAGTAAGGTGACGGAAGAAGAGTTGGTCGAAGAGGCTGATGACGAGGAAATCGTCGATTTAGTGGCTTCTTCCGACGCACCGGCTCCAGCACCCGTAGAGGAGCCCGCCGGGCTGACGCCGATCGCCGATGCCGGACTGACCCCGATTGAAGACGCCGGATTGACGCCGATCGAGGATGCCGGGCTCGTTCCAATGGATGGGGCCGCGGGAGGTTTGCAGCCGTTGGATGCCGGTGGACTCACGCCGCTGGATGCCGCTGGCGGCATGGACCAGTTGAGTCAACCCGCATCGCAGGCCGCCCCCGCCGAGCAAGAACAGGCCACTTCCGCTGCCGCAGCAAAAGCAGCAGCCAATGACGCCGGTGGCGGTGGCAAGTGGGGTGGAATTCTGATCATCGCCGGGTCGGGACTGCTGTTGCTGTTGCTGATGGTGGGCGCCATTCTGTACTTCAGCCTTAGTGGCGGTAACGCTCAGGTCTACTTTGATAAAGGCCTGGAGAGTTATCAAAGCCAGTCTTACACGCAGTCGATTCAAGACTTTGAAGCGTATATGGAGGCGTATCCCACGCACAAAGATATTAGTCGAGCCAAAGTGATGCACGGTTTGGCCCGTATTCGTCTGGTGAAAGGTAAAACGAAACCTGAAGATGCCAAAGCACGCATTGAATTAGTTCTGATGGGCGGCGCGGAAGAAGGGCAGGTAGCGCTGTTATCCGATGAAAAAATCTTGGAAGATAAAGAGGCGATGACGCAGGCGCGGGATGAATTGCCCTCGTTGATTGTGGACGTATTGGATGGCTGTGGCTCGCTGGCTAAAAATGCCGAGGCGATCGCGGACAAAGAGAAATATGTCGCTTTGTACCAAGCGACGTTTGATGAATTGTGGGGCAATCCAGATATCGTTCCGACTTCCAAACGTAAGGTCTTCGCCAGTCGTATCAAGTTGATCCAGGAAGATGTGGATCTGGCCAAATACGATATCTCGGAAGCCAAGGAGTTGGCGATTGCGTTGGACAAGATTGATGAAGCGGTTGCGGCAGCGGACACCCAAGAGGCGTTTCGCGTGCGGGCCGACTTTTTGAATCGCTACCCGCGAAAAGAGAACGACGAGGGGTTGGTTACGGCAACGCGGGCGATCGCCGACAAAGAACGTGATCTCGTTAAGATCGATGATCAACCGATCCAGCCACGTACCGAAGAGGTCGGTGCCGAATCCGGACACCGCAGCGTGTTGGTGACCAATCGCATTGGCGGCGTGGTGCAAAGTGCGAATGACAACGAAGTGTTGTTTATCCTGGCCGAAGGAACGGTCTACGGTTTGAAAGCGTCGGATGGTACCGTCCTCTGGCACCATTCAGTCGGCTTTAATACGACCTTTCATCCGGTTCCGGTCAATGACCAACAGGGAGCGGATGCGATCGTTGTCAGCGGTGATACCAACGAAGTGTTGCGGTTGCAGGCGGCGACCGGTGAACTGGTGTGGGCTTGCCCTGTTGGCGAACCAATGAATGACCCCGTGGTGCGTTACGACCAGATTATGGTCTCTACCAAGTCGGGGAAAATTATCAAAGTGGATCCCGCATCGGGGCAGGCTGGGCCGGTCGCCCAGTTGCCCCAGAAGATGATCGCGGGGCCCGGATTCGATAAGACCCGGCCACAGTATTACGCTGTCGGGGAACACTCGAATCTCTACTTGCTGTCCCGCGACACGCTGGACTGTAATGACGTGATCTATATCGGGCACAAGCCGGGCACGATTGAGGTGCCGCCGACATTGGCGGTTGGCATGCTGTTTATCCCGGAAAACGTCTCGCCCAGTCGTACGGAGCTTCACGTCTACCGAGTCAATGTCGACGGCGTCACACTGGAACGCGCCCAGGCATCCATTCGGTTGGCCGGTAATGTGATTACGCCTCCCTTGATCGTGCAACGCAGAGTCATCTTTGTGACCGATCGTCGTGAAATCCATATTTTCAATATCGATCCGAATAACAAAAAAGAACCGGTCACCGTGCTGGCTTCTCAGCCGGCATCGCTCAGTTCGCCCATGGTGACGCATCTGGTGGTTCGCGATTCGACCCTCTTTATCGGAGATCGACGCTTGGCGAAGCATGAAATTCGTTTGACGACGAGCGAATTGCAGACACCTTATATTGTCAATGAAGGCGATGTGTTTGACGGACCACTCCACATGGTTGGGGAAGCTGTCGTGCATCAGCGGCGTCCGAAGTTGGGTGCTGGTATGACGATCACGGCGGCTGCGATCGATGATGAGGCCAAGCCGATTTGGACGACCTACCTGGGACAGCCGGTGCTGAGCGCTACCTTGAATCAGGAGGACAAGGCGATCGATGTCTTGACCAGTGGAGCGGCACTGTTCCGAGTCACTCAGGATCAACTGTCCAGCGACGCGACGTTGGACACCCCGTTCGATACCGAAGGTGCGGGGGTTGGGATTTTTGATACCGTGCTGGATATGGGAGATAGCAAGCAAGCCCTGTATAGCACGACCGACCAGACATCGGTCATCGTTTATGATCCCAAGGCGACGACCACGCGTTTGCGTCAAACCCGACTGAATATGTCCGGGGCCCGAGTCGGTGGTCCGGCGATGCATTTTGCGGACGGTTTGCTGTTGCCGCTGGCCAGTGGTGAAGTGACCGTGTTGAATTACCAGACCGGTGCGCCCAAGATGGCCGCTTTCCTGCCGCCGCGTGAGCCAGGTGAGACGGTGCGTTGGGCACGCCCGGCGCTGGTCCAGGACGGCAAAGAATTCGTCATTTCCGACGACAAGAAAAATATCTTCCGTGTGGGGCTGTCCCCCCCGAATACCCCACCCGCCTTGAAGCAACTGGCGTCGGCCGTGTTGACGACGGGGCTCGGTGATCGTCTCGCCGCGAGTGGTGATCAGGTGTACGGAGTGCTGCCCGACCCTTCGGGAGATCTCCTGTTGCGATTCAATAAGCGCAATCTCAAGCAAGAGCAGGAATTGGCCTTGCAGGGGAAAGTGTTTTGGGGACCAGAAGCAGTCGGTGGTCGGGTGTTCGTCGGTGTCGAAAGCATGGGGACAGAGGAGGCCGCGCCTGATGCTGAGGAGGCCGAGGGACCCGTTTTGGAATTGCTTTGCCTGGATGGGTCGGATAAGCCACTTTGGAAATCGGCGTTGCCGTACGGCAAGCTGACCGGGCTTCCGCTGGCACAGGGTTCTGACTTCATTTTGGCATCCCTGTCGGGAGTGGTCTGTAAGATTTCAGGCGACACCGGTGAGGAGATTTCCAAGGTGGAAACGGGCGAGAGCCTGAAGGGGGCCCCTGTGGTCTTCGGCAATGTGTTGATGTTGCCCGGTGCGGGCGGCGCGTTGCATATGGTTCCCATTCCCAAGTAACTCACGAACCCACCTTTCAGCTGCCTGCCACAATCAATTACCTTCCGATCGATTACCTTCCACTTCACATTTGCGGTACCAACGCATGATCTTTCAGCCAGTAATGACGCTCAAGAAAAGGTCGCTCGTCGTGACTTGTGGGTTCGCCGTTTTCGCTTGCTTGATGTGTTTGTCCATGGTGGCCCATGCGGCAGGCCCCAAGCGTTTGATTGATCAGGAACCCTATGATTCTCTGGCGATCACAACCGATGGCGATTTGCTGACGATCGACGTCTTTCCAATGAAACGACCGGTGGTGCGCGACAAGACCCGTAACGCCAAATTCGAAGTTCGCAAGTTAGATGAGCCGGATGCGATCTACGAAGTCTACTGGAACAAGGTGGAAGGTTGGATTCTGTTTGAGGACCGTGTGCTGAAACAAGCCAATCAGTACCTGATCGCAAAGAAGTACGACGAAGCGTATGACTTCTATGCCTACCTGTTGCGGCGCTATCCTAAGACCAAGAATCTCGCCTTGTCCATCAAGGTGTTCTTGTATGACAGTGCCGGTGATGCCGTGGCGTCCAAGCGTTACGACGAGGCGCTGGCAATTCTCGAAGAACTCTATCAGCTGGATTCGGCCTTCGTGGATCCGCGGTCGGACCGGGCCGCCAAGGACGTGTTGAATCGGGTGGTGGGCATCGTTGTGCAGGGTTACGTGGGCAAAGACGATATCGTTTCTGCTCAAAAAATCATTCGTCACTTTGTCACTTCCTACGGCGATGGCACGTTCTCGGATTTGACCGCAGAGAAAAATAAACTGGATGCGCGGGCCGCCAAGCTGCGAGATCAGGCAGAGGCCCAGATGAATGACGAGAAACTGACTGCAGCCTTTGAAACCGTGCAGGAAATGATGCGTGTCTGGCCCGATGTGGAACGTGGGCGGGAAGTTGCGACGGAAGTGTTTCGCCGTTACCCGCGAGTACGCGTCGGGGTCAGCCAGTTAGCGTCGACTTACGATTCCAGTTCCATTGATAATTGGTCGGCACGGCGCGTCGGCAGGTTACTTGAGCGTCGCTTGTTCGAGTTCCAGGAGGCCGGTTCGACCGGAGGGACTTATGTTTCGGCGTTCGGTGACTACGAATTGGCGGAAGACTATCGTCGCGTCACGATACAACTGAATCGGAACGCGGGTGGCGATGGCGAGCAACCTGTGACCGGATTGGATCTTTCGCAGCGGTTGCGTGACATGGCCAACGTTCGCTCCGAATCGTATTCGCCCGTCTGGGGCAGCATCATGAAAAGTGTCTCCGTGGAAGATGTGTTTCGCGTTCACGTGGACTTGCGGCGACCGCACGTGTTACCGTACGCGGCTTTGCAAATGCCGTTGACGGGGGTCGGTAGCAAAGGCACCGCGCTCAGTGCTGGGCCGTTTGTGGTGGCGAATGCGAGCGAGAATGAAGTGTTGCACCGCAAGAATGACGCTTACATTGTCGGCAATGGAAATCAGCCCGCAGAGGTGGTCGAACGTGTCTACACCGATCGTGGACTGGCGGTGGCCGCGTTGAAGAAGTCCGAAGTGGATGTGCTTGATCGCGTCTGGCCGGCAACGGCGACCGCCTTGCGACGTGAGCCGGGAATTGTTGTACAGCGGTATGCCCATCCAACGCTCCACATGTTGGTTCCTAACTATGAGAACGTCTACCTGAAACGACCTTCGTTCCGCTCGGCGCTGCTGTATGCGATTCCGCGCCAAGCGATTCTGGATCAACTGGTGTTGGGGAAAACGGAACAGCCAGGCTGTCAGGTGGTGACCGGGCCGTTCCCGATCGGGTTTGGTGACGACGATCCGTTGTCCTACGGCTATAACACGACGATTGCTCCCCGTAACTACGACCCCCGTACCTCCGTGCTGCTCAAGAAGCTCACGGAAAACGAGTTGAGTGTCATTTACGGAAGACGTGACGAGAAGGTGCCCGAATTAGAGCCGTTGGTGCTGGGGCATCCGCCAGATCAATTGATTCGCCTGGTGTGCGAGGCGATTGTCGCACAACTCAAAAAAGTAGAGATCGAATGCACCTTGAAAGAGTTGCCGCCCGGCGCTTCGACCGACCCGACGGGAGAATGCGACCTGGTCTATCTCGAAGTGGCCATGTGGGAGCCCGTCATTGATGCAGAGCGGTTGCTGGGAGGTGGGCGGTTGATTACCGACACCAGCCAATATCTGGATCAAGGATTGCGACGTCTCAAAGAATCACAAACGTGGAAAGATGTGAGGAGTAACCTGCTGGAGTTGCATCAGTGGGTGAATACCGAAGTGACTGTTTTGCCGTTGTGGCAGACCGCCAATTACTTTGCCTACCGCAAGGGACTTCAGAACATAGGCGCGAACCCTACGACGCTTTACCAAAATGTTGAGGCGTGGCAATTGGCTCCCGCATTGCCATAACGCTCGAGAAAACACGCCACGCCCTGCTCATGATGCCAAACCGTATGCAGAAACAAGACGAACGAAAACCTGAAACGAGGACCCGCGGTCGCGTTTGGCTGCCACTGAGGTCTGTGCGCTGGTGCCTGTTGGTATGTGGGTTGTTGTTGTGCACTTCCGTGGCGGTCGGCCAGGAGACATGGGAGTACTCCCCTTATCGTATCGCTGTTTGGTTGTCTTTTGATCAGTGCGCTGACTTTACACCCGAACTGCAGGCCCACGTACAGAAACGATTGCAACAACAGTCGGCTGTGGTGGCGGGAGCGACTTGGCGACTCGAATTTCTTCAGCCCCCCGAGGCTTTACGCTACGAGGCCCACGCTGCGTTGGACAAGGTGGATACCGATCTGGTGGTCGAAACCGAATTGGAACTACTCGATACTTACGACAAGCTGATGTTGGTTACGGTGCACCGGAATTTTACTGACATCGAAGTGCGGGCTCGCGAGTTAGATTGCCGTACGCGTTTTTGGGGGCCAACGCGTCAGCAGACGCTGCGGCAGAAGCGTATGTTGCCTCGCTACGTCTTTGCGACCATGAAGGACGCATTCGCACCAGTGACACGTATCGATTTCGTAGAAGATTTGCTGGCCGTCGTGCGCGTGCGTGCGGCCGGCTTGATCTTCGAAAACGAGCCTCCCGTGAAGGTCTCGACGGGGGATGTCTTGATTCCAGTGGTGCGCCGTAATGGTCGCAGCGGGCAGCCTTTGAAGGCAGGTATCGAGGTCTTACCCTGGACTTACCTGATGGCGATCCAGAAAAATGGCTACGAACTGGATTGCATGATCCATTCCGGATTGCGGACTGCTTTGCGTGGTCGCACAAGCACCCGGACGCAACGCTATGCCTTGGGCGTACGTTTGCAGGGGGACGAGACCGAATTGCAGCTGGTGACGCCGCCGGGGCCAGACGACGAACCACCCAAGTATCTGACCGGCTACGACGTCTACAGCAAAGACCCGGTTGTCGAGTTTCCCGCGGACGATGAGCCGAAAACACAGAAGAAAAAGGAACTGCCTCCCAAAATGGGGCGTTCCGATTGGCGGGGCGTTGTCAAAGTGCCGAAAGGCGATCTGCCGTTACGCATCCTGTATGTGAAGAATGGCGAGCAGTTGTTGGCCCGATTGCCCATGGTCCCTGGGCTCTATCCACTCGAATCGTCGCAGGTGCGCGACGATGACAAACGTTTGCGTGCCGAGACCTACAACCGGGAAATCCAAAGCAATATCTTGTCGCTGGAAGTCAAGCGACAGATTATGGCCGCGCGGATTCGCAAACGAATCGAAGAAGGCAAATTGGATGGTGAAGACGGCGCGGAGGCTGTGCTCGCCGAACTGCGAGAGATTCCTGACCGCTCGGGGTTGCTTATCCGGCTGGAAGAATATCGCCAGAAAGTGATTGAGGATAGTCAGGTGTATCAGGACGCTCGCAAGAACGCCAAGATTTCGCGGCTGTTCAACAAAACCAAAGATATCCTGGCGCGGTTCCTGGATCCCAATCTGGTCAACGTGCTACAAGCGGAGATCACCGCGGCTCGGTAAGGTGAACGTCCTGTTCGGTCGCGTCTCGCCGTCGGATGACGATCACGTCCAAGCGCGGGAGACTGCCAGCGGCCATGTCAGGGCAGTCGCGGGTTGGCAGCTGACCCCGAGGTGGAATGCGACTGATCCGGCGATGGGTATCGGCTGGAGGCGTGGTTCAAGAGCTGGCTGGACGAGCGAGGATTTGACGTTGTGTTGGTTTTGCAGCGTTGCCGATGGCGTCGGGCCAGATTGCCGTCCGCCCTGTCCCGCTGCCGACCGTTACTTGTTGTATTCCAGGTTGACTTCCTTGGCGAACTTTTTGAGCTCTCCGAGTTGGGCATCCTTCTTGTCTGCCGCCAACGGATTTTCGGCCAGGTAGACTTTCCAAAAGAGCGAGAATCGCTGCGAACCTTCGCGATCTTTCTTGGCCATCGCGATCAACGGCTGCAAGTCTTGGATCTTGTTCCGCATCAGGAAGAGATACCGCCATTCGGTGAGCGAGGTCAGTGGGGTGATGTCTTCGACGCCGTTGCCTGATACATCGAGACGTTCCAGCCAGCGGAGTTTGGCAAGTGGTTTGAGGTCGCTGACCTGATTGTTCTTCAGGTAGATCGATACCATCTTGCTCAGGTCAGCCAATGCCGCCACGTCCTTGATCTGATTGTTGTCAGCATACAGGTTGCGGAGATTGCTGAGGGACTTCAAAGCGGAGAGATCGGAGACCTGATTGTCTTCGATGGAGATGTACTGCAGAGCGGTCAGTGTACCGAGGGTGGCAATGTCCTTGATTTGGTTCTTGCCCAGGTCGATGGTTTGGATGCGTTTCAGATCCTTGAGCGGCGAAATATCTTCGATCTGATTATCCGCCAAGTCGACGGCCGCGAGACTCTTGCACGCTTCCAATCCCTTGAGGTTCTTAATTCCCTTGCCGCGTCCGTCGATCGTGGAGATATTGACCACGTCTTTTTCTACCAGGGGATCCTTCGAGTTGCGTTTTTCGAAGACTTGGCGTCGAACGGCGGCTTCCAGGTTCTTGTCGGGAAATAAGTCTTCCGCGCATGCCTGGAGGGAAAGTAGGGTCGTAGCGATGGTGCAGAGCACAGCAATCAACGAGGTGGAGCGCGTCATGTCGGATCCTCAAGTAGGAGCAGCAACCGGTCGGGGGGCGACCGACATCTAGGCAGGTGCAACAACCCTATAGATTACTTGGCCGGCAACGCACATTCCACCCCCGAGCACCCCCCGAGGCAGCTTGTTTTCGCCGTCGCCCCTGGGGGCCGTTCGGCCGGGTTTTGAGCACCCTGTGCCCATTTCGAGGGAGGTTTTGTCTGCGGAGGCATTTGCGGTGCAGCAATTCTGCGGATCGTAGGGGTGGCAACTTCACGATTTCACGGCTGGGATGCCCGTTTGAGCCGAGACGGAGTGCTGGCCTCGGTCGGCTCTGCCGCAGAGGAAGTGGGCGATGGTTTCGCGTCACTCCAAACACGGGCAGTGGTTGGGTAGGTGTTTGCTGAGAATCGAAATGTGACCTACTTTTCAAATGGTGGATCAGCGGCAGCGCTCTCCAATCACCGATCAGCTTGAACATGAGATTCGCCGGTGGAGGCACCAGGTGGTTGATACTCGACAAACTCTGTGTGATGTTTCCCGGCAGCTGGTCAAGCAATCGGCGGCCGCCATGCAGTCGGAATTCTCTGGCCTCGATGCAATTGTCGAGAATGCTCTGGGCGAATTGAATGAAATGCATTTGCAGTTGGCGTTCCAGGCCAAAGCTTTGGATGCACGGGCCGCCGGGTTGGATCAGCGCGAGCAGGAACTGAACGAGCGGCAGCGACACGCCGAGCGACTACTGCACGAGGTCGAATTTCCCCAGGCCCACTGGAATGAACTGCTGGAAGAGGTGCGCGGAGTCCGCAGTGAGGTGAGGGCAAATGATGATGGTCCGTTGGTTGCGTCTCTAAACGAGATGCAGAGCCAGGTGCGACATCTGCAAGAGACGTTGGGAGCACCGCAGGAAGACGCCCAGGTGATGGAATTGCTCGCGGATCTACGCAGAGAAATTCTGTCTGCTCAGGAACAAATTCAGGCGGTCGGCAACGACGTGTTGGCGGATGCATCGGACCAGCCAGTCGTCGAATTGCTGCAGCAGGTGCAAACGCAAGTGTTGGCAATGCGGGGCGAAGTGGCGACGCGAGATGATAGCCAGGAACTGGTTAAACGAGTCAGCCAATGGAACGACGAGGTGCGTGAAAGCCACGATGTGGCTGGTGCTCATTTCAGTGAACAACTGCTGAGTCTCGTGGTGACCGTGCAGGGCGAGTTGCATCAAACCCGTAATGAGGTGGCCCGGCATGTCGAACATCGACAGGAAGAAACGTTGCAGGAGATTCACTGCTTACGTGATACCTGGCAACAACAGCGGCAGTTGGAACAAAGTTGGCAAGACCAGGTTGTCGAGATGATGCAGCAGCAATGGACCAGAGCCGAAGAGGAACGACAGGAATACTGGTCACAGGTGACCGAGGCGCTGTCAGAAGTCCGCAGGATCGAGCAGATGTCCATGGATTTAGCAAAGACGCGCGACGAGATCGCGGTGTTGCACGCGTCGTTGCAGGCAGAGACGCGCGGAACGCAGCAAAGCGGTCGTCCGCAGCAGGAACTTGCGAAACAAATTGACGCACTGGAACAGGAACGATCCGTCTTGGAGATGGAGCTGGAGTTGGTGCGTAGTCGCGCAGCCGAATTGTATGAGACCGTGGAAAACCAGCACGATGTGGTGGCAGAACAGCATCACGAGATGGTTCGTGAAGTCCAGCAATTAAAAGCGACCGTCCAGCATCAGATGGAGATGGTGGAATACCGTTTGGCCGGTGATGCCGCAGGCCCCAGCGCGGAGCAGGTCGCTGTTTCGAAGCCGTCCTTGGCGCGAGCCACCGACCCCGTAGTGAATTCGGTTGCGAGTCAATTTGCCAAGCTCCAGCAGGAGGCGAGTCAGAGGCGTAGTCGGTTCAGCGGAGATGCTTGAACCGGGAAATCCGTGATGGAGTTGTTGCCAATGATGAGCGGGAAAACCATGTTGAGAAGTAAATGGAATCAAGTGTCCGTCTGGTTGGTCGTGGTCAGTGTGATCGGAGGGGCCGCACTCTGGTGTTCGGCTTATGTCGCGCTCGGCGTGGCCGTGATCACGCTCACCTGCATGGCGTTGGTCTGCGCGCCGATTCGCCGCCTTCTGCAACCTGGCGAGCGGACGGTAGAAACCCCCGTGGTTGTGGTCCCA
>NZVR01000021.1 GCA_002701545.1 Blastopirellula sp. | reverse complement strand
GAGGGGACGCCCTTTGGTTTGATTGGAACATCCAGCTTTTACAAACGCGAGAGCTATCCGGAAGGGACGGTACCAAGTGACACGGTGACGTCTCGCTTCGCCGGAGGTCGCGATGCAAACGGTTATCAAGACCTGGATCCGTTCAATACGTCTCAAAACGGCGCGTCGTTGAACTGGTTCAATCAAGGGTCGGATGCAGGTCGCTACGAAAACTCGGATATTCACGCCGTGCGGATTGTCGCCATGGAACCGACGACCGATCGTCATCGTGGGCCTCAAAGCGGCCGGCTGTTTTATAGCCACGCCATGGAACGCTTGCGGATTCTCGGCGAGATTCCACTTCGTAAGTTTGATCGTCAGGGGCAGCAGGTCCTGGATCCCGATGGCAATCCAGATACCAGTTTCCTGGCCAAAATCCCTGCCGATACCGCGTTCACGTTTCAGACCCTGGATCGCGACGGGATGGTGTTGAACATGGCACAGACGTGGCATCAACTACGCCCGGGCGAGATCCGTCACGATTGCGGTGGCTGTCATGCGCATAGCCAACAGCCGACACGATTCGCGGATACATTTGCCGCTAGTCAAGAGTACCGATTGTTCGATCTGACTAAGACCACGCCATTGGTTACGGCGCGCAGATCGGGCGAAACAGGTAAGCAATGGGATGAGCACCAGGCCACTTCGCTGACGCGCGAACCGACCGGAGTGGTGAATGTCGAGTATTGGCGCGACGTGCAACCCATCTTCCAGCGAAGCTGTGTTGCTTGTCATACAGGGAAAGCGGGAAAGCAACCGGCTGGAAACCTTGATCTTGATGCAGATGCGGAGTTGGTCAAAATTCCTAATCGCGGACAGTGGCCAGGGACGTACTATCGGCTCGCTGCCGATGCCCAGGCAAAGTATGGCCACAAGCCGATTATTCACAATGGGACTTGGCGGCAGACGAATGCCTCGCGGTATATTCGCAAATTTCAGTCGCGTCGCAGTTTGCTCGCCTGGAAAATCTATGGGCGACGCCTCGATGGTTGGGCAAATGAAGATTTCCCGACGGCCAAGGAACCTGGAAATGCGGACTCGCTCGTACTGGACGGTCAATCCGTGCCGAATACTCAGGCGAATCGAGACCGCGCTGACCTGGATTATCGCGGTAGCATCATGCCGCCAGTTGACGCCGTGAAAGCTGGTCACGTTCAGGCGCTCACCGACCAAGAACGCAAAACGCTCGTTCGCTGGATCGATCTCGGCTGTCCGCTCGATTATGATTTCGATCGCAAGGCAGACGAGCAACGGGGTTGGGGGTGGGCCGGCGATGATAAACGCCCCACCTTGACGCTCGTCGAACCGCGTTTGGGACAGCAGGAGCAAGTCACCCGGATTCTCTTTGGAATGGATGATTACTATTCGGGGATCAACGTCAAGAGTCTGCGCGTGTTAGCTGATTTTGCGGTGGGCCAGCAGCCAGCCAATACCAATCTAGCAAGCCACATTCAGGCGCACGGTGCTGGGGTTTATGAACTGAAATTCGATAAGCCCCTGCGAGATGTCGGCGAATATGAAGTGGTGGTGTCCGTGGAAGATCAACAAGGAAATGTCCGTCAGATACACAGGACATTTGAGATCGGTCCACCCTAGCCAGAGTCTGAGGACACACCAAACGTTGAGGAGAGACTGGCAGCTACGCTCGGATCTTTCCCCTGCCGCGACGCTTTCGTTCACGGCAAGCGCGCGACACCATGTTTCAAGCCTTGGTGTGGGGGATGTCGGCGCGCACCAGGAATGTGGCAGCAGGGTCACGGTGCTCGAGGCTCGATCGCGATGAGAATTCTCATGAAGGAATGCACCCGTCTGGTGCGGCAGACTCGGGAAAGGACACCTAGTCCCTAGGGTTTCGCGAGTTGGTAATTTTAGCGCCGTCCAATTCAACGGATTAATCCGACGATAGCAGCTAGCTCAGTAACATGAGCTTACTTTCGTAAATTGCTTGGATTTTCTCTTTAGCCCTGCCTTCGCAGGTTAAGTATTCGTTCTGGTCAGTCGATGCTACTCGATAACCGGTTTTATGCGAGTTTTGTCTGTGGACCCGAGAGCGTCGCAGTAATCGCAACGTAGATACATATACCGGGTGGCGTTGGCGAGTTGATCGCCGGACCAGATTTTCGCTTCGTTTAGGTTGAGATCAGTAAAAGGAGACCTGGAATGAGAAACATTCTAGTGGTGCCAATGGCAGCAGCCTTATGGGTTGCTTTCATGGCGGGACAAGCTTCGGCCGCCTGTTTGGGTGGTGCGAGCTATTTGAATTGCGGGTATGCCGAAGGGGACGCCGTGGCTGCGGACCCAGGCGCCAATGCCTGCACCTGTTACCGAACCGTACGCGAGGTGGTGTACGACAAGGTGCAACAGACTTGCTATCGAACGTGTTGGGAAACCGTTTGCGAGCAAAAGCAGGTTCAGTGCACGAAGATGGTGCCTGAGACCCGCTATCGGGTGTGCAAATACACGACGTGTTGCCCGGTTTGGGAAACGCGCACAAAGGATGTTTGCTACACCGTCTGCAAGCCGGTTTGGGAAACCAAGACACGTAAGGTCTGTTACACGGTTTGCAAGCCAGTTTGGGAAACTAAGACACGTAAGATCTGTTACACGGTCTGCAAACCAGTCTGGGAAACCAAGACACGCAAGATCTGTTACACGGTCTGCAAGCCAGTCTGGGAAACCAAGACACGTAAGATCTGTTACACGGTCTGCAAGCCAGTTTGGGAAACCAAGACACGGCAGGTCTGCTACACGGTCTGCAAGCCAGTCTGGGAAACCAAGACACGCGTGATTAACTACAACGTGTATCGCACGGTGAAAGAGCAGAAGAGTCGTACGGTCACGTACACGGTTCGCAAGCCTGTGCAGTACACCAAGACGATCCAAGTCAGGGGTGGTCACTGGGAAACGAAAAAATACACCGTTCCCGGTCGTACTTACACCAAAACGGTTCAGGAACCGGGTACTTGGGTGATGGATCCGTGCACCTGCTGCTGTGTTTACAAACCAGGTTGCTGTCACACGGTGAAGTGCCAGACACCTCCTCGCACGTGCTGCAAGAAGGTTTGGGTTCCCACCTGCGAAGAAAAGCAGATCTGCTGCACTCGCTGGGAATGCCAAACTTGCACGAAGGAAGTGCCCTACACTTGCTGCCGCACGATCTGCGAGCCACGCACGAAGACCTGCTGCTACAAAGTCTGCCGCATGGTCCCCGAGCAACGCACGAAGACCTGCTGCTACAAAGTGTGCCGCATGGTTCCCGAGCAACGCACGAAGACCTGCTGCTACAAAGTGTGCCGCATGGTTCCCGAGCAACGCACGAAGACTTGCTGCTACAAAGTGTGCCGCATGGTCAAAGAGCAACGCACGAAGACCTGCTGCTACAAAGTGTGCCGCATGGTCAAAGAGCAACGCACGAAGACCTGCTGCTACAAAGTGTGCCGCATGGTTCCCGAGCAATGCACGAAGACCGTGTGCTACAAGGTTTGCCGCATGGAGAAGCGATGCCATACCAAACGCGTCCCTTACACTGTCTGCAAGCCTGTTTGTTACACCAAGACGATTACGGTCCCACGTCGCGTATGCAAGAAAGTGCCTTATACGGTCACGAAATGCGTACCGCGTGTGATTTGCAAAAAGGTTCCGGTCACGGTTTGCTGCCCTGATCCTTGCCGTCGTTCATGTTGTAACTAAGCGACTCCGTTTTACTGATCTCTTCGCTCTCCCGGGAAGAAATCTGGTCAAAGCCTATGGCGGCGGACTGACATGGTTCAGTCCGTCGCCTTTTTCGTTTCCAGAGGTGCGGGGCCCTGGTGGCAACCTGATTTCCGTGCCCTGCTTTTAGCCGCGTCGCTGTGAATCTGAACCGGTGTTTGCTTACGTTCGGTGGAAGTCGCTTCCACGTTCTATGGCAGAAGGTTTGGCTCGGTCCGTCTCTCGAGGGGCGCAGACGCCATGCGGGAGTTCAGGCAAGCCTGCGACTAAAGCATTTTCTTGCGCTAGAAGTTGCTGGCTTGACCGACGTCGTGTGGGTAACGCCGAGCAGAGTCGCCGGCGGTTGCTGGAGCTGAGATGCGCACTGGAACGCCCGTTGATCGTGCGGTCAGATCAGGGAACGTGAAGCAGAAAGGCCCGCGCATTTGTACCGTGGGCGTTTTCTGGGAGGTGTGTTGATGACCAACGCGCATAAAAAAAGGTCATGATATGTCGCTCCGTCGTCCATACCATGACCTCTATCCTGAAACGAAACCGTCAAGGTTTCGCCCTCCCGGGTATGTTTGGTATCGGTAAATCGGGGAGGTGCTAATAAGCCTATTCTGTGTTTTTTTTGCAATCTGCTTTTTGGTAGGTGAGGTTCCCTTGTGAGGCTTTGGGGGTGTTTTATCTGCGACGCATTCTGGTTGGGGCGGATTGGATTTGCGGCGCATGAAAAGAAAAGGCTGAGTCCGCACTGGAAGGCTTGCCCAGGGGATGCTCTGGCAATCAACATCCGTATCTAGCTTCCCGTGTGCGGTTGGCCGAAATGGATGTGCCCAGTGTCTGTTAATGTGTCCAGTGTGCCTGATGACCCCGCGGCTGTGGTTTCCTTGCCGTTTTGAGCATATTCGAAGCTGAGGCGATAACCGAGGGGAAAGTTGCTCCGGCTAGTTTCCGGTGGCGATGCGCTCGGTCTGGTCCGAGGGTGTTTGCGGCAGAGTCACGCCGGAGGTGGGTGACATGGTTGTCGCTATGAGTGACAATGACCGTCAGCGGGGGCGTACCGAACCGTTCGTGATGAGGTCCTGATGAATCCAGTGCGTATTGGCGTTCAAATCGGCTTGCTGTTGATGATACTCCTACCGTTTGGGGTGGTCGCACAGACGCCTCAGGCTCCAGCCTTTGCCGAGTATCCTGCGGTGACTGCGGCTTATCTGAAGCGATTGCATAACCCAGGGCAGGGGGGCGCCCCGTTTGCGTTTCGCGATGATTATCCAGGTGGCTTTACGGGTTGGCAGGAGGCTGCTCGCGGACAACTGCGGTGTCTCTTGGGGTTGGATGTGATGGAAGAAACACTGGCGGGGCATCAGCCAAGTGTCACCTGGGAGCCATGGCAACAGGAAGATGGGTATCGCCGGCGCCGTGGTACGATCGAAACGGAGCCGGGGATCCGGATTCCGTTTTGGCTGTTGAGGCCGGAGGGGCAGGCCGGAGAAGCAGCCGGGCGCCCGCTGGCGATTTGCAGCCACGGCCATGATCGAGATGGTTGGAATACGTATGCCGGTGTCTACCGTGACGCGGACCATCGCGCGAGCACTTTGGCCAAGTCAGGGGATATCGGTGTGCAAGCAGTAAGGCGGGGATTCATCACGTTGGTGCCTGCTACACGTGGGTTGGCCGAGGCAGTGTCGATACCGGACCTTAAAGGACGCCATGGAAACCGTACATGCCGCGCCCAATTGATTCATTGTCTGCTGGCCGGTCGCACCGCCGTAGGCGAGCGTGTCTGGGATACGCAACACCTGTTGGATTGGGCTCTGCGGCATGTGGATGGAGTTGATCCGCACCGCGTCCTGATGACCGGTAACTCGGGAGGGGGTGTGTTGACGGTCTATGTTGCCGCGTTGGATGAGCGGATTCACGTGGCGGTGCCAAGTTGTTCGTTTACGTCCTACACCAGCGCTGCGGGTTTCGTATTCCACTGCGATTGTTGTTTGGTTCCGCGGGCGCAGCGGCAGATGGGTGATATGGCCGATATTGGTGCTTTGACGGCTCCACGCTATTTGCTGGCGGTGCATGGGCGTACCGATGGCCTGCATTCCCAACCGGATGTCGAAGCAGCTATGCGCCGTGTGGCAACGGTATATCGAGCCGGTGATGCGGGAACGCATTTTCGGTTCGCGTGGGGGGCTGCTGGACATCGGTTTTATCCGGAGATCATGTGGCCGTTTATCGAATCGGCGCTGCGAAGGAAGAAGCAATAAAGCGTGCGGGTGCCCTGTCGTGGTGGTGTTCTTGCGAGCCGAAGAAGAAGCTGCTGCGTGAGTCGCCTGACAAATGGTCGGGAACTATACTCTGGAAACATCGAACCATTTTCTATTTTCGGGATCCCAATTCATGGCTGTATTTCTGCGTGTGATCTTCGTCACAACCCTTTGCCTGGCCACGACCCATGTGGGTGCTCAGCACGATCCGCAACGTAATGCGACGCGACACATTGTGAAGGGAGACTATGCCAAGGCCGAAAAAGAACTGGCAAAAGCCAACGCCGCTGAGTCAGAAACCAAATTTGTGCAAATGATGCTTGCGCTCGAGAAGGACGATCTGGAGCAGGCGGAATGGTTGATGCGTGAAGGCGTGGCTGCCGGATTGCCCGTCGAAAGATTGGTTGCCGGGCCACGGTCGATCTTGAAAAAGTTGCACGCCGGTGTGGCGTATCAGGAATTGATGAAGCAGCATCAGCCGGCGTTGCTGCATGGGCCGATGCTAGGGTCTGTTACCGACCGCGCGGCCACCGTTTGGTTGCGAACCGCAAAGGCGGCTGACGTCTCGGTCCGCTATCGTGAAGTCGGCAAAAAACATTTGCCCGGGCAGACCAAGGTATATCGGACTCGTGCCGCTGAGGACTTTACGGCCGCCGTTCGATTGAACGGATTGGCACCCAAGACGCGTTATGACTACTGGATTGTCGTGGATGGTAACGAATCACCCGTTGAGAATGCCATGTTGACGACATTTCCTGAGGAGAACCGTGCCGCAAGCTTCTCGGTCTGTTTCGGTGGCGGTGCGGGGTTTGTGCCCCAATGGGAGCGGATGTGGGATGTGATCGGTGGGCATCAGCCACACGCCATGTTGATGCTGGGGGATAACGTCTATATCGATGACCCTGAACACTCGGAGACGAGCCATTATTGTTATTACCGTCGGCAATCACGCCCCGAGTGGCGCAGGTTCACCGCGCGGACGGCGATGTATTCGATCTACGATGACCACGACTTTGGTACCAATGATTGCGTGCCGGGAGCAGAGATCGAATCGCCAGTATGGAAACGCAAGGTGTGGCGGATATTCCAACAGAACTGGGTCAATCCAGCTTACGGGGGCGGTGAAGCTCAGCCTGGCTGTTGGTATGACTTTATGATTGGTGATGTCCATTTCATCATGCTGGATGGCCGCTATTACCGCTCCCGTAAACCGCAGCCAAGCATGCTTGGCGACGTACAGAAGCGCTGGCTGTTGGAGACGCTGAAACGATCTTCAGGTACCTTTAAGGTGATCGCTTCGCCAGTTCCATTCACGGCAAACATCAAGCCGGGGAGCAAAGATCCATGGGATGGGTACGCCGATGAACGGGAAGAGATCTTTCAGTTTTTGGAGAAAGAAAAGGTCGACGGTGTCTTGCTGATTTGCGCCGATCGCCATCGTACGGATCTGCGCGTGACCAAACGTTCGCAAGGCTACGATTTATTCGAGTTCGAGAGTTCACGCCTGACCAACCGACACACGCACTCGGTCGTCAAGACGCCAGGTTTGATCTGGGGATACAATAACAAATGCTCATTTGCGCGGATGGAGTTTAACACTCAGTTGGCCGTTCCCGAGATCCGCATGGAGGCGCGAAGTATCGATGACGAGCTAATGCATTCCTACACCTTGACGTTAGATCAACTCAAACATCGTTGAGCCGCGAGGTCGCTTCGGTCGCACTTGCATGTTAGACGTGGGGCTAGAAACCAGAGGCAGGTGTTGAGATATCAAGATGTGTTGATGGGTGTGTGGGCAGTTATGGGGTACTGGGGTCGCGGCGGTGACTTTCGCTCGACTAACCCGTGTGGTCCATACAGGCTCACTCTGCACCCTCCCTTTCACGGCAATGGCGAGTGCTGGTTCGATTTGCCACGATGGGGCGGTGTCCTGGTGACCGACGACAACACAAGGCATCAAGGTCTTGTTCGACTGTGGTAGGCGAGAACGCCATGGGCGGTGGCAGGCAATTGGATAATTCACTACGACAGTTGTCTATCTTCCGCTATGCTGAAGTCAGGCAAGGCCGCGAACCGACAAGTTGGACGATATGAGTCAAGCTGTAGCAGCGTCAAAACGTCCACCAAGTTCTTGGATTATTTCGCCAACGTGGGATATGGCCTATCTGGTGGCCACCCCACTCGTGATCGTTCCAGTGGTGTGGCTGGTGTATCGCTATCTGGCGACACCGGAGCAGATTGATCTGGTGGTCGCCTCCTTTGCATCGTTAGGCCATCACTTGCCGGGTTTCATGCGTTGCTATGGCGACCGTGAATTGTTCGAGCGTTTCAAATGGCGGTTTCTGCTCATGCCGCCCCTCTTCGTTGCCACGTCGATGTTTTTTACGTGGAACGGCCTGCACGGACTCATGATGGTGATTGTCTTCTGGGGTGGTTGGCATGGCTTGATGCAACTGTACGGCTTCATGCGAATTTATGACATGAAGCGTGGGTGGCATGATGGGCTGACGGCGACGCTCGATTTTTGGCTTTGTTTTGCGATCTTCTTGGCGGGCACGGTGTTTAGTGAAGCCCGCATGTACGGCATGATGGCGGCTTTGTGGAATAGCGGTGTGCCGTTGTTGGAGCCGATTTGGCTGGTCGTTTTTCGCTACCTGACGGTTGCAGTCGTCGCGTTGGTCATGTTGGCCTACGTCGTGAATCTCGTGCGGACAAATCGTATGGGAGTGGGGGTCAGTTGGGTTAAGTTACTGTTGGCGTTGACCACCGGTGTGTTTTACTGGGTCTGCGGTTTGGTGACTACGAATTTGGTCGTCGGCATCGCCATGTTTGAAATTTTTCATGCGTTGCAATATTACGCGATCGTGTGGACATACAATCGCAAGCTTGCCGAGCGAACGAGTGGTCGTTTTGGTCCGTTGGGCTTTATGTTTCAAGATCGATGGTTCTTTCTCGGGCTTTATTTGGCAGCGATCTTTGCCTTTGGCAGCTTTCGTTTTTTTGGTGCGGCCGCAGAAAGTCAGACGTTGCAGAATGTCGTCGTGGCAATGATCAGCGCCTCCTCCTTGCTGCACTACTATTACGACGGATTTATCTGGAAGTTCCGTGATAATAAAACACGTGCGAATCTGGAGATCGCCGGCGAGGGGGCGAAAGTGAATCGATGGGGAACCCCGACAGCCCATGTGGTGAAGGTCGGTTTGTTGATGCTGTTGTTGGCCGGCTCGGTTGTACTGGAGAGACGCAACGGCAAGGTAACACCGCAAGAACAAGACGAACTGTTGCAGGCGATGGCGGCTTGGACCCCGACGCTACCGGAGGTGCAATCTCAGATCAGTAGTCTGGAGTTGGAACGAAAAAATCCGCAGCGTGCATTGGAGATCGCTCGAGAAGTTGTTCGGCTGCGGCCGCGTTGGTATTCCTCTTACACCGAATTG
>NZVR01000020.1 GCA_002701545.1 Blastopirellula sp. | reverse complement strand
TGGTGGCGTGGGCGTGATGATCGACCGCCCCAATACCCGCCTATCGCTCCGTCCGGCAACGGCATTCCGAATCGCGGGTCCACAAGCCGACCGGATCCAGCAGTTTGTCGATCGTTGGACAAGCCATCATGCCGTCACCCCACCGGCTTGTGAAATTCACGTTCAGGAGTCCGCACCGGCCCACTGCGGGCTCGGCTCGGGAACGCAGTTAGCCCTGGCCATCGCCGCGGGACTGAACGCCTTCTGCCAACGGCCTCCCGAAACGGCTCGCGAACTGGCGCTCAGCGTGGGTCGGGGGCTGCGTTCGGCCGTCGGAACCTACGGCTTCGTGCAAGGTGGCTTGATTGTCGAACGCGGAAAACTGCCAACCGAAGCGATCTCACCGTTGGATTGCCGGATTGAACTGCCCGACGCTTGGCGATTTGTGCTCGTGCAACCACGCGTCCATCCGGGACTCTCGGGTCCTGCCGAGCAAGCCGCCTTTGCCACCATCCCTGCCGTGCCGGAAACCACAACGCAACGGTTGAGCGCCCTGCTCCGCGAAGACTTGATACCCGCGATCATGCGAGCTGATTTCCAGACCTTCGCCCGGAGCCTGACGGAATATGGCTATCAGGCAGGTATGTGCTTTGCCTCCGTCCAGGGAGGGCCGTACAACGGGCCGCGATTAAGTGCTTTGACCGAACGGATGCAGGCCTTGGGAGCCGCCGGTGTCGGCCAAAGCTCCTGGGGCCCCACCCTGTTCGCCGTCCTGCCCGACGCGACCACTGCCGAGCAATTCGGCGCGGAACTGCAACAGCACGAACCGGACGTGCAAATCGCGATCGCCGCCAGCTGTAACACGGGTGCCACCTTGCGCCACGTCCCCAGCTAAGCCACGCTGATCAACGTCAGAGTCGCGGTCAAGCAGGACAATCGCGAGGCTCAGTCCAAGCCGGTCCCCGCCAGGCCAGTTCCGTCATCAGGACACTCGCGGGCTCGCTGGAGAAACGTAGCGATGGACCGTTCGTAGGCTTCCCGAGCCGCCGGCTGCTCGTCGTCACGAATGAAGCGCCGCCGGTTCTTCCATAACAAACGGATCGACTCAACACACCACAAGGCACTCTGCCGTGAGGCCCGAATCGGACGCCCTGCCACCTGAACTTCCACCGGATTGGTGTGCAACTGAGGAAACTGTCGCAAAGCAATCCAACTGCTCTGTTCTACGGGGATCTGAAAAGTCAGCGCGTGCTCTTGACCATCGGCGGGGACTTTTTGAGACGCCACCACGCGACCGTTCAACACCATCTCGACCAGCCGCTCTCCACCACGCGTCACTCCCAGATCGCGCGGTGCATGAAGGTTCACCGTGTCACCAGCCATGCGTCTGCCGGCGGCTGGCAACACCGTACCGTAAGCCACAGCCTTGGGCTGCTCAGCGGCAAACGCTACCCGCGCGACAACTTGCACCTGCTTCGGCTGCGCCAGCTGCACCGTGCCTTCGCCGGGTGCCTGCCCCTCAACCCGAAACTCCAAAGCGTGTGCGAAACCATCCGAAACGTACGACCTTCCCTGAGCAAGTCTCTGACACCACGCAGAATAATCCAGTTTCTGCAACGCTCCCATCTGCACATAGACACGCCCCTGCCCCACACGGCGGCTGCTCATACAAGGAAAGTCCGTCTCGCCACTCAGCTTCAATGGAAACCCCGCATTCATCAGATGGTACCACGTGTTCCACTCAGGGATCCGCGCCGTATCCATGGCACTGATAAAGTCACACACCCCCTCGGCCGTGCTGACAAAGATCTCCATGGCTCCCCCGCCGTTCATCGCCGGAAGTGCCACGTTCGGTAACTGTTGGCTAACGCGTTCGTTACTCTGCAATAATTCACGACGGATTAACTGGCCATCTCCATCGGTGTCGATACTCGCAAACGCCTCGGGCAACAATCCTCGCTCAGCCTCTTGACGATCCAGTTGCTGATTGGTGTCACGATCCAACAATTCCAGCAGACGATTCGTCGCCGACTCAGGCACAACATGCAAAGCGGAATGCGGGTAACCGGTAACCCCACCTTGCTCTTTCGTCCAACGCATCACCGGGACCGTCCAACTCGGCCAACCGGTGGTCTTGGTTCCCTGCGAACCGGGATACGTCTGATTCTCCAAGTCCAGCAAGCAAACATGGCCCAGCGCGGCCGAACCGAAGCCACTGATCTCCAGGTCGTATTTCAGTCGCGTCAAAGGTTCGCTGACATCATCTGCTCGCGGCGAAAAGAAACGGCGTTGATAATCAAAACACGGTCCCCAGGTAAGCACGCACCCCACGTTCAGGCCTTCTCCTTTGACCTGGGCAAACATATCCTGCGGGGTCACTCCCTGAGTCGGATTATCGTAGTGGGAACACCCGGCGCCATGGATATGATGGTCACCACAAAAGAACCCTGCCTTCATCGGATTCACCCACCGCTGCAGCCGGACATCAATGACGTTCTTACGGTTCGCTGCGATGACCACTTCCTGACGTCGGCGTTGGTATTCGGGACCACGACTACTGGTCAACTCGAATTTCCCCGGCGGCAAAATGACCACATCCCCATCCTGTCGATAGATCTGCGGTTGAAAGAAAAAATCGGGTGCCAGGCGTTTCGCTTGCGGAGGGTAAACGCGCCCGTCAGCGTCACGGAATTCTAACCTCGCGGTGGTCGGTTGCCCGTCAAAGTCTCGCACTTGCATTTTCACCGGCAAACCGGGTTGAATCTCGAACAGCACGGGGACTTCACTGCGAAAGCCGAGATCTTGAGTCCCCTGTCCAATATCAAACACCAGGGTGGCTTCGCGTTTCCCTGCTTCACTGCTGAAAATCAACGCAATCAGGTACTCCACCTGCAAGCCACTTAAACGGACAGTCATCGGAGACTGATCAAACATCTCCACTTCCAGAAAGCGATGGGCGTTCTGAGTGTTCTCGTTGTCATTCAGTTCAGTCTGCGCCTGCCGTTTTAGAATCCCCAAGGCTGCTCCAGAGTAGACGGCTCCCGCCTGCGGACTATCGATCTGCAGCTTGCGCGTCACCGTCCCTTGATTTTCCACCTTGATCAGACAGGGCGTGAAACCCGCTTGCTGCAGCCTCGCACGTGCCGCTCCACGCTGGACCTTGACCCGCAACTCAGGATTGATCGACACCACCGCCAACACATGGGGATCCAGTAACGCCTGCAGTCGTTGGGCGCTCAACTGCGGAGCGCGCCGCAATTCCCGCCGTGTCTCGGCGGCAAGCGGCGCACCCAAATACTCCAACGCCGCCATCAATCGCTGCACGTTCGCACGTAACGGCTGAGCCTCCACGGCTGACGGCTCCGCAGACCAACACAGCGGGGCAGAAAAGCATCCCCACCCGCAGCAAGCGAGTGCAAGTGCGACTAACGTATGACCGCGGAACATCGCAACCTCCAACTTGAAGCAAATCACTCGGCAGATACAGGGCTGATTGTAGCAGTCAACTCGGCGATTCAAAATCAATCCCGACCACTCCAGCTTCCTTGCCTCATAAATCAACGAGGCTGCTGAAACAGTCCGCGTCAGCTATGATACGACGAGCCCGCAACCGGATCGATTCGCCAGGAGCACCCGCATGCGCTGCCAAGCCTGCAAATTGGAAGTGCCAGAAACACGCAACGTGACGTTTTACCAGAATATCGGGGTGCTGATCATCCGCTTCCCCAGCTCGGTCGAAGGCCATTTCTGCAAAGCGTGCATTCACTACCTGTTCTGGAAAATGACTCTGGTCAGCCTGGTTGCCGGCTGGTGGGGCCTGATCTCGCTGGTCACCAATTGCTATTTCGTGATCAACAACGTAGTGCAATACATCCCGTGTTGCTTCATGCGTGCCCCCAGCGGAGTTCCGGACACAAGCCCCAACCAGCCCACACCCCACGGGCCAGCCTTCGAACGAATCCAACGACATCACCAGGATATCATCGTCTCGCTCGAAGCAGGTGAACCGCGGAGTCACGTGTGCGAACGGGTCGGCGACCGGGCAATGGTCCCGTCAAGCGAAGTCGAACGCTACCTGCGAGCGTATATCGATCCTCAATGACCCGGCAGGGATCGCTCCGAGTGGCCGGCGCGCCGGCAGACGCACACCCTCACAAGGCACAACGCGATACGGCAGGTCGCAGATGCTAAGCAGGTCGCAGATGCTAAGCAGGCCGCAGATGCTAAGCAGGCCGCCGCAAAGCCAACGCGGCCACTTGCCCTGTGGCCGATTGATTCAACAACAGCGCTGCCGGCTTGTCTGAGGGCGTCGGTGTCGCCACCACATTCACCGGGCACTCGGGATCAGGCTGCTGATAGTTTAGCGTGGCCGGAATCATCCCCGTCTCCATCGCAACCAACGAAGTCAGCAACTCGACGGCTCCGCTACCAGCTCCGAGATTACCAAAGTAACTCTTCGGTGCTGTCACTGGCACGTCACCCAAAATAGCCGCAATCGCAGCAGCCTCCTGCTGATCATGATCGACCAGGCTGATGCCATGTGCATTGACGTGCCCCACGTCTTCGGCCGACAAATTCGCTTTGCTCAGCGCCTGCTCCATCGAACTCTTTATGGCCGTCGTAAAGTCCATCCCCTCTGGGAAGCCCGGTGCAAATGCTTCACCATATCCGGCGACTTCCGCCAACACGCGGGCACCACGCTCCGAAGCATGCTCACTCGACTCCATAATCACCGTCGCAGCGCCTTCACCATTGACCATTCCATCACGATGCAACTCGAAAGGGCGACATGCCGCGGCCGGCTCCGCATTCCGATGCGATAAATTGGAAAAACCACGAAACAGGAGCGTGGTCATGTTGGTGCGACTCCCCGTTCCACCAGCCAACATGACATCCGTATGGCCACGAGTAATCGTATTGGCTGCCTCCGCCAAAGCGATCAAGCCAGAGGCATCTCCCGAACCAATCGAGTTATTGGGACCGTACGCTTCGTGCGCAATTGCCATGTGACAGGCTGACATGTTCGGCAGATACTCAAGCATCCACAAGGGAAAGATCTTGTTCATCGCCGAGTGCCCCCAGCGCTCCATCACAAACTTTCCGTTGTCGTTGCATTCACTGCAAACATCGATCGTGTCTTCCGTGTCTCCGTAGTGCATCTCGGAACCAAACACGACACCAAACCGGTCACGGTTGCCGGCGCCCTTCTCAAGTCCCGCCTGCGCCACGGCCATGCTGGCCGAACCGACACCCATCCGGACCTCTTTGCACATCACCTTCAAGCTCTTCCGCGGCTTGACGAACTGCTTGGCCTCATAGTCGTTGACTTCGCCACCAAACGTGACGGGCATGTGCGAACCGTCAAATTGCTCATAAGGCGCAATCCCACTCTGGCCTTGCTCGAGCGACGCGCGGTAAGCGTCGTATCCCACACCAATGGGAGAAACGACGCCAACCCCCGTAATCACAACTTGTCGGTCCCCACTCATATCTGGCAACTTTACCGTGGAATGAAAAACTTCGCAGCGAACACAAAACGTCCCTCATGACGCTGCTGGAATTCCGCTGAGATACGTGCCGCTGTCGGAATGCACTCCGCGACAAACACGCCCCAAACAGTCCGTATCTGTATCGAACCTATCGACATCTGCCTTGGCTGTTCTGGCGTTATTCCCGCCTCCGCCGATCGGCTTTCAAACAACGAGGACGGATTAAAACGCCCGCAGGCCAAGCACGGGGGAAGACCGCCACCGAGGGCCCCAGTATCGAGCGACAGGTCATTGCCCAACACGCCCTGCGCGGATTCTACCCGTTATCGCAACAATAGGGACCGTAGGAGAAACTGCTTAAATGGATCAAATAGGTCCACCCGAGTCTTCGCGAGTCGGATTTTCTCGCCGCTGGCACTGAGTGCGCGTTATGCCAGAGCGTTCTAGGCAGCGGACACCCTACCCTTCGCACTACCCGACAGGCGTTGCGTTGAATTTTACGCCACAATCCGCTACCATGGGGAACTTAAAGGGTGAGGAGTGCGCCCTCTCTGGCCACCCTTCCCTGCCTCCACAAAACTCCCCCGAAAAATCCCACTACGAGCTTTCGACTGGCTGAGTACATGCACGACTTGAGAACGCTTCCTACCTAGTCGTTATGGCAAGTCATCGTAAGGAGATCACGATGTTGCGTTTCGGAACTTATGTTGGTCTTTTCGTCTGCAGCATGGTGCTGTCCATGCAACCGGTTACGGCAAGCGAACTTGATCGGGTGATCCAATCCGAGAATACAGCCGCCGGTGTGACACGTTCACCCGAACCCACCGTCTCCGATCTGGCGTTCCTGCGCCGCGCCTCATTGGATTTAATCGGGCGAATTCCATCAGGCAAAGAGATCGTCGAGTTTCAAGCTTGGCCAGCAGCGGAACGGCGTCAGCGTCTCGTAGACAAACTGATTGATCATCCCAGCTTTGCGGATCGTTGGTCCTCGTTTTTTGCCGACGTTTTGCGTATTCGCTCGAATGTCGATGGCGGGCAAGCGATGTTGGCTTACGTCCACAAGGCCATCCAAGACGACATGCCGTACGACGAATTGGCACGACGCCTGATTGCCACGAACGGCAAAGCGGGCCGAAACCCCGAGGTAGGCTTCGTTTTGGGAGACAACGCCGATCCGATGGCATTGGCCAGCGCCACGTCGCAGGTCTTTCTCGGGATTCGGATCGGTTGCGCTCAATGCCACAATCATCCCTTCGCCATCTGGACACGAGAGGACTTTTACGGCATCGCAGCCTACTTCGGTAAAGTCCGTCGCATGGAGAGCCGTCTGACGAACGTGGTCTACACAACCGAGGCTCAACAAACGTCGATCTTGTGGCCTCCGGAGGACGAAGCCGACGGAGTCACCCGTCAACCGATGCAAGCCAAGTTTCCCTTTGAGTTGACTTCCAGCAAAACCAAACCCGCTTTCATTGCTCGCCTGGAAAAACTACGGTCCAAACCGAAATCCCCGGTCGCTACGGAACCTGGCGGGCCCGGGCTTGATGACCTGTTGGATGGTGGGAAATCCAAACGCAACTCGGTCTCAGGCACGGCACTTTCGGTCATTGACGTCGCCCGTGACGCCAAGAAGCAGATTGGTAAGATCGACGTAGAAAAAGACCTGTATCGCCACAGCGACCTGCGCGTCGAATTGGCCGATCTGATCACCAGCCCGCGAAACCGATACTTCTCCCGCGCCCTGGTAAACCGAGTCTGGAAACAGCTTATTGGCCGTGGGTTTATCGAGCCGGTCGATGATTTCCGCGACAGCAATCGCCCCACTCATCCCCAAACTCTCGACTACCTGGCAGACGAATTCGTCGCCAATGGCTACAGCGTGCGTTCCCTCGTGAAACAGATCGTCAGCAGCCAAACGTACCAATTGGCCCACGCCCCTGAGGAAGTTGACGAAGCCACGCGCGAGGAACTTGAACTGGCAATGCTGGCAGCGCCGGTGCGGCGGATGATCGCGGAATCCCTGTACGATAGTATCGTGACTGCGGGGCATCTGTTCGACGTCAAACACCGCAAAGGCCAGAACATCAAAACACGCTTGATCACGGTGCGCGTGCCCAAGGACGGCAGTGAAGACTCACCCTCGGGTGCGGACGCAGCCACGGCTCAAGTCGCCACAATCGGTGACGGTAAAGCATCAGAAATGATGGCCGACCAAGGGATGGTTCAAACCAACCCCTATGACTTGGAAAGTGCCATCGAGCTTGACTTTAGCAAACTCCTCAGCCAGGACGAGGAGACGGTCGAAGTCGAAAAAATGAAAGCGATGTCAGCCGAGGAAATTGAGGCCATGCGGGTCAAACGAACTCCCGCAGGCAGCCCGCGGATGGAATATGTCACCAAACGCATCGCTCAACAGTACGACGACAACCCTGCGTTCAATTCCGCGTTCCGCATGGCATCGCCCGCCCCAGCCGGCCACTTCCTCCGCCTGTTCGGTCAACCAGCACGCACCGAACTTGGCGAGCAACGGCCCGAAGGAGCTTCCATGCGGCAAGCGCTGCTGATGTTAAACGGCCGCATGACCCATGAAGCCTCACGCGTGGGCGAACTGGAACCGATCTACCCGCTGTTGGTCGGTCCCAAAGCGGATCTTCGCCAAGCCATTCGCTACGCCTACTCGGAATTGCTTACTCGCCTGCCCACCGAAGATGAAGTCCGCGAGGGAATGGCGATGGTAAATGCAGGCGAAAATCAGCTCGCCGGCATGGCGGATCTTCGCTGGGTCTTACTGAACTGCAACGAATTCCGATTCATCCCTTAAGTCCCCTCAAACCCCAATCCGCTGACGTCGAAGAGATCGACCAACGCGAACTGCGACACACCAACGGTTTCCCAACTCACGACAAAAGACAGCCTCACTGCCCCCTGATAACATCGATCAATCAAGACAGATCAAACTCAAAACGAAGGATCTCGACATGACCAGTTCTTGCCTCGACTATCGTATGAATCGTCGCCGCCTTCTCGCTGCGGGTGGCGCTGCGACACTGCTCGGCATGCCTGTTGGGCGATTGCTGGCAGCCGCCAAATCGGAAAAGGCGAAAGCAGAAAATGTCATTCTGTTTTGGAACGGTGGTGGCATGT
Source organism: Blastopirellula sp. (assembly GCA_002701545.1). Classification (GTDB taxonomy): domain Bacteria; phylum Planctomycetota; class Planctomycetia; order Pirellulales; family Pirellulaceae. The sequence continues at coordinate 12,257 of NZVR01000020.1, read as the reverse complement.
CGCATCTGGACACCTGGGACCCCAAACCGGGTCGCCCCACGCAAGGCGAGTTCGAGCCGATCGATACGTCCGCACCTGGCGTTCAGATCAGTGAGATCTTCCCACAGCTGTCACAACAAATGCACCATGCGGCTCTGATTCGTTCGATCGCTGGAACGCAGGGCGCTCACGGTCGAGCGGCTTACAATGTGCAAACCAGTTACCTGCCCGGACCGGTCCAACATCCAGGCATCGGCTCGGTGGTGGTCCACGAACGACCGGGCGAAAGCGATTTGCCGGCTTTCATTTCCATCAGTGGCGAAGCCCGTGGGGCAAGCTACCTGGGCCAAAAGTGCGAAGCGTATTTTGTTGCCCAACCGGGTGCCAAAGATCCCTATCTGGCGTTCCCCGCAGGGATCGCCGAAGTCCGCGGTAACCAGCGACTCGAAGCCTTGGCACGTTTCAACAAACGTTTCAACGGGTCCACGACCGATGCACGCCTGCAATCCACCCAAACCGCGATCGACGACGCAGTGCGTCTGATGCGCAGCCCGGCCCTGGAGGCGTTCGAAATTGACAAACTGCCAGCCGCCACCCGCGAGCGGTACGGCAACACCGAATTTGGCCGGGGAGCTTTGCTGGCTGGCCGGCTTGTTAAAAACGGCGTGCGTTTCGTCCAAGTGCAACGCGGTGGCTTCGATACCCACGGGGAAAACTTCGACCGCATGCGTACTCACGGTGAAGTCATGGATCCCGCCTTGGCTTCATTGATCGCCGACCTGCACACCGAAGGCTTACTGGAAAAAACTTTGATCGTCATGATCAGCGAATTCGGACGGACACCGCGCATCAACGACAACGCCGGCCGTGACCACTGGCCACGCGTCTTCAGCTGCTTCATGGCAGGTGGCGGCGTCCGGGGCGGAACCGTGATCGGTTCGTCTGACAAAGATGGTGGAGACCCCGAGGATCAAATGGTCCAAGTAGGCGATATCAACGCGTCGATTTGCCATGCTCTCGGAATCAGTCACACCAAAGAAGTCGTCAGCCCACAACAACGTCCCTTCCGTCTGGTCGACTCAGGCGAACCTATCGAAGGATTGTTTGGTTAATCCTAGGGACGAGACACGCTGCCACCGGCGTTGGTATCCGTCAACGGTCTGCTCGCTGCAACCGTTACGATCGGACCGGAGTGCGCGGATGACAGTTGAAGTTATCGTTGACTGAGGTAACGTGGAAATTGGAGCCATCTGCCCACGTGGCGCAGAAGCTCCCGACCGCAACCTGTGCGCGAGCCGCAAACATACCACCCCAAGCCGTCACCGACTGGCCAAGCACACCATCAGAGCTCACTCCCCGCGTGGGCCCAAAACACCCAAGCCGTAGGAAACCCAAGATGATCACCAGGGCAACGTTCTGCTGGCAAGTTCTCTGTTTTTGCATCGTCACACATGCTGCACTGCACGTGGTCGCACAACCCCCCAGCCGCGGATCGCTTGTCGAAGACCGAGCCGCCAAAAAGCTCATCGAAGCCGGCGACAACCGCTATGAAGCAGAAGAAACCGCCAAAGCAATCGAGATCTGGCAGTCCGTTATCGAACGCTATCCGCGCAGCCGCTTCCGATTCCTGGCACATATGAAACTGGGCGACTACTTCCTGAATCGTGACCGCTCTTACGACCGGGCACGCAGCCACTTTGAAATCGTCGCACAGGAAGACAACCGAGATCAAGCACAGCGTGCCGAAGCCACCATGAACATGGGAATCTGCTTCTACCACGCCCGCAACTACGGCAAATGTTTCTCGGTCATGCGGAACGTCATTGAGTCATTCCCGGTCAGTCCCCAGGTGAATCAAGCGTACTACTACATCGGACTGGGACATTTCCAGTTAGGACACTACAGCCGAGCCATCGCGGCTCTGGAAAAAGTAGGAACCACCCTGGCGGATGAAGGGAACGCCCAAGCCAAATTGGAAGCTGGCAAACGTTTCTTCATCAAAATCGATGATGCCGACCTGGCAGTACTCGACGCCAATGAAGTCGTGCGTGTGGAGGCCAAAACGACCAGCGGCGACACCGAAACCGTCAACTGCTTTCCCGTCGGACGAAATGTACGTCTGGTGTTGGGATCGCTGCCAACCCGCCTCGGCAAACCGCAGCCAAACAATGGCTGGCTGGAAGTCAAAGGCGGTGACAAAGTCCAAACACGGTATACCGACGAGCACACGGCGGACAAGAAACTCAATGTCCCCGTCATCAGTGAAGTCGAAGTCGTCGGCGATGCCGTTGTCGCCATCACCGATGGCGCGTTCAGCGAAACGCTCCAAGGAGTCGTGCTCGGCAAGTCCGTCAACCTCCGGGTCAATGACCCCGATCACGACGTCAGCGATGGCCAGGACACGCTCAAGGCGGTGGTGGAACTGTATCGCAAAAAAACGGATGAAGAAATCGAGGCAGAAGTCGCAGCCTTGGCCGCACAGCAAGCGGAGACCGAGTCACCAGCCACCGACGAGGAAGCCCTGACCGATGACGAAGCACCGCAAATCGACAAGTACAAACGGGTCGACCGAGTCGAAGTCGTCCTGACCGAAACCGCAGAGTTGCCCGACGACTTTGGCAACCGCGCAGATCGCGTGCAAGCGATCGTCGGCGGCGACCCCGAGGAAGAAGCGGCCCCCGAGGCAGCCGACGACCCGTCCGTTCACACCGGCGTGTTCTACGCCTCCTTGCCACTCACCAAATCGGAGACCATCCAAGACAACGACGGCGAACTCCAAGCCATGCCCGGCGACCAGGTGCGACTGGTGTACATGGACGAGCGACACAGTGGCGATGGCGTGAACCAGTTGCTGGCCCGTGCTCGCTGTCTGGAAGGAAATATTGGTGGAGTTCGTGTCACGCAAGCCACCATTTCCGACGAAGAACTGCGCGTCCAAACCAAATTAAAAACTGCCGATGCGTTGACACAAATTGGCAACCGGTACAAAGAGTTCGGCCTCAAGAAAAAGGCCGATGCCAAATATCAACAAGCACTCACCGTCTGTGAAGACATCATGAGCGAAGCCCGCGGCCTGGGTGGTCGCATGCTCGAAGAAACGTATGTTCAGTTCTGGCATATCTACTTTGAAATGGACCGTCTGGAACTGGCAGCAGCCATGTGCCAGCGACTCGAACGCGAATTCCCCACCAGCGGATTCGTGGATGACGCGCTCCTCCAACTGGCCGACGTGGCACGCAAACAAGAGAACTATCGACGCGCGATCGGTATCTACACGCGACTCGTCAACATGCAGGAAAGCCAGCTTCGCGGTGAAGCGCAATTCGGCGTAGCACAATGCTATGACGAGATGGCAAACGCCGCCTCGGCCCAAGGCGCCGCACAAATGCGAGATCGTGCGTTCCAAGAATATAAAAAGGTCTTTGATCAGTTCCCTGAAAGCGGCAGAGTGGGCGAAGCAGTTGCCGAAATGGCGGACTACTATTACGAACAACAAGATTATTCGCGGGCCATCGACACCTTTGAAACCGTGCTCGAAAGTCACCCCGATGCCAAGTTCCTGGATGTCATCCTGTTCAACTACGGTCGCTGCCTCTATCGCATGGACCGCAAACCCGAAGCGCGACGGCGTTTCGATCAGCTGATCGGTGATTTCCCCGAAAGCCCACTCGCTCCCGACGCCAAGCAGATTTCCGATGCGCTGGTCAAAGGTGGTTTCTAATTGCCCTTGCTCGACACGCAAACGAAACTCTGACAAATCACGTCTTGATTCGTGTAACCCCAGACGATTCCCAGAAAGACAAACCATGATGCGGACGACCCTCGGCTCAGCCATCGTGCTCTTGCTCATCGCACCTCTCTGCAGTGCCCAGGACCAGCAACTTGATGACATCAGTCAACAGGCAACGACGCTCGAAGGCGAGTTGAACAAATACAAAGACACCGCTCCGCAAGCGGCACCGGTGATGGTGAAACTGGTGGACTTGTATCACACCAGTGGACGCGTCTTCGGTTTAGTGCGAGTCTCCCAGCGCTATGCGGCCGCTCACCCAACAGACCAGCACCACAAAGCAGTGATGTTGAAACTGATCGATGGCCTGCAAGCGCTCTCCCGCAATCAAGACCTGATCGTCGCCTGTCGTCAATTCCTCGAACGCTATCCCAAAGACGCGGCAAGCCCTGACGTCGAAATTCGCTTGGCCGACACCTTGCGCAAAAGTGACGATCGGTCGGCCGCAGCCGCAGCTCATCAGGCCGTATGGCGCCGCCAACCCACATCCGACATCGGCAAGCGTTACGGTGTGACCGCTGTCCGGCTGTTCACCGAAAACCAGAATAACGCCAGCGTCGCTCAGGGTGCCGCGTTGGCACAAGCCATGCTGGACAAACTGCCCAAGGGTGGCTTCGCAAATCAGATCGGCTGGCGCAGCTTCCGCGACTGGTACCGCATTGGCAAGTACGCCGAATGCAATCTTGTCGGCAATCGATTGCTGGCAGCCAAACTGGTAACCTCCGCGACGGAACTCCAGGAACTCCATCGCATGATGTCTGATGCCTATCGCTACCTGGGACAGTATGCAAACAGTGTCAAAAGCATGCGGGCTGCCCGCGCCGCCAAGGACTCGCAAGCGCTTCACTTTGCGTTGATCGAACGCATGAATGAAGCCAAGTCGCCCACCAACGAAATGTCCAATGTGGTCAAAGACTACGTCCAGAAATACCCTCAAGCTGAAAACCGCCTGCACGGACTCAGCCGCATGGCTCACCGTTACCTGGAAGAAGGCGACGTATCTCGGGGGCTCACGATTCTCAAAACCCTGCTCATCTATGACCCAGCCTACAACAACAACGCCTCAGCGTTTATCACGCACAATGGCAGCGAGCCAAATCAATTGCAAGCAACGGAACGTGAACTGCTCGCCGCAATCAACAAAGCTCAACGTGACCGAGCTTACCTGCGGTATCTGACCGGATTCACACTCTATCGCGATCGCCTCAAAGACAATGCGAAAGCGCGACAGATATTGCGACAAATGCTCAGCGATAGTCCGCCCGACAATCAGTACTCACAAAACGCCATCGGTTGGCTGCTGCAAACGGCTGAGTCCGATGCCGAATTCAATCAAGAGGTTGCCTTCCAGCTGAAAGTGCGTCGCGACAACCTGCATGCCCCCTACGTACGTGACTACTTGAAAGCCTGGGTTGCCTCGGCAAAACGCCAAAAAGATCTGCGTGACCGCGCGAACTATGTGCAGAACGAATTAGCCAAGGCCAACAAAGATCCTGTCGTCGCATTGTCGCTCGGCAACAACTTCCAACACCGCAAGCAGGAAGCGGCCGTCCGCGCACAACTTCTGGCACCGCAAATGCGTGGCAAGCTCTCTCCAAAAATGCTTGACCGACTGCTGGAAACACAAGCTTATTATCAGCGCCACTACAGCAACGAACGTGCCGAGTCCGCGACCTTATACGGAGAACTCGCACGTCGCCACCCACAAAACTTCGCTCACGCGGTAAGTTTCCTGGCCGCAGCAACAGACTATGCTCCGCCCGAAGTATGCCAGGAAGCCGCACTGCACATGCTCAAGCAAAAAGCCGAGCCCATGCCGGCAGACGTCTGGAGACGACTCTGCATCGCCGCAGATAAAGCAGAGAACAAGGACCTGCTGAAAACGGTATTCCGCTGGATCCTCGACGCCCAAAAACAGTTTGGCCCCGATCCACAATACGCGTCCTACATCGGAGACACCCTGAAAAAACATGAGCTCCAAACAGAGGCCATCGCCTACTGGACGACCTACATGGACCATGATGTCAACCATTCCGAGTCGTACGAGTGCGCGCGGCGATTGCATGAAGCAACCGAAGACGCTGCCGCCAAGCAAACCTTGGCACAACGACTCTTTGCCCGCAATGACCTTTACCAGGGACGTTACGCAACCTGGCTGGCGCAACAGTATCTCACCGACCAAAATCTGGACGCCTTCCAGAAAGTGCTCCGCGAATCCGAAAAACGCCAACGCGACCGCCCGTTGACTAATTGGAATTTAGATGGCTGGAGCGCCGTCGGCTGGGTCAACACCTACCGGCAAACCACCGACGAAAAAATGACGGACGACCAACGCAAGCTCGTGTTCACCGTCATCCAGGATTTGAACCTTGGTTCGCCTTCCGCATCCGCCACCTTGGCGTTGACCGAACTGGCGGAAGACAAACGGACCGCCATGCAGAAAATGCTCGACTATCAACATGCCACCATGGTCGCTGGTGATACCCATTACGCCTGGGATCCGCTCATGTCCCACGCTCAGGCTGCCATTGCGCGACAAGACTATCCCGCCGCGGCCACACTGGCCACGGGCATGCTGGCCAACGTCCGCAATGTCGATGCCAATCGACAACAGGCGGCCCGCAATATCGTCACTCAGGCTTATGGTCGAATGGGGAACGTCGGGATGACGATCGACGAAGACAGTCCGATCGCCCCTCTGCTGCAAGCGGCGTTGTACCTGCGACTGGGCGACAATGACCTGGCCTTTGAAACTTACGAACAAAACAAGCCCCTGTTTGACCAACACCGCCTGGAACTGCCCGTCGATTTACTGGTCTTCGTATGCGACAAACTGATCGCCGCCGGAGGCGATGACAACCATGACTATGTCGAAGACATTCTGCGAAGCTGGCTGGTCAAAAACAGTGAAAGCGAGCAGATCGAAGACAGCACCAAAGCCAAGATGCAACTGCTGCTCGGCCGCAATTACTTCAAAGCACGACGTTTCGATATCGCCCGCAGTGAATTCACCACCACCTTAAACCGATATCCCAACACGCCAGAAGCCGTGGAAGCCGAATTTGGTATCGGCGAAGCCTTCATGGCGCAGAAAGTGTTCGATCAAGCCGAAGCCGTCTTCGAGAAACTCGCGCAAAGCGTCGACAACGACATTGTCATTCGAGCAGAGTTCTTGCGGGGTGTGCTGACCTTCCGCCGTGGCGATCGAGATGACGCACGCGATATCTTTCGCAGCGTGCTGGAACGTGTCCCCAACGTCAAACTTGCCAACCAGGCGCTCTTCAATCTCGCCGAAGTCTATGGCTCCGAGGAACGCTATATCGAACAACTCAACCTGCTGCGCACCGTCGGACGTTTGGGACGGATCAGTAAACGGCGTCATCTGCCCGGAACCGCTCTGTCGATTGTGGTTCATGACAGCGACCTGGGAATCAGCCGCGGACATAACCGGATCCCCGTCATTGTCACCACCAAACCGGGTGGCGATTCCGAGTCCGTATTCTTGACCAGTGCCGGAGCGGGCAAAGGCCTGTTCCGTGTCGACCTGGAAACCATGCTGGGGGATGCCAATGCCGACGACGGCGTCCTGCAACTGACCGGCGTCGATTCCATTCACTGTGATTATCCCGACGATTTCAAATCTGAATTCAAGTACGTGCCGCTGTCCGATGTCGACATCACCATCGCCGCCAGCGCCGACTTCACCGTTGCCAGCAGTCGCATCGTGGATGAGGAAGCCGAAACCTTCAGTGAACGCCTGGAACGTCAACAACGCGACAACCAAGAAGCGGATCAGCGAGTCTCGCAAACGCGACCTGACAATCAAATCAAACCAGGCAATCCCATCTACCTGCGCGTCCAGGACGCCGACCGAGACATTTCAAATGAAACCGATGTCCTGCCCCTGAAACTTGTCGCGAACAGCGGCGATGTCGTCCAAGTCAATGTCGTCGAAACCGGCCCGCATACCGGGATCTTTGAAGGAACAGCGAAAACCGCCGAACTCCCCGCCGGTGCTTTGGCCAGCGACACCGCCATTGAACACAATCCACTGATGGCGATTGATCAGAAACGTGACACGTATTGGATGAGCGAACCGGATGGGGCGACGCCGAAATCACTGACCGTCGACATGAAAGATCTCCACGACGTCGCCCGCGTTCGCCTGGCAACCCCCGACCCGGAAAACAAAGCACCCGTACGCGTTGACTTGCTGGGAAGCCATGATGGTGAATTCTGGTTCCGTGTTGCCAGTCAACCACAACGCGCGCCGATCGAGAACATGCCGGGGGCCTTCGGCAAGATGCAACAAAAGGTATTCCGCGGAAATTACACGTCGATGACCAGCTGGCCACAAGCACTTGCCAGCTTGAAAAACGCCGAGCCAGTCGAGGCAATCGATGCGGAATCCATGCAATGGAGTTTGCCAGAAGAAGATGAAGAAGCGAAAAAAGCACATGCCGTCGTCTGGCAGGGACACTTGCACCAACTGAAAGACGGTGCCGTCCGCGTCCAGGTCAAGGGAGCCGCCACGGCGCTTCTGTTGGATGGCCGCGAAGAACTGCTCTTTGGCAAAGGCAACCGCAGTGTGGACCTCTGGCTCACCAAAGGCCTTCATGAGCTGACGATTTTTGCCGCGACCAGTGCCGCCAGCAGTGGTGTCGAAGCGAGCTGGGCACGCGCCGACCTCAACTCAAGCCAAGTCAGCCTGGTGCCGTTTCGCGCCACCGACTTTGACATCCCTGAAGGTGCGCAACCCGCGCCCGGAGTGCCTTCCACTCCCCCGACAGAAACGCCGGCAGATGAACCGCAAGTGGATCCCGAAGGTACGCTGGCCCTGTCGATCGACGATGTCACGCTACAAAAGAAATCTGCGGAATTCGCAGTCCAAGAACAAAATGACGTCAAACGATTAACTCAGTGGACCGATCTCGAAGACTCCGCCAGTTGGTCGTGGAACGCCAACGCCGCCGGCGTGTACGAGCTGTACCTGGATTGCTCGCACAATGGCAACGGCGGAGACTACTGGGTGGAATTCGCCGATCAGAAAATCCGCGGAACCGTGGTCAATACCGGCAATGACAACACCTTCCGGCAAGTGAAGGTCGGCAATGTTTTAGTCGCTGAGCCAGGAGAGATTTCACTCACACTCAAGCCCATCACTATCGAAGGTGCCGGCTTGATGAACCTCAAAGGGATCCTGCTCAAACCGACCACCCAACGCAGTGTGATCATGTTCGCCGACGGGTTCGAATTCCGTTTTCCGCAGCAGGAAATTCGTTACGCACGCCTGCAAATCAACGAATATCTCGGTGAAGCCGTCGCCATCAGCAATGTCGAAATCGGTGGCAATGCGATCGAAGAACGCTATATCCCGACGGACAAAGATGTCCTGTCACTGGCGACCAACGAAGTACTCGAAATCGCCGCCGGCGACCTGGTCACCGCCAGCTACACCGACGAGTTCACTCAGACGACGACCGGCGGCAGTCAGCTGCTAACCAAGCAACTCACCGCCACCTACAACAACGCGACGGTCACGCCGATTGCCTATGATTTCGCGCGGGCCGGAGGCGGTGCCGTCACGACCAGCCGTAAAGAGCTGATGCGAGTCGACCCGGGTGATCGGGTCACCGTCGAGATCACCGACTACGATGCCGATACGACCAATGAGCAAGATTCAATCTCTTTCGTCGCACAAGTCAACGACGGACCCGTGCTGCAATTGGTCGCCACAGAAACCGACACCAACACCGGTGTGTTCACCAAAGAAATCGATACCACCGAGTCGCAGGAAGAGGGGAAACTGACGATTGCCCAAGGCGACCACATCTTCTTGCGGTACATCGACAGTCAAAACACGTTCCCCGGACACTCCGTACCGCGCGAATCGGTCGTCTATGTGAACGAACCCACCGAAGGCCAAATCCGCATTTACGAAAGCCAGCTCGGACCGCAACCTAGCGATCCGGGCGTTCGACCGAACGTTACCCTGTCGCCACCAGCAGAGGACGCTGAGATCAGTGGCGTGGCGTTCGCCGCTCCCCTGACCATCGAGGTCATCGATCCGGACGCTGCCAAAGATAGTCGCAGTACCGTCACCGTCAAAGTCAAAACCACCGATGGCGCCGTCGTGGATGTCGAATGTGTCCTGTCCACCGCCTTCGCCACGCGTCAGGCACAAGGCACGCGCAGCTGGGCTTTGGAAGAAGGACGCTTTATCGGACAGGTCACCATGCAACTTGGCGGCAAAGACAGCCCTCAACTCGTACCGCTCACGCTGGACATGCCACGAGGTCTGATCGGGCGAGTTTACGCCAGTGACAAAAAAGACGAAGAAGAAAATCTCGGTCGCGATCTGGTCGCCCGGGTTTTGAATCTGACCGGCAAGGATTTAGTCGTAGGTGGATACTTCGACGAACGCCATCCGAGCGATGAAGGCCGGGTGATCGGCGCACGAGCACGTCTCGTCACCGATGGCATCCTGGCCATTACTGACCGCGATTACGATGAACCGGTCGAGTACCTGCACGTTGGCGAGAAGATCTATCTGCAGGTCCACGACCCCGATCAAGATACCACCGACGAGCGCGACACGATCGAAGTCGTCGTGACGAGCGAATTGGGTGAAAACGAAACGGTCACGTTGTACGAAACGCTCGCCCACAGCGGCGTCTTCACCGCATCCTTTGCACTCCGCGCTGCCGACACACCTGAGCCCAATAATCTCGACCCGGCAGAACCTGAATTGGAAAGTTATTTCGGTGACAACCTCACCGTCCGCTACACCGACCCCAAAGCCCCGCGCGAAGAAGCCACCGCCGTCCATGAACTCAAAATCCCCGTGGTGGTCGGTACCGATGGACTCGTATCCGCGTTCACCAAGACGTTCAACGATGAGACGCTGGCTGTGGAAACGAAATTCCGCATCGCAGAGAGCTATTTTGAATTGTTCAAAAGCCACAAAGACCTGGAGCGGGCGAACGAGCAAAAAACTGATCTGGAAGCCGGCCGACGCGTCCTTCGCGAGGTCATGGAAGACTTCCCCGATCCCAAATACGCGCCACGCATCGCTTACCTCCTCGGACAATTCGCGCAAGAACTGGAACAATGGGAAGAAGCGATCCGCTCTTATGAAATGATCATTCGCCAGTATCCCGACCATACCCTGGCGGCCGATGCCCAGTACAAACTGGCACAATCTTACGAGGAAGCGGGTGACTTCGACGAAGCACTCGAGGCCTATGTCACACTCGCTGCGACTTATCCCAAAAGTCCTCTCATCGCCAGCGTCATGATTCGCATCTGCGACTACTTCTACAAAGAAGAAGATTTCGTGGTCGCTGCTCAGGTTGGCGAAAAATTCATGGAGCGGTTCCCCGGTCACGAGCATGCCGCCAAACTCGCATTCCGCGTCGGACAATGTTATTACAAATCCGAAGAATACGTGACGGCCGGTGAATCATTCGATAAATTCTCGAAAGTCTTCCCTGATGACGCACTCAACTCCGATGCGTTGTTCTGGGCTGGCGAGAGCTATCGGTTGGCGAAAAATAACGCCGAAGCATTTCGCAGATACAACAATTGCCGCTGGAAATATCAGGAAAGTGAAGCAGCCAAATACGCTCGTGGGCGACTGGCACTCCCTGAAATGCTGCAGCAATTCGAAGCCGAAGCAGCCAGTATCGACTCCGACAATTAGCGGACAACTGACCGCATGAATCGACAACCTCCGCGAGACCATTCCTGGCGGAGACCGAATCGCAACACACTGCTTGCCACCCAGCCTCACAACACCAAGCCCACCACACCAAACGACCGCCGCTCGCACCCTCAGCTGTTTTGATACCCCCATGAACGATTTTCATTTCCGACCGTCGCCTTTCGCGCGACTCGCCGCATTCACGCTTGTCGTCCTCAGCATGGCGTGTTTATTGACAAGCTGGACCGCTGCCCAGGATGCGAATACACCCGCGGCCTCTGAGGAAGCGGCCCCCGTCGATAGCGAGGCGGATACGGGCGAGGAAGCGGCTGCGGATGCAAGCGACTCGGAGGAAACCGACGACGACTCAGAAGCAGCGGAGGGCGAAGCCAGCGACGATGCCGATAGCGATGCCGATAGCGATGCCGATAGCGATGCCGACGCGTCCACCGCGGAAAGCTCGCCTTTGGTAAGCGCGTTGCAATCCTTTCTCAACACGCCTCCCATGGGCTGGCTGGTCAAAGGTGGATTGTTCATGTGGCCCATCCTCCTCATGGGTATCCTGGCGACCGGAGTGACGATCGAGCGATTTCGCAGCCTGAAGATGCTCAAAACCGACACCACCGAAGTTCGCCAGCAGGTCAAAGATTTACTGTCAGAAGATCGTATCGAAGAAGCCATGCGGCTCTGCGAAACCACGCAAGGCCCGGTCCCTGCCGTCTTGTTCGCGGGGCTACGCAAGTACTACCTGCTCCGTCGCCTTAATTACGACCCGGCAAATATCCA
>NZVR01000019.1 GCA_002701545.1 Blastopirellula sp. | reverse complement strand
GATACAAAAATTACTTTCATGCCGCAAAGTTTTTCCCCAAGGCGGCGCCCTATGATCAACACTACGCCAGTCTGCCTTACAATGAGACAGGAACCTGGCTTCAGCTGACGATGGGTTCCGCCAAGATCGTGATCGCGCCGCCCCACGACATGCCCGTCGGAACGTACACCTTGCGAATCAAGGCGGGGGCGACCAAAGAGTCGCCGGCTTTTCGTCACTTCCTCGAACTGGGGTACCCCGCCATCAAGGGTCTTGCCAGAGGACAGTTCGAAGGTTTTCCCCTGAAGACGATGCACGTTACCGGTAGTCCGGCCAATCCGGCATTGATCGAGACCCAGGTGACAGTGGGTAAGGATACGGCCCGGCAATTTGCGATCCGAGAGCGTCAGCCTGCGTGGGGGCCTTTGAGGAAGTATTATTTTTACCCTGCAATGAATCGAAACGGTTATGGCCATGAGCCCTCGATATGGGTCGATTGGGTTGAGATCGAAGGCCCGTTGCCGCAAGCAGCTCCCAGTCCGCTCGATGAGATCTACGAGGCAAACCCAGCCGGAAACAATCCGTCGAATTTGGAACGTGTCAAAACGATCCTTTACCAATTCGCGGTGAAAGCATTTCGAGAAAGGGAACCCAACCCCGCGTTCATTGATTCCCTGGTACAGGTTTTCAAAAACAGACTGGCAATCGATCGGGAATTCGACCTGGCGATTCGAACCCCGCTCAGCATGATTCTTGCGTCTCCCCGATTTCTCTTCATGAAGGAGCCCGGCCACGACGCCGCGCCCCGTGCGCTCACGGATCTCGAACTGGCCGTGAGACTGTCGTATTTTCTCTGGAGTTCTCCACCGGATACCCAACTACTTGCGCTCGCGGAAAAGAAGCAACTGCGTGATCCCGACAACTTGCGGAGACAAGTTGACCGCCTGGTTCAGGACCCAAAAGCGCACCACTTCGTTGCCGGTCTCGCCCATCAGTGGCTGGACATGAAGCGTCTGGACTTCTTCCAGTTTGATGCCAAAGAACATCGCGAGTTCGACGAAAGCATGCGTGCGGCAGCCCGAGAAGAGGTCTACCAATCCATCCTGCATCTCCTGCGATCCAACGACCACGGGCAGCTACAGTATTTACTCAAGAGCGACTATGTCATCGTGAATGGTTTTCTGGCCGCGCATTACGGTTTGAGCGGGGTTAAGGGCGATCACTATCGCAAAGTCCGCCTTCCTGAAAACTCCCCGGGCGGAGGATTTCTGGGAATGGCCGCGATCAACGCGATGGGGAGCAACGGCATAGAGAGCAGCCCCGTGGAGCGCGGGGCCTGGGTGCTCCGCCATCTCATGCACTCACCACCGCCCCCGGCACCTGCGAATGTGCCGCAGCTTTCGCGTCTGGACGGCAAACCCCTCACCAAGCGAGAAAAACTCGCCGCACACATGCAGGAAGCCCAGTGCGCCAGCTGCCATCGCAAGATCGATCCGATCGGCTTTGGCCTGGAAAATTTCGATGCCGCCGGCAAATGGCGCGAGAAAGTCGGTAGCGGCAGAAGAGCTCGCAAGATTGATACCTCGGGTGCGTTCCACAACGGCTCGACATTTGCCGATTTCTTTGAGCTGCGTGAGTTGATTGCCAGCAACCATCAGGACGATTTTGCCCGGGGCTTCACCGAAGCTCTGATCGAGTACGGTCTCGGTCGCCCGTTCGGCTTCACCGATGAAGACCTGGCCAATGAAATCCTGAACGCCTCGAAAGACAAGCGATACGCGGTCCGCGAATTCATCCACGCCCTCGTCCAAAGCAAGCCATTTCAAACAAAGTAATCTTTACCCCACAGCATCGCTGAGAACTCATCGTATGAAGATCCATTCCATGAAGCCCTACCTGACTTTCAGCCTTATCTGCCTGACCTTTGCAGCGAGCGACATGGCCGCCGAGGAAAGAAAGCTTGAGACACTTCACGGTGTAATCGAAGCCGTCGACGGAAACACCATCACCGTCACGTACCGCAGGAAAACCCGGACGTTTACGCTCAACGACATGGCGAAGCTCCACTACGTCAGCTTCCTGAAGGCGAAAAAAGAAATCAAACCGGGCTGCTTTTTCCGCGCCGGCGTCGATTCCAAGGGGCAATGCCATCAGCTCTGGGTCACCCTTCCGATCCCCGAGGAGAACCTCAAACCCAGTGCGAAGATGCTCACGATGACTCCCGCTGAGTTGCACAAAATGGCCGACAGCAATGGCGACGGCGAGCTTTCCTACGTCGAGTACGCCACCGCCATTTACCGTTCACCCAAGCACGGCCCCGTCGGGTTCCTGAAATCGGACAAGGACAAGTCCGGCACCCTGAATCTGAAGGAATTCGGACCCAAACTCGAGGGCATCAAGTGGTGGCGCATCTCCCGGAAGACTCCCGCCGAATGGCACGCAGAATCCGATGCCAATTCCGATGGCGTCCTCAGCAAGCAGGAATTCGTGACATTCCTGGGCTCCACCGCTCACCTGGATACGTTTTTTAAGAGGGCAGACAAGGACCGCTCCGGCGACCTCTCGGTGGAGGATTTGGCCGGATTCATCGACACCATCCTGCGCTGATCGAGCGCAAGCGGCGCCCCGGTGCGAACACAAACACCGGGTACCCGCACATCGCCCGCACATCGCCCGCACATCGGCTGGGAAGCAACATACCAGCCTCTGCTATCTCGTGCGTTAGTTTCAAGCAGGCGAATGCACCTGGCGCAACGCGACCTCGGTTGGACGAGTGTACGACTCGCCGAGCCGTAGAGGACTCGTACTCAATGCAGAAATCCAAGGGGATGGGAGTCCTTTCAGCATCGCCCCCCGTCCCTGTTTCTTCTCCGCAGTGGTACCCCAGCGGCTTGGCGCATCCTAACGGGCGTCCTGACACGCCGGCCTGCACCGCGTCGACCTGACGTCTCACCATTTCGACTGGGAAACCATGACGTCGCGACGATGGACTACACTACCGATTGCTGACGACGTAGGCAGGTGATTTGAGTTTCCGATTCATAAAGACTAGCAGGAGAATAGCATGCGTTATCTGATCCGTACCCTGGCATTGAGCATCGTCTTCAGTTGGTCCTCGCCAGAGACGCAAGCTCAGAATGCGAACACTCCGACTGCGGTCGTACCGCAGACATTCCAAGATCCCGCCGTTCCGATGATCGCCCTGCCGACACGGTTCAAATCAAAACGTGAACATGGTGTCCCCAAGGGTGGACCGCCTTATGTTGTCGCTGACCTGAAGGGACCTGGCTGCGTCAGGCATCTCTGGTTTCTCGCGGGCAAGGACGTGCGTTTGGAAATCAACGTTGATGGCGCGAAGGAATCACAAGTGAATTTGCCGCTGAACGCGTTTTTCGGAATCATGCACAATCGGGACGAACACTTCGTCCATTCATCCGCCGTTACCGTGCTCCCCGGCTATAACTCGTATCTGCCCATCCCTTTCCAGAAATCTTGTGTCATTAAGATTCACGCTGAATATGGATTGGCCGCTGACTCGATGGTCGACTGGCATCAATATGACGAGGGTACGGTACTCACTCCGTTTCGCTTCCATACGGCATACACCATGTTCAAGCCGGCTCCGCCCCGTGGCGGCTACGTGAAACTGGCCGACATTGGCGGAGATGGATTCCTTGCCGGCGTCGCCATGGGCTACATCCAACGCAACAAAAAGGACATGGTTTTCCATACCGGTGGGATGACCATTTTACTCGACGGCGAATCCGATCCGCATGAAATCCGCGGGCACAATGTGGAAGACGACTTCGGATTCACTTGGGGGTTCAGAAATCAACAAACGCGGTGGCTCAGTTGTCCCTGGCATGACAATCGTGGCCGGAATGACCAAGATGGAACCTTCCTGCGATTCTTCGGACCCGATCCGATTGCGTTTCGCAACTCCGTCTCGTTTCGCTCTGGATCTCGCGGGGACGACATGGAATCGGTCGTCTACTATTACAAGCGAGTTGGAACGACAGCCCCCAAGATCGTGTCTCCTGCTCAATGGGAAATTACGGGCTTGTATTTCTATGATTCAAACTGGGAACAATTCAAAAAGGCAGAGTATCGCGAAGGCGTTCCTGTCAGCGAGTGGCCCCAAAGAGATAAGGCATTCGGCGAACCCAAGTGGACATTGAAGAGCGATCATGGCTGGATCGACTTGCAGAACCTATTTTTTGATCGGACCAAGGATGGCTCCGGAGGCACTCCCTTTGTTCAACTGGGACGCTGTGCTTATGCCCGCACGAACATTGAAAGCGAAACGGCACGCAAGGCAATCATCCGACTCGCAGTCGACGATTGGGCGATCGTGTGGCTCAACGGCGAGAAAGTCGCTACGCTCCGCCATGACAAAGGGCTTGAGACGGCGAAAATCCCAGTCAACCTGAAGCAGGGAAGCAACGAACTGCTGGTAAAAACCAACAACACAGACAACCATTCCAACCGCCGTCTGTGGGTCATCAATTGCGTGGTGGAATGAGGCGCATTTGATGGCTTTGCTTGGTCACCAGGCACAACGGGTCCGCCGTTGACCAAGCGGAGGGGGTCACCCGACCTTTTTTGGCATCAGTCATCGGACTCGGGACGTGGCTTTAAGCCCCAACCTGTTCTTCCAATCGCCGAGACAGAACACTGCGTCGATGTCCGGTCCAGTCGTGCAAGATGTGGTCGAGTTTGCTGCGAGCGCATCGACGACAACTTGAAATACGAGGAGAACTACGACGCATCGCGTCCATCACGAAGGACATCTTTTAGACAATCGCAGGTTCGCAAGCGGCCAGCAGCGGCAGCCAGAGGTCCGGCACCCGCTCCTCCGTGGTCACATGCAATCATGCTCAGCACATCCGGCCACAACGACTTGCAAACACCGGTGTCTCAGCGAATGCTCTGATCGCCCTGCGGTTTTTTCGTGGTGACACTGGCGTAGTATCGGCCACAGGCGGTCAGCTTTCCCTGCTTGTCAAACAAAGCCGAACTGGTTCCCTCAGGTTGATGCGATTCGAACGAAAACCAAGCGTACCCCGCAATCCAATTTTGCGCTTCGATCCAGGGCAACGTTTCTTTCATGAATTCCAGTACGGCTTCGGGTGAGTGTCGATTATCCGCGGGCGTTTTCGCTTGCCAATCGGCCGGCGCAAACTCGGTAATGAGCAACGGCCGTCTTCCGTATTTTTCATAAATCCGCATCATCTTGGCTTTAAACGATGCGGGGTCGGGACTGCCGTACCAATGCACGCCGATATAGTCGATGCGATATTTCCGTCGGTCCGCTTCCTGCATAAAGTCCCGCATCCAGGTCCCCGTGACACCCTGCACGCTGTCGTCGTCGATTCCTTCGGGGTTGGCGCAGGCTGGGCTGCAAAGCGGGACATTGAGTGATTCGAGCACAGGCCAGTACTTGATTGCCTCCATATAAGGCATGTTCGCTTGCTCGCGTTTATCCGGTTCGTTGAAACCTAAAAACCGCTTGACCTTGCCTGCTTGAATTTGCGGCACAACCTGTTTGGCTAAGCTGTTTTGGAGATCTTCCGTCTTCCACGCCCCCCAGGCCATTGGCAGGAATTCCATCTGAGCGGGCTGGGCGTCCACGCGTTGCGCGCCCCAGGAGTAATTCCAAGACGCATCCACGGCTTGAATGCGTGGCAGGTTCTCTTTCCAAGATCCGTTCTCTCCCAACTCGCGAAGCGTGAAGCAGATCCCTTTTTTGCCAGGAAGCCTGAGCGAAGTTTTGAGTGGTGGCGTGTCGATTCCTTTCGTACCGCGTCCTTCCAGCTCGTCAATTTTTATCGTCGCCGCTTCGGCAGGCCGCCACCACCAACCTTGCGAGTCCCAACATTGGGCGTACTTGTAATCACGAACCAGCTGTTTGTAGGTGGTTACGGCCAGCGTTTTATCGCCTTTGATCCGTAACGCCTCGGCTTTAATCCAGAGGCAAGTGCCGACTTCGTTTAGGTTGGCGAGCTTCTTGACCTCATCCCCTTTGGGATACGATTCCAAGCTGCTGTTGATCTGCTTCGCCTTCTGCCCCCAGACTTTGACAGCTCGATCCGCTTGACGAACGACTCCTGCCCAGTCTTTCTTCGCGAACGCCGCCCACGCCTTGGCGGTCACTTGGTAAGCCTCATCAGCGGGACCGCCTGGGGCTGACGGCGTTTTAACAGGGGGGGGCTCCGCGAGCTTGGCCGAGATATTGATGCCCGCCGCTTGAAACTTGGCCAGCTGTTTACGAGCAGCATCGGCGGGTTGCCACCACCAACCTTTTTTGTCCCAAGCCTGAGCATACTCGTAGTGTGCGATCAACGTTTTGTAGGTGACCATCGCCGCGGTCGGATCTCCTTTTTGACGCAAGGCCTCGCCCTTGAGCCACAAGCAAGTCCCCACTTCATTGAGGTTCGCGAACTTTTTGGCGGCGTCCCCTTTGGGCAACGCTTCAAGTTCCCGATTCATGTTGCTCGCTTTCCCACCCCAATTTTTCACAGCCCGATCTGCCAATTGGACTACCACGTCCCAATTTTTTTGCCCGAACGCTTTCCAGGCCTTTTCCGTCACTTGGTAAGCTTCTTCGGCAGACGCTGCAGGCAGGAAAGTCAGGGCGATACAACTTGCCAAAGACCAGGTGACAAATCTTCTGTGAGGCATGGAAACATCTCGAGGGTTGAGAGGGCGATCATTTTGCAGGGCGTGCTTCACCGCGCGCCCGACGATGCCCCGCGTGATGGGTTGAATTTCACCATGAAATCTACCCGTTTTTCGATTGCCGTCGCTCCAATGCGTAGCAGCACCGTGTCGCTTGACATGACCATTGGCAACGCAGGTTCTGCCGGTGCAACCGCCAGCCTCAACGACCACAACGCTGCAGTTACCATCGCCGACGGGTCATTCAAGAGTATCTCACGTGATTGCGGAGTTCAAATTTGGCGCGTTTCACTACTCCCAGCGGACAAACAATACGACAACGGTATTAGAACGCAGACACCCGACGTTTGTACTCAACATCCGTTCAAACCCGCGGGAACCGCAGGCTACCTATCACGCAACGGTGCGCAGCACCCGGCGTTTCCAGGAAAACGGCGACTCCGTTTAACGGGCCGCCTGCCAGCCGTCGTTCGTCTGCGTCATCTGCGAGCTCAAGCGTTTGCCAAGCTGTGACTTGCTTCAGCAGAATTCGCTCTGCCGGAAAACTCCGCTGACCTTGCGCTGGCCCTGCGAGCCGTCAAACCAAGGTTCCCCCCGGCGTGACGGTTCGCGAAATCTCATCGGGGCAGCTTGAACTATCGCGGATTATCGATAACTCTATGTTCCAATCCTTCAAATTGCCACCGCGATCGCATAAGGTCATTGCATGCTTACCCCTTTTCATTTAGCGATTCAAGTTCGCGACATTGCCGAAGCTCGCGAATTCTACGGTGTGAAGATGGGACTCACGGAAGGCCGCAGCGACACCCATTGGGTCGACTGGAACATGTTTGGTCATCAGGTAGTGACGCACCTCAATCCCCACCTGGGCCCCTCAGGCAAAGTCGTCAACCATCGCAATCCGGTCGATGCGCAAGCCGTACCGGTCCCGCACTTTGGCGTGATACTCGAAGTCGATACCTGGAAGCAACTCTCCGAACGCGTTCAAACCTTCGTCGACGATTTTATCATCGCACCTTATGTTCGCTTTGAAGGACTCCCCGGAGAACAGTACACGATGTTCTTTGAAGACCCCAGCGGAAATGCCCTGGAGTTCAAGGCCTTCGCGAATATTGAAGCAGAACTCTTCGCCACCACCCGACAGTAACCACAAGAGGCGTCAGAAAATGGCACGCATGAACACCCAGTTTGCAGTTCTTCTTGCCGCAATCACCCTGTTGTTTTCTGATGGGCCGCTGCTGGCTCAGCAGCCAGCAGCTTTGCTCCTGGGCGAAGGGAAACCATGGCAAACGCCCGTCTACGTCAACGACTCCGGTGTGGATGGACCGACCGTCGTGATCACCGGTGGCCTGCACGGTAATGAACCGGCCGGTGCTCGGGCGGCAGAACAAATCCGACACTGGCCGATTGTCCGAGGAACGTTGATCGTCATTCCCAGGGTCAACACCGCCGGACTCACCGCCGACACGCGTTACATCCCCGAGGCACCGGAAGTACAGAAGGATCTGAATCGCAACTTTCCGTATACAGGCATTGCCGATGAACCACGAGGTGAGATCGCAACCGCACTATGGAACTTGGTCGTCAAACAAGATCCCGATTGGTTGTTCGATCTACACGAGGGCTACGAATTTAACATCTCGCATCAACCGCCACCTGGAAAAAAGAAATCGGTCGGATCGACGATCATTTACGATCAAACTCAAAACATTGACCCGCTCACCGAAAAAATGCTGGCAGCGGCGAACCATCTCGTCAGCGATCCCGGCAGAAAATTCAACCTCCTGAAACGAGGCCCCGTCAAGACATCTCTGGCAGCTGCCGCCATCAACGTCCTCAGCAAGAAAGCGATGATTGTTGAAACAACCCATCAACGCCAGCGGCTTCCCGTGCGCACGCGGCAGCACCGCGCGATGATGAGTGCGGCCTTGCGTCAGCTGGGCATGATCTCCGCAGACTGCGCCGATGTTCTGACACCCCCAGCAGACAAGCGGCAGGGTCACACCTTTGTCGCCCTGTACGATGACGAAGGTGGGTCCGACCGCGGCGTGAACAGCCTGACCCACGTCTTTGATGGTGCTTCCGATATGACCGTTGCCCATCTCGACGCCGACGACCTCCGCCCCAATGTACTCTCTCAGTTCGACGTGGTTGTCTTTGGCGGGGGCAGCGGATCCAAAGAAGCCGCCACGATCGGTAAGCCAGGTGCAGCAGCGGTAAAGCAATTTGTCAATGAAGGCGGCGGATACATCGGCGTCTGCGCCGGAGCGTTTCTCTGTTCCGCACATTATTCCTGGAGCCTGAATCTGATCGACACACATGTGCTCACCGGAAAACGCGAGGTGCCAGGCCAAGGCCTGAAAAGCATGTGGTATCGCGGCAAGTCCAGTAGCCAAAAAATGCAACTGACCAAAGAGGGTCAACAACTCTTCCCAAACATTGCCGAGAATGTTGCGGTCCGCTATCAAAATGGCCCGATTGTTTCTCCCAAGCAATCTCCTGACTTGAAACCGTACACCGTGCTGGCCTGGTTCCGCTCGGAAAAAGTACTCCACCCGCCACAAAAAGGGACCATGATTGACACACCCGCGATTGTGCGTGGCGAATTTGGAAAAGGCCGCGTCATCTCGATCAGCCCTCACCCCGAGTCGACGGACGGGCTGGAGTCCATGCTGGCGATGGCCGTCCGAGCGGTAACCGATGCGTCCACGCCCCAGCCTGCCTCGCAGCGCACGCCAGCAACGGGCAAAGACGCTCACCCCAAACTTCCACCGGCCGTCACGCCAGAACCCCGTTGATCACGTTTCCATGTACGTTCGTCAGACGCCGTTCGATGCCGTTGTGGTAGAACGTCAGACGCTCGTGATCCATTCCCAAAAGATGCAGCACGGTGGCGTGGAAATCGTACCAGTGCGCCGGATCCTGAACGGACTTCCAGCCAATTTCATCGGTTTCGCCGTAGGCAAAGCCACGTTTCAATCCAGCTCCGGCCATGAATACGGAAAAGCCGTACATATTGTGATCACGGCCCTTTCCCAACACCCCGTCACCCGCCTGGGTATAGGGCGTGCGACCAAACTCCGTGGTGAAAAGAATCAGGGTGTCGTCGAGCATACTGCGTTGCTTGAGATCTTTGATCAATGCCGCCACCGGCTGATCAATACGCATTGCTTCGCGATTATGATTTTTCACCATGTCTTCATGCCCGTCCCAATTGATGCGCGGGCTGCCGAACGATCCGCCGGAAATGATCTGCACGAAACGTACACCTTTCTCCAGCAGGCGTCGTGACAAGAGGCAGTTCTTGCCAAAGTCCGCCGTCGGCTCGCGATTCAGCCCATACATCTCTTTCGTCGCTGCGGTTTCGCTGCCCAAACCGGCAACCTCCGGCACGGTGAGTTGCATTCGCGCGGCCAGTTCGTGACTACGAATTCGCGCCAACAGCGCATCTTCCGCCCCGTTGCGTGTGAGATCATTCTGATTCATCTGGTCCAGTAACTTCCGACTCGCCACATCTGTCCCGGGGGCAATGGCAGCGGGCGGAAACAAGTCCGGGATCGGCGTACCCTGGCTATTGAAAGCAACGCCCTGATGCACGGACGGCAAGAACCCATTGGACCAGTTGATCGTGCCGCCGGCCGGATAGCCACGGGCGTCAGGCAAGACGACATACGTCGGCAAGTCTTCCGTCTCAGCCCCCAATCCGTAAGAAATCCAGGAGCCCATGACGGGGAAACCGTTCAGCTGAAACCCTGTGTTTTGCTGGAAGGTGGCTGGCGTGTGATTCGCGGAGTCCCCCACCATCGATTTGATCACCGTCAACTCATCGGCCACAGTGGCCAAATGGGGAAACAGATCGGATACCCACAAGCCGCTGTCACCACGTTGCTTGAAGGCCCAATCATTTTTGCGGATCAGCCCAATCCTGTTAAAGAAAGTCGCCGGCCGCTCTTCATACTGCAGCTCTTTGCCGTGCAACTTTTCCAGCTCAGGACTGTAGTCAAAGCTATCCAAATGGCTCATGCCACCCATCAAGCAGATGTGAATGACGCGTTTGGCTTTCGGCTCAAAGTGAGGCTGAGGAGACTTGGCATCGGCAGATCCCGCAACCAGACTCGATAACGCCGCTCCCGTCAGCCCGTAGGCTCCGAAGGCGAGCAATTCGCGCCGTGAAACTCCCAGCTTGCTATTTGCTGACATACGGTCACCTGACATAGAGCAACTCGTTACTGTTAAAGACCACCCGGCAATAAGCGGCCAGTCCGTGTTCTTGAATAAAAGGTATTGCCAAGCCGATATCTTGACGGTCCGCTTCCCTGCCGTAGGCCAACCGAATCAGCTGCCGCACCTGAGCATCCGCTGCGGTGTGGTTCCTCTCTAGCCGCGCGGCCACGGCATCCGCCATCAGCAACACGAAATCATTGTTCATCAACGCCAGCGACTGCAGTGGCGTCGTTGTTTCGGCACGCTTGGGAGTGAGCGCCGATGGATCTGGGCAATCAAAGGTATCGAGCATCGTGCGTTTGGCACCCCGCGGACTGAACCGGTAGATGGTCCTGCGGAACTGTTCAGCTTGAGTCTGCGGAATGGGATCGTAAAAATGACTGCCCTTGAATTTGTACTCGCGCATGTCCCGATAGCCCTTACCGCCAATCGTGGCGTCCAACTTGCCCGCAATGGCCAACATGGAATCACGCAGCGCTTCACCTTCCAAACGCGTCGGGCTCTTCCGCCACAACAAGCGATTATCCGCATCCACCGCGGCCGCTTGGGGGTTCATTTTGGACGCCTGACGGTAGGTCGCTGATGTCACAATCAAACGATGCAGGTGCTTGAGGCTCCAGCCGTTCGCTTGCAAGTCAGCGGCTAACCAGTCCAGCAGCAGCGGGTGGGTCGGTTTGCCTCCATTGAAACCAAAGTCGTTGGGCGTGGAGACGATCCCTGCCCCAAAGTGGTAGTGCCAGACACGGTTCACAATCACTCGCGAGAAGAGTGGATTCTGCGGGTCGGTGATCCATTGGGCCAGTTTCAATCGCCGGTCGCGATCAGCGGAATCCGGCCCCAACCCAAAGTCCGCTTTCACGGTCTGAATCGCGGACAAGCCACGTGGCGTCACGACATCCCCTTCCTTCCGCACATCGCCTCGACCAAGCACTTTGACGGTGGCAGCACGAATCGGTGTGACCGTCCACAGCTTGGCACGCTTACTGCCATCCAGCGTCGCTTGCGCCTGATTGATCTGTCGATACAACCGGACACGGTCTTCGCGCTGTTTCGGGGTGAGTTGGGCCACCAG
>NZVR01000018.1 GCA_002701545.1 Blastopirellula sp. | reverse complement strand
TTGCTGCGATGGAAGTGAGCTCCCATGCCCTGGCGCAGCATCGTGTTGCCGGCTGCGCCTTTGCTGGTGCTGTGTTCACCAACCTCACCCAGGATCACCTCGACTATCACGCGTCGATGGAGGAGTACTTCGAGGCCAAAGCCACCCTGTTCTCGCCTCCTTTGTTGTCCGTCACCGGTCAACCGAATGCGGTGGTCAACAGTGATGATCCCTGGGGTGCTCGCTTGGCCGAACGACTGGGTCCGGCTTGCTGGCGCAGTTCCCTGAGTGATCCGACGGCGGAGCTGCGGGTGGAGGATCTGCAGATGTCGGCCGGAGGCGTCAGGGGTCGATTGATCACTCCTCTGGGTGATGGACGGTTCACATCACCATTGCTCGGACGTTTCAATCTGATGAATTTGCTGCAGGCGGTGGGGGTTTTGCAGCAGAGGGATCTGTCGCTGCCTCCGCTGCTGGAGGCGATCGCTCGTTTCCGCGGTGTGCCGGGTCGGATGGAGCGAATCAGGTTGGAGGGGATTGAGACCGATTCTCTTCCCGCTGTTTTGGTGGATTACGCCCATACTCCTGATGGATTGGAGAACGCCCTGGCGGCATCACGACCGTTCACAACGGGACGCTTGATTTGCGTGTTTGGCTGTGGGGGGGATCGGGATCGTGGCAAGCGCCCTCAAATGGCCTCAATTGCGGCGCGATTGGCCGACCGTGTTGTGGTCACCTCGGATAATCCACGTACAGAAGATCCTTCCAGAATCTTGAGCGATGTGGTCGCGGGACTCCCGCCTGGAATGGATCACGAGATTGTGGAGGATCGAGCCCAGGCCATCGCCTTGGCCATTGCATCGGCTCAGCCTGATGACCTTGTTTTGGTGGCGGGGAAAGGCCATGAGGATTATCAAATTCTCGGCACCGAAAAGGTGCATTTTGATGACCGCGAGGAAGCTGAAAAGGCTCTGCGTTTACGAATGCAAATTTGAATGCAACATGGTTCGTGCAATGCAACGGATATCACGCTTCTTCAAAGACAATCACAACAACAAGACGGCTGAACTGTCATGACTGATGTGAACCGGGCCAATCTATTCAAGGATGTCCACTTTTTTCAGACGCCTGAAGGCCTTTTGGTCGGCACGATCGCCCTTGTTGTTCTGTGGCTGATTCTCAAGCTGTCGGATCGATATGGAAGCCCGGCCATGAGTCTGCTGGTGAAAGGGTTAAGACGGCCTCTCATTCTTGGTTTCGCAGTTGCGTTGTATATGGGTTGGCTTCTTGGCCTGATGGCCAAGAACTTGGCTGCACTAAATGATGTTGAGGTCATAAGAGTAACCAGCTCAATTGTCATTTTCGTAATTGGTCGAGCCCTGTTGATGGCTGGATTAAAACTTTTGCATTCGGCAACGTTTAATCGTTGGTTGAGTGCGGAGGTCGAAGACGGACGAGAACGGGCGATGATGATTTCTTTGTTTGATCGTGTTTATACGATTTCTGTCGCGGTGATTACTCTGGCAGCGATCAGTATCGCCATGGGGCTATCACCCACTGCCGTGGGTGCTGCACTCGGTGGAGCTGGGATTGGTATTGGCTTTGGCACGCAACAAATCTCTCAGAATTTTCTGTCTGGATTGATGTTGTTTTTTAACAGGCCCTTCGCCGAAGGGGACTGGATTAATGTGTCAACTTTTCAGGGCACAGTTGAGCGGATTGGTTGGTATCACACGAGAATTTGTACCTTTGATCAAAGGCCTTTATATATCCCAAATTCTGTTTTTGCAACCACGCCAATTGAAAATCCTGGACGAATGTATTGTCGAAGAATCATGGCAGAGATTGGCTTGCGCTATGAGGACCTTGAGCGTGTGAGTCCTATCGTTTCGGGGATACAGGAAATGCTGGACGCGCATGAAAGTATTGATCACTCTAAAGCTGTTGTTGTTAATTTTAATCAATGGGATAGCTCGTCAATTAATGTTCTTGTTTACGCCTTTACCAAAACATCAGATTGGCGCCAGTGGTTGGCTGCCCAGCAGGATGTTTTTTTAAAAATCAGCAAAATTGTCAAAGATGCTGGTGGTGATTTCGCCTTCCCATCCACCACGCTTTACCCAGGAACATCACCTGATGCCAAGCACCCGCTCGCGATACAGCTCGACGCTAGAGAAGGCACGATTGATGACGCTGTTAAAGGCTGAGAGCTGCATGCAATGAGTTGATTTCTTCGTCTGTGGTCATGATGTGTGTGCAAGCCCGCAAGCAAATTGGATCAGCGAGATCACGAATCCAGAGTCCCTTCTCCCCGAGCCTCTGCACGTCCTCAGCCGGCTTTGTTCTTGCCTCCCTCTGCAGACTGACCAGACCGGTTGCGGGTGGAACCTCCAAAAGAGGATTGAGTCCATCAGTTTGTTGAAGTCTTTGCCACAGCGCACCACTGAGAACGCGGATGCGTTCCCATCGCTCGTCAACTGATCCCTCTTGTTCCAAAAGTTCGAGGGATGTTCTCAGGCCTGCCATCAGCGGCACGCAACTGGTGGCCACCTCGAATCGACGGCTGTCGTGATGGAAGGGGTCAACTGCGCTCAGATCAGCCCGGCTTTCATCCTTGAGGCTGCGCCAACCAATCACGGTCGGACTGGCCTGTTGAACCACGCGTTCCGACAGGGCAACACCGCCAAGCCCTTCCGGACCACAAGCCCATTTGTGTCCCGTAAAAGCGTAGATGTCTGCTGCGGCAGCGGCTTGCTGCACAGGGATCTGCGCAAAGCTTTGGGCAGCATCCACCAACAAATAAGGGTGCTGTGGGTGCTGCTGAAGTCGGTCTGCGACGGCAGCAATCGGCATGATTTGCCCCGTGTTCCACAGCACATGGGACAACACCACCAGTCGGGTTTGCGCTGTGAGGGTCTGATCCAAACCTTCAAGCACGGCTTGGTCCGTGGTTGCCGCTGTCCCGCGCAGGTGCTTCACCGGCAAGGTGTTCAGACTCAACCCGTAGCGCCGCGCCAGTTCCACACAGGCGGCGACTACGCCTGGATGCTCGCAGTCGCTGATCAGCAGCTCATCCCCGTTGTCAAAGGGGAGTCCCCAAAGCGGCAGCACGCAGCCGCTGGTGACGTTTTCACTGAGGGCCAGCCGATGGGGCGGCACGCCGCAAAGCTCTGCCAGCACACGACGCGTGCTGTTGACCTCGGCCGCGATGAAGGGCCAAACGTCCCCCGTGAAGGGGCCGAGTTGTTGGATGCGCTGCCAGCTGGCATGAATTGCCTCCAGCGCTGGCGTCGGCAAGGGGCCTTGACCGCCGTAGTTGAAATAGGTTTTGTTCGCGAGTGCTGGGCATTGAAGTCTGAGGTTGCTGGCTATGGCGTCGTGCGCAGCTGGGTTCGTCGTCATTGGGTTTACTTCTTTCCGTTCGGAACGAGCCGGCCAAGGTTTTCAGTGACATCGTGCCGTCCCTACGGTTTAGATCGGCCTGCACGGAAAGACCAAATCAATCCAGCCGGCTAAGAACTCCGATGCTGATGGAACGCGCTGAAGTGAGGTGTTCGTTTTGGCTGTATAAACAGGTTGATCCACCTCGCCAGAGATGGAGAATGGTCTTTTAGATGTTTGTCCTTAGCAGTATGGGTGTTTTGCAAATCAACAGCCAAGCTGGACGGAAAGTTTTATTTGTGTAGGTCTAAGTCTTTTGAAATAAGTTGGATCAAAGCACAGTTGAAAGGCAGGAATTAAACGATTAAACTACAGTGCGTTTTTTAACTATAGTAACCTGATTTTTGACGCCTGCTGATTGTTCTGCTCTTTTCGTACTTAATCAGTATTCCTCGTCGATTTGGGCCTGTTCAGCGATGAGAGATCTGCTATTGCTTCTTTCTTCAGTCAATTGATATATCGCTTGATTCGATCATAAGAGTCTTCTTGCGTGACGACATGTTGATTGCCTGGCTGAGGTTGAAGGCTGTTGAGATTTAGGTGCTGGTTTGAAACTTGTCGAGCGTGGAATTCATTTGCTTGCATTGCCGCTCAATTGAGCTCCGTCCTACCTGCGAGGCAGACAACTAGTGCTTTTGGGTGAGAGCAAGCAAGCGAAGCTCACCTGAAAGGGGGATGTGATCTGTGGAGAGATTTGTGATGGTGTGTTGACGGGGCGAGAGCCTCACAATGCAAATCTCACATGAAAATTGGACAATGGAGTCGCCTTGGACTGGCGGCGGGAGCGGCTGTCGTGATTTGGGGTGCTCCTGGTGAAATTGGAGCACGCTCAAGCAATAGCTCTAGCTGGGCCGAAGAAACGTCTTTGATGGCGTTGCAGTTACGATCTATAGGTGGGCTGAAATTAGGTTTAGGGATTGCACTATTAGGGCTGGCATGTATCGGTACGGGTCATGGCTCTATTCGTAGGGATGTTGATGATCGCATCACTTCCCTAGCAGAGGCTCAATTGGAACGAAGGGGAAAACGGAAGAATCACTTAGATCAGAAAAGAACAGCGATTTTCCCTCCATCTCTTCCTCACTCCAGGGCTTAAACGATAAAAATCTTGATGAAAGAAATCCAAAATGATTTTTTTATTGAGAGTGCTGCCATTGTTGGTCGATCCTTTGATGTTGAATATTGTTTGCTGGGGGGGGGATTGGTTTGCATTGTGCAAGAAGCAAATCGGCTCATGCGCTTTAAACAGGCTCCTCTTCTCTTTATAAGCGTTGAATCAGAATGGAGCCTAATCTGTAGATATTAATTTGATGGTATAATGCTTGTTATTTTCTATTCCGCTCGAAGTCGGTGGCGTTGGAATAGTTGATTGTGTTGTTTTAATCATGCTGTAATCTCCGGCTGAATGAGTCTGTCGTATTTGAACTTGGAGTTGCGAGTTGCGTTGAAATAAATTATGCTGCAAAATTGTTATGTAAAACAGGCCTTGTTCCAGGAGGATTTGAGAAATTGGGATCGTCTTGATTGATTGCTGTCTCAATCGCCCGATTGTTTCGAGCTCCTTGAATCTCTAACCTTCGCGTCGGAGCGCTCCTGGATTCAAGGGTTGTGCTTTGTCGATAGTCGTTATCGCTAAATTTTATTTAGACTTGTGATTCGAAGTTGTCGCATGAATGGCTAAGATTGATTAAAGATTAGGACAGGCTTGAGATCTTTTTGAAAGGATTATTTCGCAAGATATTGCAGTCGGAATAGTCGAGTTCTGGCCTTTGGTCTGAACGGTTGAACAAAAAAGAAATCAGTGACCAGCGTATCCCTTTTGTGACGGGATTGACTGCATGTAGGAGATTCCCAGAAAAAACAACAGCCGTAATTTTAGGGATTTTGAGTCGAGATTGACCATATTCAGGGAAAATTAATTCGCCACCCTCATAGTCGCTATTGAGCGCAATGGATAGTCCAAACTTGCGATGTGAATAGGGGGGATCCGAATCGCGATGTTCGGACAGGAAGTCTCTAGAAGTTTCACTGTAAGAGCAGATCTTGTAGGGCTCGCGACATTCAATTCGACATGAAAATGCCTTTTCTACCTCGGGAATAACAGTTTTTGACAGGATCTGGTCAATAGATGTGCATTTGCTTTGATCACAGGTTATATGGCTGCGAGACTTATGTACTGATCGGTAGATTTCTCGTTGGCTGTCATTGAAGTGTCCTGATTGAATCAGTGCGTCTGCTGTTTCTGCTGGTAAAGCCATTGGTATGATTGAAAGTGGTGCTGTTAAGCTTTTATGTGGGATCGTGGCATTGAGTTGGTCACTACTGAGAAGCGCTTGCATGGTCTGGAAACTATGAACAGAGGCTACTTTCAGGTTGTAATCAACATCAATTAAATGAAGAGCAGATTTTTGCGAAAATTGAAAGACATTTGAGAATGCTTCCAAGTAGTAAGCACAGTCACATATATGGCCGTCAAAACCCTGCTCTTTGTCTGAAATAATGATAATATTGGTCGTAGCTTTATTAATGGCATTTATATCTTCGCTTGTGATCGATGTTTTTTGCTCAAGTGTGATGATTTTGAAGGATGTAGAGGCCAGCCTACTTAGCCTTAGATTTTTTCTTTTGCCTTTTAGAATTGTTGGGGGGAGGTAATCCCCTGGTCCGAGGCAATTGTTGACCATGTCAAAACTAATTGGTATCAAACATCGATTTTCAATGATATGGATGTTTGGTCGCCGCTAAACAAGCTTCTATGTGCATTGATCATGTTTAATGATGATGGCGAGTTTGCCATGGTTCGCCTCCGGCGACACCAAGTTCAATCGCAAATGGTTTTAGCATATCAGCTCCATTTTTCGCCCAAGCTTTGATACCACCAACAATCTGTTTGAGATCGTTAGCGTGTAACTCTTCGTCTTCGAATATTTCTGCTTCAATTGTGAAGCCATTGTCTTTCATGAGTGTGATCAAGCCATCAATCGAAGTAATGGATTTGACCTTTTCTTTTAGAGCATCGTCTGCAGAAACTTTTTTGACAAAGGCAGCAAGTTGTGGGTCCATACAGAGTCTCTTTTTCTTGATTATACTATCAAAAGCCAAGCAGCAACTGTGGAAATAGATGGTTTGATCGTTTTCTTTTTGGGCGAGCTGTTGGTCTCTCATGTTCGGATTGGGTTCGCATAACGTTTTTGGGTCTGATGGTTGGGCAAGCTTCGATGTGGTGTTGACCTTCTGAAATGATCGCGTTTTGAATGATCGTTGCTATTGCTCGCTGGTTCTTGTGAACATATTGTGTGTGATAAGACCTCTGCGCTGTTGATTTATTGCAAGAAGATGTCTTGATTCAGCTATTCAGTTTCTTGAAGAGAAAGCAATGCCTTTGAGGTTAAATAGTCTTAATTGTATTGGTTGAGTGATACATGGTTGCCGATCAGATCCATGCGAAAGCGTTGAGTTGAGAGGTGATTCAACTCAGAACATGTCTTTCGATGCCTTGATTCTCTGGCCTCAAACCGATAGCACGCTCAACGTGGCAATCATCGTTGATGAACCTCAGATGTTGATTGTCATTGCGTATGAAATTGTGATCTGCGGAGATTGTCTGCTCCTAACAGATGGCGTTGTTGAGTGAGTGTTGGGAGCTCTCTTTCGCCTGGATGTATGTTGCTTGAACAAAGAATTACTGACGTGATTGTTTGACGGCAAGTCCTGCCTCGATTGATGTGACAATCGCTAAGCCCAAGAGACCAGCAAGGCCAATTAGTTGATTTTGTATGTCTTGCTGACCTTCGACATCTTGGCCCAGCACTGCTCCAGCTGCGAACCAAGCTGTAGCAATCGCAGACGTGATCCAATAGGCCTTCCAGCGCCGTTGATAGAGGTAACCAGCACCGAGTCCCGGAATGACATTGAGAATGGCTGCAACCCATCCAGCGGAAGCAGCAAGGATTTCTTTTTGGCTTGGAGACATTGAAACGCAGTTAATTCAGTGATTATCGCAATCTTATGGTGGCTGCCGAGAGTGGTATGGCCTGATCTTTTCAGTGCGATCTCATTTGACCTGAGAAGATCAAAAACGAACCTGGTTGATGGCTCGATGCATTGTTTGCCTCAGCCAGGCTTTTTCTCCTTGATCACGACGACTGATGAAGTCTTGTCAGGTCGGCAGCGCTGTTGCTGCTTCTCGACGAGTCAATAGGCTGCAACGTTGATGGAACACTGTGTGCGAAGGCCCGGATGTAGATGAAATGTATTGAACGGCAAGCCCGTAGTTCGGTTCTTATTCCCCATGTTTAATCTTAATCGCCTTTCGAGATTGGTTTTGGTGGGGATCAATTTGGATTGCGCTGATTTTTGAGAAGTTCTTGCCTGATGTAAAGGGTTGTTGATGGATCGCGCAACGCAACATCGTTGATGCATCACGACCTTGAATGGATGCGGATCATTGTCTTCCCGCCCGACTGGTGTGTTTGTTTGTTCGAGTGCGCTGATGAGGAGTCTGTCTGATCAATGTCCGAGGGCAAGGCAGCGTTGCAGATGGGCAATCGCATGATGGCGATGCGGATTGCTGTCCGCCGGTCCGATCATTCCCAGCCAGAAACTTCCATCTCGTTGAAACACCAAGACCGGTTTGGCAGCTCCTTTGCCATGGGATTCGAGTAATGACATACAGAGTTTTTCTGCGACTTCTTGTCCCTTTGGTTTTTGGCGAAGACGCCTCAGCAAGGGATCGACTTGGGAGAAGGAAACAAAGGAAGCTCTCTCGGAATCAGTCACCAAGATCAGGCCATCAAGCCATTGCACCTCATGCAGAAGCTCTTCGATCCTGGGGAGCAGCTTTGGCAGAGGGAAAGCCACAACACTGAATCTCTTAATCTTCCCTTTAGGTTTTAGGTCATCACTGGCCTCTGCCGCAAGCGATGCGCGAGAAGATTCACTCTCGTTCAGGCCTTGAGCAGCAGCGCGCCCATTTGTTCAGCCATCAGTGGGCGGTGGGATGCCATGGAGAATCCTGCCTGTCGCGCTAATTGTTCCTGCGCTTTGCCATCAGGGAACTTTCGAAGACTGGCTTCCAAGTAGGCGTAGTGCTCTCGCAGCCCCGCGGAAGCTGCCACCGGCACCACCAGTTTTCGCAGGTAAAAGCGCTGAAAGCGTCCTGGTGCCCCGTCAGGATCCAGCTTGTTGAAATCCAAAATGCCAGCTCTAGCACCAGGTTTGAGCAGTCGCTTCAGCTCTAGCAGCCCCGCAGCCGGATCGCGCAAATTGCGTAAGCCATATGCCATGACGGCCCCATCGAGGCAGTGATCGGCCAAGCCGGTGTCCAAGGCATCTCCCTGCAGCCATTCCAAGCACAGCCATGGTGTGCGCTGATGGCGTTGTCGAGCTAGTTCCAGCGGTTGTGCCGCCGCATCGAGGCCGATGACTAGGCCAGCTGGACGCACAGCCCGTGCCAGAGCGAGAGCCAGGTCTCCGGTTCCACAGCACAGATCAAGCCATGTTTCACCAGGTGCTGGTCGCATCCAATGAATCAGCTGACGCTTCCAGTGACGGTGCAATCCAAGACTGAGAAGGTCATTCAGACGGTCGTAACGAGGGGCGACCGCGTCGAACAGCTGCTCAACAGCGGCGGGGTCTCCTGGTTTCACAGGGGAATTCCATTGAGAGCCATCACCATCACAGTCAAGAGTCCAACCGCGGCGGAACACACCATGCATCCAGCCAGCGTTAAAGAGAACTCCTGCTGTTCAGAAGCAACCTGCAATAACTGAAGAGCCCATGTCACCAGCACAATCACCAACACTGCTGTCACGACTCCCACTGGAACCGCCCAAGGGGGGGAAAGCAATGGATGCGCCAATGGCATCGACGACCTACAAAAGCACCCGCAACAAGCTAGGGCCGGATTGGCAGTCCCCGCGCCAATAAATTGCTTTTGATCTGTTGCACAGTCAGCACTCCATCGTGCAGAAGTGAGGCCAACAACGCTGCAGAAGCATGTCCTCCACTGGCACTGGTGTCTAAAGCAGCAGCGATGTGATCCATGGTGCCGGCACCACCAGAGGCGATCACGGGCACAGGCACCGCTTCTGCGACCGCTCGGGTTAAATCCAGGTCATAGCCGGCTTGCGTGCCATCGCCATCCATCGAGGTCAGGAGGATCTCGCCTGCACCTCGTTCGGCCACCGTTCGAGCCCATGCCACCGCATCTAAGCCAGTGTTCTCCCTCCCACCTTTGACATAAACATCCCAACCGCCGGCATCGCGTCGTCGGGCGTCGATCGCAACAACGATGCATTGGCATCCGAAGCGATCAGCTCCTTCGCTCACCAGCTCAGGCCGCCGCACTGCCGAGGAATTCAGGCTCACTTTGTCGGCACCTGCACGCAGCAGCTCTGTGATTCCTTCCACCGAGCTAATTCCTCCACCGACCGTAAATGGAATCGTGACCGACTCAGCTGTACGACACACCATGTCAATCAAGGTGCCGCGTCCCTCATGACTCGCGGCGATGTCCAAAAACACCAATTCATCGGCACCAGCTTTGCTGTAGCGACAAGCGAGCTCAACCGGATCACCAGCATCGCGAAGGCCAACAAAATTGATGCCTTTGACCACCCGACCGCGGGCGACATCAAGGCATGGAATCAAACGCAGGGCAACCATCGGTTCGGCGCAAAAGCGACTGTTAAGGTTGCGCCACTCTCCAAGCCTCGCAGGCCATGTCCCAGGCTGCTTCGATCACCGTCGGATCCAAAATCCGGATTACCCGCGTGCGGGATCGCATTCCGCAGCCCTTGATTGACCTGCTGAAGTCCGATTCCAGTGGCACTGTGTCTGAATTCCGGACCGTTGATGGCCAAGGGATCGGTGTGGTGGTGGAACTGAGCAATGGCTCGACTTGCTGGTTCTTCGAAGACGAAATCGCCCCCGCCTGAGGCAAAACCCAGTGAGCGACGCACGCCAGCTGCTTGGCATGAAAGGTGCCTCTGGCACCAACAATCTGTGGAAGCTGCGTCTGCAGTTGATGAAGCCAGTCACCTGGATCCCTTTGATCTGGGGGGTGGTTTGTGGAGCTGCTGCGAGCGGTCATTACCAGTGGCAGCTTGATCACGTGCTCGCCGCGTTTGCCTGCATGTTGATGAGCGGTCCTCTGTTGGCTGGTTACACCCAAACCATCAACGACTTTTACGACCGCGAGATCGACGCGATTAATGAGCCGTATCGGCCGATTCCTTCTGGAGCAATCTCGCTTCTACAGGTGAAGTTTCAGATCTGGGTGTTGCTGATCGCAGGTCTTGCAGTGGCCTGGGGCCTGGATGTTTGGGCTGGTCACAACACACCAGTGCTGTTTCTTTTGGCACTTGGAGGTTCTTTTGTGAGCTTCATTTACTCAGCACCTCCGCTCAAGCTCAAACAGAACGGGTGGTTGGGTAACTACGCCTTAGGTGCTAGCTATATCGCTTTGCCTTGGTGGGCCGGCCAGGCTTTATTCGGTCAGCTGACTTGGATGACTGCCTTGCTCACATTGGCCTACAGCCTTGCGGGTCTTGGAATTGCCGTGGTGAATGACTTCAAGAGTGTCGAAGGAGATCGTGCTCTTGGTTTGCAATCGCTTCCTGTTGTGTTTGGAGTGGAACGAGCCAGCTGGATTAGTGCCGCGATGATTGATGTGTTTCAACTCGCCATGGTTGCGGTTTTGATTGGGATCGGGCAGCATTTTGCCGCTGTTCTGCTGGTGCTTTTGATTGTGCCTCAGATCACTTTTCAAGACATTTGGCTGTTGCGTGACCCCGTCACTTACGACGTGAAATATCAAGCCAGCGCTCAGCCTTTTCTTGTGCTTGGCATGCTCGTCACCGCCTTGGCGGTTGGTCATAGCTCCCTGATTCAGGTGATGTGAAGCGCACACGCCTGCATTGGTTCCTGATTGCTGGTTCGGCCGCTGCCATTGGAGTTGGCGCTGCATTGGGTGTGCGCGCCGTGACGGACTTGGTGGATTCCACCCTGCCAGATGCCCGTGGCATCTCTAATTTCAATCGCCCTGGAACAATCACGCTGCTGGCCAGTAATGGTCAAGTGATTCAGAAACTTGGTCCAGCGACACGGGAAAAGGTGAAGGCTGGAGAGATGCCTTTGCTGGTCCAGCAAGCATTCATCGCTGCTGAAGATCGCCGCTTTTATGAGCATGACGGCGTGGATGGATGGGGTGTTGCGCGAGCGTTGGTGACAAACCTGCGTGAGGGTGCTGTGCGCGAGGGTGCCAGCACAATCACCCAGCAGTTGGCGCGAACGGTCTTCCTCAGTCAAGACCGCACCATGACCCGCAAGCTGAAGGAAGCAGCGCTGGCACTGAAGCTTGAGCGACAGCTGAGCAAGCAACAAATTCTTGAGCAATATCTCAATTACGTGTATTTGGGTTCAAGTGCCTACGGCGTTGCTGATGCCGCTTGGATCTATTACTCCAAAAAGCCTGAGGAACTCACGGTTCCTGAAGCGGCGCTGATCGCCGGTCTTCCTCCGGCTCCATCGATTTATTCCCCCTTGGTGAATCCTGAACTGGCCCTTGGGCGTCGTTCGATTGTGCTGGCTCGCATGGCCCAGGCGGGATTTATTACGAGCGCAGAGGAAGCCGCCGCCAAGCAAACTCCGCTCAACCTAAAACCCGCCATTCCGAAATATTTCCTGAGTCAGGCTCCCTACTTCACCAACTGGGTCGCCCAGGAACTGCCCAATGTGCTCAGCATGGATCAACTGGAAGTTGGCGGTCTCAAAATCCGCACCAGTCTCAATCTCGAGTGGCAAAAAGAAGGCAGACAGGTGATTCGTAAGAATGCCCCCGGTGCTCTGCAAGGAGCTCTGGTCGCGATGGAACCCGGCACAGGACTGGTCCGAACCCTGATTGGGGGCAAAGATTTCAAGACCAGTCAGTTCAATCGCGCCTCGCAAGCCCTGCGCTCTCCTGGATCAACCTTCAAGCTATTTACTTACACCGCTGCAGTGTCAGCAGGACTTAAACCTGAGGACAAGTTCAGCAATAAAGAACGCTGCTACCCCGCTGAAAATTTCTGTATTAAAGGGAAAGGGGGGAGCAGCACCATGGTGAATGGCTTGGCTCAATCGTTCAACGCGTTTGCCGTAGATGTCGCTGAAAAAACTGGTTATCAGAGGGTGATTGAAACCGCTAGAAAACTTGGTTTGACAGAAAAAATAGGGGCCTATCCCGCCATGGTGCTGGGGGCAAATGAACAAACTGTTCTCGACATGACGGCCGCTTACGCGGCCATCGCAAATCGAGGTGTGTTCGTGAAGCCGACTCCTTTCGAGGAGATCAGTGGACCTGATGGTGAAGTGTTCTGGAGTCGAAGAGTGGATGGCGACCGGGGCAACCGAGCAGTCGATAGCGATGTGGCTGATGCCATGAATTGGATGTTGCAACGCGTGGTGACTAGCGGCACCGGGATTGCGGCTCGTTTAGATGATCGCCAGGTCGCTGGAAAAACAGGCACGTCGGAAGGCGCTCGCGATCTTTGGTTCATTGGTTCCCTGCCTCAGCTCACGACAACTGTTTGGTTTGGGTACGACAGCAACAAGAAAACAGGGAGTTCTAGCGGTCAGGCTGCATGGGCTTGGAATCAGTTTATGAACAAAATCAAGGCGGAATTACCGATTCGCGTTTTCCCGGAGAAGCCAGTTCTCACTCGTAAGTTCACATCACCAGGCAAGAAAAACAAGAAAAAACGCAATGATGACTTGCCTTATCGCGGCTACGAATACCAACCTGATTCTTATGAACC
The DNA here is from genome assembly GCA_002701545.1 of Blastopirellula sp. Taxonomy (GTDB): domain Bacteria; phylum Planctomycetota; class Planctomycetia; order Pirellulales; family Pirellulaceae. Next base: position 4,946 of record NZVR01000018.1, on the reverse strand, counting down.
AGCTGATCAATATGAGGATTCTCCCTTCGCTCCTCCTCGGTTTGAGCCGGAGGGTGACCAACCCGATTTGCCCTACCCAGCTGATCCGTACCGCGCTCCCCGCACTCCCGCACCAGCTCCGGCTCCAGTCAATGAAGCGCCGGCAGCGGCTCCTCCTCCAGCTGCTGCTCCGCCAGCTGAAGAGGGCCCCCGCAATTGGCTTAAACCACAGATTCAAAGCCGTTAAATCAACGGCAACGTTCCAGCACGGCGGCATAAAACCCGTCTCCGCCATTTGCGTCATCAGGCCAGCGTTGGTGTTGAGACAGGACTTGCAATTCAGGACAAGTAGTCACCAAATGCTCGATTTGTTGGCTGTTCTCAGCGGGATGAATCGTGCAAGTGGCGTAGACCAATTGGCCTGCTGGAGCCAACAACGGCAACACCCCCTTCAACAGCTCTTGCTGTAGAGGCAGCAGTTGCTGAATGGCAGCAGGCGTCATCCGCCAGCGGGCATCGGGGTGACGAGCCAACGTCCCTAGGCCGGAACAGGGAGCATCGATCAAAATCCGTTGAAAGCATCCCTGCCATTCGGGCCGCATTTGGCACAGCTCGGTTGCATCCGCTGCCAAAGCCTGCAAACCGGCAATACCAAGCCGCGCGGCGTTAGCGGCAACACGTTGTAGGCGTCCGGCCGAGCGATCGACGGCCCAGATCTCCGCCTGATCTCCGATCAATTCAGCGAGGTGAGTAGCTTTCCCGCCAGGTGCTGCACACGCATCGAGGATTCGATGCCCGGGCAGAGGATTGAGCAGTGGTGCCACCCATTGGGCCGAACGGTCCTGCACCGACCAATGCCCCTGGTCGTAGCCAGGCCAGGAGCGCAGATCACCGCGATGATTCAGAACCTCCAAACCGTCTGGGCAATCAGGAATCGGTTGCGTGGAGAGTCCAGCATCTGCGAAGGCTTCCGCCACGTGCTGAGTTGTTGCACGCAACCGGTTCACGCGTAGATCTAAACCCGGCAATCGATTACAGGCTGTGGCGACCGCTTCTGCCCCTGCCTCCCCACGCCACTGGAGAAGAAGCGTGGTGAACCAATCCGGCAAGGAGTGCTGGAGTGCTAAGCGCTCGCCAAGATCGTCGGGCATTGGCAAGGTTTCTCCAGCCTGATGCGCTCTCAAGGCAGCGCGCAATACCCCATTCACGACTGGAGCCAATTTGGTGAGGCCAACAGATTTGGCCAACTCCACGCTGGTGTTCACCGCAGCGGAAGGGGGGATCCGCTCCATCCAGAACAGCTGATATAGCCCAAGGTGCAACAGCCAACGCAACTTTGGTGGCTGCTTGTGGGCCGGGACTCGGCCCAGGCGATCGAGCCAGGCATCCAACCAGCGGCGACGACGGATTGAGCCGTAGGCCAACTCAGTCGCCAAGCTGCGATCGGGGCCCGTCAACGATTGGTCTCGTAAAGCACGCTCTAGGGCGACATCGGCGTAAGCCCCAGCTGCGACCGCCAGCAGAACCTCCCAGGCCAGGCGCCGCGCGGGAAGTCCGTGGGTCGGTGGAGTTGGCAAGGGCAGGGTCGCGTCAGTCTCCAGAGCTAGCGCTCGGTCTCCATAAAAACCGCTGCAGAGGGAGCCGCCCCTCCTCATCCACTGGAATTCCCTCAGCGAGAAGTCGCTCGCGCTGAATCCAGTCGCTGCCTTCGCGACTGAGGCACATTGAAATTCTTCCCTGTGCATTCACGACCCGATGCCAAGGAACCTTTGAAGGAAGCGGGAGCCGCCTTAAAGCCCACCCCACTTGTCGGGCACACCCCCAGGCACCAATCCAATCGGCAATTTGGCCATAGGTCGCCAGGTGTCCCTTCGGGATTTGATCTACAGCGGTCCAGACACGTTGATCAAAGCCTGTTGCGCGTGCCCGGCGATGCATGTCGGGTTCTTTTTGCATGATCAGCGCACCACTTTTCAAGCTTATGCAGAAGCACTCCAGTTGAGACAAGGTGACGGGACCAACGCCTTGAAAGATGACATCAGTGCAGGGATCACGGAGAGCTTCCTGTGAGACAACGCTCCACCATCTGCGTTTGTTCAGCAAAATTCAGGCAACTCTCAGGTAACTCTCAGGACAACTCTTAGACCAACGAAAACCGGATTGAATGCTTAAGCAAACAAGCAAGATTGTGCCGGCTCTTCAGTTGGCCGAACAGACGATAATTCGATGGTTTGAGTGCAAAAAGTCCGGAGATTATGGCAAGATTGAGGCGATTGGTTGGCGTGGATCGATTGCGCGAAAGGCCTTGGTCGACGAATTGATTCCATTGTTTGATGCACATTCAGCTGCTGCTGTCAGTAGGCAAAAGTGGTCCTTTCACTCTGAGCCATGCCACTGCATTGGCGTGTCAGTTATGCCGTCATTTGAGGCATGTTCTGCCCGGCCTGCTTTGCCATGCAGGTAGATCTAAAAAACGGAATAGTCGAATGCTTGAGATCAAGTTGGCGCCTGACGGCATCGTCTGGAGCTGCGATTGATGTCTAGCGCATACGTCTTGTGGTCTGTCTGAGCTCTCTGCAGCTGCTTTTAGGCTTTGATGGGGTCTCGGTTATGCCACGGCGGAAGCTATTGAGATCCGGTTCAGAAGCTGGAATCTAAAATGTGCTGCTTAACGGCTTGGCAGTGAAAATGTTGATCCGAGGGTGAAATCATTGTAGGTGTAAAAATAAACCTGACTATAATTTTGCCTGTCGTTGTTCCTTCTTTTAAGCTTCTTTAGGGCTTGCAGCAATATTGTGGCCTGCGGCGAAGAGGGTGGGCATTGAGGCCAGGTCTGATGACTTCAATACCAGCGCAATAATCTAGTGATCTTGCCGACTCGTCGCAAAAATCTCCACGTCTTGTCATCGTGTCAATCTCCGCTGCCATGCCATTGCGCTCGTCTGTTTGGAAAAGTGAGATCCATGGCAGGTCTGTCGCTGTGACCGCACCTGGCCAGACCGGAAATCCGACCGAACCCATGATGCATGCGGTCCGAATGCAGCCAAAGTGGGATTGCGCGTAGAACCACTTATGTCCAAGGACGAAACGGTCAAGAAGCTCAAGGTCAAAAAGCTTCGCTCTTCGAAAGGGGAAAAAGTGAAAGATGGCGACATGTTGTATGTCGGCTATCAGGGAACCCTGCTAGATGGAACGCAGTTCGACGCCAATTATGACTTCACGCATTTTGAAGCGGTAACACCTTCGCAGTCCAACTTTCTGCTGCAGACACCTAACGGTGAATTCCCGCTTGTTTCAGCCAACTACCCGTTCAATTTCGTGCTCGGTGCTGGTCAGGTCATTCCAGGTTGGGATAAAGCACTGAAGGGCCGCCGCCTCGGTGAAGTTTTTGAACTCACCATTCCGTCTGATCTTGCCTATGGAGAGCAAGGGGCGGGTGATTTAATCCCACCAGATAGCCCTCTTCGTTTCACGGTTGAACTTCTGGTTGCTGGCCGCATGGATAAAGAAGGAAACCCGACAACTCTTCTCCCGAACATTGACGATCTTGGTCTTGATGCAGACAAGCTGGGGCTTACTCCGGAACGAGTTCAATTAATGCAACGGGTCAAAGTTGGCCTTGATAAAGGGCAAGATAATCTGATTGGAAGTCATTTTAATGATCTTCTGATTGGTCTTGGTGGCAACGATGTTCTTGATGGCAAGGCTGGTGCTGATGTGCTGATCGGCGGTAAAGGCAAAAATCGCTATGTGTTCACCGATCTTCAAGATTCTCCTAATGCCAAGGGTGACCAAGATCAGATTCTTGAATTCGGTAGCAAAGACAAGATTGTCTTAAGTGACCTTGCCGATGATCTGCAGTTCATCGGCGAGGCCAAGTTCTCCGGTGCGGCCGGCCAAGTACGGTTTAAGAAAGGAACTCTCGAGCTTGATGTTGATGGTGACAAAACAGCTGATTTTTCTGTTCTGATGCCCAACACCGATTCGCTCAAGGCTTCCAGTCTGGTTCTTTAGAACCCATTTCTGCCGATGCCCCTACTGCCGCGCCGGTTCGAGCGGATTAAATCAGTTTTGGATCGCCGAATGGCTGATCTCACTGTTCTGCTCGAGCACGTGGAAAAACCGCACAATCTTTCTGCAATTTTGCGCAGTTGTGATGCGGTTGGGGCCCTTGAGGCTCATGTCGTCAGCATCGAGGGGCGTCCGCGCACGTTTAACAGCACGGCTCAGGGCAGTCAGAAATGGGTTGCCCTTCAAGATCATGTTGATATCGAATCGGGGATCATTCAGTTGAAAGAGCGTGGTTTTCGCTTGTTTGGCACCCATCTTGGAGTGAGTGCGACGGATTATCGCGACTGCGACTTCACCGGCCCGACCGCCTTTGTTTTGGGGGCTGAAAAGTGGGGGCTGAGCGAACGGGCCAAACACTTGATGGATGAGGCCTTGTTCATTCCGATGCGCGGCATGGTGCAGTCTTTAAACGTTTCTGTGGCCAGTGCCACGTTGTTGTTCGAAGCCCTGCGTCAACGAGAAATGGCTGGCACGGTGCCCACGTCTGGAGAGGGATTAGATCGTGATCGGTACCAACAAGTGTTGTTCGAGTGGGCCTACCCGCAGGTGGCGGAATGGTGTCGCCATCAAGGTCGGCCCTACCCAGCACTCAATGCCGAGGGCGAATTGCTGGAGCAGCTGCCCCGCAGCGTGAAGTTGCGCTGCTGATCCAGACCAGCACCTTGTCTCCTGGAGAACGCTGAGCCATAACAATTTCAGCCACGCATTCGTGATGGACCAAAAGCCAATGCACCAGTTCGCGGTCACCTATCACTGCGGCGACGAATGGGGCGAGGAAATGCTCCAGTCCAGTGACCTTGGGCATGCCGTTGAAGCTGCCCATGCTCTGTTTCCATCATCCTGTCGGATTTCAATCCGAGAAGTGAAAGCCCCGCAGAAGGGTTAGATCCTTTTAT
>NZVR01000017.1 GCA_002701545.1 Blastopirellula sp. | reverse complement strand
TTGACGTCCGTGACGGCGAGGCGGAACTTGCCATCGGTGATTTCGCAACCACCCTCAAGCACCCCGCACTGCGTCGTGAAAAGACCATGATTACCTTGTCCTTTGCTTATGGTTCACTGGCGGTGCGTGATTTTCACTTTGCGACGAGCCCGGCGACCGGTTCGCTGGCCAGCGTGCACACCATGCAGAATAAGGTCGGTGATCACCAGTTGCGGTACCTGCTGCAAGCTCCTCGCGGCGACAAGCCAGCCAGCGGCTGGCCATTAATGCTGTTCTTGCATGGTTACGGCGAGTGTGGCGATGAGATTGAAAAAGTGAAAAAGCATGGGCCGCCGAAGTTGACGGCGGAATTCGAGCAGTTGGGGAAGTGCGTCATTGTCTCGCCACAGTGTCCACGGGACAGTTGGTGGCGTGTGGCCGCATTAAAACAACTGGTGGACGAGGTCATGGCGGAACGCGGTGACATTGATGCTGGCAGGATTTACGTGACGGGTTTGAGTATGGGCGGCTATGGTACGTGGAGTTTGATTTCCCATTACCCCGATTTCTTCGCGGCCGCCATTCCGATTTGTGGAGGCGGTGATCCTCTTCGGCTACCCAAGAATCTGCCCCCGATCAAGCAGGGAATCCGGAATGAATTCCTGCCCCAGGGATTGCAGCAAGCGAAAGACTTGCCGCTTTGGACGTTTCATGGACAACAGGATCGATCGGTGCCCGTTGCCGAAACAAAACGGCTTGCCGAGTTGCTGAAGCAAGCGGGAAGTCAGGTGAAAGTCACGATCTACCCCGAGGCCGGGCATATCGAAGCCTGGCAGAACGCTTACCGCGACCGCTCGGTTTGGCAGTGGTTATTTTCTCAACGTCGTGCCGAGTAGCTTTGCGCTCGCGCCTCATCGACCTCAAGCCACCAGATGGCTCACTCACTCGTTATGGGAATTGTTCGCATGCACACCTACCTTCGTTCGTACCGTTGGGCAGCCTTGCTTTGGCTGTTGAGTGGTATTGCTGTGGCTGACGAGAGGCCGAATATTCTGATCATTTTCACGGATGACCAAGGGTATGCAGATTTGGCCTGCTACGGTAATGAGAAGAATAAGACTCCGCGTTTGGATCAGCTGGCCGAGGAAGGGACGCGGTTTACTTCGTTTTATGCACAAACCGTCTGCGGACCATCTCGCTCTGCGCTGCTGACGGGACGCTATCCGATCCGTAGTAAAGGCTGGGGCATGCCGGCCAGTGAGATTACGTTTGCCGAATTGATGCGTGAACGCGGATACCAGACTGCTTGCATCGGCAAGTGGGACGTTTCGAATCGTAAGCCGATCATCGATCGCATGCCCAACGCGCAAGGGTTCGACTACTATTTTGGAACTCTGGGGGCCAACGATGGTGGCAATGTGAAATTCCACGAGAACAATACACCCGCCGGGTCGACTCGCGACATGGGGAGCCTCACAACACGCTACACAGACAAAGCGATTGACTACCTGAAGAACAAACGCCAGGCCGACAAACCATTTGTTCTCTACGTTGCACATACGATGATGCACACCATTATCAATGCGTCGGAGCGGTTTCGAGGAAAATCGGCCGGCGGATTGTACGGGGATGTCGTGGAGGAATTCGACTTCGAGACGGGGCGACTTTTGGATGCGTTGGACCAGCTTAAGTTGAGTCGCAACACCCTGGTCATCTACACCAGCGATAATGGCCCGTGGAACCAGAAGAAATACACCTCGAAAAAGAAAGGGCATCCTCCGGGGTCGGTCTTTTGGGGACATGCCGGACCGCTGCGTAACGGGAAAGGTTCGTGTTACGAGGCAGGATATCGCGTGCCCTGCATTGTTCGCTGGCCAGGTAAAGTCCCTGCGGGACGTGTCTCGGATGCCATCTTTGCCACCATCGACTTCCTGCCGACGTTTGCAGCCTTGTGCGATTTCCAAGTGCCTGCGGATCGCCGAGTTGATGGTGTGGACCAGACCGGACTCCTGTTGGGGAAACGTGAAACGGGACGCGAGCACTTTTATTTCGGCAATGCAGGCGTACGCCAAGGGAAATGGAAGTATTTGAAACCGGATGCGCACTTCCACGGATACGCGATTGATGATGACCGTAAGCGGGAAGCAGAACTCTACGATCTCGCAACGGATCTCGGGGAGCGGACCAATCTGGCGGACCAATTTCCGGATCGAGTCGCGGAGCTGAAAGCGCTGATGGTGTCGATCGAAGATGGTGACCGACTGGAAGCCAAAGCCAACCGACGCTGAGTTGTGTTGTGCTGAGTCGTCGGGTGAATTGACAAGCCTGGACATAGCACAGTAGACCTCAGCCGATTCCACGGCAGAGGTGCTCGATGGCATGGTCGCGAGCCGCAGGGCGATCGGTGACAGTTCGTGTTGCTCAGGTCACCCATGCCGAACGCGTTGGATACAAGAATCGAAGGTGAACCGATGCTACGTACATTGCTTCTGATCCTGATTTCCCTAGGCTGTCTGACGTCACGCGCGGAGGTTCGCGTGCCGCGACTTTTCGGCGACCATGTGGTGCTGCAACAGCGCATGAAAAATGCCATTTGGGGCTGGGCGGACGCCCGCGAAATGGTCACCGTCGAAGCCAGTTGGGGCAAGCAAGCGACGACCACTGCGGATGCCCAAGGGCGATGGAAGGTATTTCTCGAGACGCCGGCGCACAGCCTCAACCATCGTGTCACCATTCGGGGCAAGAATACAATTGAGCTGCAGGATGTCGCAGTCGGAGAAGTCTGGATCTGTGCCGGGCAGTCGAATCTGGGTTGGAAATTGGCGAACACCTTTCACGCCGAAGAGGCCATCGAACAAGCCACCGCTCCGGGGCTGCGGATCTTCAAGTCTGCACGCGAGCATTGGCACGAGCCACTGGAGGAAAATCGCGATCGGTTATGCCGCTGGCGACCTAGCACGCCGGAGTCTGCTGCGGAAACTTCGGCTGTCGCGTATTACTTTGGCAAAACGTTGCATGATGCGCTTGGAGTCCCGGTGGGCATCATCCAACGCGCCTATGCCGGGACGCCTATCGAGGGCTGGATGCCGTGGGAGATACAGAAAAATGATCCGCGCGCTGTCGAGCACAAACGGCGAATTGATGATGCTGCGGAACGGCAGATCCGTAATCGGGGCGAAACGCAAGAGAAAGCACTGACAGAGTTCCAGCAGGCGTTAGACAAATACAACGCGCAAGTCGCTGCCGGGGAAACCATGGTCAATTCGTTCAAACCCTTGACACCGCCCGTCATCACCAAGCCGGCGAATCTGGGACATCAGTATCCCGCACACATGTTCAACGCCATGATCGCACCGATTCAGCCATTCGGAATGCGTGGGATGATCTGGTATCAGGGGGAACGTAATGCCAAGAATGTTCCTCAAGCCGAGCATTACCGGCATCAATTGAAGCAACTGATCGAACATTACCGAGAATCGTGGCACGCGCTTTCCGACGGCCACGTGCCGCGGGATTTTCCTTTTCAATTCACGCAGCTGCCAAGCTGGAATCCCCCGCAAGATCAGCCGATAGAAGGGATCGCAGCGCCCTGGGCAGTGAGTCGTGAAGCCATGCGCCTTGTGGCCGACGAAGTTCCTAACACGCAGATGGCTGTTGCGATCGATACCGGAGATGCTGTCGAACTGCATCCCAAAAACAAACGTCCTCTGGGCCAACGGCACGCCTGTCTGGCCTTAGCGCACACGTACAAGCAACTTGCTGTAGGAGGCGGTCCGCGTTACCGTCAGCTGACGGTTGCGAGTCGTCAAATCGTGCTCGAATTCGACTCGGTTGGCTCAGGGTTACGGGCCGCACGTCAGGGCCCGTTGGACGGGTTTGCCATTGCAGGCGCAGATCGCCAGTGGCATTGGGCCGAGGCCAAAATTTCTGCCAACAAGATCATTTTGTCATCACCGGACGTCGAGAAACCCGTTGCTGCTCGCTATGCCTGGGCGATGAATCCGTCGCAGCGGAACCTGCTTTACAACCGCGAGGGTTTTCCTGCTTCCCCCTTCCGCACCGATGATTGGCCTTTGTTTGATCCCACCGACGACGAGGTGGTTGAGGTCAACAAACCTGACAAACCACCGGGCTACCAGGCAGTGGATTGGGAACGCCCCCGAATGCAAATGGCTTTGGCGCAGGTTGCTCCCCAAGTTGGCAAAGCCGCCAATGGTTTGGCACCTGAAATCGCGGACCTTAGCGCTGACGATGTGTCATATGTGTTGGAAGCGAAGCTGCCAGACCTGAAGCAGTCTTTTGTCGACATGGCCCCAGCGCGCCGCGCCGATGGGTTGCTTCCAGGGGAATTGCCTGAGCCTGCGCGTCAGCAAGTGCAAAAGCTTACCGATGAAATCTCAGCGGGGAAGTATGGAAACATTGACAGTTTGCTGATCCATCACAACGGTAAACTGATTCTGGAATCTTATTTTCGGCGGGGACGCATCAATTACCCACACTATCAAATGTCGATTACCAAGTCGTATACGGCGTTGGCTGTTGGGCGAGCGATTCAACTGGGACATCTGTCGATGGACGACCTGAATCGACCCGTCATCGACTTTTTGCCGCAAGTCGATCGGAAAGCATTGGCTCAGGGCGCCGAGAAGATCACGTTGGCTGAAGCCATGAATATGCGATCTGGTATTCGGCTTGCCCGGGCGAAGGTTGTCGAACTTCGTCGCAACCTGCGGGCGCTGCAAGGTCAGGGACAAGTGCAAGCCTATCTCCAACACAGTGCTCCCATCCCTCCCTCTCCTCGGGAATTTAAATACCAAAGTTCCGACCCGTCGCTGGTCATGCAGGTGCTCGAGGCGGTGGTTCCGGGGTCAGCGCGAGATTTTATCGAACGCGAATTGCTCGCCAAACTGGGCATTTCCAATTTCGCCTGGCAAAAGGACGTGAGTGGACTACCGAAGTCGGCGGCAGGTTCCAGTATGTGTTCTCGCGATATGGTGAAGTGGGGTCTGCTGGTTCAGCAGCACGGGAAATGGAATGGCGAACAGCTCGTGCCGGCAGCATTTGTCACTCAGGCGATCGCCCGACTGCACACCAACCAACGGGGTGATTCGTACGGTTACTTCTGGTGGAGGCACGACGTCCCGCTTGATGAGCGTCGTTGGGATTGCATTTCAGGACGCGGTGCAGGCGGCCAATACATTCTCCTGTTTCCCCAACTCAATCTGGTCGTTGTCGTCACAGCACATCAAAAGGGTATGGGAGGCATGTTGCAGACGGTCCCGCAAAAACTTTTACCGCTGTTCATTCCTTAGTGCAGATGCAGCCGCCTCGGGCAGGTGTGCCAACGGATCACTGGGCCGCGTTTTGCGGGCAAGATGTCTGGCGACGGTCTGCGGGATGGCAACGGGAAAGCGGTGCCCGCGCGTCCCTGCATGGAGAAAGGAGATATAATGAGCTTGGAACCCTGTTGTAAGAAAGAGTTGGAGCGATGATATCTCGCGGATCCCACCGACAAGAGCGATTTCCGATCTGGCTGCATTGGCAAGTCGGTATCGTGAGTTGCTTGAGCCTATTGAATGTCTGCGAAGGGCTGGCTGCGGAGCAAGCAAAGCAGTTGCAATCGTCCCCGCGTCGGAACGTCCTGTTCGTTGTGATCGACGATTTGCGACCCGCGCTGGCTTGCTTTGGTGACCCCGTTGCCAGCACTCCAAATATCGATCGTTTGGCCCGTCGCGGCATGGCGTTTCAGCGCGCCTATTGTCAGCAAGCGGTCTGTAGTCCATCCCGCTTGTCACTGCTTACCGGACGGCGTCCCGATACGATTCAGGTCTGGGATCTAAAAACGCACTTCCGGCAGGCATTGCCAGAACTGGTTACCCTCCCCCAGCACTTCAAGAACGCAGGTTATTACACGCAAAGCCTGGGCAAAATCTATCACGGCAGTGGTAAGCCTTCGAAAGACCCGCCCTCGTGGTCTGCAGATCCAAGATTCGACTATGTGCGTGATCCGAAACTTCGGTATGCGACTTCGGAAAATCTACAAGGAACGGGACTCAAACGTTCTGCAAGTGAAGCGGCGGAGGTGGCAGACGACGCCTATATTGATGGGATTGTGTGCGCCGCAGCAGTGGAGAGATTGGCCGAACTCAAGCGGATGCAGCGCCCGTTTTTCCTCGCGGTTGGTTTCCGGAAACCCCATTTGCCATTCTGTGCTCCCCAGAAATACTGGGATCTCTACAAGCCGGAGCAAATCCCTTTTCCTGTCCATGGCCAACATCCGGTTGACGCTCCCGAACTTGCAACGCGGTCTTGGGGTGAACTCGAGGGTTACACTGATATTCCACAAGATGGGGAATTGTCGGTCGACCAAATACGAAGGCTGCGTCATGGCTACTACGCCTGTGTTAGCTACATGGACGCCTTAGTCGGGCGGTTGCTCGACGCGTTAGATCAATTGCAACTTGCTGAAAATACAATCGTCGTGCTCACAGGCGACCATGGTTTTCACCTCGGTGAACAGGGACTGTGGACAAAGGCAAATAATTTCGAGCTTTCGACGCGCGTTCCTCTGGTGATTGCTTCACCAGGACAACGTCGAGCAGGCAGCAGCACAACAGGATTGGTTGAGCTGGTGGACATTTATCCCACCCTGGCCGATCTTTGCGGCCTGGAACCGCCTGTGGGTGTCGAAGGTGTCAGTATGAAACCGTTGTTGGACAATCCGGATATGCCATGGAAGCGGGCAGCCTGGAGTCAGTACCCGCGTGCACGCGAGGGTAATCGTCATCGCAGTCATGGATCAGTGATGGGGTATGCCCTGCGAACCGAACGTTATCGCTACGTCGAATGGATTGATTGGCAAACAAAGCAAGTTGTTGCGCGTGAGTTGTATGACCATCAAACCGATCCGGGCGAATCACGCAATGTCGCTGCCGATCCAGATCACGTCATGACCTTGCGCAGGCTGTCTGCCCAGCGAAGTCAAGGTTGGCGAAACGGCTTGCCGGATCGAACGCAACAAGACGCCAAATAGTAACGCACCGAGGTCATTTGCAATCTCACCCGTCGATGTCAACTCACTTGCGATCTTCCATTATGTTGCCACTTTGTCAATTCAGTCATTGCTTTCTAGTCGCCTCGCTTCGGTCGTGTATGCCAATGTTGACGGCCTTGCTGGTGTTTGCGTTATCCTCACCGTTTCTGGCCGCTGACGAGGTGGCACCGAAACAGCAGGACCGCCCCGCCTCGGGTCGTAACGCTGCGAGACCGAACGTTTTATTCATCGCTGTCGATGATATGAAAGACTGGGTTCAATGCTTGGGAGGGTATGGCGGAACGGTGCATACACCCCATATCGATCGTCTGGCGAAACGGGGAATGCTATTTGCCAACGCTCATTGTCCGTCACCGAAATGTGCTCCGTCACGATCGGCGATCATGACGGGCCTGCGGCCCTCGGTCACGGGACTTTACGACAATGGTCACTGGTGGTATCCGAATCTGCCGGAGGTTGTCACGATCCCAGCGCACTTTCGTAACCATGGTTATCACGTCTGCGGGGCGGGGAAAATCTTCCATCACACGGGTGGTAATCACCCGCCTAACCAGTGGCACGACTTTCTCCGTCTGACGTTTCGCAACGATCCGTGGTTTCGAGGTGTCAAGCTTAACTATCCCTGGTCCGAGCACTCGGCGTATCCACAAGGTTTCCCTTTCAGTGGTGTGGCAGAGTTGGGGCACGAAAATGATTGGGGGTCTCTGCGCATCACCGAAGCCGAATACGACGATGTTCTGAGCGCGGATTACGCGATTCGTTTCTTGAAAGATCGCGCACGTGACTCAGGAACCGCGGAGCATCGGCCGTTTTTTCTGGCGTGCGGTCTGTTTCGCCCCCACTTACCGTGGTACGTGCCAGGTAAATATTTTGACATGTATCCACTCGACGAAATTGTCCTGCCTGAGGTGCCTTCTGATGACCTCGATGACATCCCCAAGGAAGGATTGGAATTCGCCAAGTCGCGCCGCAGTGATCTCGAAAAGATTCAAGCGGCGGGTAAATGGCGTCATGCGATTCGCGCCTATCTCGCCAGTATTACCTTTGCGGATACCCAGGTAGGACGAGTGCTTGATGCCTTGGATGCCAGTGGCCACGCTGAAAACACGATCGTCGTACTCTGGTCGGATCATGGCTGGCATCTTGGCGAAAAGCAACACTGGCATAAAACGACTTTGTGGGAGGAGTCCACGCGAGTGCCCTTCATTATCTCCGCACCGGGGTATCCCGTGGGCACCTGCAGGCAACCTGTGAGTCTGATTGATTTGTATCCGACATTGAATGCCTTGGCAGAACTGCCGATGTTGGAGTCGCACAGCGGTAGCTCGTTGAAGCCGTTGCTGAACAACCCTGCGGCAAATTGGGAGCGTCCCGCTGTGATTGAATACAAACGCGGTAACGCGGCAGTTCGTTCGCAACGTTACCGCTACATTCGTTATTACAATGGTGGTGAAGAGCTCTACGACCATCAAAAGGATTCCCATGAGTGGAATAACGTGGCGGATGACCCAAGCTATGCCGCCGCCAAGCGATCGTTAGCTGCCTGGATGCCGCAACGCTGGGCCAAGCCGGCGCTCACCAAGAAAGAATTTCGCTTTGACCCGGACAAATTCATTTGGACGCGGAAAAGCAACGGCAAAACGACAGACGGACTGAAGCCATGAAATGTTTGCAACTTGTGACGCTTGTTCTCATCACCCCCTTCGCGCTGTGGGGATCTTCCGCAACCGCAGATGCTGCGGAGAAGTCGTTGAAGACGAACGTTGTTTTCTTTCTCATTGATGATCTGGGTTGGCAGGATCTGGGGTGCTACGGCAGTGACTATTATCGAACGCCCCACATTGATCGTCTTGCACAACAGGGAATGCGGTTCACGGATGGCTACGCAGCCTGCAACGTTTGCTCGCCTACGCGGGCCGCGATCATGACCGGCAAATACCCGGCGCGTTTACTGCTCACACAATGGCTTCCTGCGGGGCGTTGGAGTCCTACGGATCATAAGATGCGGGAGGGGCGTTACGTATCCAATTTGCCGCTTGAAGAGATCACGATTGCGGAGTCGCTGCGAGAGGCAGGATATCGTACTGCGTTTATGGGCAAGTGGCATCTCGGTACCGAAACATATTACTACCCTCAGCACCAAGGCTTTGATGTCAACGTTGGCGGTCGCGATTATGGCGCACCCGGCAGTTACTTTTACCCGTTCAAAGGAAGTTGGAACATTCCGACCACAGGTCAAACCTTGCACAAGGAATCTCCACTCTCTGGGAAAAAAGGAGATTATCTGGTCGATCGGCTGGCGGAAGAAGCCGAGAAATTCATCCGAGCGAGTGCTGAGAAGCCATTCTTCCTGATGCTTTCCCACTATGCAGTGCACGCACCACTCCAAGGGAAACCGGAAAAGGTCTCGCGCTATGCCAAGGTTGCCAAGGCGCAGCGTCAGGGGAAGCCTGATTATGCAGCGATGGTCGAAAGTGTTGATGAGAGTGTCGGGCGGGTGATGAATACGCTCCGTGAGTTGCAGTTGGAAGATCGCACGCTCGTCATCTTTACGAGCGATAATGGTGGTTTTGCAAAGGCCACCGCCAACGCGCCGTTACGGGCAAATAAAGGTTCCAATTACGAAGGCGGACTGCGTGTGCCAGTGATTGTGCAATGGCCGGGGCATGTGAAAGCAGGAGCAGTCTCGCACGAACCCGTCATTAGTACCGATTTTTATCCGACAATTCTTGCTGCCACCGGGACGAAATCTCGTCCCTATCAACATCTCGATGGCGAGAATCTCATGCCCGCACTGACCGGCGGGAGATTGCAGCGAGAAGCGATTTTCTGGCACTACCCCCACTACAATCGGCATCCGGATAGTTTTCCCTCCGGTGTGATCC
>NZVR01000016.1 GCA_002701545.1 Blastopirellula sp. | reverse complement strand
CCATTTGCTTCAGGCGGCTCTCAAGCAGGTTGTCGATCCGGGGATTGGTCAGGCTGGGTCTTTGGTTGATTTCGATCGTCTCCGTTTCGATTTTCACTGCCCTAAGGCGGTGACTGCCGATCAGTTGACTCAGATCGAGACGTTGATCAACGGTTGGATCGCTGAAGCCCACACCCTTGAGGTGCAGGAGATGGCGATCGACCAGGCCAAGGCCGCTGGCGCTGTGGCGATGTTCGGTGAGAAGTACGCCGATGTGGTGCGCGTTGTTGATGTCCCCGGTGTGTCGATGGAGCTCTGTGGCGGCACCCATGTCGCCAACACCGCTGAGATCGGTGTATTCAAGATCGTGGGAGAGAGCGGTGTGGCCGCCGGGATCCGACGGATTGAGGCCGTGGCCGGTGCTTCTGTGCTGGCTTACCTGAATGAGCGCGATGCTGTGGTTAAACAGCTCGGAGATCGCTTCAAGGCCCAGCCTGGCGAGATTGTCGAGCGGGTTGCAGCACTTCAGGAGGAGCTGAAGAGCACCAACAAGGCACTGGCGAGCCTTCAGGCGGAGTTGGCAGTCGCCAAATCCTCCGCTTTGGTGAGCAAGGTCAAGGCGGTTGGGACCTTCCAGTTGTTGGTGGAACGCTTGGATGGCGTCGATGGAGCAGGACTGCAAGGAGCGGCACAAAGCCTTGTCGATCAGCTCGGCGATGGCACGGCTGTGGTGTTGGGTGGTCTGCCGGATCCCAATGATCTCGGCAAGGTGATTTTGGTGGCGGCCTTCGGAAAGATGGTGGTTGCCGCGAAGCTTCAGGCTGGCAAATTCATTGGAGGTATCGCCAAATTGTGCGGAGGTGGTGGTGGAGGACGCCCCAACCTGGCTCAGGCTGGAGGCCGAGATGGTTCGGCTCTTGATCAAGCGTTGCAAACATCAAGCCAACAGCTGATCGAGCATTTGCAATCCGTCTCTGAAGCGACTTGATTTGATTGTCTACGGAGCGAATATGCTGATTGGCTCTGCCATTTGATTGCCAAGATGTATTGAACAACTCATCCTTGAATTGAACAGGTTTGATTGGGTTCTGCTTGTTGAGCCGATGTCGGTATGGTTCGATACAAGGCTAGGTTATTGATGTCTATTTTGCGATAGTCCGCTCTTCTTCGTGTATTTGCTGTCTAGTCTTTTGAAGATTAAAAGGGTGCGACAATGGTTTTATTCTGTTGCGTGAGTGGAGCGTCAAAGCCTGGCCTGCGTCAATCATCTTGTTGTCATGTTATGAGGAAATGTTTGTGTTTGGATGTAAGTTCGTCGATCTGGAGCGACCCGCTGCTCTCCCGATCTTTGTTGGCTTGAGTCTGCTTGGCGAGGTGTGTTGTTGCGACATAGGGCGAACACTTAGATGATGCAATCGATCGATTAAGTTTGCTCTTGCTAGCGCGTTGTGTCTCAAGTTTTATTTAAAATAAGCATAATTTCGGTTCTATTTGGTTCATTGATTTTCTATAAATGTTAATGATTAATCACCGCAATCGTGAGTATGAGCTGCTGGATTGGTTGTGGCTGTGGTTCGTTTTGGTTCTGCATTGGCTTCTTCTGGTGCTTACTCATCATCTTCACTTGGCCTGATTTATTTTGGTTTACTGGCCAACATTTTCTGTGGAATGATCTTGTGATTCGGTGAGTTAAAGTTGATTTGATCGATCGTTAGAATCCAGCTTGGGACTCCGGTTGATTTGATTTCTGATCGATTGCACCAGCATTGATTGGCGGTTGTCTTGTTTTGCTCGCGTTGATCGGATTTTTGCTTCGCTTTGTCACGGAAGGCATCAAAGAACTTGGCTGTGCTCCAGATTTAGTGAGTGATTTAGAATGGATTGGAATTGAGTCGTGTTTCATCACTCCTTTGAACAAAACCAGTCACGATGGCCAGTGATGCTCATCGGTTTTCGTTTGGGAGTGGTGATGGCATTGGTCTCGACAGTGTTACCGCTGTCTACTTTTGCCCAGGAGAATCCTCGCAATAGCTTTCCAGGGCGTCGTGTTGGTGGAGGAACACGCGCTGCTTGCTCGTCGCGCGTGTTGGCGCATCTAGTGCCAACGAGCAGTGTGTTTGCACCTGCTCCAGCCGGTACTTTGGGTTTGCTGCATGGCCCAACGCCTGTTCCTGTCGCTTTGAACGTCTCGTTTCGGCCTCAGTCGGGGGGGCAAGCAATGACCAGAACATTGCCCGCGGCATCGGCAGGGATCACGTTGATCAAGCTGGATGCTGTTGAGACACCACAGATTTGGGAATCACATTTTGCTTGTCAAACTTCAGGGCCTAGCGATCAACAATCTTTCGGATTTGTTGGTACCGATGTTCCTCCAGCGCTTAGTCTGCTTGTCACGAGTCCAGAAGCGGCAGATCAAGTTGTTTGGCAAACGTTGACAATGCTGCAACAGCGATGTGGCTCCAGTATTCCAACCTCATTGATTTTGAAGGAGTTTGGCTTGACCGATGTGATCACATCGGATTGGCCGAAACAACTTCCTGTGCGTTGTCCCGCCTGAGTGAGGCCAGATCCTGATGGCTTTGCTTCGGGTGTTGTTGTAAATGGTGGTGGATCTATGGTTGATCGACAGGTTTTTTCGGTCAGCCATGCATGGTGACATTGAGGGGCATGTGGCGTGATTCGACCGATCCCATTCTTGAAATCAGTGCGAGGGCTTCGCTTGATGCTTCCGCTGACGTTAAGCGCCTCAGCTATTTTGTTGTTTGGATTTCAAGCCGGTTTTCGCCAGCTGGCGGGATGGTCTGTTGATCGTTTGCAGGAAGGATTGGGGTCTCAATCAGCGCCCGAAAATATCATTTTGTTGACCTACGACGACTACACAAAAAATCAGGCTGGTGCAGCAGATTTGTTGGATCAGCCTTTACTTCTGGATTTAGCTGAATGGCCAATTCCGCGATCTCTTTGGGGGGTCATGATCGATCGCCTCGCTGAGCTGCACGTGAAGGCCATCGGTTTTGACGTGATGTTTGATTTGCCGAGGGAGGGAGACCTACGCTTTGCACAAGCTATTCAGAATTTTGGCAAGCCTGTTGTTTTGGCAACAGGCATTGATGATCCTGATCGCACAGAATTTGGAAGTATTTCCTCACTGTATCGACCAAATCTAAGCTTATTATTTGCCTCTCCCTTTGTTCGGGAAGGTCATATTGCGGTTCTGGGGTCGGTCGGTGGTGTCGTAAGAACTTCTCCGCGTACATTTATTGACTTTAAGCCCTATTTTGAGGCTCTTGACCCGCCATTATCGTTGTCAGAGCAGATGCATCTTGTGACGGGTGGTCAGTCACAGCCAAAGCCTTCTTTCAAGACTTGGGTTGAACTTTTAAATTTCTATGGTCCGCCAGGAAGTTTCAAAACAATATCGCTCTGGCAGTTGATGGAAGATCAGTCTTATGCCCGCCTTCAGCGAAAAGGCATTTTCCGTGATGCGACAGTTTTGATTGGGAACACAACGATGGAAATTCGTGATCTTCATCCAACTGCTTTTGCTCGGATTGAAGGTATGCCTGGAGTGGAAATTCATGCTACAGCTTTAGCTAATCTCCGGGATAACAATCAGCTTCTACTCCTGCGCTTTAATGGATTAATTGCGATTTTGTTGCTGGTTTGGTCGGGGGTTCTGATTGTGATTTTGCAGTCGATTGAGCGACCGGAGCGTCGAATTTTTCTGGCGACACTTCTGACCTCTTTGATGATCGGGGGGACTGCATTAATGGCTCGATACCATTATATTCTGCCACCTATTGCACATTTAAGCTCTACGACGATGTTGGTGGGCTTGTTGTCAACGGTAGAGGGGGTGGTTCGTGTTCAGCTGTCAAGACAACGTTTGCGCTCCACCCTTTCAAAGTATTTGTCTCCAACTGTTATGGCGGAGTTGACCAAGGATATGGATCGCTTGCAGGTTGATTTGGGTGGAAAAGCTTATGATGTCATCGTTTTAATGACGGATATACGTGGCTTTACATCGAAAACAACACAGAGCACAGAAGAGGGAACTGTGTCTGAACTCGTTGATCGCTTGAATACATATTTCACTGCAATTGTTGAGGATTTAATTGAAATGGGGGCCACGGTTGATAAATATATTGGCGATGCAGTGCTTGCTTATTTTGGTGCCCCTCTCAGCAAAGGATCAGAACTGGACGCACGCCATGCGGTGGAAGCAGCTGTGCGCGTTTGCCACACGCTCGAGGCGCTCAATCAAGCTTGGACTGCCCAGGGGCTGGATCCTTGGGAGCATGTTGTTATTCTCAGTGCAGGATCTGTGATTTGCGGAAATATCGGTTCACCCAAGCGGTTGGATTACACGGTGATTGGTGATGCAGTGAACCGTGTGAGTCGTATGGAATCGATAGCGAAGCAATATGAATGTCAAATTGCAGCGAGTGAACAGGTGGTCACTCTGTCTAAAATTAGAACAAAAGTTGAGAAGTTAGGAGATTTTTCTTTGCGTGGGCAGACAACCCAATCCGTATATGCCATTCCCTTAACCGTCCTCGACGATGTTTCGCCAAGTTGATTCTTGTTGGCGCTTAACTAGGCTTGAGTAAAGCTTGATCAAACATGAAGTTGAATTTTGTTAAAGGTCTTCTTGGTCTTGCTTTCTTTGTTGGAGCAGCGCCTGCTGCTCAGTCTGTTGAATATAGAACCGCAAAAATCACGAAAATAGTTGGTGGTGATTCTGTATTCATTGACCAAAAAAAGGCTGCCAAGGGTGAAACGGCTCAGAAGGGCTCAACTCTTCGTACGGGAGAAAGTAGGGCTAGTCTTTTATTTAATCCTACGGCGATTGGCTTGATGAATCGCAATACTAGTATTCGCTTGGGCAATCAATGCTTTCGAGGTGAGCGTGGAACAATTTTGGTCAATGGCAAATTGATTGCTTGTTTGGGTGAGCAGGCTGGTCGCACCAAGCTTGCTGGTAGTCGAGGTACGACATATGTCTTATCGAAGGAGGAGGATGGATCCTCGTCTTTATATGTTCTGGCCGGTGAGGTGGTCGTCGCCGATTCGATTGAACAGCTGAATTTAACTGACGATGATTATCAGATAGTAGAGATGTACCCACATCTCTCTCCTTCTCTAGGTGTCTCTGCTGACTTATTTGCCATGCAGGAACCTCGCCAATCTCCAGTTGGCTTTGGTACTCTTTCTTTATATGCACCACTATCACAATCTAAGGCCAGTGAAGTGAGTTATGGGTATGCGTCTACCGGTTCTGATTTTGAGAGATACTTTGGTGTTGATGTTGAGTTGGGCCACCGTTGGTTTGATTCTTCCAATCAATCAACCAAGGGTTTTTTCCTTGGATACAGCAATTATCAATCCTCGCAGTGCTCTAATAGTTACATCACAACAGGATTGCAATACGAGAAATCACGTTTTCGTTATGGTGCGTCAGGCGGGTTTAAGGCAGATGCTTGCGAGATTGGCTTTTCGTATGGTCAATTAGATCTTTCCATCCCAATCTTTAAACTTTCTCCACGCCGTTCCGCACATCTCACCCTGTCCCCTTATCTGTTGTGGGGGAATGATATTCTTTCATTGCATCAATCTGGCTCGTCTGATGATTTTGGTCAGACGGTTGATGTGGCGCCAGGTGGTCGTCTCACATTCGATCTCCCTGTTTCGGACGGACTCAAGCTGAGCGCGTATGGCTCATACGACGAGATTTACGGATATGTGGGAGGTGGCCGTTTGAGTTATCGCTTGCCTTTAGGCGGTGGATTCGTTCAAGATCCTAATGATCGTGCTGATTCAAGCTCATCTGAATCTGCGTCCACGTCTCAACTGATTATTGAGCAAGGCGAACAAGCTCGTTTTTCAGCTCAGGGTGATTTAATTGGCGGAGTGGATAAAATCTCACCGCAAAAATTGGAAGCCTTATTGGTTGATAATTTAGCAGGGCAAGACCGCCTGCCCGAGAGTTTGCAGTTGGCTAATTTGGCTGAAGATGAAGGGGTCCTTTCGACGCAGATTTCAGCAATATTAGGGATTGATTTTGATCGGAATGCCAGTCTACCTGTCAGTCGTACATTGAACTCTCCCTACTCAGATTCTTTCCCTCCTACGATTAAGTATCAGCCTCATGGTTACAGCTGGAAGACATGGCGCCGTCGTTCCCTTCAAGCTGATTGATGGGTCTGCAGACCGGATTGCTTCGATTTGAGCGTGAGTGCTTTGGATTCCATGATCAGCTTCCAGCGAATGGACTGTTCAACCTCCATCACTTTTGCTCAAGTCGATTTGGCAGGCTGCAGTCGTCGTGGATACAGTGATGGATGAGCTCGCCCTAATGGTTGCGCAATTGCAGATCGACTCGAGTCTTGTTGTTCAACCTCAGGCTTGTGGGCTGCTCACTGGATTCAGCCGCTTGGCTTCGACGCGTTGTTCTGGTCTGAAGGCCTTGTTTGCGTTGCTTGAATTTGATTGGAAAGAGCGGGGGGGTGGAGTGTGATGGTCGTCGTCTTATTGAACAATCTCGTCGATGTTGGCAATCATCTTTGTTGTCAACCGAGCCAGCTTGATCGTGATCAATCGATGAATGCTGAAAGGCCTAATTGTTGAGATGATGGCACATCCATTAATTCCTTTTGATCAGCCATTCGATCTTCTGATATTTCTTATTCTGGCTCATTTTTTGGCAGATTATCCTCTGCAAGGGGATAAGATGGCTGTTGAAAAATGTCCAGGTCATGATGTCACTATGGACTGGCGTTGGTGGCTCGCTGCTCATGCTGCCACCCATGGATTTTTTGTGGCTTTGTTAACTGGAATTCCATTGCTTGGTCTGGCGGAGTTGGCCGGTCATGCCTTGGTTGATTACGGTAAATGTAGATTGCAATATTCATTATTTGTCGATCAACTTTTGCACTGGTTGTGTAAGTTGTTGTGGGTTATTTGCGTGGTCTTGCTTTTTGATTGAATGCGGTGGTCTTGCTGTCATGATCAAGCTTCTTAGTATTGTTGATTTCCGTTCAATTGTCCAAAATAAGTTCATTCACTTCCAATGGCTTTTCACGGCCTTTGACATGGATAGTTCCCCAGCTTTGCCGCGAGACTGTGTCACGGAAGCTTGGGTCTAGTAGGTTTAATGTGTCATCGGAAACCAGCACACGAAGTACACCTTCATGGCGTTTTTTGTCGAGGCTTTCGAGGCGTGATGCGCAATTGACGGTATCGCCAATGACGGCATATTCGATTCGCTCTGCACTTCCCATCGATCCGACCAGGGCTTCACCGGAGTGAATGCCGACACGCATGCGTAGAGCAGGTTCTCCATTGTCTTCTAGCTCCTGATTTAGGCGTTTGAGGCCAGCATGAATCTCAATGGCAGCTTCAAAGGCTGCCTTGGCTTCGTCGGCTGTGTTCTGTTGAACCGGTACCCCGAACACGGCCAACATGCCGTCACCTGTGAATTTGTTCACCATTCCCCCTCGACTGGTGACCGCGCGGACGCAGATGGCAATGCCGCGGTTGAGCCATTGCATCAGTTCGCGTGGGCTTAGACGTTCTGAGATGGAGGTGAAACCGGCCGTATCTGTGAACAACACGGTGATTGGCAGCTGTTGACCTTCAAAACGTCCGCTGCTGAGTAGTTCTTCGCGTTGGTTCCAGAGCTGTTGTGCTACAGCCGGTGAGGTGGCTTGTCCGAGCAGTCGGCGAATCTGCTGTGAGTGTTGTTGACTGATTACGCCGCGTCTGACCCAGGCGGATCCGCTCATGCTCAGCAGTCCTGCGAGCGGTAGCGCCGTACCAATCCAGACGTATTGGTGGAGGTGAAGGAGGAGGAGTCCTGCGGTGAGGCTGATAGCAAGCAGGCTGACGATTTGGACGCTGCGTCGGAGGGAAGGGATCGCCTCGCCGAGCAGCAACCCGCAACTTGAGTAAATGAAAATCAGCACGATATTTCCCCATCCCGGCATGATCCAGCCGATCGGAAGCTTGTTGTCGCGATGATCCAAAAGACTGGCGATTCGATTGGCATGAATTTCAACGCCAGAAATCTGAAATGGCTCTGCACCGTAATGAAAACGACTGTGCGGAACTTCAAATAGATCCCTCAGAGATTGCGCAGTGCTGCCAATTAAAATAATCTTGTTGTCGATTGCTTGTGAAGGGACCATTCCATCCAGGAGTTGGGCCAAGGAGTATTGGCGAAAACTACCTGGCTTTCGGAAGTGGAGCATTCTTTGCCAGCCAAACTTGGCGTCTATTGCATTGTGATACCCGCCTGCATTAGCGCTTAACCAAGCATCAATCAGCTGATTGCTGTTAATGGCTTGTCGCAGCTTAGTGTCACCTGTAGCCACTTCCATGACCCGCATCGCGAAGGAGACGGTGGCTTCATCTTGTTCGCCAACGTGGACCAGATCCCGGCGAAGAATGCCATCACTGTCGAGGCTTAGGTCGTTGAATGATTGGCGTTCGGGGGGTGTACCTGGGATTGCCTCGATTCCAGCTACCGCATTAAAGATTGAGACGAGTTTGGCTTCATTGCGGAAGCGCTTCCGTAAACATTCTTGGTTTGGCCCGACGCCTTGATCGCGATAGAGGTCTAAACCAATGGCACGAACGTTGTCAGCGAGGAGACGATCCAGGGCTTGACAGAGCAGCCCGTCGTCGATGGGCCAGCCAAATCGTTTGATATCACTTTCTGTGATTGTGATCAATGTGATCGGCGTCTCTTTCCCATCCCTTGCTTCTCGATGCGTTGTGATCAGGTCATACAGCACCAGATCAATGGTCTGAGCCAGCCCTGTCGTGCGCAACACAATCAGAATGATCAAAGCCACCAGCAGTGGGGCCACGCGCTGGATGAGCTGGGCTGCCCTGTTCACTCCTCCAAATAGGTGGTTTGTCCCAAGCTGCGTTTGAGGTGATCCATCAAACGTCTTGCATCGTCGATACCCAGCTTGCCTTCTTGGATGGCTCGTTCTGAAGCCTGTCGCAGGCGTTCGACCAACAGGTCAGGATCGTGTTGCATCACCTCAAGAACGTCGGCATTGGTATCTCCTCGCAAGACATGGTCCAAGACATAGCCACTGCCACTCGGATTGAGTCGCACATGCACAGCATTGGTGCTGCCAAAAAGGTTGTGCAGATTGCCCATCACTTCTTGATAAGCACCACCGAGGAACATTCCGATTCGATAGGGCTCTCCGTCATGGAGCGGATGCAGTTCAAGCAGTGATTTTGTTTGCCCGGAATGGATGAACCGAGCCAATTTGCCATCAGAGTCGCAGGTGAGATCAGCAAAATGCCCCAACTCTGTTGGCCGTTCGTCCAAACGGTGAATCGGCATCAATGGAAACAACTGGTCGATGGCCCATGTGTCAGGAGCGGAGCGAAAGACTGAAAGATTGGCGTAATACGTGCAAGCCAGAGCCCGTTGCAACCCACGCAGATCGTCATGGATGGGTTCGGAATCTGGGAGCCGTTGGCTGATTTCTTTGGCGCAGATCCAGGTCAATTGCTCGGCCATGGCCCGTTGTTGCAGGCGGATGTAACCCAGCCGGAAAGCCGCTAAAGCGTCATCTCTGAATTTGATCGCATCGTTCCAGGCTTCCTGGAGCAGGATCATGTCGTTGCTATCGCCACTGCTGTCGCCGCCGTTGATGTGACGGATCCGCTCCAAGGTCTCGCGCAGATTGGCCACCGGTAAAGGTTCGTCCTTCTCGATGGGGGGAGCTTTGGCCGGTGGGCGTCCACATCCGAGCACGTTGAACACCAAAACGGAGAAGTGGCTGGCGATGGCACGGCCGCTTTCACTCACCAGAGTGGGGACTGGAACGCCATGGGGGAGACAGCACTCACGCACGGTGGCCACGACATCGTTGGCGTAGTTCTGCAAGGAGTAATTCGTGGATGCTGCTGTTGCTGTTCGGCTGCCGTCGTAGTCAATCCCAAGACCACCACCGACATCGAGGAACCCCATCGCTGCTCCAAGTCGCGTCAGTTCGACGTAGATCTGGCCCGCTTCCTGGAGGGCATCCTTGAGGACAGCAATGTCATTGATCTGACTGCCGATATGAAAGTGCAACAGGCGTAGGTCGTTGAGCAGTCCTGCCTGATCAAGGGCTTGGACGGTTTCAAGCATCTCTGAGAGAGCCAGCCCGAATTTGGCTCGTTCCCCAACGGAACTGCCCCAGCGTCCAGTGCTGCGGCTCGACAATTTGGCGCGAATGCCGATAAACGGTGAGGCGTTGAGCTCTTGGCTGGCGGTGATGATGCGCTCGACTTCATCGGCCTGTTCGATCACCACCACCGGCTGATGCCCGAGACGCCGGGCCAAAATCGCTGTTTCGATATATCTCCGGTCCTTGTAGCCGTTGCAAATCAATAGGGCGTCGGGGTTTTGGGTGAGCGATAGGGCGATTAGGAGTTCAGCTTTGCTTCCGGCTTCCAGTCCGAAGTTCCAACGGTTGCCGCGTTCCACCAGATGTTCAACAACATGGCGTTGCTGGTTGCATTTGATTGGAAACACCCCCTGATATCGCCCGCCATAGTCGTAATGAGCAATGGCCCTCTCGAAGGCGGCGTGCAGCCGTTCCAAGCGATCTTCAAGAATGTCGTCGAAGCGGATTAAGAGGGGGGTGTGTAGATCTCGCGCCTCTAAACCGTTCAGGAGATCAACGAGATCGAGAGAGCCACCCCGATCGCCTCGGGGTTGCACCACGACATGCCCCTTGGAGTTGATGGAGAAATAGGGGTCACCCCAGCGATCGAGTCCATAGAGCTCAGCGCTGCGGGAGACGGACCAGCACCGTTCCGTTCCAGTCAGCACCATGGCCTAGAGGGTGAATCAAAGGAAAGATAGGGGTTGTG
>NZVR01000015.1 GCA_002701545.1 Blastopirellula sp. | reverse complement strand
GGCGACTCGGCGACGATGTGGGGATGCGGATTGTGGTGGATTGGCGCACGGCGGGGCAACTCGGCTGGTCGCCCGCGACAGAAACCACGCTGGTGGTCGAGGAGAAAACGTTAGGGGATTCGCTGAATGCACTGCTGCGACCTTTGAAGCTGGGTTTTCGCATCATCAACTCTCGCACGATGCAGATTACGACAGCCGAACGCGTGAATCGCAGAAGGCAGTTGGAGATGTATCCTCTGCCGGTGTCGAATAACATGACCGCTGCCGAGGCGGCAAAGCAACTGCATCGCGCGGGAGCTCTGAGCGACGCCGCACAGAAGAACACGCATTTTGACCCGGCATCCGGGTATCTGTTGACCTGGCTCACGCAGGCAGAGCAAATCGACCTGGCCCGGGCAGTGCATGCCATGCAGCCATAATCCGACGCAGGCGCATTGCACCAGCCGCATTGCACCATAGGGTGAAACGGGCCATGGCGTCGGGCCCCGGCAATCGAATGAGTTGCGGAGCTGTCGTAACGTCGCGCGCGAGTTTGCTTGTGAGCTAACCCGTCGGTGTGACATCGCACACCTGAACGCCGTGCCGCAGGGCAGCCATTTTGTCCGCCCAGGTAGGAATGAACTCGTGGGCTACGTAGCCTTTGTAGCCCGTCTTGAGAATCGCTCGCATGACCGCCGGATAGTTGATTTCCTGGTGTTCGTCGAGTTCGCCTCGTCCTGGATTGCCGGCGGTATGGTAATGCCCGATGTACTCCTGGTATTGGCCGATCCGGCGGATCACGTCTCCGTTCATGATCTGGACGTGATACACATCAAACAGAAGTTTCAGATTGGGCGATCCGACCGCTTTGATCATCGAGACGCAGTGGTCTACATCGTCGCCAAAGTAACCAGGGTGACCTTTCATGGGGTGTGAGTCATCGCGGGAATTCAGGTGTTCCAAGCAGAGTGTGATGCCGCGCTTCTCGGCATGTCCCACAATCTTTTTCCAGCCGTCGATGCAGTTTTGGGTGAGTTGCTCATGGCTTGTCTTGGGGACGCGCATGCCAGTGAACGTGATGACGCGCTGGTAGCCCGCATCAGCAGCCAGGTCGATTCGCTCACGCAGAATCTTCAGGCACTTGTCGTGCTGTTGCAGGTTGCACATGCCTTCCTTAAAGCTGTGGCTGCCGACCAGCGAGACGGTGATCCCCATCTCGCGCAACATGGGATAATGCTCAGGGGAAATCCCTTCCATGGCCTGCATCCCCATCCGTTTGCAGTGAACCGCCAAGTCCTTGGTGGTCATTGGACGGAAGCACCAGCCCATGACGGAATGACGGATATGCCCATGTTCGATCTGATAGTCCTCGGGGACGGGGGCAGCTCCGCGCTCCGTGGCGGCAAGTCCACTGCCAGCTAGCGCGATCCCGGAAGCTGCGAGCAGTGAACGGCGTGTTAATTCAGAACCATGGTTCGGCATACCTGTGCTCCAGAAGTCCGTGTTGAGTTTGTTTGCAGTTTGGTTCGTGCGGCGGAATGACACGTGCCCGTTTGCCGGCGCTGAATGCGGCCTCGATATCAATCCATCAAAGCACGCAAGTTGGGGGCGCGTTCAAAGATCTTTTCGATCCAGACTTCTCCTACCCGCGTTTGGGCGTGCTCCAAGAAGAGTTTTCCAAAAGGTGCAAGATGCTCGCTCTCGATGCCCGCGGTATTCATTTGGTTGGCGAGCGTGAGTGCGTCGGTTAAGGGGTCGCCGACAAATGGGTTTTCGAGTTGCCCGTCGGTGCCGTCAGACTGACTCAGTAACTCGCCGGCACCCGGCAGTTTTTCGATGAGCTGCTCGAAGTCACTTTCACCCAACTGGGATTTTACAAACTGCAAAATGAATTGAGCGGCCCGTCTCGAGGCCTGTTCTGAAACTTCCAACTGAGTGGTGGCGGTTTGGATAAAATCTTCCATCAGAACATTCCGGTATGACTGCCATTGGACGTTTGGGGATAGCGACTCTAATTCAGTCGCATCTTCTCAGATGGTAGACTGGTGTCAAGCCGCAGTCGATCGACGCGGATGATGATGTGTACCCAATGCATGAGGTGCTCTGTGTGGTGGATCGTAACTTGCGAATGCCGCTCCACGAGACATGCCGCATGCAGATATTTTTGCCGAGGACCTGTGCGTGCGATACTTCTTGAATCTCTTGCGTTGGCAGATAGTGGCGTTGGTCGTGTGCGGGGTAACCGCGGGTCACGCTCAGGACGAAATTGCGTTTTCGCGGACCTTTGTCACCGGGAAGAATATCCTCGTGCGCGGAGGATTGCCGAACGCACGTTTGCGGTTTGATCGGCAGAAGCAAGGGCACGTCGCTTTTATCGGTGGGTCCATTACGGAAATGCCTGGATACCGACCTCGTGTTTGTCGCGTACTCACCGAGCAATTTCCGGATACGAAATTCACGTTCACTGCCGCTGGGATCTCGTCCACCTGCTCGACGACCGGCGCGTTTCGTTTGCATCGTGATGTTCTGGCAAAAGGGCCGGTTGATCTGTTCTTTATCGAATTTGCTGTCAACGATGACCAGGACGCTGGGCATACCCGCACGGCTTGCATCCGCGGTTTAGAGGGGATCGTGCGACAGACGCGACGGCATAACCCACATGCCGAGATGGTCATCACGTATTTCGTCAATCCGGGCATGTTGAGCAAGTTGCAAAGGGGCGAAGTGCCTGTGTCTATCGCCGCACACGAAGAGGTCGCAAAGCATTATCAGATCCCAACGATCTTCCTCGCTCAGGAGGTCGCAGATCAGATTGCGGCCGGTAAGTTAAGTTGGCAACAATATGGTGGCACGCACCCCAAGCCGTTTGGGAATTCGGTCTGCGCCACGATGATCGAGCGACTGTTCCAAACCACTTGGAATCGTGCGCCGGGCGAACTGCAACGCCATGACTTGCCTAAGATGCTGGACGCATTCAGTTATGCCCGTGGCCGATTTTTGCCATTACCAGCAGCGGAACTTCCGCAGGGCTGGCAATTCCACCGACCGGAGTGGGATAAATTACCTGGGAATTGTCGGACACGGTTTCGACAAGCCAAGTTGTTGTGTGCGCACAACCTCGCGCAGCCATTGCAGGTGCGTTTTTCGGGAACTGCCATTGGAGCTTACCTGCTGGCGGGACCAGACTCGTGCAACGTTAGCTACACCATTGATGGGCAACGTTCGCAAAAGCCACTGATGACCTATCATCGCTTTAGCAAGGGTCTGCACTATCCGCGCACGGTGATGTTTGCGGAAGACCTCCAGGAGGGCCAGCACACGTTGATTTTGCAACCGGTTCCGGAAGGTGAGGCTGACGGGCGGGGAGCGGCCTTGCGCATCCTGGCACTGGTCGCCAACTAGTGGAGGCGAGCACGTTTTGCATCAGCAGCGCGGTTCGTGAGGCGCGCAGCGGTGAACTGCGGGATTAGTAATAGCGACCTGGCCGACGACGTGGCAGCTTAGTGGTTGTCTTGGCCGCGCGTCAGTTGGTCTTCGACCTTATCGGCTTGCCACGCGATTGCGGTCATCACGCGGGTGACCTCCAATGCGTCGGCGGTATCCGCCAATTGGTTTGCTTGTAGTACGACCATTTCGCCGGATCCGGTGTTTTGTACTGCAAACGCACCGTGCACCATTTTCATATTGTATTTCAGCAACGCCATCGCATTTTTTTCCGTGGCGGGACCGCAGGTGCTGGTGAAGGAAATGACCCCGTGTCCCTCTTGATCTTTGCCATCAAAAGCGACGATGAGCGTCTGTTTCCGCAAGGAACCGACGGGGATGACGATCTGTAGGTCACCATTGGCATCGCTCACTTCCCAGCCATTCGAAGTGGCCACGGTGCTTACCAATTGGCGTGCATCGGTGGGAGTTGCGGTTTCTCCTCCGCTGGGGGCCAGGCCGTCGAACGCGAGTCCACCTGCCACTGCCGCTCCACCTGCAGCCGCTGCTGCCGAAGGAGCTGCCGCTCCGGGAGTCGCTTGTGCAGGACCACCGGCGGGTGGTTGTTGCATGCCAGCGTTACCGGCATGCATCGCATTTTGGAGCATCTGTGGCATCATCATGCCGAACCCCGCACCCATGCCCATGTTCATGGCGCTGCCACCGGTGCCACCACCACCTTGTTCCGCCATTTTCGACATGCTGTTGGCAGCTTGATACATCGTGAAGGCTTGTAAGTTACCGATCGCCCCCATGCTGCTTCTGGCATCAATCGCTTTCTGCACTTCTTCGGGAGGTGTGATGGCGTTGATAAAGAAGTCGGCAAGTTCGAGTCCGTACTTGGCGAACTCTTCCCCGACCTTGACGCGGGTGGCCGAGGCAATTTCATCGAACTTGGCCGGCAAGTCCAACATGCTGATGCCCAGCGTGCCGAGCAAGTCGGTCATGCGTGAGACAATCAAATCTTTCAAGAAGTCGGAGACTTCGTCCGTGGTGTACTTGCCTTGCGTGCCAACGATGGTGTTGAGGAAAAGAGATCCGTCGGTGACTCGGAACGAGTATTTTCCGAAGCTGCGCAGGCGGACCATCCCGAAATCTTTGTCACGCAAGGTGATTGGCTGGCGCGTCCCCCACTTCTGATCGATGAAGGTCTGCTTGCCGATGAAATACACTTGCGCTTGAAACGGCGATTTCTCCCAGGGCAACGTCAGCAACCGGGTGATGAGCGGCACGTTCATCGTGGTCAACGTATAACGACCTGCCTGGAACAGATCCATGGCTTTGCCATCACGGTAGAAGATCGCCTCTTGATTCTCTTGGACGATCAATTGCGCGCCGATTTTGATGTCCATAGAACCGGTGGCGGGAACGCGATGGACCAGCGAACGCCCGGTATTGTCGAAGTAGTCAATAACTTCCATGCGGGCCATGTGGAGTCACTCCTAAATGTCATCAGATGAACGAAAACGCCGAGAATCAAGGTCTCGGGTGTATTCGGAAAACGCCAGCGGATCTTGGAATTTAGCCACGATTCTAGCAGATTGGGGGGAATTCCCAAGTGTTTCGTGGCCCAACGGACAGGTTGTCAGAACGTTGTTGTCGTTGGGAATCCGCCGTAACTGCGCATCCGCAGTGGTTTGGGCCGTTGCCCTAGATATCCAATTCGTCGAGTTGGTCGATCAGATCGTCCAACTCGTCGCGGGGTTCTGCGGTGGTTTGACGTTTGGGAACGCCGACGCGGTTCCCCACCGCTTCGCGACCCGCTGCCAGTAGCTGTTCATCGCGTTCGGCGACGGCCAATTCCTCGGCCGACCGACCGTCTTCCGGGGCGCCGAAGAGTTTCGAAAGATCGATTTTCAACGCGCCGGCATCCACGGGAGCTCCGGCAATGGCGGGAGATTTGTGTTGTGGAAAGATGATGGCGTTTTCCGGGCAGACGCGACTGCAGGCGGGGCAGCCTTTACGACAGCTGTCGGGTTGCTCGACCAGAATCGTTTCTGCCGTGTCGATGCCGTAGACTCCGAACAGGCAGAAGTCGATGCACTCCATGCAATTGGTGCAGCGGCTATAGTCGATCACGGGGTACCATCGCCGTCCGGCTTCCCCTTCGATACGAGTTGCTGTCGCCGGTTCCGTTGGCGAGTCCGGCGTGGCCAGCGTCCCATCGCCGGCGAGGGCGGTGTCGTTGGTGGGATTCTGAAACCGTTCGAGCTGTTCTGGTGTGGCGTCACCGCCGACCCAGTTCATCAAGTTGACGACTTCTGCGGAGTTTTCCGACGCGATCCGTTTCACTTCTTCAATGTACGGTTGAGGTGAATTCTCAACTTGGAGGTCAAGGCAGTAGATTTTGCGATTGGGGATCTCGCGTTGTTGAATCACACGGTCCTTGTCTTCGTCGAGTTCAGCCTCTTCCTCATCGTCGTCTTCGTGCTGGATGAGCGACTCGCCAACATGCCCGCAGATGCCGTTGCGGTCGAGCACCCAACGCGCGGCGCGTTCGTAGAGCCAAGACAGGATGATCATATTCCCGGCGATTCCTGACAGGGCGACCATGCCAGTTCCGTCGGATTTCAAATCGTACAGATGAGGAATCACGGTCACATCGATTCCCGGTTCCATCATCAATGCAGCAACGATCTCCTCTTCCATGTCACGTTTGACAGGGTTGTTGCTTTGGCCTTGAGATACAACCACCGCGATGCGTTTTACCATGAGATGTGCTTTATCAGGGATGGTTGCCAGCCGTCAGTTATTCAGCTGGCCTTTGATGGTACGTTGGGTCACTTCCCAGACCGCTTCCAGATGTTCCAGGTAAGCGTCGGGTTCGAGCAGTATCTCACAGGTACCGTTGATCTCAAAGAGCCAGCCGGCACCGTATTTGTCGAGATTAATCGTTGACGGGTCAGACATCAACTCATCGTTGAAACGGGCGAGTTTTCCGGCCATGGGCGCATACAAGGCACTCTCCGCCTTCTTGCTCTCAATGGCACCGATTTCCTGTTTTTCCTGGACCGTGACACCGGCGTCGACCATCCAATCCAGGAAATACACATCCTGCAGCAATCGGACCGCGTAGGCCGAGAACCCGAAGCGAAATCCGTGTTCGATCGGGGCTGCCCACATGTGGTTCTTGGCGTAGAGTCGATCGCAGGGGAATTCGGCGACGAATTCACCCATCATGAATGTCAGTGCATCATCGCTCATCTGGCTGTTCGCAAAAATTCGCGGTGGACGCGTTCCTGTGGGTGCTTACGCCTTAGGTGTAACGCACGCCTTGGTGTTCGGATTCGAAGAATACGGGAAGCAGCGAATCGACTTGCAGCAAGCCTTTTCGTGTTAGCTGAATGCTGTCCCCGTCCAATTGCAGCATGCCGTTTTCAGCATGCGCATTCCACGCCTCTCGCCAGTGTTCCACGATATCGACCTGGAATTTATCGCGGAAGTAAGCCACGTCCAGGTGGCCCTTCTTCAGCTGCAGAATCATTTCCCGAATCAACGCTTGCTGCGGTGTGGGTGTGTAGGCGCGTCCCAAAGGAAGTTGCCCTTCTTCTGTCAGCGGACGAATGTATTGATCCCATTCCGGCAGATTCTGGTAGTGAACGCCGGAGACGTGACCGAAGCTGGCGATGCCGGTAGCCAGCAGGTCGGATCCCATCCACAGGTTGTCACGGTAGCTGAAGTTCACTTTGGCTGGATCTTTGACCATCGTGTAGGCCGAAGAAACATGGTATCCGGCAGCGGCCAGTTCGTCGAAAGCGTAATCGACCCAGGCTCGTTTCAGCGGCCAGTCTGCTACCGGCGTTTCAATTTTTTCTCCCAGGATGTCTTTGGAGTAGACCGTATTGAAGGGTAGCTCCATCTGGTAGATCGTGACACTGTCCGGAGACATCTCGATCACGCGGCGGATGTTGTCTTTCCAGTTATCCCACGTCTCGCCAACCATGCCGCTGATCAGGTCGATGTTGACGTTGGGGAAATCCGCTTCCACGATCCAGTCCCACGCCTTGTAGACCTCGGGGGCAAGATGTGCGCGGCCATTTTCCCGTAGCAGTTCGTCGCTGTAATTCTCAACTCCGAGGCTCAGGCGGGTGACGCCCATATCACGGATTGCCTGGACTTTCGGTTGCGACAACGTGCCCGGTTCGCATTCAAAGGTGACTTCTTCGGCATCGTCCCAGTGCACACTGCTACGCAGGCGATCGACCAGCGACGTGAGTTGCTTGGGGCTCAAAAACGAGGGCGTGCCCCCACCGAAGTACACAAAGCGAAACGGGCGATTGCCCACGACGGGGAGCTGACTGACCAGTTCGATTTCCCGAGATAAGGCTTGAACATAGAGTTCAATATCACTGGCTCGGTTGTCCGTGAACACTTTGAAGTAGCAGAACTTGCACCGTTTGCGACAAAAGGGAATGTGCAGGTACAGTCCAAGTGGCGTGTCGCTGACCGGCGGGGCAGCCAGAGCCGCTTCGATTTCGTGCAGAGCATCCTTGTTCCACTGCGAAAACGGTGGATAGTTCGAGATGAAGTAACTGCCAACTTCGGTTTTGGTGGAGTCCGTTGCCATTTCACCTCACCTTATTTGGATGTGCCGAAGCAGTAGACGACCCCGTCGTCACTGGCGATGACTAACTTGCCTTCGGCGACTGCCGGCGAACTGGCGAATCCGCCACCCGCTTCGTATTCCCACACCTTTTTACCCGTCGTGATGTCGATGCCATACACGCGCCCGTCCGCAGAGCCCACGAAGGCACGGGTGCCGACAATCACCGGTGATGAATCGACGCGCCCCTTGGTGGTAAAGGTCCACTTTTCCTGTCCTTCGGCATCCAGCCCGATCACACGACGATTTTGATCACCGTAGACGATGTGCTTGTCGGTCGCCGCCGCCGAACTGCGAATCGAGCGGTTCCCGCGCGCGTGTTGATAGGTCCATACCGTGGCAGCTTGTTTCCAGTCAATGCAAAAGAACGTTCCGCCCTCGGTGCCAAAGTATGCTTTGTCGCGGATCACTGCGGGAGTGGACATGGTGGGGCCGTCGATTTCCACGGCAGCGACCTCTTTGCCCTGTTTGAGATCGACGATGTGTAATTTGCCATCACAGCCGGCGAGAAAGCAGCGATTTTCGACGACCGTAGGCGAGCAGCGAATCTGGTCGGCAATCTCGAACTTCCAGACGACCTCTCCCTTGTCAGCAGTGAGGCAGTACAAGGTGGCGTCCTGCGAACCGACCAAGACGTGGCCTTCGTAAAAGTTGGCACTGGCGTCAATTTCTCCCTCTGTCTCGAATCCCCAGACTGCTTTACCGGTTTTCGTATCCAGACAATAAAACCGTCCGAACATATCCCCGATGTAAAGCTTGTCGCCTCGGATGGCAGGCGATGCGATGAAACCGTCTTGGTCCTGAGACGCGAATTCCCACTTCTTTTCACCCGTTTTCAAATCCAAGGCATACACTTTGCCATCCAGGTCGCCCAGGTAGGCCACGCCATTTGCGATGGCGGCAGTGCCCTCAAACGCTCCGTTTTTGACTTTGAATTTCCACAGCACCTTCAATTGCTCAGGCAATTTGTCCTGAGAGACACCGGTCGAGAGGGCATTGCCGCGGAATAGCGGCCAGGATTCTCCACCACACAATGGCGAGCATCCCAGCGTCGCCATGGCGACGAGAACGATGATCTTGGTGGGAGCGTGGTGGGTTGTCATTTGTACGGATCTCCAAAGGAAATGGGATCAGCCAATACTTCGGTTCCCGGTCGGCGTCCGTGGTGATGCGAGCCGGGAACCCTGTTGCGGGTCATTGTATCAGAACGCTTGTTCGTAAATAGATTGTAATGTGGGAGCGTCGACTTTGCGTGGATTAAAGTTGCCCGTCCACTGTGCCGCAGCGTCCCCGGCCAGCTTGGTCAGTTGGGTGGCTTCGACGCCACAATCGGAGAGTTTCAGGTGCAAACCCGCTTTGACGACCAGTTGATCCACGAAGTCGGCCAGCCCCTCGAAACCGTCTTGAGGGCAGGGAAAGCCAGCGGTCCCGGCAGTGGTTTCCAAGAGGTCGTGGTACAACGAGGCACATTCGACAGCGTTAAAGCGGATGACGTGGGACAGCATCGATCCGATCGCTTGGCCGTGCACGATGCCATAGTCGGCAGTCAGTGGGTTGGCCAAGGCGTGTGTGGCACCGAGCATCGAGTTTTCAATTGCCATGCCGGCGAAGCAGGCGCCCAGTTGCATGCCCGCTCGTGCCTCCAGGTCATCCGGTGCGTCTAAAACTCGAGCAAAGTTACCAGCCAGTAACCGCCAGGCTTCACGGCTCAAGGTAATCGAAATCGGATTGCGGCGGTTGGTCACAAACGTTTCGATCGCGTGTGCCAGCGCGTCGATGCCGGTGAGCGCCGTGATGGTTCGGGGTTGGGTGACCGTGAGGGTCGGGTCCAGAATGGCGATGCGGCAGGCAGCCTTTTTGTCTCCGCAAGCCATCTTGGTTTTGGTTTCGGCGTCAGAAATCAACGCGAAGGACTGAGCTTCACTTCCCGTACCGGCGGTCGTCGGGACGCCGATCATCGGCAGCATTTCGCGGAGTGCTTTGCCGACGCCGTGGTAGTCCTTCATCGACCCGCCATTGGAGTAGACAAAGTTGATGCCCTTGGCGCAATCCATCGAACTGCCGCCACCCAAGCCAACCAGCAGTTCGGGTTCGTGTCGGCGCGCAAAACGGACTCCGGCTTCCACGTCCTGTGTTGTCGGATTCTCGCGTACGGCGTCGAACAGGTGCGCCTCGATCCCTGCGCGACGCAGCGCTTCGATACCACGGGCCGTGTGTCCGGCCTGGATCACACCAGGGTCGCTCACCACGAGTGCACGTCGGGCGCCCAACTCTCCGGCGAGTTCACCCAAACGCTCGATGGTGTCGGCACCGAAGACGATCCGAGTCCGCGGTTGGTAATCAAATGGGATCATGGCAGAACGGCTTTGCCCTCAGGTAGGCCGACATCAGGAAGTTCACAGGGGCGGGACTTCCTATTATACCCAGCCCGGAACGGTGGCCGCTAGTTTGAGCACTTCGCCGGCAGCGAACTCGCGTCTAAGCTCCCGCCAATTGTGCCTCGGGCACCTGATAGGCTCGCGAACGGAAGAGGAAATCGATGATGTTACCCTCGTGCGGTTGCAGCCAGTTCAGCTTCGTTGTGGGGATGGCACCGATATTCAATCGATCGATGTGGGTCGCATTGGTCGCCGCATGGATCAATTTTTCGTTCTTGGTGATGACCGTTCCTACCAGGGTCGGGCCGATCTTGGCCAACATCTGATCTTCGGGGCATTCGACCACGGTCGAGAAGGGGAACATGTATTCCTTCTTGGCAATGGCGGCCTCGGGTGATGAGCAGTGAACGACCATCGGTCGCAAGTACGATGCGCGCTCTTGTTCGACAAGCCGATCTCCGTACTGTGATGTGAGGTCGGTGACTCCATCTTCTTTCAGATCTTGAGCGATCATGTCCCACACGGCTTTCCCCATGCCAGGAACCGTGAACGCGGCGAGTCCCGCTTCCCCGTTGTCAGGTGGCAACGCTTCGATCGGGCCGATGCGTTCGGCAATCGCTTGTGCAATCTCACGAGTGTGTCGCGATGCCCAGACACCGGAGCAGTTGATGCAGCCGCGACCGCTGTTGATGTAAATGCTCTCGGCCATCAGGTCGACATACTGTTCCCAGTCGTCAACGACATCATCGGCCAGGAGGATTTTGGAGAAACCAGGGCCATGTGCCTGGACTCTGGGGTTTCCTTTGTAACGCTCGACCGTGGGCGTACCACCGAAGATCATCGAGCGATCACAGGCGGCCAGGACCGCGGCACCTGCTGCCGCTTCACCGGGGTACAAGCCAAAGACTTCGCGGGGAATGCCCGCTTCGATAAATGCCGAGACCATGCGGTATGGGGTCCATGGTTCCTGAGGGCCGGGCTTCAGTACCAGACCCATCTGCAATGGAATCGCTGGCAGCCAAAGCGTGTGGACACCCGGCGAATTGGACGGCAACACCGCTGCCAAAATGGGCGTCTGTGCCTGATAGCTGACGACAACGCCGCGGTCTTCCACGCCCCAACCGTTGGTCAGGATATCCAGGGGCAGGCCGCGTGTCAGGCAGTCCAGGATCTTCTCCATGTTTCGCAACACGAACGAGTTCTTGGACATGTTCCCCTTGCACATGTGCTCGGGAAGACCCGTGCTGGCCGACTGCTGGTGCACAAAATCCTCGGGGGATTGCGTGCCGTCGCCCAAAGGCAAGGTGGCTGATTCGAACAGATCCGCCGCTTTGCCAATCTTGGCAATCAGGTCCGAGGACGGAATCTCACAAAGGATGTCACGTGCCTTTTGAGCTGTCCGCATGTCGCGGCGAATGATGCCGTCATTCGCCTGACTGACCTTGGCAATTGGTTCACCTGTGGCGAAATGCAGGACGTCTGCGACTTCAAGAGACTCGTAAGGCTTTCCCCAACGCAAAACAGGAATATTCAGCACGCTTAGCACTCCGTGAAGTGGTGGTTTGGTGGGGATCGTTGACTCGTCAACGTTCCCATCAGCGGAATTCGCAGTCAGTTTATCAGTCTGCCGGGACCGAACTCATGTTGTTCCTGAAGTCGATTCGTTCTCCATCCATGAGCGGTCTTCAGCCAGTTGGATCGATGCAAGGGGACGTTAGTAGACGCCAACGGTAGTGGCCGCGGCAAACTCATGGAACGGACGTACCCCACTCACGCCGTCCCAAGGATAGGTTTCAATGGGACGCTCCCGCTCGCCCTCGTCGCGTTCGAGAAAACCGGGAACGAAGAATTCATCGGTCAGCGTCGTCAGCTTGACGCGGCCCGTTTCCCCGTAACCGACGACGGAGTTCGGATCGTCGAAATTGACCACCTCGGTTACCGCACGTGGTTGAGGAGCGTAATAACTGATCTTGTATTGGTCGGCGGCAGTTACCGGTTTGCTACAGGCCAAGCCCATCAGCGTATTACCGTAAGTGGGCGTCATGAACACACCACTCTCTTCGGCTGGGCCGCCAAAGAG
Source organism: Blastopirellula sp. (assembly GCA_002701545.1). Lineage (GTDB taxonomy): Bacteria > Planctomycetota > Planctomycetia > Pirellulales > Pirellulaceae. Next base: position 17,536 of record NZVR01000015.1, on the reverse strand, counting down.
TTCCTCGACACAGTAACGTGTCCACTGCGGTGTGAACTCTGTGCCTCCGGAGAAAATCCCCGTGATTCCTACCTCGGCAATACTACTGCCTTGCGCTTCCAGACCCTCAGCAAGACCGTCCAGAAGTTTCGGGGTGGCAAACATGCACTTGATGTCGTGTCCCGCGGTCAAAATGGTGATGGCCTGGTCGATGCAATGTTTCTTGTACTCTTCCAGGTGCTCCATCCAGCCCTTCTTGATCAACTTGACGACCCAGCGAGGATCCAAGTCGATACAGAAACTGATCCCACCGCGAACCTGGCAGAGATGTTCGACCGCCAGTCGCAAACGTCGTGGGCCAGAGGGGCCTAGCATCAGCCAGTTGGCTCCCTTGGGGAAATACTGTTCAGGCAGTGTGTCGCTGAAGTTTTCGTAGTCACGCCGGAAGTCGTCGATCACCATCCGACTCTTGGGGATGCCGGTTGTTCCGCCGGTCTCAAACACATAGGTCGGCTGGCCTGCTTTGGCCTTGGGTACCCAGCGGCTGATCGGGCCCCCGCGCAGCCATTCGTCTTCGAACAACGGGAACTTCTTTAAATCGTCAAAGCACTTGACCTCGGTCAGTGGGTCAAAGTTCAACTCGGCCTTCTTCTCCAGCCAGAACGGGCACCCCGTCGAATCGTGAAAATGTTGTTGGACGATCTCGACGGTGTGGGCGTCAAGCGCATCTTTGGCTTGTTTGGCCAGTTGTTCGACTTCCACGGTGGTATCAGCGGTACTCATGCAGATCTCTCACTTGGACTAAGGGGGATCGCTCAAAGACGGATCGGCGGGGATGATCAGGAAGGCAGCGAGTCTCTCAACATACCGAAGCAACATCGAAAACACAACCGGCGCCGAGCGAGCAAATCGCTGGAGAGCCGGGAGAAAAACGTGCCCTGATACCTTTGCGCAATCAGCAGAATCGGCAAGTCCCTGTGAGGTGAATTCCGCTTCCCTGTCCGGTCCACAGGCATCCTCTGGCGGGATCCGCAGGAGATTCAGCGGTCCGCTCGAGCCATGCGTGACAGGCAAGGCTGGCAGCCAATTTACCGCTCGAGCCGTGCGTCCGCTTTCGCAGGCGGGGCACCGCGAAAGCAAGCGCTCGTGGCCCGCAGAGGAATAGCTTCGACAACGGTAAGGATTGTCCCTTAAGGTAGATCTGGCACCGATACTGCCGCCGAAGGGCGGTAAACCACAAGGCGGTAGATTGCGGCGCTGGTGGAATTTGTTGGTTAAGACGCAAATCATGGTTACGTAGAACTTTAGCGTAAATCAGGCTCCTTGTTGGCGATGCGGCAAGGATCTATAATCCGCGTTCCAAAAAGAGGACCTAAGCAAGACTCAAGGGATTGGCGACCAACCGTTTACCGTAAGGAGTTCCATCGTGACAATTCGTGTCGCAATTAATGGGTTCGGCCGCATCGGCCGTTTGACGTTTCGCAATTTAATGGCCCGTTCGGATGAGTTTGAGGTCGTGGCGGTTAACGACCTGACTGACAACAAGATGTTGGCCACGTTGCTGAAGTACGACAGCACCCATGGTCGCTTTCCCGGCGACGTCGGTTATGACGACAACAATTTGATTGTGAATGGCAAAGCGTTGAAGGCATTGGCAGAACGGAACCCTGCCAGTTTGCCGTGGGGAGATTTAGGAGTCGATGTGGTTATCGAGAGTACGGGGATCTTCACCGCCAGATCCACCGGTGAAAAACCAGGTTACGATACGCACCTGGAAGCAGGTGCCAAGAAGGTCATCCTGAGTGCTCCGGCCAAAGACGGTGCGGATCTGACATGCGTTCTCGGTGTGAATGACGATCAGCTTTCGGCCGACATGAAATGCGTTTCTAACGCCAGTTGTACAACGAACTGTCTGGCACCGGTCGCCAAGGTGTTGCACGAAACGTTTGGCATCGAGAGTGGACTCATGACGACGGTCCACGCTTACACCAACGATCAAGGCTCGCAAGATCAACCGCATAGCGATCCTTACCGAGCACGTGCTGCGGCGCAGAACATCATCCCGACATCAACCGGCGCGGCCAAGGCCGTTGGCTTGGTCATTCCCGAACTGAATGGCAAGCTGACTGGAATTGCGATGCGGGTGCCCGTGCCAACCGGCAGCGTGGTGGATCTGACCGTCAACTTGGGCAAAGAGGTCTCCAAAGCGGACATCAACGGTGCGATGCAAGCGGCAGCGGAAGGCCCACTGAAGGGCATCCTTTGCTACACCGAAGATCCGATTGTTTCGTCCGACATTGTCGGCGATCCTCACAGCTCCGTCTTTGCAGCGGACTTCACCCAAGTGCTTGGTGACAGTGGCAAGCTGGCGAAGGTTGTCAGCTGGTACGACAACGAATGGGGATACAGTAGTCGGACTGCTGACCTGGTCGCCAAGTTTGGAGCCATGTAATCACGAGCGATATCGCAGTGATACTTGCTACGATAGCAGCGGCAGCGGTTTTCCGTTGCCGCTTTTCGTTTCTTGACCCTGTTTGACAACCGCTGCGATGATTTCTCTGAAAAGTGAGTGACTTGGGTTGGATTCATCGATCTGCAAGCCAGTAACATCCGATGGAAAGGGCAACCTACGGGAAAACATTCAGAGGGTAGCGTGAGTATGTGGCAGAGATTGCAGAAAACCGTGTTGGGTACGTTGGCGGCTTGGGTCGTGTGTTGGGGGCTTTCCGGCTGTGCCGTACAGAAGCCGGTGACCTTTGGGCAACAGGCGGCAAGTCAAGTTAGCGGTGCGGCACCAGCAACGGTCATGCCCTCGTCTTACGCTCAGCCAGTTGCAGCTCCGCGCCCCAACATGACGGCATTTACCAAGGCGGATATGGCCAGTTGGTCACGGTCTTCCGCTCCGGACGCTTACGGTAACCCACGGGGCCGAACTCGGGGTAGCAGTTGCTACACGTGACGGTAGCGACCGGGCACATCGTGTATGTGCCGTTCATCTTCCAAGCCAGCGGTCAAGCGGCCACGTCACTGTCTGGTCAGTCAGTTCCCAGTTGCTGACGAGGTGCTGACGAGGCGCTGACGAGGCGCTGACGAGGCGCTGACGATGCGTGGAGGGCAAACAGCGTCTGCGAGTGAAACGTGATGCGTTTGCTATATCGATCGGCGAAGCGTTCCGCGACCCAGTTGGCTTGCTGACGCGGGACGAGCAAGTAGTCGATCTGTTGCTCGGCGACCAGTCGTGCGAGTTCGGGCGCATATTGGGCATCTGAAGTGAGTTTGGCGTAGCGCTCTCGTTTGGCCAGAAAATCGGGAGACAAGAACCAATGCCCAACATACACCTGGTGTGAGGTGTAGGTGGGTACGATGGACCCGAGCTCGTGATCTGCCAGGAGGCGACCCGCCGGTAACGCTTGTAGTTCGCTAATGATTTGTTCGTATTCTGCCGGTCGCAGATTGTTGCGGCGAATGTCTGCTGTGGCTTCGATGGTCACCAATGCAAAGGAGACAAATGTGAGCAGTAACGTGCCGTATGCAACCATGCGTTTCCAGATTCGCGTGCCGGGCGTGGCGCTCCCGCGGACTTCCTGTAATTGCTGCCTCAAGACGGGAGCAGCCAGGATGCAGAGTGGAAGATGGAGATACATGACAAAGTGATAGCCGTTAAGTACCGGCGAGGTATGCATGAAGATCACTGCCGCGATCCAGGCCAGCAGCGAGAACCGATAGGGGTGCTGTGTTTGCGTCCAGCGTTGTGCTCCACGCAGTGCGAGGACTCCGACGAACCCCAGCGTGAAGGGATACCAGAACACGGACAGTTGGAGGGTGCCGAACACATTGCCCGCAGTTTGACGGTAGACGACATCTTGCGATTGCCAGGTACTGATGATGGCGATCACCACAAAGGGCAGGCACAGTGCGCGTAGGATCGGGAGTTGCTTGTCCAACTGCAGTCGTCTCGTAAAGATCCAGTCGGCAACCGCCAGAGCGCCGGCAACGGTCAAGACGACCAGTGCCGAGTAAGGATGGACGTAGAACAACAGCAGAAATCCCATCCCGACCTGTACTTGGTCGAGCACGTTCCGTAGACCATCTGGTTGCAGCAGTGGTTTCAGCACGACCAGCAATAAGGTCAGGCCGGCGATCCACATCGGATTGGCCAGCACTTCAAACGTGTTCCAGCCGTACAGATGCCAGGTTGCCTGTGCGAAATGATTGGAGAAAAACGCCGGCAGTCGATCGGCCACCAGTTTCATGATCCCCTCCACGCCGCCAGACAGACCGACCAGCACGCAGGCCCAGATACGGTCGTTGCGCGCAGGAAGGATCGGCTTGAGGAACCACCACAACGTCAGTAAGAACAGGCAACTCAGAGGCAATCGCGAGAGTTCCCAAAGCCATGTCGCCGACACTCCGCTGGCGGCTGACAAGAAACCGAGTCCGCTGTGCAGGAGCAGGATATATCTACCGTGTTGCGGATCGAGTGTGTACGGATTGGCGAGCAGGATGGAACTGGTTTCGCTGGCTTGCCGGATGAACGCTTGATAGGACAGGACGTCTGGCGGCATATAGCTGGCTTGCAGGACCGTTTGTCCGTCCGGCGGAGTGATGGCGAGCGTCCACAGGAACGGAATCATCCGCAGAACGGCGATTGCGACTGGCAACAGCCAGAGCAGGAGCGGGGGAGAGTCCCAGTTCCGGGCTGCAGCGCGCCAGGAAGCAAGTGCTGATGAGATTGGCTGTCCGGCAAGCGTCGTCGTGGATCGTGCGAGGTCGGCCATGGTGCAGGTCAGAGGCTGAGGCAGGGAAGGTCTAACACTTCAAGGGTACGTCATCATTCACGGTTGCCGAATGCGGTATAATCGATCGTCTTCCTACGACCTGAACTTGGACAAGCGATTGCACTGTGTCTCAACCCGAATTTGACTTGGCCGCGGACTCCCCTCGTTTTCTCGCGGCGTTTCATCCAAAAAACTCGCCACACTACTTTACCGATGTCCTGATCATCGGCGGTGGGTTGGCTGGGTTGCAGGCAGCGAATGCGATCGGGTCCGATCTGTCCGTGCTGGTGGTGACCAAAGACCAGTTGCGGCAATCCAATAGCACGTATGCCCAAGGCGGAATTGCCGGTGTGCTTGATCCGCGAGACGACGTCAAGCACCACATTCAGGACACCTTGGTTGCCGGCGGTGCGTTGTGTGATCCGGAAATTGTCGAGATGGTCGTGCGTGAGGGGCCTCAGTGCATTCAGCAACTGATTCAACGTGGCACCCGGTTTGACCGTGAGGAACAGGGAGAGCTCGTGCTGGGGCTGGAAGGTGGGCACAGTCATCATCGCGTCGTGCATGCGATGGGAGACTCGACGGGCCGTGAAGTCATGCGGGCGATGATGGAGTGGACAAGAAACGCGCGCAATATCCAGATCTGGGAAAACTCGTTCACCATTGATTTGCTGACACACGACGGGGCATGTCGCGGGGCGGTCATCAAGAGTCCGCGTTCCGGTACGACGATGGTCTGGGCCAAGCAAACGATTCTTTGTACCGGTGGTGCGGGACAAGTGTATCGCGAGAGCACCAATCCGGACGTTGCTACCGGTGATGGACACGCACTGGCGTATCGCGCTGGCGCGGAGCTGCGGGATATGGAGTTCATGCAATTCCATCCGACGGTGCTGTACATCGCAGGGAGTAGTCGCAGTTTGATTACCGAAGCGATTCGTGGGGAAGGCGCGCATCTGGTCGATCGTCATGGGTACCGTTTCATGTACAATTACGACGAACGTGGGGAGCTGGCGCCGCGCGATGTGGTTGCCCATTCGATCGTCAGCCAGATGGAAAAGACCCGGCATCCGAGTGTCTATCTGGATCTGTCGCATTTGGATTGTGAGTTGGTCAAGAATCGATTTCCAGGCATTGCGGCGACCTGTCGCAAGTTTGGAATTGATGTGACGACGGATCAAATTCCTGTCCGACCCGGCGCCCACTACATGATTGGCGGAGTGACGGTGGACGAGCAGGGGCGGACGACGGTTCCCGGTCTGTGGGCGGCAGGCGAAGTGACTTCGAGTGGATTGCATGGCGCCAATCGCCTGGCCTCGAATAGCCTGTTGGAAGGGCTCGTATTCGGCATGCACGTCGGACGTGGTGCAGCGGAACAAGCCGCCGGTGTGGTCGATTCCTTCCAAGCTTTGCCGCTGAAAAACGATGGAGTGCCAGATTCAGAAGAGCCGTTTGACCTGTGGGATATCCGGAACTCGCTGAAGAGCCTGATGTGGCGTTCTCTCGGTGTGCGACGGCAAGCGGACCAGATGCTGGAAGCGGCAGAGACGATCGACAACTGGTGCAGTTACGTTTTTCGTGTGCAGTTTCGTGAGCCGGCCGGTTGGGAACTGCAAAATATGCTGACCGTTTCACGCGTGATGGTCGCGGCCGCTATGGCACGCGAAGAATCGCGAGGGGTGCACCTGCGGAATGATTATCCTACGAAGGACGATGACCAGTGGTTGCGTCATTTGACGTATTCCAAGGCGAGTGCGCCGTAGCAGGACGTGGGTGCCAGCGCATGGCGCGCCCGTGGCCGCACGGACGAGCTTTCCTCGAAACGCTGAAAAGATTGCTTCCGGCCAGACGTTGAGTAAGATGGCCGCTGCCCACCAAGTCTTTTGCAGGAGAGGATTCGAGATGCATGCCACGATGACGGGATTGATCTGCACGGTACTTTGTGTCTCCGTTGCCCAAGCGGAATTGCGGGTGGGAGCAGCGGTCACTAATATCACCCCCCAAGAGTTTCCAGTGATCGTCAACGGGGGCATGCTCAGCAATCAGGCGACCGAAGTGAATACCCCGCTGCACGCACGTGCCATCGTCGTGGACGACGGAGGCGAGCGTTTGGCGATCGTCGTCGTCGACAGTTGTATGATTCCTCGACCCTTGTGTGACGAAGCCAAGCAGTTGGCGGCGCAACGTACCAAGATTCGCCCGGATCGGATGTTGATCTCGGCAACCCACACGCATACGGCCCCTTCCTGTATGGGCGCTTTGGGAACCAATGCGGATTTGAAGTATGTGCCTTACCTGCGGGAAAAATTGGCTCAGTCCATTGTTGCGGCGGAAAAGAATCTGGAGCCGGCCCGAGTCGGATGGGTCGTTGCCAAAGCGGCGGAATACACGGCGCTACGACGCTGGATCCGGCGCCCCGACCGAGTCGATTTGGATCCGTTTGGTAACCCTACAGTACGCGCCAACATGCATGCGGCAAGTAACTGGGACAATGTCATTGGGCCGTCCGGACCTGAGGATCCCGATCTATCGATGATCTCGTTTCAAGCCCCGGACGGACGACCGATTGCCGTCCTGGCCAACTTCTCGATGCATTATTTCAGCGACAAGCCGCTGAGCGCCGACTACTTTGGCTTGTTCAGCGAAGGGTTGAAGCAGCGGATTGCGCAGGACAAACAGGGGGCACATCCGCCGTTTGTGGGAATCATGTCGCATGGTTGCAGTGGCGACATCTGGCGACGGGATTACGCTCTGCCAGCCACAGAACGCCCGAATCCGACCATCGCATCGTACACCGAAGGATTGCTTAAAATTGCCGTCGCCGCGTATCAGTCGATCCGCTATGACGAGACCGCTGATATTGCCATGGCCGAGAAACGGTTGCGGTTGGCATACCGTGTTCCCGACAAGCAGAGGTTGACGTGGGCGCAGTCCATTGTTGCTGAGATGGGCGAGCGTTTGCCGAAGACAACCGAGGAAGTGTATGCCCGAGAGCAAGTGATTCTGCACGATCTGCAGTCGACAGAAGTGGTCGTGCAAGCCTTGCGTATCGGTAACATCGGGATCGCGACGACGCCCAGCGAAACCTATGCCTTGACGGGAATCAAGCTGAAGAAGCAAAGTCCCTTGCAGCATACGATGGTGATTGAATTGGCGAATGGAGGCGATGGCTACATCCCTCCCCCCGAACAACATCTTTTGGGTGGATACAACACGTGGGCCGCGCGATCTGCAGGTTTAGAAGTGCAAGCGGAGCCGAAGATTACCGCCGCCGCATTGCAGCTGCTCGAACAAGTTTCCGGACAACGCCGCCGGGTGTATCAGGCCTCACGAGGTCCAGCATGCAAAGCCATCTTGGACGCTGATCCCGTTGCCTACTGGCGACTGGATGAGTTTGCCGGCAAGCGAGCGCGGGATGTCACCAGACACGCGCGCGACGCCACGTTCGAAACAGGTGTCGCTTTCTTTCTGGATGGACCTGAAAACGGTTTTTGCCAAGGTTCGGAGGTGAACCGGGCTGTGCATTTCGCTGGCGGTCGTCTGGTGGCACGAGTTCCCAGGGTTACCGATACATATACGGTTTCACTCTGGTTTTGGAACGGGATGCCCAACGAGGGACGTGAGACCACGGGGTGGATGTTCTCGCACGACGACCATTACAGCGTGGGCCCGCGCGGAGTGCATTTGGGTTTGGGTGGCACCGCGACCCAACCCGGGAAACTGCTGCTACAGACCGGGGCCGGTGAAGCAACCCAAGTGGTCGCCTTGGGCACGTCAGACATTGCACGCTGGACGTGGAACCATGTGGTGCTGGTGAGGACACCCGACAAGATCCGAGTCTATTTGAATGGGGCCGAGAAACCGGAAATCCAGGTGGACTGCCAACCGCGTAAGGGCGCGTTCAGCGAGCAGTTCTTCTTTGCCGGTCGCAGTGACCAAGCGGCTGGTTGGGAAGGCCGTCTGGACGAGATCGCCGTTTTCGATCGAGCACTGTCTGCAACGGAAGTGCAATCGCTGCAGCCGGTTGATTAATCGTGCCGGTCCGGCGTCCCGGTGGCGTGCTGAAGAATGTCCGGCATGATGCGCCGGTCGAAGGCCGGTGCCAGCTGCAACTGGAAACGGCACAACGCGTGCAGCAGGTTGCCAGGAGATGTCGTGCCGGACGGGATCATCCGCAGCGATTCGCTGGTAAAGCGTAGTGTGCCTGTGCTGTCGGGGATTTGCAATTCACACCAAGCCAGATCTTTATCGTAGCGCAGGTTGATCTGTGTGAGATCGTGGTCCTCGAGCAGATCGATGAGTGCTGCCAGATCCAGAGGTTGTTCGAAATCAACCTCCAGTTCCCAGTCAGATTGCCCGAGGCACTGATCGAGTTCGGTGTGGTAGGTGAAGTCAGAGATCGTGATGCCCGAGACCGCGCGACGCCAACGCACTCGAGACGGATCGTCGACACACAAATCGACGGTGATTTCGTACAGGAACAACGGGGTTTCAATCGTACCACGTCGCTGCTCCGGGCCGTGGACGACGAAGTCTCGGCGTTTCAGTGGAAATCGTTCGCGGATACGATCAAACATTCGTTGAAGATCTTGATCGAGCGCCGAGCGGGTTAACTGTTCGAGAAAGGTCAATGCACGATGGTCAATGGCCGTGGGGACGCGGTGTTGCGCTGCGAAGCCACGCAGGCGCTTGATCGGCTCGTCGCGAACGGTGAGGATTCGAAAGTGGGAATCGATAGGATGCGGTCGACTCAACGTTGCAGACTCTCTCATGCCCCATCGTCGACCGAAGCAGGCGGGATTTTCGGCTGGCGACTGTGATCAACGAACGCGTGACGCTTGCTTGGCGAGTCTAGCAGTTGTCAGGGAATCTGTTCAAGACTAGCGAGCTGTTTCGCTCGTGTATTTCTGGTCTTTCGGCGGTGAGATCCCCGGCGTCGCATCCTGGACGACGAAGTGCCTGTGCCTGGGGTAATGCTGTTTGCCAGTGGGCATCAAGCGTCCGTGTCGGTGGCCCGATCGGCTGCCTGGAAGCCGGAGCGTTTGTGTGTGCCGTCGCAGAACGGACGATTCTGTGAAGCGCCGCAGCGGCAGAGAGCGATGGCGGCCTTCTTACTCTCGTACGGATAGGGATTGCCTTCGGCATCGACGATGACGACGGGGCCTTCGATCACCAGAGGTCCATCATCTCGCGTTCGAATCCGTACGTCACTCATTGGTCGGCTCCGCGGCGAGATTTTTTTCCGTCTCCGGATCGTCCTCATATTGCACGATGACAATCAGAGGTTGGTGTGCGATCGCCATGGGAGCCTTGCGCAGCGGTTGAGCATCCGTCGAGGTCGGTTTTTCGGGAGCTGGTTCGGGAGCACTTTCGTGCTCGATCAACGTTTTGCTTTTTGCCAGTAACTCTTTGGGAACGACTCGAAATACCTGCTGTGCGGTGCGTTTGCGCATCGCGTTGGCGGCCGGGCGGAGCGATGCCGCATCAAGCTGGGCATCGCTCTGGCTGTCGTCTGCGTCCTTGGCTGCGGCCTCGGTGATTGCCGCCTCGGCATCCTTGTCGTCTGCCAGAGGGCGCGGTGGTGCGGGATTCTGAGGGGATGCTGGAGTCGGTGCCGATGGAGAACGAACACCCGTTCCCGTTCCTTTCGGCTGCCCGGCTTTTGTTTGATGTTCCTTGGGCTGAGCTGACTCAGGACTGCCCGGTTCACTGTTGCTGTTGAACGCGTCTGCCGTGCTTGCAGGGGAGGTTGCCGATTGTTGTTGTTGCGTTGATTTCAATAATTCCGCTTGTTGGAAAATACCTGGGCGCGACGGCAGAACAAAGACCTCATCAGCTTCTGCAAGCTGTTCTGGTGTCAGGGTTGCCAACACCAGCTGTTCGTATTTTTCGCGGAGTCCGTGGGACTTCTCTTTCGACTCGGCAGATGCGCGATCGTCAGATGCATTGTCGTCCTGGTCGCCGGTCGCGCTGGCCACGGACTTCACCATTTTGCGATCGTCGGCACGTAATTGCGATAATTCAGCTGCCGAGAGTTGCAGTAAGCGGGCCAAGGCTGCGCGACTGTCTTCACCTCGACGTAGTACCAGTTTGACCGCTTGGGGGCGGTTGGAGAACGTTGCCTGACTCGATTTGATGCGTGCGTCTGCACCGCGATGGGTGCCTGCGTCGGGTTGTGTTCTACTCGAGGCATTGCTGCGGTTCGCGCGGCTTCCATCGTCAGCCATTGGCTGTTTGTCAGCAAGCTCCTGTCTTTTGTTTGCGGCAGGCGAGGGAATAGCAGGGACTACTTTGTCTAACGACGCAGGCTGATCCGCTGGGGCATTGGTATGAATGGTTGGGCTTTCGGCGTCAGCGGCAAATTCGATGGGCATGGCATCTGCGCCGGCTGCAGAACCATCTCCTTCGGCGCTAGCCTCAAACACGGCGTCATCCGCTGTATTTCCTGCTTCCTGCGCAACGGTTGCCTGGGCGACATCTCGAGTTTGGTCGTCTGATGGTTGCCGGGAGAGATTAACGACAACAAGCACTGTTGCTGCGATGGTTGCCAACGTACCGGCCACCAGTGACCAGGCCCTAAGGTTGCTTCCAGATCGCCGGCTGAGCGTTGGTGCCACCTGCGCCGGGTTGACTGCCGTGGCACGTTGCAAAACTGCTTCCGACCAGTCCGAGGTCGGCTGTGAGGACGGCATGGCTTGTAGCGTGTTACTGAGTGCCCTTAGCTCATCACAGGTCCGACGCAATTCGGGATCCGCCTCCAATGCTTCATCGACGCTGGCGCGCTCCTCTGGCGACAACTCATCGTCAAGGTAGGCACTTAATAATTCGTCGGAGAATTCGTGATTCATGATACGTTGTTGCAGAGTCTTACTCTGCTGGCTGCTCGTGCAGCATTTGGTGTAGTTTTTCTTTTAGTTGTAGTCTTGCGCGATGCAAGCGACTGCGGACTGTGCCAGGGGCGAGTTCGAGTATGTCAGCGATCGTGTCGTAGCAGCAGCCTTCCAGCTCTCGCAAGACCAAGATCGCACGATGTTCCTCGGCCAACTCATCCAGTGCCGCACGCACTTGCTGTACTTGTTCGTCGCGTAGTAATCCTTCGTCAGGTTCGGCCACCTCGCTGACCGGCTCGGTCCCCGAGGTTTCTCGCATCTGATCAATCGAGGCTTCGTTTTTCTTGCGTCGCCGGTAACTCACGGACAAGTTAAAGGCGATGCGATAGAGCCAGGTGTAAAAGGCGCTCTTGCCTTGGTAGGTATCCAATTTCACAAAAGCTTGCACAAACGCATCTTGGCCAATGTCTTCCGCTTCCTCACGGTTGCCCATCACGTGGTGTAACGTGTTGAACAGCCGCGCTTGGTATTTGCGGACAATTTCACCGTAGGCCTCGGAATTCCCGTTGCGTACTTCTGCGATGAGTAGGGCGTCTTCTTTCACAGCCGCTCCGACATAAGTGACGCCAGTTGCCCGGCGAAAGTTCCCACTGCACCGATGTTTTTGTCAGCGAGTCCCAAGATACGGGCGATTTGTACTGGCTTTGACCATCATCGCCATCTGGTCGAAAGTTGTCAAACCCTTCGCTGCATGGAAGTTACGGAGTTGTGATATGTTCGACGATGAGTGGCAGAGGAGGCGCCGGTTCAGCTGAAATTGAAAAGGCGGCCTGCAGGGAATCCTGAGTACGTTGGTATGCATTTGGGTGGGCAAAGACCCTCGCCAGGAGGGCACCTTGCTCTACCTGGTCCCCAATTCGGGCGCGCATCTCCAGTCCGACGGAGTGATCGACGGCGTCGGACATCACTTTCCGGCCTCCACCATATTCAATCAATACCTGTCCGATCGCTTCGGCGTCCACGGCTTGCAGCCAGCCGGTTTGGGAGGCCCTCAGTTCGTGGCATTCGGCCACGGGGCGAGGGGCATTTAAATCACCTCCCTGAGCGGCCACCATCGCTTGGAATTTTTCAAATGCGCGTCCCGAATCGAGATGGCCCTGCAATCGTTGACGCGCTTGCTGGACGGTCGATTCGGTTCCCGCCGAGGTCAGCAGTTCTGCTCCGAGTTCCAGCGTGACTTCGATCAGATCGGCAGGGCCATTGCCTTGCAAAGCGGCGATGGTTTCGTCCACTTCGACCGCATTTCCGACCATGCGACCGAGCGGTTGATTCATATCGGTGAGCAAAGCGGTGGTTCGAACCCCCATCCGCTCACCGGTGGAGACGAGCGACTGTGCCAGAGCATGCGCGCTGGACAATTCTTTCATGAAGGAACCACTGCCGAATTTCACGTCCAACACCAGGGCATCTAATCCCTCGGCCAGCTTCTTGCTCATGATGCTGGCAGTGATCAAAGGGATCGAAGGGACCGTGGCGGTGACGTCCCGCAGCGCATACAGTTTTTTGTCGGCCGGAGCGATTCGAGCTGAGGCACCAGTGATGACGCAGCCGATCTGGCCAGTGACCTGAGTGATTTCATCGACATCCAAGTTGGTACGAAAGCCCGGAATGGACTCCAGCTTGTCGAGTGTGCCGCCGGTGGCACCCAGTCCGCGACCGGAGATCATTGGGTTGCGGCAGTGACTGCAGGCCAGTAGCGGAGCCAGTAACAACGAGACTTTGTCACCGATGCCGCCGGTTGAATGTTTATCCACCACCGCGCGGCCGTCGTCGGGCCAGTCCAGCACAATGCCCGATTCCAGCATGGCTTCGGTCAGCGCCGCCGTTTCGTCGGTGGACATGCTCCGCCAATAGATGGCCATCGCCAACGCAGACATCTGGTAATCGGGGATATTTCCCAGCGTGTAGGCCTGGATGAAAGTATGAATTTCATCGGCCGTGAGGGACTCGCCATCCCTCTTCTTGGCAATCACAACGGCGGGGGAAAAGCTCATGTCACCGGGGTATGTTTCAGGGAGAAGAAACCGTTTTTATGGTAGTGTACGCGGGCCAAACCGACTACTGCGAGCGCTGTTTTATGTCGAAGATACGGTTGCCGGCGAGCAACTTTTGACGGTAGTTCAGACTGTTTTTCGTCGTCCCGTAGCTCGGTTGTCGTTGGGCTCTGGTTTGACAAGTCGCGTTCCGGACCTGATTATGGAAGCGGCATGATCATGAGGCGTGTGGGTGCATTCGCAGGAGGGTTGCCAGGTTCGCTGGCACAGGCCTCTCGTTTTCGGTTCGTCGGTCAGACAAAGTGAAACATGAAACGGAACTGCTTGAAGCTGCGGCACGAGGCGACGCGGACGCGTTTGGCCGCTTGGTTAGTTCGTATCAAGACCGGCTGTTTACCAGCATTACGCATCTTTTGAACGACGCCCATGAGGCAGAAGACGTTGTCCAGGAAGCGCTGGTGCAAGCGTACTTTCGTCTCGACCAATTCCGCGGTGACAGCTCGTTCTATACGTGGCTTTATCGGATTGCCTTCAATTTGGCGATCAGTAGCCGTCGGTCGCGAAAATCGCAGGTTTCCGTGGAGGCGAGTCGTGAAAACGCTGGTCAAGAAATGCCCGATCCCAGCGGTGCTCCCGATACGAATTTGTTGCACCAAGAGCAGGTGCGTGAGGTGCATGCGGCGCTGGCAACGCTCAGCGAAGAGCATCGCGCGGTGATCGTCCTCCGCGATCTGGAAGACTGTGATTACGAACAGATCGCCACGATCCTGGAGATCAGCAAAGGCACGGTTCGCAGTCGACTTCATCGTGCCCGCAGCTTGATGCGCGAGCACTTAGAGCGGGTTCGCCGCCGCGAGCCAAAGAGTTGAACTCGTAAGTCCGCAGTTGCGTTCGCTCAGAGTTCGATCCAGGTTACCGTCAGTTGGGGTAGATCGACAATTGCCACGGTATGCGGGTCGGCGCGGTAGACCGCTCCGGGGTTGAGCACGAGGGTATCGCCAACGCGCTCCTGTTTGGCGCAGTGAGTGTGACCGTAGCAGACTAGATCGAACTGGCATCCGTGAATGACTTCGTCGAATCGCCGTTGGTCGTCACTGTGGAGCATGGCAATCTTGCGGCCGTCCCGCTTGATCTGGCCGTACCTGCCATGGCATGTGTGATGCGGCGTTTCGGCGATTGCGGCTTCGAGCAGGTGGGTGCGGTGATCCACGTTTCCAAAGACAAAATGAGCTGGCCAGTGCGCAAATAGCGGGGGGATTTCGGCCGAGCCAATATCGCCGCAATGAATGACTTCATCCACTTCCTGTTCGGAGAACGCAATCACTGCTTGACGGGTGAAGGCGACGTGCGCGTGTGTGTCACTGACGATACCGAGTCGTGTCATGGGGAGAACCGTACCATGGCGGTTGGGGGGAGCATGCTCAAACAGTCTAAGGCGGGTGCGAAACGTTGAGGAGGCCCTGTGGTCGGGCAGGCTGACAAGGAGACGGATCTGGAGGGTGAGCGTTTGCTTGCTCAAGCAACGGGCGCAGGACGCAGTTGGAGCGAGTCGCATTGACCAAGGTGGGCTTACGTCAGCCAGAGCGCCGTTCCAATCAGAACACCGAATCCACTGACGGTTAAAAAGAAGAGACACCATAGGGGGACCAAGATACCCCATGTGACCGAGCGGCTGCCGGTGATGACATAGGGTCGCACGTTCTGGAACAGCCAGTCCACCATTTCCGCACCGCTTTGGACGTGGGCGGTCAGTTGGTTCGCCGCTCCCTCGGTGGATTGTGTGACAGGCGAAATGATTTTGTGTGAAACGTACAGGAGTCGATTGGTGGCGTAATCAACCGCCTTGGCGAAGGTGCGCCGGTAGAGCAGTAACACGGGCCAGCCGATGCAACCGAGTTGCGACGAGACGACACTTTCTACGATCGGCAGTACCAAATTGCGACTGACTCCACCGAAGACCAGAGCAATCGTTTGCAGCATTCCGCGATCCTGGGTTGCCCCCAGGTCTTGCAACACGTCCGCGACAATCTCCAGCGTGAGATCGATGACTTTGGTCGTTTCGTTCAAAATACGCCGGGTCGCCAGGGTGATTGCCAGCAGGGTGGCGATGATGAACGAGACGATGGCACTGCCGACCACGCAGGCCAGAATCGTGAGCCAGCCACGGTCGGAGAAAAGCCAAACGATGAAAGTGAAGCTGGTGGGAAAGGTGCAGCCTAAAACGCTGAAAAAAGATTTCAACGTACCGAAGACGCTGAGCATCGATTCAATCGAGGCACGCAATTCCGGTTTCTCATATTTGGAATAATCGAGATTGTCGATGGCTTGCAGGAGTGACTCGTCGTCCGTCTCGACGGGCGGAGAGTTATCGACATCCGTGTCCGCTGTACCCTCGGCGTCGGACGGTGTGATCGGATTTTCGTTTTCGCTGGACATGCCCTCTCCTGGTCAGTTGAGAGGCATAATAGTCTTTCCCGCATCATCCTGCAGCCGTATTGGTATACCGCGGCAGGTTTGCGTGGTTCAACGATCGTCCCGATAGACGCGCGTGCTCTCTTCTTTCATCACCAATGCGCGTTGGACTTCGTCGCTTTGCAAAGTGACTCGCAGCTTCTGGTCACCCTCACTGACCCCTTGTACTTGGATTCGATATTCGACACGTTCCTGTGCACCGAGGCTGGCCAGAGGCGCAAAGGTGATGGTTTGACCAGCTGCAGGCTGTTGGCCTTGAGCTTGTGTCGGTCCCGAACTGCTGACGTAGGCCAATCCAGGAGGCAAGGTTGCGACCACGCGGACGTTGGAGTCAGGTTTGTCACCGTGATTTTTAACCGAGATCACGTACGTTGTCTCCGTGCCGGTTTCGATAGGATCTGCCGTATCGGAGACCGAGAAGATCAATTCCGCCAAGCTTTCGACTTGCAGCTGGTGCTTGACCTCCGCTTGCGTATTCAGATCCGCTTCGGCCGAGACGTCGACGGTTTGCAATCCGGTTTCGACCGGCAGCGTACGTAATTGGACCGCACCACGTTGATTGATGGGGAGTTGATCAAGGAACCAGTACACGGCATGTTCCCGGGCGTCGTATTCACCCTTCTTATCCGCTTCGATGAACTCCAGGCCCTGCGGCAAGCGTGCTACCAGTTCGACGTTGGTGGCAGGTGCCGTTCCCGCATTGCCAAGTTGGATGGTGAAGGTCGCGTTGCGTTCCAGATAGCGTCGCACCGGACCCTGCATTGCGAGTTGCATCTGGGGAGCGACGACTTCGACCTGATGTTGTTTGGTCACAGGTTGTTGCCCGCTGGCACTGACCTGGATGGGACAGATCACCGTGCCTGCCTGATTGGATTCGAGTATTAATTCGAAGCTGCGTTTTTCGTCCGGCAGCAGTACCGGGATTGCGTTTTCGAGCTCCAGTTGTGTCCCGCTGGGATGAGAAAGCCCGGCGGGAACATCGGCTGCGACGGAGACATGATTGGCGGCACCGCTGCCTTCGTTCGAGATCGTCAAACGGAGAGCGACATCGTCGCCAATGAGAACTTTCGCGGGGCCTTCGTAGGTGATCTTCAGGCGCGGTTGTGTACTGACAGTGCGTACCGACGCCTGAGCTTGAAACGAGACTTGCGCAATGCTTCCGATCTCCCCTTCCGCCTCGGGGACCACATGCAACTTGATTAGCTGCTCTTCGCCCGGAGCCAGTTGAGCGATTTGCCAGGTGTAGGTCCCGTTGCCGTCGGTCGTGGCTTCCGGTTCTGCGCCGGCGTAGCGGGTTTTGGCGGGCACGACGTCCTGTACGAGGACGTGATGCGCGGTTGCCTGCCCCACATTTTTCACCAAGATTTCAAAGGTCGCTGGTTGGCCGACTTGAACTTCGGAGGGGGCCGATTTTTCGATCGTG
>NZVR01000014.1 GCA_002701545.1 Blastopirellula sp. | reverse complement strand
CCACCACGTTGTTCACCGGCTGTAGCGGAACCCAACCGTTCGAGCGAAGTTTGTTCTCGCGGCCAATACAGTAGCTGAACTTGACATTCGCTTGCGGCTTTTCCAGCCCTCGAAACGGCGGGAATCGGTCGATGTCCGCCACCTTGGAATCAGACCCCACCATGTTGGATTGCCCGGCAAAGATAAACACCCTCACCGTCTGGTTGTCCGATTCGGCTGCCGCGCTCGTAGTAACTGCCGCCAGGAAACAAAACACGCTCCATCGCCAACTTACGTCTTGCATAGATTTTTCATTTTCCAAAAAGAGATACGGGCATCGGCTGGCTCATCCGATCGATTCAGCGCAAGCCATTGAGAAACGCCAGCAGGTCGCGAATTTCTTCGTCAGTCAAGCGACTCAGAAGTTTCGCCGGCATCAGCGATACGTTTTGCGTTTGCACGCTTTCGACTTCGTCTTGCCGTAACCGGGTGACACGATTCTGCAGGTCCGTGACGGACAGAAAGTCTGCGTTACGTTCGGTAATGAAACCTTTCAAGATTTTCCCATCATCGGTCACCACGACCGAAGCTTTGAAACGCTCCACCACGTGCTTGGAAGGGTAGACGATGGCGTCCGCCAGCTCGGCTCTTTTGAGCCGTTGCACAACGCCGCCCAATGAGGGTCCAAAAATCGTCGTTTGCTGAGTCGCCAATCCTCCGTGGCAGGCATAGCAACTAGCGCGCAAGTAAATCGCTCGGCCGCGTTCGGCGTTCCCTGCAATTTTCTCCATCCCAGCAATCAGCGCATGAATCTCAGCATCCGCGCGGGGTGCGACCGCCGATGCGCGGGCCAAAAACGCCTCTTGAAATTGCAGCAAGTACCATTTGTGCCACTGTTCTTGAATCGCCAAAGCATCATCCGCCGCTCGGGCTTGGACAAATCCACGCCACGCGTCCATGGCATTTTTCGTCGGTTCACTGACATCCATGCTGAGCTGCCAGCCATTGTCATCCACACCGACCTTGGCCCAGTTCTCTGTTGGCTTTGTCGTGACACGCCAGGTCGGATTCGTCGCCAAACCACCGGGCGTCCCTGCCTTCGTCATCCAAGACAACGTGGCAACGAGTCCCGCTGGGCCGCCATCATTTTCACCGGCGACCGCCACACGGTTTTCACCCTTCCGCAGGTATTTGGCAATGTCCACTCGAACCGGCTTGGTCCAATCCGCACTGGCAGCCACTTGCTGGCCATTGACGTAGGCTTGGAAGCGATTGTCACAGGTAATCACCCATTCCGCGCTTTTCACCGTGTCTGGAATGGTAAATGATTTGCCAAACCACGCGCGGTCACCTTGAATCTGTTCCGCCGACGTCCAAATACACCGGGGACGTGTCTGTTGGCCTGCAGGCTGGTGACCAGTCAGGACGCACAGTGTCTGTTCGATCTCCGCGGCGCTTGCTGGAAACTGAATCAGCAACTCCAACAGTCGAAAACAAACCGCTTGCTGTCCGCTCAGCTCTTCCACTTTCGCGGTCGTCACCCCTGCAATCGCATCCAGCCGCCGGTTACCGGCCAGCAAACCCCGCCATGCTGCCCGCAGTATTTCCGGGTCCTTATCGGCCATCAAAGCCGCAACAAACAGCTGGGGGAATTTACCCGCCTCCGCAGATTCGGCCAACCCAACCAGTAGCGCACGCCGTAGTGGGGCAGGCGGCGATTGCGACAATTCCGACACAAAAAACTGCGTGGCTTTGGGCGTGCTCGTGTTACTTAACAGACGGACAATATTTGCCCGTGTGCCAACCGCCTTGGTTTGGCGGTAACGTTCGATTAACATCCTGTCGCCATTGGGAACATCACGTAGATGGGCAAACACCACTTGCGCCAGCGGCCCATCCGGTTCCAGTTTTCCAAATTGTTCTGCCAGCCCGTCGGCGTGCGCGGCGCCCAGTTTATTGACGACCGTCGCCCAGAATTGTGGAAACTGCAGGCCTTTACCGGCAAATTCGGCAAACCAACGTGTCTGCGTTCCAATCAACCATTGGCACAACTGCCGCTGGGCTTTGTCGTCCCATCCGTCCGCCGGTCGCGGAAGTTCCGCCAGCGACGAGGCCAAGTGGAATTGTGTCACGTAATCCTCTTCTTCGACCAACTCCGCGACCATTTTGGGAAAGGCCTGGCTCACGCCATACGCCCCCAGGAGTCGCGCCTGTTCCCAACGGATCTTGCGATCTTGGTCGGGAAATGATTCCCGCAGCCGATCCTGTACCACCCGGTGAAATTCCGGTACGGCACTGATCTCCCCACGATACAAATGGAGCACCCGCAACAGGTCCAAGGTGTCCTCGTCGGCAAGTTTGTCTGTATCCCACAGCAACTCGAGTTGTCCTTTCACGAACTCCGATTCGGGCTTTTGTCCGCGAAGGTGCGCCGCAACTAAAAACCGCAGTCGTGTCTGCGGGCTTGCGGTTGCAGGCAAAGACGCGCGCCCCTGCTCCAGATCGCGATGTGTCAGCGCGATCATGGCGGCATAGCGCACGGCACGGCTTGCGTCATCCAGCGCGTCGACTAACGACTCCGTCGCCTCCTCGCCCTGTAGCCGCATCAACGCTTCCGCTGCCCGGCGACGGACAAAAGGATCTGCATCGGTCAACAATCCAGCCGCAACGGATGTTTCGTCTGTCACTCCACGGATCCCGACCAACCAAGCCGCCTGTCCGCGGACCTCAGCTTCGGGATCGCTCGCCAGTGCCTTCAACAAACTTCGCTTGACTGTTTTAAAATCCGCCGCCAGCAAACGAATCGCACGTAATCTTGTGCGCAATGACTGGCTCTGATCCAGTGCGGTCCGTGTCAGTTGTGCCGTCGCCTTCGCCCCCATCACTCCACGTAACTGCTGTTCCCTGACGTGACTCCACTCCGCAGCAGGTTGTGGTAACGTGAGCAGTTGCTTCAACGGCAACTCATCCGTGGCTTCAGGCAGCGCCAATGCCGGAATGCGCGGCGGCTGGTTCGTGTCATAAAACAGACGCCATACTCCCTGGTTGTGGTCAGTCAACAGCAGGCTGCCATCTGGAGACACGGTAACGTCGACCAGGGCGAAGTTAATGGGACGCCCCGACGCGTCCCGCGCGTTCGGTTTAGCTTTGGCCAACTCAGTCAGATTCGCTTGCCATTCCGCTCCCTTCCGCTGCAGGTGGAACGTCAACAATCGACCTGACGAAGCATATCGCCCGGACGTGGCGGATTTCCAAGTGTAGTCGCAGACGATGAATGCATCCCGGTAGCTTTTCGGAAGCTGCGTATGTTCATAAACCACGCCCCAATTAGGCGATCCGCGCCCCACGTCCAGAACGCCAGGGCGGGTATCGATGTACCAGGGGGGAAACGCTCCGACTCCCTGCCACCCTAAATCGACTCCCGTCGCCCAGTGATTCAACCGCACCGGGCGGTAGAACGGCACATCGACATGAAACTCCATATCGCTATCGAAACTGAACAACTCGCCCAGGTAATTCATCCCCAGGCTCGGCGGATTCCGTCCGCCACTGCCAATGCACTCCCACGTGTCACCAGCCGGATCAAAACGGAACACCGACGCCGCACGCTCTTGCCGGTTGGGAGAAGTTGACTCGGTGATATGCCGGCGGCCTGTGGTGCCGCCACCATCCCCGGTCACCAGGTAAATGTAGTTATCCAATCCGCGCAACACGGTATGCGCCGCGTGGTCCCCGCCCGTGTTAAAGGGTTCTCCCAAGCGTCGTACATGTTGCAAAGGCCCGTCACCGGATAAACCCGAAAACAGCTGCACGCCATCCCCGGCCACGACATACAGATGGTCTCCGAATGCCAGCAATCCCTGAGGCCCACGACCGGCAACGGGTGGCCCGTCGGCGATGGTTACCTGCGTATCGTACACCTGGTCTCCATCCGTATCGCTCAGACGTCGCACCGCTTTGCCATCCCCAACCAACAACCGCCCCTGGCCGTCGAAAGTCAGATCATAAGACCCACCCGTCAGTTCGGGTGCCGCCACACGGTACATGTGAAACCCATGCGGCAGGACAAACTGGTCGTCCAACAGTTCAGGTTCCGCAGCAGCCACTACGGTCACTAGCAGCACAAATAACGATCCGCAACCAACAGCACGCAACATGCGCAGGAGATCGGAAACCATCATGGGGTCCCTTGTCATGGTGTGAAGTACAACGTTGCAAGCCAAACGCCATCGGCCGCCACGGTGCATATCAGCAAGCGGCGCGGGTTCTGGGATGACATGCGATGACTGCGACTATAGTTCATTCCGCAGGGGGTGGAAACATGCACCGAAACATCTTGTCCTCACACCACCGTTGCGCAGCCGCACCGCGCGGTCATTCGCCACCGATGCACAGCAGCGTCTCGCTGGTACGAATAAAGACCGATCCATGCGCGATGGCGGGCGATGCAAAAATCGGCTGGTCCAACCGGTTGCGAGCCACTTGTCGATACCGTTTCTCCCCGGCTTCAACCACCAGCGTCTCTCCGTCTTCATTACAGAAATAGACGTGCTCGCGTGTGGCAATCGGCGAGGCGGTATAACGGCCCGGAAGCCGTTTCTGCCAGATGCGTTGGCCGGTCTTGGCGTCCAGACAAGTCGCGATCCCTTCATCGTTGATCAGATAGTAGAAATCATCCACCAGAATCGCGGAAGGCACAAACGGCACGCCCCGGGGGTTCTCCCAGACCACGTGGGATTCCGAGACATCCCCTCGGCCACCAGGCCGGATAGCCAACGTCTTGCCGCCCGGTCCGCTGACCGCGTAGATCAAACCGTTCCCTATGACCGGCGTGGGAATGCACTCCTGCTGCATCCCCTGAACTGTCCACAGTGTCGTACCGGTATCCGGATCGAGTCCATCGATCTTCAGTGACCCGCACAGCAGGAGTTCCACACGCTTCGTCTCCGGCACCGTCACCAGTTGCGGAGAAGCCCACGACAGCCATTCGTCGGTGCGTTTGCGGCGCCAGCGATCCTTGCCCGTCTTGCAATCCACCGCCAAAGCATACGAGTCGCCATAGTGGTCACACTGGAGAATGACCGAATTGCCATACAGCAAGGGCGAGCTGGTTGCAGAAAAGCGATTTTCAAACGGACCGTATTCGCTGGCCAAAGATCGTTGCCAGACAAGTTTTCCTCCCATCTCGAAACAGAAAAGATCACCCGTGCCGAAAAACGCGTAGAGATATTTACCGTCCGTCACCGGCGTCGGGCTGGCCATGCTGCTCTTGGTCGAGTGATAGCGAGTTGGTGCCGTACCCCACAGTCGCTGATGCCACAGCTCGCGTCCATCTGTCCGAGACAAGCAGATCACATGCAGTTCATCCTGCCTGGGCCCGTCCGACGACGTAACAAACACGCGTTCCCCCCAGATCACCGGACTGGAGATCCCGGCGCCCGGCAGAGTCACTTGCCAGCGAATCTGCTCATCCGCGCCCCAGGTTGTGGCCACATCCACTTCCTGACTGATCGCGTTGCGTTGCAACCCGCGCCATCCGGGCCAATCGTCCGCCCAGGCGTTTGCGACACCGACACCCAACAGGCACCAGCAGAAAATGCGGCTATTGATCCTGTACATTCGCCTTGGCCTCCTCGGGTACGATCACTCGAAATTTGGCTGCCCGTCCGGACGCGTCGCAAAACCGCAACTGCAACGACCAGTTATTGGGCACTGCGGGGTTTTTATGCTGCGGACCCTGGCAGACCTTCACCAACACGGTGTTCTTGCCAGCTTGCAGGACAGCGGGTGCGGTAAAGCGATCCAAACGGGTGCCATTGAGCCACTGCCGTTTGGCCAGAATTTGTTCGTCGTTCAGCCAGACGGTCAGATTGTCATCCGCACCGCAACGCAGTTGCACCGTTTGGCGAGCAGGCGCCTCGATTTCGCAATACGCGTAACCGACCGCTTCTTTGACCGCCGCCACCGTCTGCACCAGATTCAGCTGACCTAACCGATCCGACGAGGCAACCTGTTGCCAACGTATCGGTACCGCGTCTTGGCCGACATAGCTTGCGGTCAAATCGACCTTTTCCTCGGGAGGAAAGCGCGTATCAAACCCACTGCGGCCTGGCGCATCAAACGGTCCGATCACATACCACCGCGCAATGAAGCCCATGTGTTCCACGATATTTGCTTGCACACCAACCGACCGCAACCGGTCGGCGGCCCGCGTCACCTGAGACGAAACGCGTGCATGCTGAAATGCCAATTGGTAGCGTTGCTTCGCCGTCTCGGCATCTCCGGCCTGCTTGGCCCCATCGCCTTGCTCCAGGACCTGAGCCACCGCATCTTCGCGAAACACCGGATCCTCCAGCATCGTGGGGAGCACCGCCGCCTGGAACTCGGGATCGACACGATCCAACAGCCCCAACGCCAGTCGGCGGGGCCGGCCCTGTCGCTCAGGATCCTTCACGTAGTGTTGCAGAAACGCGATCGGTAACTGTGGCTCGTCGGCTGCCAGCGCCCGTTGCAAAACTGACTCAAACGCCGTCCGATACCAATTCGCCGCTACGATGTTCGGAGTATCCATCGCCTCCAACAGGCGTGGTATCACGTCCACACCCTGTTGTGCCAAAAACTCCGCAGCGTCTTTGGCATCGGCGGAACCCGCCCCCTGCGGCCCCGCCTTAGCCACTCGCGCGATGGCGACGTCGACTTCGTCCGCCTGCCCGTTGGTCAGCAGTCCGCAACTCCAACCAACCGCAGCAACGGTACAGTAGACAAGCATCTTAAATTGGCGCACGGCAACGTCTCCTTGCTTCCAGTCTGCTCAGCTCCCAGCACGCATCGTGTCACTCGGCCCGCCAGGAGTCAACCTTCCGCCGCAGAAAACGCTGGTCACCATGCGTAGCTCCGAGCCACCTTTAACGCTGTCGTGTTATCAGTCCTTCGGTGCCGGCCCGTGCCCAACAGCTTGCCTCCACCAACTTTTCGAGGTAGCATCCGCAACGGAAACCGCCTCAGTCCGACTCGGACGTTCGCGTCCTCGTGGGACTCGCAACCAGCATGTCGCCGCCCACCCGTGACGCCCCTACTCCGTGAGGAACTCTCCAGTGCTATTAAATGCAATCAATGCTGCAGCCGGACTCGGCAGTCTCATCTGCTTTGTGATCGTGATCATCCACTTTTTCCAGAGTGAGCAAACGGGATTGGCAATCACCTGCATCGCTTTGTTGTGCTGCGGCATCGGCGGCATCATTGCGTTCGTCAAAGGCTGGATGGACGACCTGGGTACGGTAATGTACGTCTGGACCGTTTGCGTTCTCGTCTCGCTCCTGACCAATTTCGCCATTGCGCTGACCGGCCCCGGGCCCATGGCCAACTGACGTTCTCACGCGCACCGCAGCTGCAGCGCCAACGGATGCGACTCAGTGCCAACGGACGTGTCCTATGGCTGAGCCAGCACGTACTGTGGGTGGGTATCGAGATAGCTGGCCAATCGGTCCTGCCGCTGCACCGCCGTCTGGAGAAACGCAACCGCTTGCTGCAGACGTTCATTCGGCTCCGCACAGCTCAACCGCAGGAACCCGGCACCCGCAGCGCCAAAACACTCGCCACCTAAACAGGCGACCCCCAGCGTGTCATCCGCGGCTTCCAGTAAAAACATTGCCAAGCCATGTGACGTGATTCCCAGTCGTTGGCACAACCCGACCACGGAAGGAAACGCGTAAAAGCTGCCGCCGGGCATCAGGCACTCCACCCCGTCAATCTGATTTAAGCTGGCGACCAGCCCGCGGACTTTGTCATGAAAGTCTTGCATGCGCACATCGCGTTCCGCGCGATCGTTGGCCAACACAGCGGCGCCGGCCATTTGCGTAAACGGTGGGACGCAGGACAGTGCCGTATTCGTCAGCTTGCCAATCAATTCAATCACCGCTGGCGAACTGACCGCCCAACCAAGCCGCCAACCGCTCATGCTGAACGATTTGCTGAACGTGTAGGCCGCGACACACTGGTCACTCATCCCGGGCATCTCCAACAGCGAGTGATGGCGGCCCTCCCACACCATTTGATCGTAAGGCTCATCCGAAAAGACAAATACATCGCGTCCGTGTATCACATCGGCGATGTCGCGCAGATCTTGTTGCGTCGTGATGCCGCCTGTCGGATTGTGGGGACTATTTAAAAAGATCGCTTTGGGACTTGGATCATTTGCTAAGAATGCCTCGATGTCCGCAACCTGGGGTCGGAAGGCGTGGGCCTGCTGTAAGTTCGCCAGCACCATCCGCGCACCACGACGGTGAATGTTCGGTTCGTAGGTGGGAAAATACGGACTGAAGACCAAGACGCCATCGCCCGGATTCACAAACGCTTCGAGAAAGAACTGCTGAAACGTTTTTGCCCCCGGTCCGGCGACGATATTTTCCGCCTTCACTTGCAATCCGTATTCTGCATTCACGTATTCCGCCGCCGCCGCCCGAAAGCTGGGTATTCCCAACGACGGACCGTAATGACAGTGATCCTCCTGGATCGCTGCAATCCCGGCTTGGATGGCGGATGGGGACGACGGAAACGGGCTATCGCCGATTTCCAATTCGATGACGTCCTTGCCGTCCTGTTTCAAACGCTTGGCCACGGCCAGGACGTCAAAGGCAGATTCTGACTTAATCGAGCTGGCAAACGTACTAAATTTCGTTGACATCGGAGCAACTGGTCGCATTCTTGGTTGGGAAAGCAGCCAGTATACCGTCCCGAGTTGAGTTCGCGAATCTGGCAGCTACGTTAGAGACAGTACGTCTTCCTTCCGTTTTGGGGAATCCTCTTATGCGCAGCACGCTCACCGCCCTCTCTGTCGCAATCATCGGCACGACCCTCACGATCGCGCCGCCTGCCGCTGAGGCCCAAATCGCGATCCCTTTGCAGCTGCATTTTGACACGTTGGCGGACCCTTACGCACTCGATTACGAGTATACCGAGTCCATGCTGTCGATCCAGGAGCTGGGCGCAGCGGTGGTGCCTGAGGTGGCCAAACGTATCCCAGGGGCAGACACCGAAACCCAGTTACGCCTCATTGAAATCCTGGCCCGCTTTGGCCCGGTGGCAGCACCGGCCGCTGGCGACCTGGGCGCATTACTGCAGCACGACAACACGTTTGTCCGTGCGGCCGCAGTACGGGCCATTGGTCGCATTGGCACTCCCGCGGCACGCATGCAAACCGAACTGATCCGCCTCCTCGATGACAAAGATCCTATCACTCAAGGTCAGGCAGCGATTGCGCTGCTGCGTGTTGACCCGACGTATTTCGTCTTCCGTTTGAACGAGTTAGTCATTGCGCAGGGGTTGGACGAAGGTGGCGTCGCCCGCACACGCCTCTATTTGTTCCTGCGCCATATCTCCAAGCAGGCCGGAGACACGCCCAGCGCCGAACTCGTTCAGCTATGGCGCATTGCGCACTACAACGGCTTGCTGGATTCGAACGTCGCCTACTTGCTCAATACCGCACCGACGGCCAAGCAACCAGCAGGGAATGTGCCGCCTCCCGCGGCCGAACCCACACCTCCCGCCGCCGAGCCTCAACCGGCACCGCAACCGGCACCTCAACCGAAACCCAACGACTCGTTTGAGAATCTATTCGGGCAGTAACGCAGCTTCACACTGACGCCGACACCGTTCCCCGGTGCCTGCCAACTCATCGGCTTCTGCTGCTAACCGCCGTCCCGATTGACCGGATGCCCCGCTGGCAGTGCAACCCGCTGTTGCTCGTTCCCGTTGCGTACTGCACCGCCGTGGCCTACAACACCGGGTGCCACCCTCTCCGACGCGAG
The DNA here is from genome assembly GCA_002701545.1 of Blastopirellula sp. Taxonomy (GTDB): domain Bacteria; phylum Planctomycetota; class Planctomycetia; order Pirellulales; family Pirellulaceae. Next base: position 4,847 of record NZVR01000014.1, on the reverse strand, counting down.
CGTACCGCCGATGTCCGCTGAATCACCGATCGCCTGCGACGATGGACAACTCCGCTGCACATGGTGTGTCGGCGACCCTCAGTATCAGCAATATCACGATGACGAATGGGGCTTTCCTGTCACCGACGACCGGCAGCTGTTCGAGTGTCTTTCCCTGGAGGCTTTTCAGGCGGGCTTAAGCTGGATCACCATCCTGCGAAAGCGCGCGCATTTTCGCCACGCGTTTGCCCACTTCGACATCGCCACGGTCGCGCGTTTCACTCCGTCGCGCGTCAACCGGTTGCTACAAGATGCCACGATTGTGCGGCATCGGGGAAAGATCGAGGCGACGATCCACAACGCTCGCCAGGCCCCCACGATCATCGCCGAATTTGGTTCTCTGGCAGCGTTCTTTCGGCAGTTCCAAATGCCGCTCACCCAACCTCTGCAGGGTACCAGTGCCGCCACCAAAGTCTCGCGCCGACTCAGCGACGAACTCAAACGCCGCGACTGGAAGTTTGTGGGGCCTACCACCTGCTATTCCTTCATGCAGGCGGTCGGTTTAGTCAACGATCATCTGCCCACGTGTTTTGTCCGCGGTAAACTGGACCAATTGCATCGGCATTGAGGGGCGGAAGGGCGCATTTCCTGGTGATTCTGTTACCCAGTGCGTTGGAATCGGGGTTGAGAAGCGGTAAACTGCGGGCTCCCTTCAATCCCTATAGGAACCCTCCCATGACCACACCTACGTTTCCGAAACTGATTCTCACGCTCGCCCTGGCACTGGCCACAGTGCTCGGCGGCAACCTGTTCGCTCAAGAAGACGGTGACGCCAAGCGGGACAACCCAGGGCCTACGCTTGCACCGGAGAAAAACGGGCGATTCACCGTTCCCGATGGCAACGCCAAGGAATTATTCGCCTTCATCGACAAGATCAAACGCGAACGCGTTCGCACGGTCCAAGAGTTGGTCGAGAAGATCAACGCCGCCGTGGCCGCCACCAAGAAGATCCGGGCCATTGAAGGCGTCGCGGTCGACGACGAAATCAAAGCCATCCGCGAACAACTGGGCGCCCTGTCAGCAGGCATGCGTTACATGCCTACGGCCAAGCAAGAGCGTGATGCGTTACTGAAGGAGTTAGCCGACGACAAACGCCCCGTGATCGCACGCTTGGTGGATGGTGAAAACCTCCGCACCCGTGTTTCCTCGGCCCGTACCGCTACCAAAGCGCAGCTGGAAACCTTGCGGGACGATGTCTTGGATTTCGTGAAAGGCGGCGAGATCGATGGCACGAGCTATCAATTGGCGGCATTAACTGCTCGCGCCATGAATGCTCACCCCGAGATGGCTGCTGATTTCTATGAGACAGCCGCTGCCATCATGAAGAAGTCGGACAATGCGGACATTCAAAAAGCCGCCGACAAGATGCTCGGCTCGGCCCGCCGCTTGAAGCTACCGGGTAACTTCATGGAATTGAAGGGGAATACCGCTGACGGCGAAGCGTTTGACTGGGCTGCCTACCGCGGCAAAGTCGTGCTCGTCGATTTCTGGGCCAGTTGGTGCGGACCGTGCCGTGCAGAAATCCCCAACATGAAAGCGGCACTTGAGAAATATGGCGAGAAAGGTTTTGCCATCGTCGGTATCAACCTCGACAACACCAAGGCCGCCTACGACAACTACGTCAAATCCGGTGGGATCAGCTGGGTCAGCCTGATGAGCGACAAGGAAGAGGAACGTGGCTGGAATAACCCGTTGGCCGTCTACTACGGTGTCAACGCCATTCCTACCGCCATCCTGGTCGACAAGGAAGGCAAAGTCGTTTCCATGTCCGCTCGCGGCCCGGAACTCGAGCGTCAATTGGACGAGTTACTCGGTCCTGCTGGCGACGGCGACTCCGACGGTAACGAGGGCGAAGACAAATAGCCCCTACCCCTATTGGTCATTGGGACAGATGGCGTCACTCAGAATCTGGGTGACGCCTTTTTTATTTCACGCGCCGCACGCGATGGTTCAACGTATCTCCGATGTACAGAGCCCCCTCGGCATCCACACAAATGCCATGTGGCCGCGCTAACTCTGCTGCGGTGGCCGGACCGCCGTCTCCCCCGCCACCGCGAAACTTCGGACCTTGTCCAGCAACCGTTTGAATCGTGCCACGGGCCGCGTCGATTTTACGAATCGCCTGATTCTCTGTGTCAACGACGTAAATGTGCCCACGGGGCCCCACGGCAATGCCTTTCGGCCCGTGGAACGTAGCTTGACGTGCATCCCCACCGTCGCCGGAGAACCCTTTTTCCCCGGTACCGCCCAAATGCGTTAACTCGCGAGTTTTTAAATCCAATTTCCAGACACTGTGGCCTTCGCGCAAAGCGATCCACATCGTCTGCCCACGCACAAACAACGCGCGCGGCCCCACCAGCGGTGCATCGGCCTGCAGTTTTCCCGCCTGGGGCAATTCCTTTTTGCCATTCCCGACAAAGGTGGTAACGATTCCCGTCTTGCCGTCGACTCGGCGAATGCGATGATTTCCGATGTCCGCAATAAACAGATTCCCAGCGTCGTCCAATGCAATACTGTGCGGTCGCTGGAAGGTCGCTTGCGTCGCCGGGCCGCCGTCACCGCTGAACCCCGCTTTGCCCGTCCCAGCGACCGTGGTGATCGTTCCGGTCTTGCGATCGACGCGCCGCACCACATGATTTTGCATCTCGACAAAGAACATATTGCCTTCGCGATCAAAACGCACCTCGTACGGTTCGTTCAACTGGGCCTCCGTGGCTTTGCCACCGTCGCCGCGGTACCCTTTCTCACCCGTACCTGCCACGGTGGTCAGTTGCCCCGTCTTGCGGTCGACCCGAAACACTCGGTGATGCCCCACCTCGGTGACATACAGCGCACCATCAGGTCCGATCTCAACACCGAACGGATCTTTCACATTCACCGCTGTGGCAACCCCTGCGCCGCCATTGTTCTCCGGGTTCCCGGTCCCTGCCACGGAGCTGATCGTCTCGGCAGCCAGTCCGTCACCGTGCGAGATAGCCACCACAGTCGAACAGAGGGAAAGCAAGGTGATGAAAGAACGCATGGAAACCTTTCTTGCCAACAGGGCTGAGTCGAATCACATGGCCAACACGTGCGTGGTGGCGCTTCAGATGGTAGCGAGACTAGCTGCTGGTGGGTTTGATTTCAAGCGTTGCTGCCCTCCGCCGAATCACCGGTTTGCCGCTCAACGGTACCACTTGTATACTCACCCCTTGGCCTTTCCCCACCCTGATGCACCGTTTGAACTTGATCGGACCCCGCGTGATTGTCGTTGATAACATAACGGTCGAATCGGGCGCGTTTCGCCTATCCGATGTGTCGATGACTGTTCCGACCAGCCGCTATGCCATGCTGATGGGGCGCACCGGCAGTGGGAAAACGACCTTACTGGAGGCGATTATTGGTCTGAAACGGGTCACTGCCGGCTCGATCACACTGGGCGACCGCGATGTCACTCGGCTGAAACCCGCGGAACGCAACATCGGCTACGTACCACAGGATGGTGCGCTCTTCACCACCATGTCTGTCCGCGAACACCTGCAGTTCGCTCTCACCATCCGAAACGTCGACAAACAGACCATTGCGGACCGCGTCGACGAATTGGCAAACTTGCTCGAGATTGAGCCGTTACTCGACCGTCGCATCCAGGGCCTGAGCGGCGGCGAGCAACAGCGGGTCGCCATTGGCCGAGCGCTTTCCTTTCGCCCCACCACCTTGCTGCTGGACGAACCGTTGAGTGCACTCGACGACGATACGCGCGAGCAAATGTACGCCATGCTCAAACATGTCCAAGAGGCAACTCAAGTCACCACGTTGCACATCACCCATCACATCCAAGATGTCGAACGTCTGGGTGACCTCGTCTTCCGAATCCGCGACGGCAAACTGGCCGAAGAAACGCTCCACCCGCGCGTCTGACACAGGGCTGGGTCAGCGACTTCCATTCCTTCTGGTTTCTAGTCCCCGGGCGGCCCCTCTCGGCCCGTCCCAGCACGCGATCAATAGAAGTAATACAGCATAAAGATCGCCAGGCTGCACAAGAGACCCGACCACACGCGATCGTCGGCCCACAGGCCCGGCGACTGCTCGTCGCGCGACGGCGCAAGTACGACGGAACCCCAAAACATGGCCAACGTCCACAGCAAACCGATGCTACCGGCGATGACCGGGGCGAGATATCCCCAATGCATCCCTGTTCCGAGCACGACATAGACCACAATCGAACCGGCGATGGCGCCGACTAATTTCTGTAGCGTTCCGGGGTCGTGGCCTCCAAGATCGGTCCAGATCAGATTCCCTTTCTCCGGGTCCGGCACATCCAACAGACTGGTGATCACATACACAATCACGCACAACCCGATCACCGCCACCACGCGATGAAAGAAATTCAGCCGTGGGCCCAAATATCGAATCACGTCGAGCCGTGACCCGAGCAACGGCAACGGCTGGGCGATCCGTGCTCGCTCTTGCTCCAAATAACTGCGCCGTTCCGCCACATCCATGTCACTCATTTGCGGTGGCAGTTCGCTGTGGCTGATGTCTTCTAGTTCCACCTGTCCCGTCAACAGCCCATAGTGCCCGAGCGGCGACCCCAGTCCTTGGTCGTAAACGTTGACAACCACCGAGGAAAACACCACGCCGGCCACGATGGTCACCAAGGAGGCCCGCGCCGTGCCCCGACGCCAAAACATCCCTAACAGGAACGTCACCAGAATCCCCGGAGTCAGGTAATTCTGATAATTGGCAATCTGCAAGAAAAAATTGGCTTGCGAATTGGGATCCAACACATAAATCGCCATCAGCGCCGCCATCACAACCAAGCCGACGAT
>NZVR01000013.1 GCA_002701545.1 Blastopirellula sp. | reverse complement strand
GTCGGCGAGTCACCACCTGTTCCCCATAGCCCCGGAAGCTTGCCATCATGATCACGACAGCATTGTTGTGTGCCCTGGCCGTACCAGCCGATTTGACTGCCGAACAGACCCGTCTGCTGAAGACGTTCCGCCAAGAATTTGTGCACATTACGCCGGGCGAAGGGAAGTTCCCCAAGTCGTTTCAGATGGGAGGTGGGGCAGAGGAATCGAAATCGTCCAAGCCGCAACATGCGGTGACGTTTGGCTATGACTTCTATATGGCCAAGTACGAAGTCCCGCAGAATCTGTGGGAGGCGGTCATGGGTAAGAACCCCAGTCGTTGGAAAGGACCACGCAACTCCGTCGAAATGCTGAGTTACGACGAGGCGGTGGCGTTTTGCGACAAAATTACCAAAATGCTGCGCGAGGCTAAGCTGATCGACGCGGGGCACGTGGTGCGGCTACCGTCTGAAGCCGAGTGGGAATATTGTGCACGAGCAGGGACCAAGACACGCTTTTCCTTCGGTGACGCCATTGCAACGCTTGACGACTACGGTTGGCATACCGGCAACGCCGCTGGCAATGATCCGCCAGTGGGTGCAAAAAAACCGAACCCCTGGGGCCTGTATGATATTCATGGCTACCTCTGGGAGTGGTGCCTGGACGCAGCTCACGATGACTACCAAGGTGCACCAACGGATGGCTCGGCGTGGATGCAAGGTGGCGATGCCAAACGTCGCGTGATGCGCGGTGGCAGTTGGAAAGATCAAGCGCCTGGCCTCAGCTCGGCGAATCGTGACGGGCGCCTGCGGACGAAAAAGGGTGTCATTGAATTCGTCGGTGGGATCGACAAAAACCTGTTGGACGACGCCGTCGGGCTGCGCTGCGTGCTGGCGAAAGAATAACCACCCCGGACGGAGGCACCGGCTGGGAATGCCGTGTGCATCGCTGCCAAAGGTTGCCAAAGGCTGCCAAACGCCGCGCCATCGTCGTACCCACTGACCGCTCAAAATCGCGCCAGGGATTGGGGGATAGGGTGCGGGAGTGGCCGAGTTGCTGGTGTGGACGGTACACCTCGTTGCGCGTCGGGCTCCGCGAGAGGCTTCACGACGCGGTAGAACTCGCCCCCAAGCCGCCCCTAAGCAAATCGCTCCCGACGCGGTATGATGGTGGATTCTGGATCACCCTTGGGGAGCATCATGATGGAACTTTGCGAACTCACTGCCGTTTCACCGATCGACGGCCGGTATGGCTCGAAAACGAAGCAGCTACGGCCCATGTTCAGTGAATACGGCCTGATTCACTGCCGAGTCGAAGTGGAAGTCCGCTGGTTACAAAAACTTGCCGCCCACCCGGAAATCGCGGAAGTCCCGCAGCTCAGCCCCGCCGCCAACGAGCGACTGGACCAACTCGTAGCAGACTTTAGCCTGGAAGACGCCCAAGCGGTCAAGGAAATTGAGCGGACCACCAATCATGATGTGAAGGCGGTCGAATACTTCATCAAACAACGTATCGAAGATCTTCCGGAACTCGCCGCGGTTTCCGAGTTTGTGCATTTTGCCTGCACATCGGAGGACATTAACAACTTGTCGCATGCGTTGATGCTGCAACGCGGACTGCAGCCTTTGCTCGAGTTGATGGAACAGATACAAGCGGCGTTGCGGGGCTTTGCTCACGATTTCGCTTGCGTGCCGCTGTTGTCGCGAACCCATGGCCAAACCGCTTCGCCCACCACGGTCGGCAAAGAGTTTGCGAACGTCTTGGCCCGGTTGGAACGGCAGTACAATCAACTCAAAGCCGTCCCACTGCATGGCAAAATCAACGGCGCGGTGGGGAATTACAACGCCCATCTGGTTGCCTACCCACAGGTTGATTGGGAAGCGAACGCGCGCGAGTTTGTCACTGCCCTGGAACTCACCTGGAATCCCTACACGACACAGATCGAACCGCACGACTATATCGCCGAATTGTTCGACGCCGTCAGTCGTTACAACACAATCCTGATCGATTTGGATCGCGACATCTGGTCCTACATTGCCCTGGCGTACTTCAAGCAGAAGGTGGTGGCCGGCGAGGTGGGGTCGTCGACCATGCCCCACAAAGTGAACCCGATCGACTTTGAGAACTCGGAAGGCAACCTCGGGTTGGCGAACGCGGTTCTTGGGCATATGAGTGCCAAGTTGCCCATCTCTCGTTGGCAACGTGACCTGACCGATTCGACCGTGTTGCGGAATATGGGAGTCGGGTTTGGTTACAGCGTGATCGCTTACCAATCGACGTTGAAAGGGTTGGGCAAGCTGGAATTGAACACCGAACGCGTGGCGGCCGACTTGGATGCGGCCTGGGAAGTCTTGGCAGAACCGATTCAGACCGTAATGCGGCGCTATGGTATCGCCGAGCCTTACGAGAAGCTCAAGGCATTGACGCGGGGGCAGAAAGTCACTGCCGAAGTCTTTCAGGCATTCATTGCAACGCTGGAGATCCCGGCGGATGCGAAAGAGGAATTGCAACGCCTGACGCCCGGGTCGTATACCGGCAACGCGGCGGGCCAGGCGGAGCGGGTGTAAGCGGAGCGGGTGTTAGGGCTTGTCTTTGGGGATGGGGAGACGGGCTTTGATGTCGCTCAGATGCGTTGCGAGTTGCAATTCGAGGGCCTTGGCTTTGGCTGGCATTTTTGCCAGCAGGTCGGTCTTTTCGCTCAGGTCATCCTCCAGGTTATACAGTTCTAGTTTGGGGGGATCGTAGAACTTGATTAACTTGAATTTGCCCTGGCGAATAATCGAATAAGGGTCACGTCCCCGTCGATGCCGGTAATGTGGGAAGTGCCAGAACAGCGACCGATTGCCCAGCGGCTTACCTTCCAGCGCCGGGCGGAGGTCGATGCCATCAATGGCGAGGTCGTTCGGTAGTTTGGCGCCGAGTAATTGGGCTACGGTGGGGAACAAGTCGATGCTGCAGATCGGCTGAGTGGATACCGAAGCGGGTTGTGTCACACCTGGCCAACGGATGATCCAGGGAACGCGGATGCCGCCTTCAAAGGCATAGCCTTTGCCAATGCGCAATGGAGCGTTGTCGGTCGGATTGTTGTTGTTGTCCAGGCCGCCGTTGTCTCCGGTGAAAATGACCACCGTGTTGTCCGTCAGGTCATGCTTGGCGAGCGTACTTTCGATGCGTCCCATGGCATCGTCGACGCTTTCCACCATGGCGGCGTAAGCGGCATTGTCTTGTCCCTGCCCGTCTTTGTCTGCCTGATATTTGGCGGTGACGTCTTGCTTTGCCTGGATTGGCGTGTGCACTGCGTAATGTGACAGATAGAGTAAGAACGGCTGGTCTTTGTGGTCGGCGATAAATTGGACCGCGATGTCTGCCTCGCGATCGGTCAAGTATTCACCTTGCTGGCGCGGTTTCAGTGTGGGGATACCGACTTGCAAGCGTTTGTTCGTGTAGGGGTCAAAATAAGACGGAGTTTGCCCGTAATCCCACCCGCCATGATTGAAATCAAAGCCTTGGTCGGTGGGCAGATAGCCTTTGCCTCCCAGATGCCATTTTCCGATGAAGCAAGTTTTGTATTGGTGCTGCCGGGCTAATTCGGCGATCGTCAATTCTTTGTGAGGCAGGAACGATTGGTTGACTGGCGTCAGCAAGGCGCGTCCGCCGTCATGATAACCCTCGACGTGAGAACTTGGCCCTTGCCGATTGCGGAGTTGAAATTCTGCCCGAATCCAATCCGTAATGCCCAGTCGCGCCGGGTAACGTCCCGTCATCATGGCGGCGCGCGTAGGCGAGCAGACGGCACAGGCGGCATAGCCATCGGTGAACCGCATGCCCGTTGCCGCTAATCGATCAATGTGCGGCGTACGGTAAAACTCAGAACCCTGGCAAGTCAGGTCCATCCAGCCGAGGTCATCGACCAGAATCACAATGATATTCCATGGCTTGTCGTCCGCACGCGCTGTTACGGTGCAAAGCGGGGCACAGGCCAGGATGAAGCAGAACCACAGGTGTTTCGTCATGCGTACTCGCTTGTCGTAAAAATAGGGCACTCGGTCCATTGTAATGAGTGAGCCGTCAGGATCCACTCGTTCGCGGCAAACGGCCAGAACAGGGTGAGTGGCACGCGCGATGGTCTAGCCGAGATGGATGATAGGCTGTAAAATGGCACCTGTTCGGGCTGTAGCGCAGCCTGGTTAGCGCGTCTGACTGGGGGTCAGAAGGTCGGAGGTTCGAATCCTCTCAGCCCGACTATCTTTCCAACCAAGCCGTTTGGCGATCACGTCAAACGGCTTCTTTTGTTGGGAAACGGCAGGGAGCGCTGAAGGGAAGCCGGCAGCTAACGTGAGGATCGCAATCAGAGGGGAGTTTGCGTCTGAGGGTGACTCCGCTACCTTACAGGCGATGAGGCTGGTCGGGCGCGCGTGCCCTGCATGCCTGCTTAGGAAGGATCGGCCGCATGGGCCGGCGAGCCAGGGGCTGTTTGTCCTGGATGTTGGGGCCGGACGGACCAACGTACCGCACCATGGGCGCCGCGTCCGGGAAATTCGCAAAACGATATCTCAACGGGAAAATACGATGGCCTACGATGACACACTGGTAGTGAATCACTTACAGGAAACACACGCGACCGAGTTGCTGACTGATCGTGAAAAGCAGTTGGTGGGGTTGGCCGTGACGATGACCCGTGGCTGCCAGGTATGTACTCGGAATCGGATTGAAAAGGCACGCGGTAGCGGGATCACCGACGAGGAACTGAGCGCGCTGGTGGCCGTGACCGCCGCAGTCAACAGCGGTGTGACCGCAGCAACCGCTCGAGTTGCGTTTGGCATGTTGCAAAGCGACTCGAATGAGGACTGTGGCAACACGTGTGCACCTCCAGCGAAATAGCGGTTGTTGGACGATACCATTGCGTGGCGTGAGGGGGATTCCCACCGAGTTTCGTCGTGCCTGAATGGCCTTGCAGGAACTGGGCGGCACGCTTCCGTAGGGGGGCGATGAGTTCCGGCTGGGGACGCAGCAAACAAGTGTCTTGCGGGGGCCTTCAGAAAAAGCGGCAACCTCAATGTGCCGTGCGGAAGGGGACAGCTGCGCGCCAATGAATGTTGGGGGTTGGTTGAGCGGGAGTCAGAGCGTCGTGGGAAGGGCGTGTCGAGCCGCTTGCCATGATCGGGGTTCTCGTCGACACACTGCCTGGGAGCCCCGCTGCTGGATCATGCGGCTGATGGATACGGCTGGCGTAGCCAACGCTCAGATTTTACGTTTGAACCGGGAGCGTGCTTCGCAAAAATGAAGCAAGGCTGGATCGTCAAACGCAGGCTGAGACGGAGGGGAGGCGTTGCCATGGTACGTCGCGAAGCCATTCAGGGCTGTTTGCTTGGCACGGCAGTGGGCGATGCGTTGGGGTTGCCATACGAAGGATTGTCGCCACGACGTGCTGCCAGACTTTGGGGACCTCCGTCGAGATACCGCCTGCTGGCGGGTTGGGGCATGGTCTCAGACGACGCGGAACACACGGTGATGGTGGTCGAGTCCTTGATTGAATCGGCGGGAGACGTGGCGGCTTTTGAATGCGCCCTGGCGAAACGTTTGCGGAGATGGTTTTGGGCGCTGCCTGCGGGAGTGGGGATGGCGACTGCCAAGGCGTGCGCTAAGTTGACCGTCGGTGTCTCGCCGAAACGTTCGGGGGTCTATTCGGCGGGGAATGGTCCGGCAATGCGGACTGCGATGTTGGGCGTGTTCAGTCAGTCAGACCCGCAATTGGCCTCGTTGGTACACGCCAATACCACGATCACGCACACCGATCCCAGAGCCGAAATGGGAGCTCTCGCGATTGCGGTGGCTGCCCAATGTGCGGCAGCCGGTGTCTCCGCCCCGGACGATTATCTGGGTCGGCTTAAACGCCATGTAATCGTCAACGACTCGGAAGAGTTCGTCACACGGATGGAACGCGCGGTGGCGCATGCCAAGCAGCGGGGGGCGACCGCGGAGTTGGCGGATGAATTCGGGTTGGGTCGAGGTGTCGGCGGCTATGTGTTGGATTGTGTTCCGGTGGTGGTGCATTGCTGGTTGACAAATCAAGACGATTTTCGAGCCGCGATGGAGACCGTGATTGCATGCGGTGGCGATGCCGACACGAATGCAGCGATGCTGGGCGGGATTCTGGGAGCTGGGTTAGGCCCCGATGCCATTCCCCGGGAATGGCGCGATCGACTCCTGCTGTTTCCCATGTCGTTGCGGCAGTTCGACCGGCTGGCGAATCAGTTGGTGGATACGATTGATTCCGGCAAACCCCGTAAGACAACGTCGCCATGGTGGATCGCACACCTGGTGAGGAATCTCGCCTTTTTATTGGTCGTGTTGCTGCACGGACTACGGAGAGTTGCACCCCCGTACTGATGGGCCAAGCAGCCCACGGCGGGCGTGGACCAGCGCGAACGCTGGGAAGTGGATGCGCCAGGCGTGGGTTAGCGTGGCTGCAGAGCGGACCAGAGAGTGAGTTTAGGCAGCTCAGGCGGATTTTCGGACGGTTGTGGAGGGGCACCAGCGAGGAGTGCGGCCAATGCTGGGGGGCAGGTAAGGCAGCGCGCGCGGCGTGTCTCCCGGAAACAGAAAATTAACACGCCCGTATACTTGCCTTTTACGGGATCGTCGCAATGATGGCGGTCAGCGAATTCGCTTTGGTTTCCCTCCATCGAGAAAGGCTCTTCATGCTGCCAAGACATAAACGACATGGTGGACTCAGGTGGGCGGCGCTGGTTGCCATCCTCGTGCTACCGATGTCCACGCTCACCGCCGACGACCCGGATGCTGGCCGCGCGCAGTCCGTTGAACCTGAGGCCACCTTGCGTAAGCTGGGCGAACAGTATGTTGCCGCTTTCAATCAGCACGATGCTCAAACAATCGCGAATTTCTGGTCGCCCAATGCGGTTTACATCAATCGGCTGAGCGGTGCTCAAGTGACCGGCCGCGAAGCGATTGCGGCCCAGTTCAAAGCACTGTTTGCCAGTCAGCCAGAGGCCAAACTTCAGGTCCGGGTGGATTCGATCCAGCTGGTGTCACCCAACGTGGCTGTCGAAAAAGGGGTGTCCACGTTGGTGGCCACGACGCCGGTGTGATTTCCCTCAATCGTTTCGTCGTCGACGGCACTGACGGTCACCTGTTGGGGCGTTTGCCAATTGGTGGGGTCAAATACCAAGGGAGTCGATGCAGCGGTGGCGGAGATCTGCGCGTCTGTGGAAAAGGCAATCGTAACGGGCGCGACTGGGGCCGTGTTCAGGACGATCGTATAGCTGTCGCTGCTGCCGCCTTCGGTAACGTCGATGTCTCCGCCCGTCGGCGTGATGGTGACACCAGCGACGGGGGCTGACGATTCGGCTGACAGCGAAAGCTGATAGAGTTGGGCCGCATTTTGAGCACCGGTAATGCGCACGAAGTACTCGCCGGCGGACGTGAGAGTGACGTCGCTTAACGATTCGCTGCCACCTAAACTCGTATTGTCTACGGACGCTAATACCGTGCTGCCATTGCTGTCCAAGACTGCCAGGCTGAGGTCACTCTGTGCGCTGGCAACGAACGTGGTCTGGGTTCCGTCTTGGGGGCCCTGGTTGTAGGTCGGGCCGAGCGGTGTGAGCGAGACGTCGAGTGAGGAGTTGGCACCGACCGTAATGCTGTAAAAGTCCGTGTCGCTGTCATCGTCGATACTGACAAAGTCGATGTCGGTCGCGGCGACGCCCACATCGCTGTCGTCGGATCCAATCGTGATCGTTGTCCCCGAGTTCAAGGCGCCAAGATTCGTGGCGGTCGCAGCCGAGTCATTCCCCGCGAGTTCGTTGGCGTCGCCGTACCCGCGATGCATGCCCAAGACGTCGTCAAACTGGGGACCATCAAAACTCAGATTGATGAACGGCTCCATCAAGAACTGAGGGTTACTGGATTCAACATGAGAAATGCCGAGGCCGTGCCCCGCCTCGTGCATCAGGACGTTGCGGAGTCGCAGTGAGTTGGCGCTGGTGTCAGCATAAAAACCACCCGTAAAATCTCCCGTGTCGATCACCATGTCGGAGAAGTTCGGGAAGAAGTTATAGGCCAGCACGCCGCTGCCACCGTCAATGTTGTGGCCCGAAATACGAACGTCTCCACGGACACCGATCTGACCACTGGCGATTGTCGAGGAGGTCCAGGCAGAGCCGTCATCGTTGGGTTCGTAAACGTAGTTGACTCCCGAGATTTCACTCAAGCGGTCGAACGACTGTTGAAAGAGCGGTAGCCAGGCGTTGATGCTGCCGTAGACATTGTCCAATTTCTCGCGCAAGTCGCTCGGTGCCGTCGCTTCACCGTTGTAACCGTAGATTGACGTACCGTCCGGGACGATGCTCCACGTTACCGTCGTGCCATCGCCTTGGATCAGTCCGCCACCATCGGTGACGGTTCCCGACCAGCGGTCCGTGTCGCTTAACTGAAACGCTGCGAACTCAGGGTTGCTCGAAGTGGAAGCGGCATAGTCCATGACCGATTGCGCATAGTCTTCGGGCGTGTCGGGAGCGAAGGACACATGCAACAGGCCATGGCACGAGCTGCAGCAACAATGAGACGAGTGGCCTTGCGTCTCCGGTTCGAGTGCGTCAGCCGAAAGACCATTGCCATCTAAGACCTCACGCGATTCCAGAATCTCAAGGAGCATGCGGCGCTCGGGCGCAACACAACGAGAACGTTGTCTTTTGCGGCGGTCAGATTGCAGGAGTCGTTTCGAGAGCGATCGCGTACGGGTCTTCTGTGTCATGTCAGGTACCACCACATCGTTTGGGGGAGAATTCCGGCGCACATAGAGTTTGGAGAGTTCCAGCGCCCTCGTGGTCTTCCAGCATCCTAAAACTTCCCAATAGGAGAGTACACCCAGCTGTGGGATTGTATAGGCACGCCCCGGAATAGACGTCCTGCGGCACCCGCGTGACGTGACTTTGCCACAGACGCTGTCCAGCCGTTCAGGTTAGGTGTGGCGCAATTAGTTTAT
>NZVR01000012.1 GCA_002701545.1 Blastopirellula sp. | reverse complement strand
TAACGAAGGGCAACCTAACGAAGGGCAACCTAACGAAGGGCAACCTAACGAAGGGCAACCTAACGAAGGACAACCTAACGAAGGACAACCTAACGAAGGACAACCTAACGAAGGACAACCGAATCCGGGAAACCCGACACCCCCAAACAATACGAATACGGGCGAGTCGCAGCCGGCGGAACAACCAGCGTCTCCGGATGGTCAGGGCACACCACCGCCATCCGACAACAATCGACCTGACAACAATCGCGAGGGAGAAAATCCCATGCCCTCGGACCAACCCGGTAATGCCAATCCGCAACAGAACAGGCCCAATACTCCTGCGCAGGGCGAGCAAGGTGCCCCCTCTCAACCACCTCGTGATCGCAACAACCCAACACAACCCTCCCCATCACCGGGCAACCAACCCGGCCAGCCAGCATCTCCACCAAATCCCAATCAGCAGCCAGGTAATCCCAATCAGGCACCCACCGAGGGTCGACCGAACAGCCCTCAGGGCGATCAAGGCGGATTACAGCAATACGCGCGTGACAGCCAAGGCAGTGCACCGATTACTGGTGCTGACTTTCGCGATTGGTCAGACCGTTTGCGAGATGTCGAGGAAATGATCGACGATCCTGACCTGGCAGCCGAAGCTGCACGGATTCGCGATCGCGCACGCAATTTCCGCGTCGAGTTCAATCGAACGGGCGGGGAACCGAAGTGGAATTTGGTCAACCAGATGGTGGCACAACCGCTGCAGGAGTTAAAGCAACAAGTCTCGAACGAGTTGCTACGCAGCGCAGCCGACAAAAACAAACTCGTTCCTATCGATCGTGATCCTGTCCCTCACGAATATGCTGAACAAGTGCGCAAGTATTACGAGCGACTGGGGGTGGGTCAGTGATTCTGCAGGACATCAGCTTGGGCGCACCGGCTTGGGTACTTCCCGCCGTCATCGCGCTCACCATACTCGCTTGTTCGATCTTCGCCGTCTACCTCCTGACGCCTGCCGTTGGCTGGGTGCGTGCCTGTGCTGGCGTACTCAAACTGATTGGCGTCGCTGCCCTGGTGCTGTGCCTTCTCGAACCGATCATCAGCTCGGTACGCCCCAAGCCGGGTGCAAACGTCTTTGCCTGCCTGGTCGACAACAGCCAAAGCATGAACATCGGGGACTCCCAGACCCAAGAGACCCGTGCGGAACGACTTGCACAAGTGCTTAAACGCAACTCCAATTGGACAACGCGTCTGGAACAAGACTTCGATGTCCGTCGCTATATATTCGACACCCATCTGCACAATGTCGTCGATTATGATGCGTTAGAATTCGACGGCAATGTGAGTGCCATGGGGAGTGCGTTACAAAGCATCGGCCTCCGTTTCCGCAAACGCCCTATCGCCGGTGCGTTCCTGTTTACCGATGGCAACGCGACCGATCTCGCCCAACTGACCGAGCAGATTACCAACATTTCCTTTCCCGTTTACCCGGTGATCACACCAACGGAGAATCCATTGCGTGATCTCCAGGTTGCGTCCGTGGTAGTCACTCAGACGAATTTCGAAACTGCGCCCATTACGCTAAACGTAACTCTTGCACAGCATCAGCTGACTGGCGAAACAGTCGTCGTGCGAGTGCGTGATGAACAGGACCAAGTCGTTGCAGAAGAAACGCGAGAACTCGGTGAACAGTCCACGGCCGAGTTCCGCTTTCGCTTCCGTCCGGAAACTTCAGGGATCAGCTTTTATCATGTCACCGCCTTGATTGAGAAGGAGCAGCGTCTATTCGAAAGCGGCCGCACGAAACTCGAAGCCACTTTGGCGAATAATACTCGGGTGGCGCTGGTCGACCGTGGACAAGGTCCGTACCGAATCCTGTACGTGTCTGGACGTCCAAATTGGGAATTCAAGTTTTTGCGACGCGCCCTGGCAGAAGATGACGAAGTCAACCTGGTGGGTCTGCTGCGCATTGCCCCTCGCGAACCCAAGTTCAGCTTTCGCGACCAGGCAATCAGCGAGCGCAACCCATTTTTTGAAGGATTCGACAACAAAGACGATGATGAAGTCGAACGTTACGACCAATCCGTCCTTGTCCGATTCGGCATCGAAGACGAGGAAGAACTTCGCAAGGGATTTCCATCTTCGGCAGACGAACTGTTTGCGTATCATGCGCTCGTGATCGACGATCTCGAAGCCAAATACTTCACCCCCGACCAGATGCTCCTCATTCGTCGTTTCGTGAGCGAACGCGGTGGCGGCCTGTTAATGCTTGGCGGTCAAGAATCGTTTGGCCATGGAGGTTACACCCGGACTCCCGTCGGAGAAATGCTCCCGGTCTATCTGGCGCGGTCCGATATGGCACTACAGGGAGAGATGCGTTGGGAATTAACCCGGGAAGGTGCCTTACAGCCCTGGCTGCGCGTACGCGCTACCGAAGAAGCCGAGCGGCAGCGATTACGTCAGATGCCGCCGTTGTTGACGGTCAACAATGCAGGTCGCGTCAAACCTGGTGCCTCCGTCCTGGCGACCGTTCGCGCTGACGGCACGCAACATGCGGCCCTCGCAATGCAGCGCTTTGGCAACGGCCAAGTCGGCGCGATGCTTGTCGGCGATCTCTGGAAATGGGCCATGCATCGTCCTCAGGATGGCGAACAGGATTTGCATCAGGCCTGGAGACAGACTGCCCGGTGGCTCGTCAGTGACGTTCCACAGCGAGTCACCATGCAGGTCGACAAAGACAGCGTTGACCACGCAATATCGATCCGTACACGGGTACGTGATGTCGAGTTCCAGCCGCAGGATAACGCCACCGTCACCATTCAAATCACCGCACCCTCAGGACAGCAAGTCTCGGTGTCCGCTGAGCCAGACATCGCAGAGGCCGGCCAGTACCTGGTTCGCTACTGGCCCCGCGAAACGGGCGGCTATCGAGCCGAATCGAACGTCGTCCTCGAAGATGGCACGGAACTCCCTTCGGTCACCACCGGGTGGACGTCTCAGCCCGCCGCACAAGAACTTGCCAACCTGGAAAATAACACCGCGTTATTGGAGCAAATCGCGGACGCGACGGGAGGGCAATTGGTTTCCATGGACAACATGGAGCGTTTCGTAAAACAACTCCCCAGTGACAAAGTCCCCATCACGCAAATTAACGAGTTTCAACTCTGGCATCAAACTTGGGTCATGTTGTTTGCCATCGCCTGCCTTTGTGGCGAGTGGGGCTTGAGACGGTGGAAAGGCCTGCCATGACACACATACGACGCACAGGACTCTCATTGCTGGTCACGTTAACCATCCTGGCAGCAACACTCCACGCCGAGGAGACGACCGCACCGACCGTCGTGGTCGTGGTCGGCATCGGCGGCGCACCTGATTACGAAACCCAGTTTTCACAGTGGGCAGATCAATGGCAACAGCACGCCAAGAACCGCAAAGCCATCTACCATGAAGTAGGACGCGACAAGCAACCTGAGATGTCCGATCGAGATCAATTGCAAGCGATTCTCAAGACCGAAACGAAAAAAACATCGGCGCCGCTGTGGCTCATCATGATCGGACACGGCACCTTTTTTCGCGACGTCGCCAAGTTCAATTTGCGAGGCAACGATGTCTCAGCCACCGAGCTTGCGGAATGGCTTGGCCCCCAAACACGACCTCTGGTGATCATTAATTGCGCTTCTTCAAGTGGTCCTTTCATTAATCGACTCTCCGGCCCTCATCGCATTCTGGTCACCAGTACGAAGAGTGGTGCCGAGCAAAACTTTGCACGGTTCGGTAAGTTCCTCAGCCAAGCGATTGGAGACACCGGAGCAGATCTTGATCACGATGATGAGGTCTCTCTACTCGAAGCATTTCTTAGTGCTTCCGGCCGCGTGACTCAGTTCTACCAACAAGAGAACAGGCTACCGACGGAGCAAGCATTGCTGGACGACAATGCAGATCAAACCGGGACTCCGGCAAGTTTCTTTCGCGGTGTGCGGGCACAAGCTGCTGCCAAGGAGGGAAAATCGATCGATGGCGATATCGCGCGACGCGTCCATCTCATGCAGAATCCCAATCTACCCGCCTGGACAGCCGAACAGCAAACGCGGCGTGATCAAATCGAGACCAAGATTGACATGCTGCGCAAACAAAAAGATCAGCTCGACAACGAGACCTATTACGCGCAACTGGAAACACAACTGGTTCAGTTAGCTCATCTGTATGCGGAAGTAGACGGCACAGCTGCCGACGCTAGCACCCCCCCCAGCCAGCCACGTTAGCGCAACTGGTTGATGGTCAACTCACAGACGTCGTCCAAGACGCAGACGTCCATTTCCTAAAACCACACAACCAGTTCCCCTTGTCTCCGCTGGCGGTTTCCAGTATTTCCCGCACACCGTCTGTCTGCCCAGTCTGTGGTGCGAGTCGCAATCATGCGTCCCATACTTTGCTATACACTTCTACTACTGGTCGTCGGTTGTAAAACGCCGGCCCACTTCAGTGCATTTGAGGCACCGTCGAACGACCGAGCATGGGAACCTTCGTTGGCAGTGCTGTCGCGTGCAGACGTCGATCAAGATCACGTCAAGCTTTACAACGTGCGACGCTGTCACTACGTCACTGAAGATGTTTACACGACGGAGTATCGCGATCGGGAATTCTCGCTGGACGATGTCCAAACCGTTGACTTCATCGTCGTCCCGTTCAAAGACTTCCCCAGCCTGGCGCATACAATGCTCAGCTTTGGCATGGCGGATGGATCCCAAATTGGTGTCTCGGTGGAAGCACGTCTGGAAAAACACGAGACCTACTCTGTCGCCAAGGGCGCTTTAAAGCAGTTCGAGCTGATCTATGTGATCGCTGACGAGCAAGATCTGATTACTTTGAGGACACAACATCGAGACACCGACGTCTATGTGTATCGCGCACAGGCCACGACTACACAAGTGCAAGCACTTTTTCTGGATGTACTGCAACGGGTCAACCAACTTGGCCAGCAACCGGAGTTCTACAACACCCTCGCAAACAACTGCACGACCAATCTGGCGATGCACATCAATGCTCTGAAACCAGATACCATCCCTTATGGCATGCAACTCTTGTTACCAGGGCACTCCGACAAACTGGGGTATCGTCTCGCTTTGCTGGACACAAGTGTGCCCTTTGAGACGTTACGCGCCAGGGCACTGGTCACAGCGAAGGCCAATGCGGCAAATGGATCCGCCGACTTTTCTCGTCGCATTCGTCAATAGCAAGGTGGCTGCATCCTGCCACGGGTTCGACGTCAAAGCGCCAAAAAATGAAATCTCTGTCCGCTTCACACCCCCGTTCTCGACAAACTGGGTGGAGAGATGGTGGATGTGGCAGGACGTCAACCATCGATTCCGCTGGACGTCAAAGCCACGGCAGGGGCAGAGCGCTTGTGCGTTTTGCGCGCAGCGCAGTGCGCTTTGGCGTCCTTTCTTAAATTGCCCCAACCTCACCGTTACACCTTCATTGCCCCGACAAGCTAATCCCCCAAATCACCCGTCCCTTAAGTCGCCCCGTCGTTTCCGTCGCAAACCTCGCAGTTCATGCGGAAACTCGATGTCACATGCCGCACCGATGGCACGCCAGGGTGGTACTAGGTCGTCTCCCATATATACCAGTCTGACCACCAACCATCGTCACGCTGAACTCTGGCAAGGACGTCAAGCGATGCATGTCCAATGCGTCGCACAAAGGCGCCGTTTTCATCGGTAACTACCGAGACCGGTTTGCCGTCCACCAGCACCAACACTTTCAGCTTCGCCAACTTTCCGGGCCCTTGAATCTGTCCCCTCACAACCCATGACTCTAGTTCCTGATCCCAAGCAACCACCAGGGATTCTACGGATGGTCCCTCAACGTCCGTTTCAAGCAGTGACGTTTCGAACAGGGCTGTCCTAAAAAACTGCTTGCCATCCGACCCGGTGGCTTTCACTTTCACAACGTATTCCCCGTGATGTGGGTAATCATGGGAGTGGGTAAACATTTCAGAGGGATCAGAGAAAACATCGATTTGGCTATCATCGCCCCAGCTAATCTGCAGCGTCGAAATCTGCTCGAGCGATAAACCCAAAGACGCGTTGGTGCCTTCGTTATCGATGACTCCATCGATACTCAGGCTCGACTCTTCCTTCACTTCGATTGTAGAACGCTTGCAGTTATTGCCTTCATCCGTTTCGGCAACTTCACTTTTACTGTCGACAACGACCACCACTTTGGCCTTAAGGTCTGTAGGATGCTCCCAAAACATGCCTGTCACATGTTTACCGACCTCGAGCGCCATAACGGTGTCAACGCGTTCACTCGCCAGCACACTTCCAAGCTGAAATCCATCTGGAGACTCGTAAGCAGTAATTTGGAATGCAGGAACTGACTGCTCATGAATCTGGTATTCGACCACGGCACGGTCCAGCTCATGATTCGCTTGCAACAGTTCGATATCCGCGGCGAACAAGCGTCGCGATTCCAACGTTTCAAAACATCGGCCAGCAATGGCACGACGAGATTGCTGCGCGCGCGCAGCGGTACCACCGGACATGGGGGGACTTCCTTGGTGAGAACAGAACGCGCGGATTGTGGGCAGGTCGCGCGAAAGGCAGGATCAGTAACTGTTATCGGAACAGTTGCATCGATCCAGACAAGGAAATCTTGAAAAACGTTGCCCTGTTTTTAACTGGCAGCCAGAGTCGGCGCAAGTCGAGGATTAGGAGACGGTTTCACCGTGAGCATCTCCAGACGCGAAGGTGGGTCGACATCATGTTCCACCTCCATGAGTTGACGAAACCAGTCGTCTTCGCGATAGGGATCAAAATCTCGATGCTGCAAAGCCTCGCCCTGTATTCCTTCTTCCACAGCACGTTTCAACGACGATTGCACGCCGTCCGGGTAAAGCCCCTTGCCGCGCGCGTAGACGCGGGCGATATCAAAGAACAGGAAAGGATAGCCACCTCCATCCTCGTTCACAGCGCTTACCGCTTCATCGGCGAACCGCGGAGCGTGATCTCTCACCTCCATATAGTTTGCCGGGCCGCGCAACATCGCGAGAAGTCGTATATGATGCAACACGGCATCGTTCCCTGCAACGATCAACTGGTTCGTCACTTCCCTGACCACGGTTGCGGCATCCCCGTACATCGTAAGCGAGTACCAATAGTTCTTCTTCCATGCGACATCGCGTATCCAAGGCCTGGGACCTTTCAGGGTAGCTGACGCCAGGAATCCGCTACCAACGATGATGTAGCAGTAACCAAGCGGAAACTCGACTTGTTCCGCTGTCTGCCGGTCGATGCGTTGGACTTCGCGGTAGTCTTTAATGGCCTCGCCATACTGCTCCAGCAGACGATAAGCAGTCGCCCGCGCGAACAGAATATCCGTGTGTCTGGCATCGCGTTCCAACAGTCGAGTCAAGACATCAACAGCCTGATCATACTCGCCGGCACGAACCAGTGTGATTCCCGTTTCGAGCGGATCTTCAACATAGTAAGCGTATGTTCCCGCTGCCAATCCAACGAGACCGACACCAGCCGCTGCGATGAATGCCCGACGGCCTGTTTTCGGCGGGTTTGCAAACTGCTCGAGCTGCCTTAGTAGATCTGCTGCAGTATCAGGCCTGCTCTCCGGCTTTGGCTGGAGACAACGGTGAATCAGATCAGCCAAATCCGGATGGACCGCTGGATTGAGTGACCGCAGCGGCGGTACGTCGGAGAAACGATCCTCCAGTACACTCATCGCTGCTTGCCGCAACGCGTCGTCCATATTGGCGTTGGCAAACGGAAGTTTCCCAGTCAACAACTGGTAGGCCATCACGGCCAATGAAAACACATCAGAACGTTCATCAATCTGAGCCTTGACTTTCACATCATCCGCTGTCAGGAAGACAGCGTGAATCTGTTCGGGCGCCATGTATGCCAGCGTACCGCCGATGCGTCCCTGTTCCACACAATCATCCAACGACAAATTAAAGTCTAACAACATGGCCCGCCCCGCTGGCGTCACCAAAACATTGGATGGCTTGACGTCACCGTGAATCACTCCCCGTTGATGCGCATGGCTCAAACCTTTGGCAAGATCAATCGTGAGATGCAACACTCCGTCAACGTACGAACCGTGGCTGAATACAGGGCTGTGCTCCTGTGACAGGTCGACCCCATTGGGAGGCTCAGCATCCTGCACGGCCTGTAGAATCACCGAGGCTTTGGTTGGAAGCGTATCGCAATACATCACCATATCCAGCACATTGGACAAAGTCGCTGCGCCGAAATAGGGCATGCAAATCGCGGTAACTCCTTCACTGTCTTCTTGGACCGAGTGCGCAGTCACGATGTTGGCATGCACTAATTTGCCAATCGTTTCTGCCTCATAGCCACCAAACAATGAGAATTTAACAGCCACCAGCCGATCGCCGAGCCTTGGCTCCTTGGCCAAATACACCCGCGCCAAACCTCCCTGACCGAGTTGGCGGACGATGCTGAAACCGTGTGACTCGCTGCCCTCGACAGGCCACTCAATCGCTCCGCCGAGCTGCCACGTGTCAAAGGACTTATTCCACACGTCGCCCATATAACTATGGACTTCTAACACCCGACGAAGTGAACAGCGAATATCCGGAAACCGTTCGCAGAACGCTTCGGCCGTCGGCGCCTCCCCACGTTCGTGTCGCAGGCAGTATTCCTCATACGCCAAGTCGACAAGCACACTCTTGCCATCCACGCTGGGATATCTGGCAAGGAATGTGTGGACATCAACGTCGTTTCCGTTCTGCCAGTTCACTCGGAATTCTGACAGAAGCCCTCGTTTCGAAAAAGCGTTGGAGATCTGCATGCGATTCAACTCGAGTTTTAGGAACGCTTCTCCTCCGATTGAAGCAAATCCTCAACGACACGCCTGGCAGTCCGCTCGTTAATGTCAAGCTTGTCGGCTATTTCTTGATAAGTTGCCCCACTTATCCGCATTCGCACAATCTGTCGATTCCTTTCCGACTGATTGTTCATCAAATTCGCCCAGCGTTCTCTGGCGATTGCAATTTCGCTGGGAGTATCCACACTCATCGGTGAAATCACCCCACCCGCCCGGGAGTCATTCAGCGACTGTTCTTTTGTGACATCATACTTCTGCGATTGCAATCGACGGCGATACTCCTGGATCACTTTATGTTTCGCCACCTGTACAAGATACCGTATCAACTGATCCGGTTCATCAAACCCAACGACACGCGACGGATGTCTAAAAAAACTTGTCCAGACCATTTGCACAAAATCAACCGAATCAAACTTGGACCGCATGCGTTCATCCAGTTTACGTCGCACCACTCGTCTCAAATGATGCTCGTACTGCTCAATCAGATCCCATGCAGCATTCTCATCGCCGTTGCGTAACAAATTCATGGTACGGCGGAATTGGGAAATCGACTGTTTCGCCGGACGTGACGCCATCACCAAATCATCCACAATGCAAATGCCAAAACTCGCCAGTCGATTATACCAGCGGCAATTTGCTCATCCAGCACTAAACCACTCGGTCTCCTAACTGCCGCAGGATTTGCTCCGCCGCGCGCTCACCATTACCAATGCACATCGGAATCCCTACGCCGCTATACGCATTCCCAGTAATCGCAAACCCCTCCATTTGGGACTCGCATTCACGGATCCTCGCAACCAATTCTTGATGCCCAAGATGGTACTGTGGCATGGCGTGATTCCAACGAATCACCTTGGAAAAATATGGCTGACCAGCAATTTCCAGTAAATCTTGCAGCTCATCGACTGCGATGCCAGTCAATTCTGCATCATCTTGCTCCAGTAGCTTGGACTGCAATGCCCCCCCCATAAACACCCTGGCCAACAGCCGATCGTTTGGTGCGCGGTGGGGGAATTTGATACTCGAGAAACTGCCTGCCAGAATGCGACGGTTTTCCGCCGCCGGCACAACGAAACCAAATCCCTGCACCATTCTCTGAATTTCTGCGCGGTGATAAGCCAAGACGACGACCGCCGCGCTCGCATAGGTAATCCGATCCAAGAGCTGACTCAACTGCGCATCGGCCTCCGATAACAGCGGTGCTGCGCGACAGGCGGGCAAGGCGACAATGACGGCATCGAACGTCTGCTGATTCCCCTTGCTTGTCAAACACCATTGCTGCTCGCGACGGACCAACTGGTCGACAGGTGACTCCACATGTATTCTGGTCCGCTCGAGTTTGTTGAGCAGCGCGGTAATGAGTGAGCCCATGCCTTCACGAGGCGCCACAAATTGTCCATATCGCGCACCGCTGGATAGTTCCCCTGCCGCTTTTTGTTGCTGCCCTCTCCCTTTCCGAGCAGCACGAATCAAGCTGCCATGTTCCGACTCCATCGCCACAAACTGTGACAAAGCGGCTTGCATACTCAGTTTTTCGGGGTCGGCAGTATAGATCCCCCCGACAAGTGGCTGGATCAGTCTGTCAAATGTTTCCTTGCCGAACCGCCTTACCGAAAAGTCGCGCAGGCTCTCGTCTTCAGTCTCGCGCCGCTGCCGCACAAATATTTCCAACAGGAAACGCAGTTTACCCAGCGGTGACAATAATGGCGTGGTCAACACCGCGGTCAGCTTGGTGGGGCTCATCAAGGCGAACCCTTGCGGCACGGGTATCAACCGTCCTGATCGCACGACAAACGCGCGCCGGTCCGCTTCGTTGGTATTGATTAGCTGATCGTCAAAACCGATACGGCGACAAAGATCCAGCGCCCACGGTTCACGGGTGGTGAACATGTCCGCACTTCGTTCGATCAACAAGTCTTCATGTTTTTCCGTTTGCAACACACCACCTGGGCGCGTCGCGGCCTCAAACAGCTGCACGTCCAGATCCGCATCGGACTCCTGCAATCGATGTGCAGCCGCAAGACCGGAAATCCCTCCTCCAATCACAGCGACTCGCTTACTCTTGACTTGACTTTTCACCGCTATCTTGATCGCTATCGTCTAACAAAATGGTTGACTTACCAAAGGGACACTTCTACTATTGCTCGACGCCCAGTCGGGATCGGTTCATGATGATCCGCAGCGCACCAGGAGGCGCAAAATAGAAGCGAACATACTCCTCTCTCTTCTCTAAACCCTACCACGCGACCGCTACTTTAGAAACATTGCAGGTCGTGCGGATTACTCACGAGAGTCGCTTCTCACTTTTTTTGACCACGGGCATTTTGTGGCCTATATTCCTTTGGCAGAGGATCTATTTGTCTGCCATCGTATCGCCATCCCGCCCTCACCGCTCCCACCTCAAGTGTGACGCAGGATGGTCTCGCCAAATATCCTGGATGGTGTCTTCGTAATCGCCGCTACGCGATGCCAGTCCTCCAACCGATGGAACGACTCATGCTTATCAGCCTCCGACGCACGCTTCTTGTAGTTTTCCTGGCGGTCGCGGCATTCGCCTTATCTCACCAACCGTCTGTCGCTCAAGAGTCGACAACTGCGGTGGCGAGTGAAGTGCGGAATCTACTCGCCGAGGGAGCGAAGCTGGAGGAAGGCAAACGTTGGTCCGAAGCCATCAGGCATTATGAAAGTGCACTCCGCACGCACCCTCAGCAATCTGAGTTTGTGCAACGCGTCGAATTAGCCCGCGTGCACCTCGATCTGGGACGGCGTTACCACGACCGAAGTTTCATTGAGTCGCTCGCGCAAATGACTCCCAATGAGTCCTCGAGCCTGTACGCGGACATCCTGCTGAAAATCCAATCCCACTATGTCCACTCTCCGGATTGGCAGGATCTGGTCCGCCGCGGGATTCTCAATCTTGACGTGGCGTTAACCGAGTCCGTCTTCCTTAATCATCATTTTCAGCAAGTGGATCTGGTCGCCATCGATCGCTTTCGCCGATCGCTCAGAGAGCTTTATCGAATTCACCCGGCAAACGACTACCGGCGTGCTTCCGAAGTCGCAAATCTGATCGCAGAAACTGCGAAACGTGACCTGGGACTTAACCACTCGACGGTCATGGCAGAATTTACAAGTGGCGCCGCCGGTGGCCTGGATACGTACTCTGCCTACCTGACTGGCCATCAACTTTCGGAAGTATTCTCCCAGATTGAAGGTAATTTTGTTGGCCTGGGAGTGGAGTTGAAAACCGAAGAACATCGGCTCCATATCGTCAACGTCATCCCGGGTGGACCAGCCGCCGAGGGTGGTGTCCGAGGTGGTCAGACGATACTCGCGGTGGACGGTCAAGCGGTGGCTCAGATTAGTCCGGATGCTGCCGCAGATATGCTGAAAGGCGAAGAAGGGTCCAGCGTCACGCTGACTCTCGGCAACCCCAACGGCCAAGCACAGCAAGTGCGTTTGGTCAGAAAACGCGTTGATGTCCCCAGTGTGGTAGATGTCAGCATCCTGGATCAAGAAAATGGCATTGGCTACCTGCGCGTCACCAGCTTCCAAAAAACCACCACACGGGATATCGACAATGCCTTGTGGGATCTCCATCGACAAGGAATGCGCAGCCTGATCTTCGATGTTCGCGGCAACCCCGGTGGGTTGCTGACCGCGTCTGTGGAAATCGCGGACAAGTTCATTTCGACTGGTACGATTGTCTCAACGCGTGGACGCAGCAGTGCGGAAGACTACGACTACCGCGCCCACAGTGTCGGCACATGGCGTGTTCCGCTCATCGTATTGATCGATGGTGATTCGGCGAGCGCCAGCGAAATCTTTGCGGGGGCCATTCGAGATCACCAACGGGGTCAGGTGATCGGGCAACGCAGTTATGGAAAAGGAAGCGTTCAGGGAATTTTCCCCATGGATCGCTACCACGTCGGCGTTCGGCTGACGACCGCCAAGTTTTATTCCCCGAGCGGCCAGCCCATCAGTGACCGCGGTGTGACACCCACGATTGCCGTGCCGGTACAACAGCTCACCGCCAAACCAAACGACGCGGGCCAGTTGGTGGCTGCCACCACACACGATGCGGTCCTCAGAACGGGTCTGCAAGTCGCTCGTGATCAATTGAGTCGCCGTTAAGTCGACCAGCGGGTACAATTTCGGGATGATTCGGTAACGCTTCCATCCCTCCCCGCGCCGCTCGATTCACACACTTTGACGCTGCCGCCGACAATCCCCCAGAACATCGGCTGGCGCATGACGCTTGGCAGCTACGCGCTATTTCGTCTCCCCTGCGCTGCTGTCTGCTATGCTGTTAGCCGGGCTGCCCCCTCTTTAGTACAGTGGTCTCATTGGGGCGCCGGACCCATCTCGTTCGGCGTTCTCCATACGAGCGCGGCCACCTTCTGGTTGTTGATCGCCCCCCTGGGAAGCATCCTGCCACAGTCCCTGCTACGAGGCACAAGTCAATGAATCGCATTTCTTCCCCACAAAGTATCTGCCACTTTGGAATTGCTCGCGAAGACATCACACCGCCCGTCGGCATCTACCATCGCATGTGGGGCGCAGCAAGTCACGATCAGAGTGAAGGGGTCCATCGGCCACTCGTGGCCACTGCCACCTACTTCCGTTCGACTGCGGAGCCCTCACATCAAGATCAACTATTAATTGCTATCGATCACTGCCTGCTTGGCTATGAAGAGGTCGAGATGCTGCTGCGTACTATCACCGCAAAGACTTCGATGGACCGCGAGCATATCTCACTGACCTTCTCACACACGCACGGTGCCGGCCTGCTGAATATGGATCGAGAGTCGTTTCCCGGGGGCGAGCTTATCCCCGCCTACCTTGAGCAACTGGCGACCACTCTGGCGGAGATCAGCGCTGCTGCCATCGCGGACACGACTCCGGTGAATATCACCTACGGTGTCGGACGATGTAACCTGGCCGCGAATCGGGACTATTTTGATCCGCAGCTGCAGCAATATGTCTGCGGCTTCAATCCAGGCCACTCCGCCGACGATACCGTCGTAGTCGCCCGTGTTTCGGATGCCAACCGACAACTCCTTTGCACTTTTGTTAATTACGCATGTCATCCCACTACCTTGGCTTGGGACAACCGCCTGATCAGTCCCGATTATCCGGGCGCGATGCGCGAAGTCGTGGAGCGGGAGACAGGCAAGCCGTGTGTGTTCTTGCAGGGGGCGTCCGGCGATCTTGGTCCAGTCCATGGATTCGTTGGTGACACCGAAGTCTGTGATCGCAACGGTCGGCAATTGGGCTACGCAGTACTCAGCACACTCGAAACGCTCTCTCCTCCCGGCACGGCTTTCCAATACGCGGGAGCTGTTGTTTCCGGAGCCACCATCGGCACGTGGCAATCCGTCCCTCTTGACTCTCAGGACGAGCTCCGGCTACGTGAATGGCAGTGGGATGGTAACCGCATCGCACTGCCCTATCGTGCAGACTTACCAGATACAGCGACAGTCGAAGCGGAGTATCGCCAGTTGGTACTGGACGAGCGGGAACAACAAGCGCTCGGTGAAAGCGAAAAAGCCGCTGACTCGAGAGCATTAGCCGAGCGCAAGAAGCGGATGCTGGGGCGACTCCAGTGCTTACCACCTGGGAAATCGTTCCCCCATCAAGCAACCGCCTGGCGCATCGGCGATGCCATTGTGTGGGTCCTCTTCAACTTCACGGGCCATGCCAATGGTTCGCTCTACCAAT
>NZVR01000011.1 GCA_002701545.1 Blastopirellula sp. | reverse complement strand
TAATACGCCGGTGCGATCTTCTTTGGCGGGTTCTTCTTCGCAGCTTGCTCGGCTGTTTCTCCCTCTTTGGGCTTGGGCGGCTGCGGTTGCTTGATGGTGTAGACGCCGTTGGACTGGCACTCCTGCCGCAGCGCGAGTTTTCCTTGCTTGCCGCCGGACTCGGTTCCGTAGTAGACGACATGTTTTTTGCCGGGTTGTGCGGTCGTCCAGGAGATCGTCGCTTCGCGGCTGGCGTCCCCCGCCCAGATCACGCGCCACTGTGCCGGTGTGGTGCCCTTAAGCGGTGTCATCTTCGACACCAGAGTATTGACGTCCAGTTTGGCCAGATCGACGTCTTGGGCCGAAACCGCGGAGATCAATGAGAGGATCAGGGACGCAACGATCAAGCTGGTTCGATAGTTCTTCATGAGGTAGCGGATTTCGATGGAGTGGTGGTAGAAGAAGAAAGTGAAAATGCCGCCTGCAATCCAAGCAACAGCACCAACAAAGGCACGGCGCTATTCGGCAGACGCATGGCAAACTCTGGCCAGGCATCGAGCCCCATTGCGATCGGACGACTGGCTGCGGTAATCAACCCCCAGCAGGCCATCCAAAGCAGCACTGGCCGCAGGTGAACGGCAACGACACTGACGGCAAGCACGAAATCCATGATGCCGATGCAGCGCAAGAGTCCGTGACAAACCGACTCAGGTAAATCCACGCCGACGTGCCCCGCCGTGGCATACAGTAGATCTTGAAATGGTGGATTGAGATGGAACGCCTCCCAGCCATGGATGGCAAACGTCAACGCGCACCCGATCCGCAACACCAAGTTTGCGATGCGGTCGCTTTGTGGTTTGCGCAAAGTCAACCATGCCAGGGCCACGAACATCCCCCAGCGCGTTGCGTGAGCCGCCACTGCCAATTCTGCGAAGGCCTTACCACCGAGCAGCGCGGTTGCCTGCGCCTTCACCAGGAGCCAGGCCGCTGGCACCAAGTAGAGCCATGTCAGCCTGGGCCACTTGCAACAACCGAACGGTAATCCCACAGCGAACAACACACACACCATTGCCACCCCACCGTCAAGCTGCCGCAGTCGCGACACTTGCGTAGCGGTGGGTAACGGGTCGCCTTCCGGCTTGGCTGCTGGGGCCTCCACGGTTTCGCCGTAAAGTTGCGCGGCCATCGCCGCTTCAAATGCAGCGTCGCCAGCTGCCTCCACTTCGTAGTTTCGTACCAACAGCTTCCCTGCGGCACTGCCACCGTGGAACCACACCGGCCAGGCAGCGCCAAGCGCGGACAGCCCCGTCACCAATGCCAGGAGCGCCGGCGTATATGCACGCTTACTGACGCTCGTCATCGCTGGGCCCTTTGAGTGGTGTGATTGTCGATCAAGTGAATACACTCCAGATTGTAGTTGGACGCCTGGGCATCGTCACCAGTGTCAAAGCGGATCCCATCGTTCGCTTGGTAGACATGGAATGCGGCGTGGCATGTGACCACCAGGTTTGCTTGGCCGATACGTCCCGGAACGACCGCCGCGCAAGCGTCATCAAGATGCGTCCCTCCCTGGCGTCCTTGAAGGAGGGGTAGCGTACGCCAGATCCGTGAGTACTCGTGCAGGCAAAACCGATGATGTACTCACTCTGATGAAAAAACGACGTTTTGGAAGAGACTGCTGTCCTTGCGCCTGAGAGCACGACGATCTCGCACACCAGCTCTCGGCGGATTGGCCGCCATGGCGTAGGTCTCTGATGGAACGGTGCCCATCGTTGCATTCTTGTGCCTCTTGGTAAAGGTCCAGAACGTCACTGGCGGCTTTCTGCTGCAGACCGTTTGGTGATGAGACTCGAGACGCATTGGGGATGGAGCAACCCACGCGCACGCTCTCAGATTGAGAGATGCGGTCTCAATTCGAGACCGGAGGTGATGGTGGGAGACCGAAAAATGCTCCATTTCTTACTGGAAATCACGTGCTTTATTTGTCCAGGCACGAGTGGTACATGTTTTGCGTCCTCCGCAAATCGCCAATCGTTGCGACTTCCGCAACTCTTATCTTTTCCTGTTCAAGGGGCAACAACTTATGAAAACAATTCTGATCGGTGCTGCTTCATTTCTCACGCTGGTATTCCTCGGCGGTATGGCTTACGCAGACACGTATGACGGTCGCCCCGATGTGGTCTGGGGCGACACTGACGCGGCGGGGCGGGACGGACTGATTGCCGTGGCCATTATCACAGCTGCGCGCGCGGATGCGCCCAAAGTGCCCGAGGATAACGCACTGATTGCCGTAGTCATCATCACAGCTGTGGACTCAGGTGACAGCAAAGCGCCGGGGGAGAATGGCCTGATTGCCGTGGTGATCATCACCGCTATGGACTCAGGTGACACCGATTCTCCGATACGCACGTATTGGTTTGATGAAGATGCCGACTGGCTAGCAATGTTGGACATTTGGGAGGACGAGGCCGACGACTTCATTTGGCTATTGGAGGACTGAGCCTTCTGGTCTGAAAAAACAGCAGGAAGCAAGAAGGGACTGGCGCCGTTCCTCCACGCTTCGTATCGAGTCAAATCGTTTCAGTGGCCTGCCCCGTTTCACTTTTCTTGCGGTTCGCATTGCAGGAAAGGAAAAGGGGCAGGCCTTCTGTATGGGATCCCGCTTGCTTCTTTTCTCAGCCGTGTTCTTTGACTTTCCTGGCGGGCATGCCGCTCGCCGGCCAAAGTGGCTAGAGGCCAAACGCCACGCGTCCCCAACTCTCAGCTACTACCAAAGACCGCACTGCCGCAGTTGCCTCCGGTCTCCTCTTCGAGTCAAATCCTTGCAGCGGCCTGCCCCCTGTTCTTTTCCGCGAGTAAACCATCATGGCTCATCAAAATAGCCGCGCACCGAAACTACTCGGCGACTTCGGCGAAGGTCTCGTGACGTACGCACTGATCCGCAAAGGCTTTGAGGTGGCATGCGTGGATCACGTCGGCGCAGATCTTATTGCCGAGTGCGACGACTACAAGATTGCCGTATCTGTAAAAACGCGTCTCTATCGTCAAGGCACCAAAGAATCACGCGGCACCGTCTTCACTTACGACCATCTCGATAAACTTGAACATTTCGCCAAGCGATTCGATTTAGACCCAGTTCTGGCTCACGCCGTTTGCATGGAAGATGATCATATCATTCACCTGTTCATGATTCGCACGGAAGATATTCGCAAACGACTTGCTGCCGTCAAACACGGGCACCGACTTCAATTTGGACCCAAGTATCTCGACGAAACGATCGCATTTCCTTACATCGATTACTCCCACTGGGCAGACGAATCCATTACAAGTGGCCTGTTCGTGAAACCCCAAGCGGCAACTCAGCAGAACGTGACATAACCGGCAATTGCGCCGGATTCCACGTCGAAAAAGAAACTCGGTCGGGCCGCTTCCGTGGAGCCTCTCTGGTTCCTCTTCTCAGGTGTTTTGCTTGGTGCCATGGCGGTTTAGCGTGCTCCCCACACGCCCAAACCAAGGTCGCACGGGCAACCTGAATTCGGCACCATTCCGCAGACGGTGGCCCCTACAGCTGCCTACGAACTTCCCTCCAACTCCCATCGTGCCAGCGGCCTGCCCGGTTCTTTTCCTGGAGCGTTTCGGATGAGACGAGGTGGAAACTTTCACCTGCCACTACTTCAATTGCCTGGCGTTGGGGGCATCACTCAGCGGTGCAAGCTGCTTCCATTCGGCTTCGGTAGCTGCGGACTTTTGATGTTCCATCAGAATTTTCCAGCCGCCGGGTGTCTTGCGCAATAACCCCACGAAATGGATGAACTGTACGTTTGCCTCGCCGTCCTTTGTGCTGGCATAGCGAAAGATGCCGGTTTCATGGGCCGTCGTGGCATCATGAAGTCGCTTGGAAAACCGGAACTCCACCGAAGCCGCCATCCGTCCGGCGTGCGTATCGTCGAAGCCTTGCTTCCAGCGTTGCAGTGCCTGCTGCAGTGGATAGCTGGTTTGCTTGACACCAGAGACCAAGACACCTGACGGGTGACAGGTGTTTGAATAGCCTTTGAAGTCTCCTGCTTTCACGCTCCGTGAGACCTCCCGCCAGTAGTCGTTAAGTTCGCGAAGAATCGCTGGAGACTTTGGCTCTGCTTCTTCTGAGCGACACGCAGGGGAGTTGCTGAAGCCCGCAAAAATAAGGCAACTAAAACAAAGTAAAATCGGTCTCATAGGACGTCCTATTCGGTGGGCAAACCATTTGATGTCGGATTTCAAAACGCCGCCATCGTGACAATCAACAGGATCAGCCAGTTGGTTCGTTGAGCGGTGACGATAGCAAGGCAGCAAAACTGCAGGCCAGGCCTGAAGGCGACACCTCACAAATATAAGAGAACGGAATGGCGTCAGGTACGGGCTACTGCAAGAAAAGCAAAAAGGGGCCAACCCTTTTCGATGCATTCCTGTGATGCCAGTTCGTGCCTTTGCCTTTATGTTTGGGTGTGGGTGATTGTGTTGGTCCACCCCAATTGCAAACCATGGACGTCAGGGCAACGTAAACTCCGGTACAATGATCAAATTCGGGTCCGCTGCAGTTGCCTCCGAACTCTCCCTCGAGCCAAATCCTTTCCGAGGGCTGACCTCTTTTCCTGATCTTCGTCAAGCGAGAAAGTGATGCGTGCATTCCGTTTGTGCTGTTGTCTGCTGATGCTGTCCAGTGTGCTGCCAGCGTGCTCCGTTTCCGCCGAAAACGTCGTGGTGCGCCCGGCGGCAAAGCCGGGACCATTGGACAATCCTCTCAAAGGGTGGTGTCCCTACATCAACGCGGGCACAATCCGTCAACCCTATTCGATGATCTTCCAGTACATCTCCTGGCGCGAACTGGAACCAACCGAGGGTGATTACCGGTTTGAAGATTGGGAGCGTCAGTGGAATATCGAAGCTGCCAGAGGCAAGCACGTGATCTTTCGCGTGTATGTTGACTACCCCAAGAAGCCATCGGGTCTCCCGGATTGGCTGCGCAATGCGGGTGTCAAAGAAACCGCCTATACCGAGTACGGTGGTGGCAAATCGCCCGACTACAACGACCCCCGCATGATCGCCGGGATGGAGCGATTGATTGCTGCCCTGGGACGGCGATACAACGGCAATCCCCGCATCGCCTTCATCCAATTGGGCTTGCTTGGATTCTGGGGCGAGTGGCACACCTACCCGCGTCCCAACCTCTACGCGACACCGGAAACAGAACGCCGGATCATTGACGCCTACCGCAAGGCGTTTCCTGACAAGTCGTTGATGGTGCGCTACGCTCGCGGATACGCTGGTCAGCAGAAGTGGATTGGATTTCACGACGACATGTTCCCGCAAGACACGGACAACGGCAAGGACTGGAGCTTCCTTGCCGGAATGCGAAAGGCAAAGCGAACTGACAACTGGCAAGTCGCCGTGGTCGGTGGCGAGATGGTGCCGCACAACGCCAAACGTTATCTCGGCAAAGAATTCGATACGACGCGATCGATGTTACAGCGGTCGCACTTTACATGGATTGGCCCGTATTGTCCGGCACTGGAGAAATCAACGGACCCGGCGTTCCCGCAGCGAAGTGAAGAACTGGTCCGGAAAATGGGCTACGAATTTCAAATCCGTGAGGTGGTGCATCCTGCTCAGGTGACGACCCAACAGTCGTCTCGAATCTCGCTCAAGGGAATGAACCGCGGAGTCGCCCCGTTCTACTATCCGTGGTCGGTTGAATGGGCATTGCTGGATGCGTCAGGAAAAGTCGTTCAGCGAATGAAGACCGAGTGGGATATTCGCA
Organism: Blastopirellula sp.; assembly: GCA_002701545.1. Lineage (GTDB taxonomy): Bacteria > Planctomycetota > Planctomycetia > Pirellulales > Pirellulaceae. Next base: position 2,871 of record NZVR01000011.1, on the reverse strand, counting down.
GATGGACTCCTGGCAACTTTGCGGAAGGCGTGACGACCGCATTCGACGTCCCAGCCGGAAAATACCGTTTAGCGATTGGAATCCGCGATCCCTGGACGAACCGACCCGCCATCCGCTTCGCCAATCAATTGCCCGTGGTGGATGGCTGGACGGTCTTGTCCACCATGGAGGTTACGCGATAGACGGGTGCCTTGGTTCTCGACCTGGGTCATTCGCTCGCCGCAGCGGCTTTGAGCGTTGTCCTTAACTCCAAGGGGTAATCCGTCAGCACGGCATCGAGCCCCACCTCGGCGGCCCGCTTCCAATTCTTGGGCAGATTGCCGCTGACCGTCGCTCCCGCAATGAATGCTCGCTTACCTGCGTGACGGACCGCTTTGCCCTGCTGTTGTGTCGGCAGATAGCGGAAGTAAACCCAGTCGCCATCAGACGCGGCAAGCGCCGCTGTAAACTCGTCTGGATGGTTGGCGACAACCGCGGTTTGAGCTTTGGGTGAAGCGTCTTTGAGGTTCTCCCGGACGTGTGGGTCCGAGATGGTTTTGCCGATAAACAGCAACCGATCCAAAACTTTGTGTTTCTGGGCGAGTCGCACGACATCGTGTTCGACGTCGCCCGCCTTGAGATCGACAGCCACCAGGATGTCATGCTGACGATACTTGGCGATCAGTTGAAACACCTCATCGACAGTCGGCACCTTTTCACCCGCAAACCTGGGGTCGAACCAACGCCCCGCATCGAGTTTACGCACGTCGGTCAAGGACAACATCGAAACATGCCCCACGCCGTCCGTAGTACGGTCCACCGTGTCATCGTGGATGCAGACTAACTGGCCGTCACTTGTCTGCTCCACGTCGAACTCGAAACCAAGACGTAGTTCCAGGCACGACCGAAAGTTCGCCAGCGTGTTTTCGGGAGCATGATGCAGCAATCCCCGATGTGCCACGATCAAGGGACGCTGGTCCTGCTGCAAGACAACCTGCACTGGAACCGGCGCCGTGACAACTTTGTGTTGCTGTGGTTTGCCCGTGGGCTTTTTTTCACCGGGAAAAGGGAACGGTGGCAATCCCGTCCAGACGGTGTATGTCGCCTTGATCGAGTATTCACCGGGTTCGCTCCAAAAGTACCAAGGAGTGCCACCCTGGGGATTCAATGACTTGATGGTGGTTTGAAAAGTCTTGCCCGGCTTGATCGTCGGCTGAACGCTTCCGGCAGACGTTTGCCCTGAAAAGGACCTGAGATTCTCCGGCTGGACGACGCCTTTCCCTGCCACGCTCAGATCGGGCTCAGTGACGACGCCTCTCGGCCAGATGTTGACGTCTTCGTCGCTGACGTTCTTGAGTTCCAGGATCAGGTGGACCCTGGGAGCCGGGGGCAGGTTCTCGGAGTCCAATGCCTCGACGATCTGCTTGCGGAAGGCAGCGCCGTGTCGCTCTTTCGGCAGAATGTATGTCTTCTGCTTCACAATCAACCGGGCTTCCACCGGAGGGCGCGCGGCGCCGTTTTCCACTGTCTCAGATTCCTGTGACCACACCGGTCCTGCGGCCCAGTGGCAGACCAGGGTCAACAGTACAAAGGGGCGTATCGACATGGCAACTCCAGTTTAGGCGAAAAAGCAAAGCGGACGGCGGTCATTTTTTCCCAAGAGAAAGACGGATTGGATGGAAAACATCTGCCCCATTTCTTTTCCGGTCGGGACATCTTCCCAATTGGATACGCTACGGTGGTTCCATCACACCTTTCCTCATTTTCCCCTTTGGGTAGCATACAGAATCAGGAGGCCGAATCCAGCGTCGGCGGCCCGCCTAATGATTCAACGGGCCTGTCCCCTTCCGCGCGTTTGCCGGGAGTGGCCAGATTTTCCAGACGCAACTGAATCACGCTGCCCAAAGTGCCTTGGTCGAAACTCATGAAGCTATGCCCCACAATCTGCCTCGTCTTGGTACTGACAGGCACGCTATCGTGCCTGGCTCAGAGCGGCTTCGTGCATCCAGGTTTGCTGCATCACAGTGAAGATCTCAACCGAATGCGGCAGGCGGTTACGTCCAATTCGGTCGAACGTCCCGCCGGAGTACGAAGTCCAGACAACACGCATGCGGAGATTGCGATCGCCTTTCGGCAACTCGAGGAAAGTCCCTATTCGCGTGCAGACTATCGCCTGCGCGGCCCGTTTTCCTATTGGGGGCGAAAGCCGAATCGCCATAGTGGTGAGGCGGCAAGTGATGCGACTGCGGCTTATCAAAATGCTCTGATGTGGGCGATTACCGGCAAGCAAGCCCACGCTGACAAGGCGATGCAGATACTTAATGCTTGGAAAAAGAAGCTCGAACGGGTGGGCGGGATCGATGGTGTTTTGGCAGCGGGGTTGCAAGGATTCCGATTTGTGAACGCGGCCGAGATCCTGAGACACACCGATTCGGGTTGGTCAGAAACAGATGCTCAAGACGCCGAACGCTGGTTTCTGCAGGTTTGGCATCCAACAATCAAAGATTACGCGCACTTTGCCAACGGCAACTGGGAAACGGCTGCGTTGCAAACCAAAATGGCGATCGCCGTTTATTGTAATGACCGTCGGCTGTTTGAAGAATCGGTTCGCTACGCCGCCAACGGATGTGGCAATGGCAGCATCGCACACACCGTCGTGCATCCCACCGGCCAATGTCAGGAAAGCACGCGGAAGCAGCACTATGCGCAACTCGGCTTGGGACTGTTATCCAATGCGGCCGAGGTCGCGTGGAATCAAGGCGTGGACCTTTACGGTTGGAAAGACAACCGCATCCTGAAAGGCTTTGAGTACACCGCCGCGTACGGTTTGGGCAAAGATGTTCCTTATCATCATTACCTCGACCGCACAGGAAAGTACGGATTCGGCGGACG
>NZVR01000010.1 GCA_002701545.1 Blastopirellula sp. | reverse complement strand
CGAGGAATCCGATCTCACCATGTTGTCTCCCCAGGAATTCGAACAAGCGATCGACTTGCAACAAGTCTCCTGGGTTGCACCGACAGCCGAGATCAGCTTGTCGGGCGATACGATCGCCGGCCAGAACTTTTGGTGGTTCTTAACCATCGGTGTGTTGTTGTTGCTGCTGGCTGAATTATTGATTCTCGCTTCGCAACCGCGAACACCTCCGGTGGCATCCAGCAACTAAGCCTTGCGCAACCAAGCAACGCTCAAGCAGCTTCGCGAAATCCTGCCGAGTAGAGTTGCTGATAGACACTACAGCGCTGCACCAGTTCGTGATGGGTCCCCATGTCCGCAACATGGCCTTCGTCCATCACCACGATCCGGTCCGCCAAATCCAGCGTGGAAAGCCGGTGCGTGATCATGATCGTCGTCCGTCCCTCAATAAACTGTCTCAGCGCTTCGTGAATCAATCGCTCACTAGCCACATCGACCTGGCTCGTTGCTTCGTCCAATATCAAGATCTTCGGATCTCGCAGGAAGGCCCGGGCTAACGCGATGCGTTGACGCTGCCCACCGGAAAGCCGCCCCCCGCCTTCGCCAACGAGCGTCTCGTAGCCCTCCTCCAGATCGTCCATGATGAAACGATGCGCATTTGCCTGTCGAGCAGCCGCAATGACCTGCTCGTCCGTTGCGTCCAGCGAACCATAGCGGATGTTGTTGATGATCGTGTCGTCGAATAACAGGGCCTGTTGGGTCACCAAACCGATCTGACTGCGCACGTCCTGCAAACGCAGGTCGCGCAAATCCACTCCGTTCAACAATACGCGGCCGTCCACAGGATCGTAAAAACGCGGAATCAGGTTCAGCAAGGTACTCTTACCACATCCATTCGCCCCCACCACGGCAACCGATTCGCCGGACTGGATCTTCAGATAGACGTCCTGCAACACAAGATTGTCCGGCACATAACTGAAACGAATCCGCTCGAACGTGATTTCTGCCCCCGCATCGGGAAGCTCAACGGGTCGCTCCGACTCAACAATCGCCGACTTGCGATCCATCATCTCGAAAACTCGTTCCGCAGCGGCCGAACTGGCTTGCAAAAACTGGATCACCCCCGCCAGCTTGCGAGCCGGATCACTCGCGCCAATCAACATGGCAAAAAATGTCACCATGGCACCGTGGCTCAATGTTGCACCCATTGGTATGCCAAACAGCTCTCGCTTGTTGTTTAATACCAGATACCCACCCGCCAGGATCGCCATGCAGATAATCAACATGCCCATCACCTCGGTGGCCGGACGCGTCAACGCGTTGTACGTCACAATTCTCATGGCGCGGCGATAATAGGTCGTCGCAATGCGACTGAAGCGACTGCTCTCGTGACCTTCCATGGTGTACGCCTTCACCAGCTGAATCCCGTTAAAGGTCTCCGCCAGGGCCGTATACAACTGGGTCATTTCTTCCATCGCGCGACGGTTCGCCCGCTTAATGCTCCGCGCCAAACGCCCCACAATGAAGATCGCAATCGGAGCGATGATCAAGGAAAACAATAACAGACGCCAACTGATCAAGGCTGCAAACACGAGGCAGGCAATCATCTTGAGCGGCTCACGAATCGAATTGCCAAAGAGAGTCGATATGCCCGACCCCATCGTCGTGACATCCGCAGTAAATCGAGTCATCAACCCCGATGTGCGGTCCTGCCCAAACGCATTGAGGTCCATCCCCAACGTCTGACGGTAAAAGGATTGACGCAATTCCAACGTGACACGCTGCGCCAAACGCTCGACGCAAATCATGTTCAGCACAATAAACATGCCCTTGACAATCGTGCCGACCAACAAGGCTGCGATGACCAGCGCCAGGGTCCGGAAAGGAGTCGTGGGCGCATGCACAATTAACTTGCGATCAACCCAGTTCATCCACTCAATCATGTGCGCCCGCGTGTCCATCTGGCTTTGCTCATACCAGATGCTGTGCGCTAGCTCCTCGCGTTCAACACCCGTTACCGTCGATAGCTGTTGCTCCTTCTCCTGGATCACGGCTTCCGACGCCCGCTGCTCCGTGTGCAGCTCGGCCAGCTGGTCATCCGACCATTCGTGAAGTGTTTTGTTCTCGAAAACCACTTCGATGATCGGATAAATCGCGCCAATGTTTCCGCCCCACAGGGTCGCGATCAGCAGAGATGAACAAAGAATCATCGCAATGTTAAGGCGATATCGAAGGGCGATCTTGACCGCCCGAAAGAAGTCCGTCATTGCTGTCACATCCTTGCTTGGCTCGATAAGGAGGATGTTTAACAGATGCAAGCACTTAAGCCAAGATCGACACGACTTGATGCCGGTCTCCGATACCGCTTACAGGTCACAACACCATCGAGAAGACGAGGAACCCGCTTACATTCCAGCTAGCCCTGCGATGCCAGCACACCGGCGACAGCACACACAATCGTGCCCTCGCTCGTCGCGCCCACTCGTTAAGCAATCGTACTCAACACCCGCTCGACGTCGGAAAGATCATCCAACAGCAAGTCGGGATGGTGCCGAGCCAGTTCCTCAGCGTCCACCATTCCTGTCGTGACGGCGACAACCTTCGCTCCCACACTTCTGGCACACTCAATGTCCAGCGGGGTGTCACCGATCACCCACACCGAATCATATGCGATGCCCTCGTCGAGATGTGACTCGAGTGCCTCGATCGCTTCGTTGGCAACGTCGTTACGATGGTGATGATGATCGCCAAAACCACCAAACGCGAAGAATGGCTGCAGCTGGTAATGCGTTAACTTGAGTTCCGCCCCGCGCCGCAGGTTCCCGGTCAACAAACCAAGCGCAACATCTGTGCGTTCTGCCAAATGCTCCACCAGTTCCTGGACGCCAGGCAAAACACCTCCCTGGCGTCGCGGTAATTCCACTGGCAAGCGACGCAAGTATTCCTCGCGCAGACGATCCCAGTTTTTCACACTGTTTTCGATCCCATGAGCAGCAAACAAATCGGTGACGATACCGCGATCGGTACGACCGCAGAAAGCCACACTCTGCGGAGACTCGATTCCAAACAAATCCGAGAACGCCCCCATCAGGGCATATCCACCGGCGCCACCAGATGTGATCAGTGTCCCGTCGATGTCAAACAAACACGCAATCATATCTCTCTCGGGAAACTTCTTTGAAACAACGTTGACTGAGAGGCAGACCAGGTCAATCGGACCGCTCGAGCACCCGAGCGGCGTTTTGCCTCGCAGACTTTCATGGTACCCGACAGAACCCTTCTCCCGAAGTGGCCTCGGGTGCTGACATGCATCCTACCGGGCGATTCGCTCAGCGGGCCAAGGGAATGGTCGTCTTCGAGAGGTAACGCAACAAGTAACCCGCCACGGGACAATCCTGGCGGGTTGCGAGTCGATACAGGGCCAATCAAAAATGCTGGAGCAGACTTACTTATCCGATTTTGCCGACGGATCTTGCTTGAGTTCTCGTAGCTCACGCCGTAGTTTTTCAATCTCTAACTGCAACGCCTCGACACCTTCGGCAGCCGGGGATGCTTCTCCATCGGCCGTTTGAGGGAGTTCACCTTCGACGGCGTCAAGCAGGTTACGGACTCGGTCGTGAATGGCGTCCACCTCGATGCCATGCACTCCGACATCTTTCAGGATTCGCTGCGTCTTTTCCCCCCAGCCATCGCGCCAATCCAGTTCTCCGCGAGCTCCCCAAAAGGCTTCGACATGCCCACGTACGTCGGCAGGCAACTGATCCAATTCTCCTTCGGTGACTTGCCATTCACCGTCGTCCGTCTTGACGTGAATCTTCGCCGGTTCGTCACCCTTCTTCTCGATGTTGATCTTCAGATCCTTTGGCAACGACAATACGCCTCCGACGATTCCTTTAAATAATCCTCGGGGAGCGATTTCGAGGAAAGTGATCCCTTTCTTACCTGCGTCTTTTGTATCCAGTTGGAACATAAAGTCCCTGCCTTCGCCGTGACGCTCACGGATACGTTTGCCGATCGCATCCCAACGTTCGCGCAGCTCCTCCAACTCGGGAATCTCCGCTGCTTCGGCGATCTGCTCCGGTCGTTGAGCAGGCGCGACCTTCAGCTGCCGCTGTTTCCCGCCGCGCAGCACAACCACGTCCACTTGGGCATCGTGGTGCTCGTTGATGGCTGCCACCAGCGCCTCGATCTCCGTAACCTTGTGACCGGCAAACTTGAGCAGCACATCGTGTCTTTGCAGTCCAGCCTTCTCAGCCGGCCCTTCAGGCACGACTTTGACCACCACCAGTCCCTGCTCGAGTTTCAATTGAGCGCGGACCAACTCATCGAATTCTGCCAGCGGAGCGAAGCGTGCTCCGATCCAGTAGGCCGACGGTTGAGGCGACTCGGCAGCCTGTGCTTCGTCCTCTCCTCCCGATCGTAGCCGCTCCTGTAAAAAACCGGGCGTCAAGCGACGCCGCTTGAGCTGGCCAGACTCTGCGTCTTCCTGTCCGAAAACCGATGCCTCGGTCACAACAACTGCCAACAGACAGGCAGTGACATTCATCCATTTCATGTGCATGGTATCTCCTTCGTTTCGGATCGTTACTGATAATTTCCCCGAACCGGCACGATCTCAATGCGATCGACCGGAACACGTGCACGACGTCCATCTTCCAATTGCACGGGAACTTCTTGCTGGATTCGCCGAACGACATGACCTTGCCGTTTCAGGTCCCGCAAAATGCGTTCGTACTCTCGACTCCCTGCGCGAAAGATCTCGTCGAAGTCAATGGCGTCCGCTTCGCTTGTCGGAATCTCGACAAATTCCTGGTCGTTCACCACCAACCGCATCGTCTCTGCCTCCGTGGTCGCAACCGACTCCTCGTCAATCGATGCTTCGCCTTGACCGTCCGTTGCTTCGTCCGGACGAACTTGGGTAAGTGGTGACTGCGGATCTCCGGCGGGTGCACTTTCGTCTTCCACAAACCAGCCTTGTGTCCACGACCCTAACCCGAAAGCCAGCAGGAGTCCCGCAGCAACGGCCCACATGGAACTTGGCTTGGAATTCTTCGCTTGCCGCCCCGGTGCATCCTGACTGACCTCAGGTAGGATCTGCGGTGCCTTCGTCAGTTCCACTTGCAACGCCTGTGCTTCGAGAAACGCCAGCGCACATTGCCGCCACCCTTCGGGATGTTGTTCCAAAGCACGCAGCAGTGCCTGGTATTCCTTCCCGTCCAATTCGCCATCCACCAAACGGTCAAGCTCCTGTGGTGTGACTTCATCAGGTTGTCGCATCAATCCACCTCGTTTAGTTGTCTGGCCAACAATTCGGAACGCATTTTGGCACGAGCGCGGTGTAAGCGAGATTCCACCGCGCTGTGACTGACCCCCAGATGTTCTGCGATCTGGTGATAACTCCAACTCTCGGTGTACTTGAGGAGCAAGATTTCGGCATCCCGCCGTGGAATTGCTTGCAATGCTTTCCGGATCATTTGTTTGCGTTCATCCGCCAGTAGCCAACTCAATGGATCTGGCACACCTTCGTCGAACGTTTGTGGCGGTTGCCGCTCTGCGAAACGATCATTGAGTTTCCGCTGCCGCCCACACTTCCGCCGATACATCAGAGACTGCCGTACGGCGAGCTGATACAACCACGGTGCCACTTTCCCCACATCCGCAATCGGAGCAGCTTGTCGAACCGCTGCCAGGGCAACCTCCTGCATCACCTCGTCGACCGCTTGCGCTTCTCCAACACGGGCAAACACAATGGTCCGTAACCATCGGTCATGCTCGCTCAATTTTGCTTGCCAGTCGATTGCGGGAGGCATCGACATCCCTTTACTGACTACCGAAGAGATCGCCTTAACGGGGAGATAGTTTCCGACCCGCCGGGGTTCTTGCTGGAATTTCTAAAAGTTCGGCCTGTTGGCGAAATGTGCGTCGCAAACGCTTACAGCAAGTCATGTTACGCGTGACAAACACTGAGGGCAAATGCACCACTCGCCCAGACGCCAGCCGGACTCGCGCCCGACAACGGCGGGAGCACCGGGCGCAGGCGAGTCACGCTAGCCGCTATACGTTGCGTAGCATCGAGGAGTTTCCCACAACCGCGCTTCGACAATCGGAAAGCCCGCTTCCCGAGTGAAGTCGAAAATCAACTTGGCAATGTTTTCCGCCGTGGGATTGGTGTCCAGCAAATAGATCGGCTCCTGCATGTCCTGCAAGATAGGCACCACGGGATCACCGCGATGCAACAGCATCCGGTGATCCAGGTTGTCGTCAATCCAGTTACTCACGACCTGCTTGATATCGGAAAAATCCAAGACCATGCCACGATCATCGAGGTTTGGCGCTTCGATCGTGATCACAGCTCGACCATTGTGACCATGCAAGTGTTTGCATTTACCGTCGTAGTTCATCAACCGGTGACCGTAGCAAAAGTCAATCTCGCGACTCACTCGAAACATCAGAACCTCAGCCAAACGAATATCGAATCTACCGTGGCACGAGCATGCATTGGATCGTGATGCGATCCGCCGGACCACCTACATGCAAGCCGCATTCTAGCGCAGGATCGTGCTCACGGGGAGGGTGCTACTTTGCCAGCGGCCCGCATTTGAAAGGGCACACTTTGCACGACGCCGACAATCAAGGCAGAAAATCGGTATTGTTGTTCGCCGGCAGACCGCACGATCTGGCGAATTGCCGGGCCATCGCGTGGCTCCACCCCACGTCCAACCGCAAAGGTCAACAGTTTTTCGCTCAACGCGGTGGCAAACACTTCGGGCCGCTCCAACAAGGCACGTTCCAGCCCCGCCACGCCGACAAAGTCTGCGGCACCGTGCAACCCGCCGGTCGCGTCAATAGCCCGGCCCTGATCGACGTCGCGCCAACGTCCGACGGCATCGTAATTTGCCAGCGCAAAGCCGACCGGATCCATCAAACGATGACAGCCTGCGCAAGCGGGGTTCGCCCGATGGGCCGCAAGTCGCTCGCGGACAGACAGTGTCTGATCCACCGTATTCTCCTGTAGCGCCGGTACGTCGGCGGGTGGCGGAGGAGGCGGCGCGCCGACCAGATTCTCGAGCACCCAGTTACCGCGCAGCACAGGCGAGGTCCGCGTTGCATAAGAAGTCACCGTCAACACGCTACCATGACGCAAGATCCCACCCCGCTGCGAACCCGCCGGCAACGCCACGCGGCGCATCCGGCTCCCCTGAATGTGCGGCAATCGGTAATGCTTGGCCAGCCGTTCGTTGAGAAAGGTATAGTCGGAACGCAGCAGTTGCAGCACGCTCCGGTCTTCCTGACGCAGACTATCGAACAACCATTCGGTCTCTTGGCGAAATGCCTGTCGCAGATTGTCGTCAAAATCAGGAAACCGTCGCAAATCGGGCGTGATACTTTCCAGATTGCGCAAATAGAGCCATTGGCTGGCAAAATTCGTGCTCAACGCTCTGGCTCTCGGATCGGCCAACATCCGTCGCGTTTCTGCGGCCAGTATCTGTGGATCCTGTAACTCTCCGGACAAGGCCGTTGCCAGCAACTGCTCGTCCGGCACGCTGCTCCACAAAAAGAAGGCCAAGCGGGAAGCCAACTCCACGTCACGGAGGCGATACGATTCGCCTGGTTCCGCCTGCGGTGGATCACGCTCGAGATGAAACAAAAAGCTCGGATTCACCAACACCGCACTCACCGCCGCTTCGACACCGGCATCAAAGCTCTGGCCTGCGTCCCGCGCACGCTGGTACTGCCTCATCGGTTGCCGCAGGTCGTCTGCCACAACGCGACGGCGATAGGCGCGACGCATCAAGTTCCGCAGGATGCGTTCTGCACAATCCTGTTCTTCATTTTCCGCAGTCGGGCGACACACGAACAGTCGCTGGCGACTTGGCGAGTCAGCCGAAGCCCCACCAGAATAAGGCCCCGTGATCGAGATTTGAAAAATGGCGGGAGACTGTCGCGGATGCCGGTGCATATTGAAATGCGCGTCATACGGCTGACGTTTGGTTTCAATCAGCGCGGTAGGTTGCTTGAGAAATGTGACGCCCAACGCATGCGTGCCCGCCTTGACCGCCACACGCTGCCGAAGGTGGCTATCCACACGACTGTGATTCCCGTCCCGCGGAGGGCGGACCGGAAACACTCCGACACGGCGACGGTCGAGCAGCATCTCTAAAGTGTGTTCGCGGCGCAGCCCTTCAACTTCTTCGTTGCGATCTCGCGCCAAACGCACTTCGAGATCGTACTCGCCGTCTCGCGGAAACGTGTAGCGCCACACCGTGCCGCCACGGGTTCCGATCGGCAACCCGGCGACATGTTCTTCCTGGGTCAAATCTGGCTTGAGCCGTAAAGTATCCCCCTGCGGACCACGAGCCGACGCCCCGACAACGACCTTGGCAATCTTTTGAGCGGCGGTCACATAGCGGTTCAGCAACGTGGGTGATAGTTCACTGACCGTGATGTTATCGAAACCATGACTCACCTCGTCAGGTGGCAACCATGATCGCACATCCACCTCGATGCCAAACAGATCGCGGATGGCATAAGCGTATTGCGTTCGATTGAGCCGACGCAGAGCATCGGTGCGCCCCGCGTACGGATGACGTTCCGCTTGACGATCCAATGCCGTCTCGAGCGCTGTCTGAACCCTGGCATACTCTTCTTCACTCGGTCGCTCGGCGTCGAGTGGCGGCATCTGCCGCGTCAGCAACCTTCGTGTGACACTTTCCCAAGTCCCCGCTTCGGCGAGCATCGAGTGCGTCAGCACTTGTTCTAGATCGAGTTCACCGTTGGCAGAGTCACCGGCATGACAATCCAGGCAGTACTGCGTTACGAACGTCGCCACCCGGCGAGGCAATGGCTCACGATCGTCCGCCAGCGCGCTCACAGCGCAGCCCCAGCCAACGAGTAATCCACCGGTCATGAACAACAAAAAACGCATGGCCCTCACCGCAACTGTGATCTGCCTATTGTAGATCGACCAGACCGCAGAAGAAATGCCCGCTCAGGCCGGACACCTGCTTCACGAAATTGCCCCCCGGGCTACCGCACCACCTTCTTTACGGCGCGGCATTGGCAGCAGCATCGCCAACTGGTCCGATTCGTTTTTCCAGGACTCCCAGCAGATATTTGGCAAACCGATCCGAGCCGCCTTGAGCCCAATGACCGTCAAAGGGGTACCATTCCTGCTGCAAGACCAAAGGATTCACCCCCGCAAACGCTTGACTGCCGTCAATGAACTCTGCTCCGAGTAATTCCGCAAAGGTTTCCGTTTCTGCTTTCCAGGGATTCACTCTTCCAGTGAGCACTTCGCCTCGCGAAGGGATATGGACGACAATGGGCCGCACTTGGTGTTGTTGCAACCGCTCACGAAAATCCGCGATCAACGCCAACTGCCCTGGCTGCAGATCTCCCGGCGGCCCTCGCTCCACGGGTGTCAACATGATTCGCAGCCAGCGATCGATTAACGACGTCAACCACAAATGCTCAAGCCCGCGTCGCGTTGGCTGCAGGCGTTTATCGCGCACTGCCGCAGTAAACGCCTTGGTATCGAGAATATAGCCCCGCGAAGGCCGCAAATACTGCCGCGCCTCGGCGGCGGTCTGCGGCAACTTGGCGGTGTCCCAATGCGGTACACGGCCAAACATATGTCGCTGGTAATTGCGGTGCTCGGCCAAGCTGAAGCGACGGCGTAAATCTCCGGCAGAGACTGCAAAAATCACTTGGTCGTATTCGTAATCCTCCGCCTCGACGAGATGGACATAGTTATTCCACCAGTTGGCCAAGCCCCCTCCGTCGGTAGAAAAGTTGAGCAACTGCCAACGATCGTCCGTCAGCATCTCGATGGAGTCCGGCCAGTTACGATGGTTGAACTGAGCTGCGGAGAACGAGTCACCCAACACGAGAAAACGCTGCTGCACATCGTTCGGTTTGCGGATCGTAAAATCGTCTTTGTCCGGAAACCCCTGCTCGTTCCCTCGATAGACTCCTAGGTACTCCACCCGACCGTGCGTCACGCGGGCCACGCGCGACGGCAAAGGTGTCAGACGATAACCACGGATCGGATCAAAATGAAAAGTGCGACCTGATTCCTCGAAGACCCAGAACGTATCTGTGGTTGCTCCCACAAACAGTTGCACGGTGCTGGCAACCACCTCGACCAGCAGCAAGGTAAACAGCCCGATGATCGAGGCAAAGCATGCTTTCTTGACTAACCGAGGGTTGGTCCTGACCGCCAGCCAGCCAAACAAGATCAGCAGCGCCCCGACACTCACCAACAGTACTTGCTCGCCACCGAAGCCATTCGCCTGCCCCGTATACTGGTCAGCGAATAATCCCAGCAAGACAAGCAGACCACCGGGAATCCCGGCGAGCAATACTAGCGTTCTCTGACTTCGCTTGGCCATCTACCGACTCGTTTTCCTGGCCTTCACCAGTACCCTTGCTGAGGTGATCTTTTTTTGCCGCCGCAGCCACATTCCCTTCACGACGGCCCAGCCGCCACACGCGTTTCATTTTGTCCGCTTCGCGACACAAAAAACCGACCAAGCGGTCCCACAAGGATCGCTGGCAGCACCACCAGGTCCGCCAGCAAGGCGGCCGCCAACATGGCAGCCATCAACCAGGCAAATCGCGCGATCGGCACGAACTCGCTCATCACAAACACCGACATCCCGAGCCCACAGATCAACGAAGTCTGGACCATCGCAGTACCGCAGCGGTGGTACGCGAAACTCACTGCGTCACGACGCTCCATCCCCTGTTCGACACCACGTCGGAACCATGTGACAAAGTGTAACGTATCATCGACTGCGATTCCCAACGCAGCACTGGCAGTCATCATCGAACCAACTTCAATCTCGATCCCCAACAAGCCCATGACACCAAAGACCAAAATCGCTGGTAACAAATTCGGGATCATGGAAATCAAACCTGCAACCAAACTCCGCAACAAAACGACCATGACCAGGGCAATGACCGCAAAGGCCGTGAGAAAACTGGTGAACAGATCGACCAGCAATTGCTGCTGCGTCTTGTGGACCAGCGGAATACTGCCACAAACGGTCACCTGAACTCCCGAAAAGTTTGCCAACTGAGCTTCGGTGAGCACTGCGGGCAAAACCGAATCTTGTCGCTTGAGCTCGCCCAAATCCCCTTGCTGCAAGGCTGCGATCACCGGCGCAAGTTCTTCTTCGAGATCTTCCAACACCTGACCGTAGTCAATCGTATCATTGCTGGCCTTAACGCGAGCAATGATACGCCACAACTGCTCGTCCTCCGTTTCGCGCAAGAACCGCATGTCTTCGAGTCTCGCGGACTGACTGTCCAGCAGACGTTCCATGGCAGTCCAGTGTACGACTTGTCGCAAACCTCCTGTCATCCGCGGCAGGGTAGGCATGAAGTTCGTCGCACGAATGGTCACATCGATCGCATCCACTCGCTGGATATGGCGGTTCAGTGCAGCCACAAACACGGCCTTCTCCAGAGTGGTAACTTGCGCGTCTTTCGGAATGTGAATGACGATCTCCACCGGAATCAACGCACCCAACTTTTCTTCCAGCCAGGCGTAGTCCCGAATCACGCGAGCATCTTCCGGAAACAGATTGTGCAGTCGTGCCGTCGGCTGAATCCGACTCACACCGTAAGCGGCAAGTCCCAAAGCAAGTAAACCGCCGACTGCGATCAACCGATGCCGACGGGTCACGACATGACTCACCATGCGCCAGAATTCTTCGAGTTTGCGAGTCGTCGAGCGGGATGTTGCTTGCAAACGCTTCGGCGGAAACTGACAGAGCAAGGCCGGGCCTACCAGGAACAGCCCCCCCGTCCCGAGCATCACCCCAATCGATGCAAACAAGCCGAACTTGCGAATGGGAATCAGCATACTGACCGAAAGAGAAACCAGTCCCAAAGCGGTGGTCAGCGCCGCCAGGAAACAGGGCCGCCAGGCATAGCGAACGGCGCGTGCCTCCGCATGCCGATGCCCACCTAACTCGTTCGTCGCATCTCGATAGTAATTGATCAGGTGGACCGCCGCGGAAATCACCAGGACATAAACAAGTGTCGGCACCATCAGTCCAATGCTGTCTAAATGGGCACCGGACAGATAAATCACGGTCAATGACAGCTGCTGACAGAAGACGGCAATCACAAAGACAATCAACCCCAGCCCGATATGCCGAAATGCAGCATACATCAACAGCAAAACAACGATCAGCGACATGGTCGACAAGCGAGGCAACGATTTGCTGCTGGCCTCATTGATGGCCACGGATTCAATGGTCGACCCGGCAATGTGCGCTTGCTTGCTTCTGCCAGGCAACGTGCGATCGAGCATCGCCTGGACATAGGCAACGGCTGCTTCCCGGTCCTCCTGTCCTGCCGGCGAAACCAAAGCGATCAAGCCAGTCTGCACCGCCGGTAATTTGAGCTCGCTCAACGGAATATCAGGACGGACCGCTTGTTGCGCCGCAAACGAACGCAACATTTTCTGCCGAGCCCCCTTCTCGACCAGCCAGCCCTCCATCCGCCACAGAGCCTCGCTGCGCGACAAACGCAACGGCGGATCCATAAACTCGCTCGCGACACTCGCGCCCGTAACGACCTCTCGGAACCAAGGACCTCGGGTGCTGCCGTCCTCAAGTACTTCAGGCTCGAGAAGACGTTTGGCAAGCAAATCGAGATCGGCACGACTCCGGGTGTCGTTAAGATCACAGCCTTCCCAGCTGACCATCAACAATTCGTCTGTGCCGAAATGCTCGTAAAACCAAAAAAACTTCTTGGTCTCTTCAAAACCGGGAGGCAACCAGTCCCGTGCACGATTCTCTGTCGTGCGATTGGCCAAAGCAGCACCGATCACCACCACAGGAAAAGCGGCGATCGCAGCGAGCAGAATGACAAGGCGATAACGTTCGTAAAACGTCGATTCCATGCACTAACCGGCAATCATGACTCGCGGAGGCATCAACAACAGCGGAATCGACAGTGAAGCCAAACCGAGAACAAAGCGGAACCAGCCGATCGGCACACTGTCATCTTTCGTGGGTTGGTGATCCGTCCCCATCAGTAACACGAGCAACAACATCAAAGCCAACGCGGAAACGCCCATGTAAACGATGTAGGCGACCGCAAAGATCATAAATCCGCGAGCAACTTTGTGTGCGGCTTTACCAAACAACGTGTAAGAGATGTGGCCACCGTCCAATTGACTCACCGGAATCATGTTCACCGATGTGACCAGACAGCCAACCCAGCCGGCCATGAAAT
>NZVR01000009.1 GCA_002701545.1 Blastopirellula sp. | reverse complement strand
TCCCTAAAGGCCTGGTTCCCTAAAGGCCTGGTTCCCTAAAGGCCTGTCCCTAAAGGCCTGTCCCTAAAGGCCTGATCCCTCCTTGCAGCCTGCCCTGGATGGTTTCGACGACGGCTGAATCCATCACCCTGAGGCCAGACCAGCGAGCATCGCCGGGATCACGCACGTGACCCCAACGACGCTCGTCGGCCAACCCAAGTGATCTGTTGCCGATCGTGTCGATGACGGCGACATTATTTTTGAGCGCGCGTCAACGTCTCGGTGACCACGGTTCCGTCGGACGCTGTCATCTTTGACTTGACCACACCGTCACTCACCACCTCAACTTCAATCGCGCCGCGTTTGGTTTCCCCCTTTGCATTACGGTTTCCGAAGAAGCCTTTCAGTTTCCCGGGAACAACTTCATTGAAGCGGACCCAAAAATAAGCTCCTTTCTCGCCATAAGCGTGCGCGACCAGCATTTGCGAATCAGGGTGCCAGCCGACAACTTCATTCAACTCCGTGCCGTCCGACTCTTTCCAATTACCGATCAGCATTTCGGCATGCTCATTCGGCTTCTTCCAATGCACACGTGCCGAGGTCCCGTCGCTACGCTTGACGTCCCAACTGCCCAACAACCACTTCCAGGGTGTCTTCCATTGATCATTGCTGACGGTGTCACGAGTCTCTTTCGTGAATACCCCCTGAAATTTCAGAGGCTTGCCGTCCTTCGTTTTGCCCTCAACGGAAAACCGATAAACATTCCCATCCTCCAAGCTACCCACAAACTTGCCTTCATATTCGGTGCCGTCCGGGCGGATCCCAGTAGCCGTACCTTCGACCGATGTTCCGGTGACCTTGGGGAAACGCAAATGCCAATAGTTCTTGGAGTCGCCAAATCCATTGACCACCAAGACTTTTTCATCAGCCCGCCATCCAGAGACTTCCGTGGAGACCACGCCATTGCTGTCGGTAAACCACCCCATCAACGTATTCCCACGGGTCCGCAGTCTCCAAGTGACCTTACCCTCGACGTCCCCCGGTGACAGTTTGTACGTCCAATGCCCGTCCAAGTTCTTCCAGAATTGGACATGAGGCGGCAAGGGCTCGTCGGCGCAGACCGTGGCTGCGGCAAAGAGGACGAGTGTCAGGTACATCAGGCTGCGTGAAATCATCGAATGCTCTCCGTAGAAGTAAAACAAGTGCGTGTGAAGACGAACATGGTACGGGCATCACATCCCTTGGCGGAGCGCAACAGCCCATTGCTCCGTTGTGCGAGATTCCGCACGGATTTACCTCACAAAATTTTTCGAATCATGTGTGCCGGGCTGTCGTCGTTGGCAGGGGCATGCAGACGGTGCGCACGCCCTGGCTGGGATGGGCTCATTCAGTTGCCTCCCAGGAGACCACGATCCCGCCCACAGAACCCCCACGCACTCCCTGGCGCGTCAGGGCTTGGATATCACACGTTCCAACCAATCTTCGGTGGCGGTCATCACATCCTGACGCTCGGGAAGATGGGGCGCGGGAAAGACGACATGCCGTTTCTCCTGACTCCCCAACCACTCAAAAAGAGGGATCTGAGATGAATCGTAGGTGTGAATGACATCGTCGAGTCCATTGACCATCAACACCGGCTGATGCACATGCGGCGCGAAATGATATTCGCAGATTGCCGGTCTCTTGAGGTGCCAACGGGTGTAGCCGCCACCGAGCAGTACGCCGGCTCGAATACGGTCATCGACGGCTAACGCCATCACCAACCTGTTGGCGCCGTTACTGATCCCAAACGCCATGATCTTGTCCGGATCGATGTCGTCTCGCGTCAATAAATAGTCGACCGTTCGCGAGATTTCCTGCCCAACATAGACCCAATCATTCCGAGCGGTGACGGGTGTTTGCGAAAAGGCTTTGCCCAACGTCATTCCCGCCCACCGGTCAAAAGTCCCTCGGAAGATGGGAAAACAGACTGCGCGTCCCTTGCTGGCCAAATCACGTGAATAGGCAAACTCCAGTTTGCCATTGAATGAAAAGGTCCCACTGGCGTTATACCGACCAATGCCCGGAACGATGATCAACGATTCCAGTGGTTGCGTGGCCTCCCGAGGAATCAGGAGATGGAGAGTCAGGCGTTCCCGTGCTCCGGGTCCATCCACTTCCACGACCTCGTGTCGGAATACGTCATTGAATCCATCGTCGCTGTCTTCTTCAATCGTCGTCGCATGAAGCGGCAAATTGCGATCGTAAACATACCATTGTGCAACGTCCTGCAAGGGCAAGCGTTCCTCTGGCAATACGTTGGGCTTTCTTGCTTCGACATGTGACAACATGGCTTCGGTCGGTTCCCCCTCCGCCGAGTATTCGACACATCGAAAGCCACAGGTGTCTTTTCGTTGCCAAGGGGAGACCAGCCTGGGGAACACGTAGTGATAATTCGGATCATCGTATGCACCACCCAGCAGAACTCGTTTTCCCGAGGGATCGCCGTTCCAGCACCATTCGCTGACATTACCGTACAGATCGTAGACATCGAAATTCCCAATCCCCGGGAACGTCCCCACATCAGCCGTCTGTGGCGAGGAAAAGTTACTCAAGGTGGCCATGACCCCGGGTTGGTCGCAAAACGCCGCTCGTCGCCAATGCGTGATGGTCGGCAACGACTTCCCACGAAACCTGGCATAGGCATTCGCCTCAAACCAACTGATCCCTGCCACGGGTTGATTCTCCGTCCCGGGCACCAAACGCCCGTCCCGCCACCCGGCCGGTGCGCAGACACCGGTTTGATCCAGGAAATGCATGCGAGCTGTTTCCCAAGTCAACTGTTCTCCGTCGAGAACAAATGGCAAATCGGCCCAGTATTTCGGCTCGGCATAGCCACCTGCCAGAACAAACGCCTGGTACTCCTGATTGGTCACTTCGTGCCGGTCGATCCAAAAATCGTTGCGGATGGCCATGTTCGCCGGGACGTGATCAGCAGCCTGTGTCTTGGTCACCAGCACCATTCCGGGCCGGCTGTCACTCTTTTTCTCCAGATGATTCGCCGGCAGGTTGGCCAATCCTGTGGGAAATTTCATCTGCATTTCCCGTGGCACGTACTCATCGTGCTCGAGTCGCAAACGCACGTAACCTCTCGGGACCTGCAGGTGGACGAACGGTACCGTACCCAGATACAGCCAACGGTCGTTGGGCGACAACGCATCCCGGGCGAGCACGCGCGTACCTAAGGGCAGATGCGTACACGACACCGTTGCCGTCAAACTCGCCCACTCCTCTTGAAACGCTCGGTCATGCTTCAGTAACTCATGGACGCTTCGCGCTTGACGAAACGCCTTGACTGGCAAACCTTGCTCCCGCAAAGCCTTCATCGCTGGCTGCACCACTTCCCTGGCATGCGCCTCGGCCGATTCATGCAACCGCAGATTGTCTAACTCGGCCTCCGTCACGGTCAAACGGTCATCCAAACGCTGCCGCTGGTATGCTTGCCAACGATTGACCACACCTAACGACACAGCCAACACCAACACACAAGCCAGCAAGGCCCCCAGCGCTACCGCTCCGCGATGCCGCCGACAAAAATGCATGAACTTGATCGCGAACGTAGACTCGCGTGCCAGGATCGGACGTTGCTCAAGACACAACTGCAAGTCATATGTCAGTTGGACCAGCGTCTGATAGCGATCTCCAGGGTCCTTCTCCAATGTCTTCAAAGTGATCCAATCCAGGTCTCCAAGCAACTGTCGTGTCAACGCCTTCGAATTGGTTCGACGAGCGGTTGCCAGCTTGGGATCAGGACCTGCAGCAGCCATCGCCACGACCAGGCTCGGCCTGCGCGGCGGGTGCTTCGACACAATGGCGACAAAGTCATCAAAGCTGCAGGCCTTAGCCAAGTCCTGAAATACGGGCTGCGTACCACTCAACAATTCGTACAGCACCACGCCCAGGGAATAGATATCGCTCCGCGTGTCCAAATCGGGCCGACCCGCATCCAACTGCTCGGGGCTCATGTAAGACAACGTGCCCAGCGGCAATAACGTTGGCTTGTGCTCTTGATTGCCATCGGACCACGTTGCCATGGTACTGACTTTTGCAATGCCAAAGTCAATGATCTTTGGCACCGCAACATGATCAAACTCGGACACAATCATATTAGACGGCTTGAGATCTCGATGAATAACGCCTTTGTAATGCGCATGCTGCACGCCCTGACACACTTGGATGAACAACTCCAACCGTTCCGCAATGTTTAGCTGATGCTCATCACAATACTGGGTAATCGGAATCCCGCGCAACCATTCCATCACAAAGTAGGGACGCCCACTATCGGTCCTTCCACAGTCGAAGACTTTGGCGATGTTGGGATGATCCATCTTGGCCAGCACCATGCGTTCGTCTTCGAAACGCGCAATCGCGTCGTCGGTCAGCAACTCTTCACGCAAGACTTTCAAAGCGGCGAGTCGTTTTAATTCTCCGGTCTGCCGGACCAGATAGACCTCCCCCATCCCACCTTCACCGATCTTTTCGACAATCGAATATGCGTCCAAACGTGCAACATCTGCGCCAGGGTCACTCGCCTTAGACTCACCATCAACTCGCGGCGACTCGCTGCATCCACTGTCCTGCAAGGAATCTCGTACCGTGGGAAGACACGACTCCAGAAAACCGTCGTCCTGCGATTCCGCCTCGAGCAAAGCCAAGACACGTCGCAACAAATCCTGGTTGCTCCCGCAGACCTGCTTAACATACGCCACCCGTTCCTCTGGCGACGACACCACGGCAGCGTGTCGAAAAATCTCTTCTTCCGTCAACAGATGGGGCACATTCATAATTCGACTTCCACTCGTGGCCACAGCCATCCCGTGCCGCCCGCCTGAGTCACGACGAACTCGCGGAACCTGAGCTGAAATGCCCCTAACCCTAAGAACCCTCGGTCATCTCTACTTTCAACCAACTGCGAGCAAAGCGCCAGTCCAAGTCCGCTGTTGATGTCGAGATCCCCAATAGTCGCGCCGCCTCTTGATTTGTCATACCGAGAAAGAAACGCAACTCCACCAGCTTGACTTTACGCGGGTGCCCAACCGCCAGTCGATCCAACGCCTCGTTCAGCGCCAACATATCCACCTCTGGCGCGCTTTTCGGCTCACCCAACTCGTCCAGCTCCACGTTCCGCGTTAACCGCGTTCCGCCGCCACGCCGCTGCGTCTTTTTCTGACGAGCACGCTCGACGAGAATCCGTCTCATGGCCATCGCTACCGCGCCAAAGAAATGCGGCAAGCCGTTCCAGTCCGCCTGCGGATCCTTCTTCGTAATTCGCAAATACGCCTCGTGCACCAACGCGGTTGCTTGCAGTGTTAAGTCAGCCGGTTCGCGCGAGATCTGCTTTTGTGCCAGTTTGCGCAGCTGCTCATAAACTTCCGGCAACAGTTCCTCTGCTTTGGATGTGTCTCCGGCTGAGAGACATTCATCCACCGGCTGCCAAACGTTCTGATAATCCGAAGGTGTTTCCAACACGCTGGAGGCGGAGCGTGGATAATTCATAGCAAGCAACTAGAGGCAGCAGGAAGGATTCACTGGCAGGTTTTCAATGTCGGTATTGAACCATGCTTCGCAGCCGTCGACAACTCACCGACAACTCAAAAAAAAAACTCGCTCTCAAAAAAGATGAGCACCTGATCACACGTAGTCCGCCGGTGCGAATTTGCCCACGGCACCTACTCGGAAATCACTCCCTCGCGTGGGTCAGAATGACACACCGTGGAACCAGAAAGACGGGGATGGATCACCCAACGCCAAAGTGGGGGAATCAGCGCCAGCCAAAAGCACCCGTAATAACCACTCGGCAAAGAAGGAGAGTCTGCGTATGGTTGCAGATGCCAAAACCGCTCGGCCGCTTTCAAGTGATGCGCCGGGTGGCGAGTTAACTCCAGTAAGGTCCATCGAGACCAACGTTCTTCGGCCTGCCACGAGTGGTACTCCGTCTGACGCTCACCTACCTCACGACTCAGACCGTAATGCCGAATGTAGTTGATGTACTCCAGCAAAAAGATCGCGAACACCGCTTGCAACACCACCGCCAGCGTCACCCAGGGACCGGCAGTTACCGCCAAGACGACCACCATCGCACACTGCAACCACCCACCTTGCCAGACGGGATTCCGCCACCCCGTACGGCCCTTGCTCCTCTGAACCTGTGCCGCATCCCAAAACTGCCCGGGAATCGTACGGGCAACGAACCACCAGAGTGATTCTCCCCGACGGGCAGAAGCCGGATCGGAACGGGTCGCAACATGCCGATGATGGGTGTGATTGTGCTCGGTGGTGAAATGCAAATAGAGCACCGATAGCAATTGCGTCCGTGCCACCCACCAGGAAAAACTTTTCGGACGAGTGTGCCCTAATTCGTGCGCCACGATAATCCCTGAAACACCAGAACTGACGCCCGTGCTCAAAGCGGCTCCCCACGTCGTCCAGGCGGCGCCGTCATGAGCCGCACGGTAAATCAATGTCGCCAGCACAACGAAATGCAACCCCGCATGCACAAACAGCAGCATCTCCAAAGGACGTCCGGTCGAACGTGGCGGTCTGGGCTGCCGCGCACGACCTAATAGCACGTCCAGCAAAGGTCCCATACCGAACGTCAACACCAGGGCCATCCCCGTCCAGAGCCCGCCTTGAAGATTACCCACCAGCACCAGCAATGGATTCACCAGTCCCAGCAGATGCCAAGCCCACGCTTCCGGCCGAAGTTCCTGGCCCACGTTGCCATCGACCGAATTTGCCTTCATCCGCCCCTTCCTTTCACTGAACCCAAAGTCGACTTCGACCTGCCATGCAGCATCATGGCGCGCCCAACGCGTCTGCTGGCTTAGTACCACCCTGCTCTAATTCCAACATGGCATCCGCCAGCGCCGCTCCCAACAGGACAAAGAAACGCCCCGAACCGTAGTAGTGGTAGCCCTTGTCCGACGTCGCGCGCGCCAAGATCGCCTGTTCCTCGTCTGTCAGCGGCTGCTTTTTGAGGTCACGTTCGGGATACAGCCAACCGGCGCACTTCATTTTCACAATTTCCGGATGCAACCACGGGGCCGTCTCGATCGCCTTGACCGTACCTCGGAACTCCGGCACGGTGTTCACAAATCGCTGACCGTCACGAACATCCTTCTGCTTGGGGTTCTTCTCATTGTCGACTCCGTTGACTCCCATCACGCCCACCACCACACGCATCTTGGGCGCAGAAAACTCGCGCCGCAAATCTCGGATCAAGTGCACAAGATTCTGCCCATATTCCTTGCGACCGGTCACATGGAACAGATCGTTAAAGCCTTGAAACCAAACCAGCCCCGCGATTTGATATCCCGTCTCCTCACGATACTCCGGAAACCGCTGCTTCAAATCGCGCAACGTGGCATGCACGTAACTGACCAGTGCCCGATACATCCGCCCCACTTTCTGCGGGTCGACATCTTGGGGCAATCCCGCACTCGGCGGTCGCCAATCCTGATACAAACTTGTTCCTCCCGCGGCAACTTTGATCAGTAACACGCGTTCGGAACTCCGCTCACCGATTCGACAGCCAAAAGCATACTCGGGTCCAATCTTATTCCCCAACGCATCATCGGCTCTTCGCCCCCCGTAACCAGGCCCCAGATCGCCGTAGACACCACGATGCGCCACCCACACGTCGCCACGCGTGACCAGTCGTTTGCCATCCGGCTTGACTAACTTCAGCAAGTCGCCGAACTGTTTGTCTTCGCCTAAAAAATCGATCGTCCTGACGTGCGCCTGACCGTCCATATTGGATTGCCCAGCCAGAATGTATACCTTCAATGGCTTGCTGGTATCCACTTCTTCGCCGGCACACTGCAGTGTCGTCAAGCAGCTCGCAGTACAGAGCAGCATCGCCAGCCAGCGACCCTCGCAACGCAGGTGGCTTCTCTCGCAATTTACCATCGTCAATCTCCGCTCATCTAAGCGCCGGTCGCTCGTTGCCAGACGCACGACGGCGCGTGGGCAGAGGCGAACCCTCAGTCGGCACTAGTTTGGCTGGTTGGGTGCAAAGTTCGTAGCAATCACTTGTTCAATCAACTCCTCTCCCGGAAAGTCCATCACCACCGTCCCCAAACGCACACGCTCCTTCCGCTTGAGTTGCTTTACATAGTCCAGAGCCACCGCGTTGGTTTTCGCAGCGTACTGCCGTGGTGTAAGCAATCGACCGGGGAGTGTCCCACTGCAATAGTTGATGAACCATTGATCCTTTTGGCCGTCACTCGCTTTCTTAAAATGCGCGCGGATCAGTTTCGATTTGTTCTCGACCGGGGTGCTGTATTGATCCTGTAACTGCGTTGCGCTCCATTTCAATCCACCGAGCGTCCCGACTCGATCCAACAACACCACCCGCCCGCGAACCTCCTGCAACTTAGGCATCTTCGTACTGATATGCCACAACTTGCCGTCGTCTTGCGTTATCGCCGCAAAGGTCTCTGCGAATGAACGTGTATTTCCTTTCGCTGAGGATTCCTCTTTCACCGACATCACGATGCATTCCGTCGGGTGTTGTTTGAGGAAATCGCGGCAGACGTCCCGCACCTCGTCGAACCCCATGCGTTGGTCAATGATTCCGTGGTAAATGGCAAAGCGATCCCCCAGATGCCGGCAGCGAATATCAAGGAACCGAATCCCTGCGTTCAACTGATCGCCTAGCGCCCAAGATTGGCATTTGGCAAATCCGAACGAAAACCCGTCATGCAACGCACACGTATCGTGGGTGCCCGGCAAGGACAACTGGGACAGCAGGTGACCGTCGGGCAAACGGGCCATCCAACCCTTATGTTTTTCGACCGTCGCCGCCGCCGGCTGGGACGCAAAACTGGTGCTGTCACCCCGGGCTGCTTCACCCCACAGCGCGACGCAGCTCACCCATAACAGAAGTAACTGACAGGCTTTCCCTGCGGACCTTAGTTCCATCGTCTCACTCACCGGTTCGCTGCAACGGGTTCACGGCAACCTGCTCTGGATCGACATCGACCGGAGCACTACGTTTGCTACCGTATTCTACCGGGCAACACGGTCCTTTGTCGAACCACCCCAGATGCTCGCCCACGCAAACGACCGACGCCTCAGCGACGCACCCCGGCGATGGACGGCACCCTTCGGGCACGTCCGCATTTCAAGTAAACTAAGAGTTGGAATCCAGAGACGGTGCAGGGGCCACAAGCCATCAACTCGACGGACCCGGCACCGCGTCTCACGCGTTTTCTGATAAGGAATCACGGCACCATGACCATCGTCCCCCGGCAGCGCCACTGGCAACTTGTCTCGGCACTGCTCTTCACCTTGCCGTCACTGGCCTGCGCGAATGAACGCTCGACATTCACCTTGCCGATCGATGTTCAAGCGGTCTTCAACGAACACTGTTTCGCGTGCCATGCCAACGACACCCAGGAGGGCGACGTCCGTTTAGACACCCTCGCTTCATTGCCACTGGGCGCTCGGCTGGAACTGCTCAATCGCGTGCAAGACCAGCTCTTCTTTCGCACCATGCCTCCGGCAGACACGCCCCAACCTGCAACGGCCGAGCGCACCACTGCAGCGACTTGGGTCCGCAGTGAACTGCGACGCCACAACGCCTCCGAGCTCGACAAGAAGCTCAGTTACCCGGACTACGGGAACTATCTTGACCACGATCGCTTGTTTGACGGGTCGGTCGAGTCCGCCGCATTCACACCGGAGCGACGGTGGTTGATCCGGCCCAAAATTTTCGAGGAGCGCGTCGTCGACGTCTTTCAACTTCAAGGACGCGATCTCGACAACTTTCGCCGCAACGGATTCTATGGGGTCACCAATCCGTTCGTGCTACCGGATCATTCGGGAGTGCGCGATTACGCCATCGGCACCCTGGATGGTGGACATCTACTGGTGATGCTGGGCAACGCGAAATGGATTGCTCAAAAACAGATTACCGCCGCCCGAATCAAAAAGGGCGAAATCGATCCCAAGCAGTTTCCGAACCCCAAAGATCGCTGGTACCCTTCCACCACACCCGCCGCATTCGAAACGATCGTCCTGCACCCCGGTAGCCCGTCCGACGACGAGATCTCAGCGGCCATCCACGAGCAATTCCAACGCGTCCTGCAGCGCAAGCCGACGGACGCCGAGCGAGCGCGTTACCAGAAACTCACACGGGACTCGATTCAGCTCGCCGGCAACAGCGACGGGCTGCAACAGATGCTGGTCACCGTATTGCTCGAAAGCGAATTTCTCTATCGCTTGGAATTCGGTGCCGGGCCAATGGACGAACATGGAAGACGCAAACTCTCGCCACGCGAAGCCAGCTTTGCCATCTCTTATGCGCTGGGCGACCGCCGCCCCGACGACAAACTCGTCCAAGCGGCTGAGCAGGGCCGGCTGACCACCAAAGCAGATTACGAACGGGAGGTACGGCGTCTACTGGCTGACCCCACGTATTATCGCGGCGCGATTGGCGCGTCCTGGGGAAGCCGCGATAAAATCCCGCCTCGCATCACATCGCATCCCCGCATCGTTCGTTTCTTTCGCGAGTTCTTCGGGTACCCAAGTGCACTCAAAGTCTTCAAGGATCTCAAACGTAGTAGCGGCTTCTACATCAACCCAGGACGTGGCAGCACCCAGACGCCCGGCCATCTCGTCAACGAAGCAGACCGCGTCGTTGCGGATATCGTCGAAGCCGACCAAAACGTCTTTCCCACCTTGTTGACCACCGACAAATTCTATCTCTACCACAATCGGGATAATGCAACCGGCGCTCAACTGATTGCCAATTGGAAAAAAGCCTACGACGTACTCAAAGAGACAAACTGGCGAGAAGATCCGGATGGCGTTGTCGAGCAACACGAAGACTTGATCAAACAATATCTTGATCCCCGCGGCATCACCGGTCGCAGCCGAGCGCGACACGACAACAGCCTGCTCCGGTTCATGAACCACTTCGAACATACCTTTGGAAAAGGGAATCGACCGTTCACCACGATGCCCTGGGCTCATGGTAATCATTACTGGCACTCACCCATCTACAGTTTGCCGCGCACCCCTGGACGCGGCGCGAAGTATGGCCAAGAAGACGACCTCGACTACCACCCCGAGCAACCCTTTGTCATGCCGCATCGCAAAGGCCTGCTCACGCACCCCGCCTGGTTGGTCGCTCACTCGGGGAATTTCCAAACCGACCCCATTCGCCGCGGCCGTTGGATTCGAGAAAAACTCTTGGCAGGACGCGTTCCCGATGTGCCCATCACCGTGGATGCCCAGGTTCCTGACAATCCCCACCAGACCTTTCGCCAGCGAGTCGAGGCGGTGACCGGCAAATCCGAATGCTGGAAATGCCATCAGCAGATGAACCCACTCGGATTTCCGTTCGAAAGCTTTGACGATTTCGGTCGATTCCGCACGGCCGAAAGCCTGGAACACCCTGATAATCTGCTGCAACGTGGAGCCGGAAATGAAGCGGACATCTACCAAACGCAGCCGGTCGTCGTCACCGGACATCTCCGCGGC
>NZVR01000008.1 GCA_002701545.1 Blastopirellula sp. | reverse complement strand
TTCATCGGGTACCTCCAGCATGTCTCGGGCGTTGACCACGTAGAAAAAGAAATCGACTCCGCCAATGCTGGCCCGCATTGCCCACAAGTGGACGCCGGTGGCCAAGAGGCTGATGCCACAACTGACGCTGCAGACGACCCACAGAAACCGGCTTGGCATCTGCGGCTTCGGCGACGGCAGGTAGTTGAATAAATTCAGCGGGATCGACAGCGTCACGGCAATTTGCAGCCAGATCCACAGCGGTTGCGCGGCGAAGTCTGGGCCTTGAGGCCAGGCGCACCAACAGGTCAGGCTGGCTCCGAACCACAGAAGCTGGCTGCTGAAGAGGTGTTTGACTGCCGAGCGACGTGGTTCTGTATTCCAGGCTGCCAAACTGCTGGCCAACCCCAGAACCACGGCGAGTGAATTGCAAACGAGAAAGGTCCAGGATCCGAGTTGCGTCAGCAGGCTGGCGTCGATCACGTCTGACAGGAGCGCACGCGTTGCACTCAGCAAGAGGGTGACCAGCACGAGGGTGAAGAGTGGGCGTGTCAACGTGTGGGGCTTCGCGGTTCGCGTTTACGACGTTGGGTCCCGCTGGTATGCTGTCGCAGTTGCCTCCGACTGTCGCATTTGCGGCCTTTCGCGGGAATTGCGGCTACGTCCAAGGATAACCCAGTGCAAGACAATCGCAAAGTGGCAAAAGCAGGCTTGTTGATGGCCGCTGCTGCTGCGGTCTGTCGGGTGATCTCGGCGGTGAAAGAGGTTGGCGTTGCTTATGTTTTTGGTGCCGCCGCCGTCACCGATGCTTACGCGCTGGCTATGTTGATTCCCTCACTGGGGATGTCCCTGTTTGTCGCAGCTGTGCGCCGAGCTTTTCTGGCTCGCCACGCGGCCTATCAGCGGCGCGGGCAGCAGATCGCTGAAGATCACGCGAATCAGTTCGTGTCGAGTTTGCTGCTGACAGCACTCGTGGTTGCTCTGGCCGTTGCCGCCACTGGGCGGTTGGCGTGGCGTTTTTTGATTCTCAGCCAGGCAGAAGGCTTGATTGAGGCATCGTTGCCGCTGGTTCTGCCGGCTTCCTTGTTGATTATTCCGATCGCTTTGATCGCTGGATTGACCGCCGTTCTCAACGCGCGACAACGGTTTGCACTGCCTCAATTGACGGCAGCGTTGCCAACGCTGGCTATCTGCTGTGGGCTGGTGTGGTTTGGCAAGCAGGCTGGTGCGATGGGGTTGCTGGTCAGTTTGTTGATTGGCAGTGTCGTTCAGATGCTCGTTTTGGTGGTGATGGTTCACCGTGCCGGCCATCGCCTGCGTTGGCGACTTGATTGGCGGTCGCCGTCCTTGCGAGCATTGTGGGCCTTTGCCGGCCCCCTGATTTTGTTGGATCTGATCTCACAAGGGAATGTTTTCGTCGATCGTTCCATGGCGACCTTGATTGGTGAGGACGGCAAGGTGGCGATTTTGACCTGGAGTGGGTTGCTGCGAGACTTTATCCAGGGGACGTTGATTGCCTCATTGTTGGCCGTGTTGCTGCCGCATTTTTCCGGACAGGTTGCCCGCGGTGCGACGGATGAATTGGGTTACAGTTGCTCGCTGGTGCTGCGTTACGCTGCGACATTTTTATTCCCCGTGTCTGCCTTGCTGCTGATCGTCTGCCCGGTCTTGTTTTCACATTTTCAGGTGGGGGCTCTGGATGCGGCTGCCTCGTTTGCCATTGCGAATTGTCTGGTGGCGTATGGTCTGTCGTTGTTTGCCGACTTGTCCAGCACCACGATGTACCAGGCGCTTGTCGTGCTGGGGAGATTGCGGACACTGCTCCTGTTGGCGGTGTTCGTCAACTGCATTCCAAATTTCGTTTTCAATTTGTTGTTGCTGAAGCCATTGGGGGAAGTCGGCCTGGCCCTGTCGACGGTCGGAGTTGGCTATCTCACGTTACTGGCGAACTATCTTGTATTGCGTCGAACGATTCGGGTCGACGAGGAATGGAAGACCTGGCGGGTCGTTGCCGGGTCGCTGGTGGCTACCTTGGTTTGCGGTGCGGTCGCGTTCCTTGTTCTGCGCGCCTGTCGCCACGCCTGTCCCGCGAGTGTTGCTGGGGATGTGGTTGCCGTGACGGTTGCCGTCATGGCCTTTCTGGGATTGTATGGTGGGGTGCAACTCGTCTATCCCGGCAACGAATCCGCGCGGCGCGGATGGCAGATTATCCGAGATTATGTGAAATCGAGGGTGAGCCGTCGGTGACGTTTGCCCTGGGTGGCGCGCGCTGCGAGGTTCTGCGGGCCGTTGTGGAAAAGCAGACGCGTTGACACTACACTAAGCCTTCCTGGGCGTGCTCGTTGACCTCTGGAACTGCGTTCTCGAAATTGCAATTTCTCCTTCATTCAAGGCGTTGCCATATGACACACAACGGACAGAATCGTCGTGACTTTCTCAAAACTACCGCAGCTACCGGGGCGGCGGCCAGTGTTCCTTATTTCCTGTCCGGCGAGCTTCGTGCAGATGATACCAAAGCTGCAGCAAAGAATGATCGCCCCGTGATGGCTTCGATTGGTACGGGAAGTCGTTGGGGAGCTGTCGGTCCCAACGCCATGCGATTTGCCGATTGTGTGGCCGTTTGCGATGTGGACCGCAATCACGCCGAGCGCGCGCAAGCTCGAGTCGAGAAGATGCAAGGGAAGAAACCGGAAGCGCACGAGGATTATCGTAAAATTCTCGATCGCAAAGACGTTGAGATTGTGACGATCGTGACCACCGATCATTGGCATTCGAAGATTGCCATTGAAGCGATGCAAGCTGGCAAAGATGTCTATTGCGAGAAACCACTGACGCTGACGATCGAGGAAGGCAAGCAGATTGCCGAAGTCCAGAAAGCGACCAACCGCGTCTTTCAGGTAGGCACGCAACAACGTAGTGAAATGGGGCTGCGGTTCCTGCAAGCGATCGCGATGATTCGCGACGGCCGCATTGGTGATGTCAAAAAGGTGACCTGCAATATCGGGGGTTCGCCGACAAGTCCAGCGATTCCAGTCGCCGAAGTCCCCTCGGGACTCAACTGGGAAATGTGGTTGGGCCAAGCTCCGGAAGTGGCTTTCCGAACAAACGCGGGGACTCCCGGGCGGAAAGGACGCGGTAACACGCGCTGTCACTATGAATTCCGCTGGTGGTATGAGTATTCCGGCGGCAAGCTGACCGACTGGGGAGCGCATCACGTCGATATTGCTCAGTGGGCGATCAATCAAAATGGTCCTGACCAAGGCGTGCTCTCGGTCGAACCCGTGATGGTCGAGCATCCGGTGGATCTGAAAGCTGGAATGCCAGTGCAGGATGATCGCTACAACACGGCCAACAAGTTCCAGATCAAGTGCATGTTCCCCGGTGGCGTCGAGATGCAGATCGTCAGCAACTCGACCGACGGTAACGGTATCCTTTTTGAAGGAACGAAAGGTCGTTTTCATGTGGCACGCGGACGCACGAAAGGTGCCCCGTTTGAAGGTCTGAAAGACAAGCCGCTGCCCGAGAACGCGATTGCGGAAGTGTATGGTGGCAAGCTGCCCGCCAAGTCGAATGCGCACATGGCCAATTTCATGGAATGTGTGAAAACGCGGCAACTGCCGATTTCGGATGTGCACACCCACCACCGTGCTCTGACGACGTGCCACCTGGCCAATATTGCAATCCGGCTTAATCGGACGCTCAAATGGGATCCGGTGGCCCAGCAGATCGTCGGCGACGACGAGGCGAATGGCTGGCAGCGTCGTGAGCAACGCAAAGGCTATGAGATCAAGGTATGAGTCGGATGGCGTCGGTGACCGCTCTGAGCTGAGTTGTGAGTGCCACGAGCGGTGATCTACTAACGACGGTGAAGAACATGCGGCGAGTCACTTCGGTGGCCCGCCGCTTTTTTTGTATCCGGCAGGCTTTGTATCCGGCAGGCTCTTTGTGAGCAGCGTACCCAACGCCTTGGCTCTGGCGGTGCGTCGGGGCATGCGAGTGCGCGTTGAATTCAACCCAGTTTGCGGCGCAGCAGCGGGATGATTTCCGCGGGAACAAACCGCGCCAGTTTTTCGTCATTGGACAGCGGGGTGATTTGCTTGATCAGCGAGCTGCTCACATGCGCATATTCTTCGTCGGCCATTAAGAATACGGTTTCGACGTCTGGGTCCAGTTTTCGATTGGCCATCATCATGGTGAATTCGCCGGCGATATCGGTCAGCGGTCGGACGCCTCGAATCATGACGCGGGCACCGACTTGGCGAACAAATTCCACCGCCAGCCCTTCAAAGGTTTTGACCGAGACGTTGCCACAGCTCTCGGTACAGCGTTGGACCAGTTCCACACGTTCAGTGGGTGTGAGTAGCGGGGTCTTTTCGGCGTTGACACCGATACCGACAATCAACTCATCGACGAGGCTGGCGGCACGCTGGATGACATTCAGGTGGCCCAGGGTAATGGGGTCAAACGAACCAGTGTAGACCGCGACGCGAGATTTCGATTCGGACATGGCGTTGGACCTCGGTGGGAGTAGCGGCATCTCGCAATGCCAGACACCAACAACCTAGTCGATCGTTAAACTTCGGACAACACGCGGATCAGACGGTCGATGTCCTGGTGATTGTTATAAGCGTGAGCGGCGATTCGGACGCCACCACCTCGGCAACTGACGATCACCTCCGCCTCTCTGCAAGCCCGACGAATGTCTCCCGGCTCGCGTCCGGGCATTTGGAACGTCACAATCCCTGAATTGTGACCCGGTGCACGTTGTGTCAGGAGGGTGGCTCCGAGTTCATGAAGTTGCTGACAGGCGTAATCGGTGAGTTCCAGCACGCGGTGAGCGAGGGTGGAATGTTCAGGGCCGGCACCTGCCGATAGTAGGAGGTCCAGGCTGGCACCAAATCCGAGCATCCCCACGATATTCATCGAGCCGCCCTCATACCGTGCCGCGGTGTTGCGGAATGCCAGTTGGGGCGCGTCGTAGTTGTAAGCATTCTTGACGCTATTCCAACCGATATTGATGGGTCTCAAGAGGTCGAGATGCTCGGACTGAACGAAGAACAGCCCCGCGCCTTCTGGCCCCAGCATCCATTTGTGACCGTCGGCAGCCAAAAAGTCGACGGGTGTGGTGCGCACATTCAGGGGAAATACCCCCAGGCCCTGAATCGCATCGAGGAAGACGAGCGCCCCACGCTCATGGGCGATCTGGACGATCTCGTCCACGTCAATTCGCCACCCTGTTGCGAACCCGACCCAGCTGATGGCGACGATCCGAGTCCGTGAGTCGATCGCTTCTGCCAGTTTCTGAGGATCGACAGCCACTTCCACAGGGACGGAGCGGATTTCAACTCCCCGGTCTTGGAGGTGCATCCAGGGCAGCTGGTTGGAGGGAAATTCGTTCGTAAAGGTGACAACATTATCACCAGCTTTCCAAGGAAAACCCTCGGCGACGAGCCCAATTCCTGTCGAAGTGTTGGGGATCAAGCCGATTTCTGACAAGTCGGCGTCGATCAACCGGGCAGCGGCGGCCCGCGTTTTCTCGACCTGACTTGCCCAGTCAGGCCAGTGAACGTCACCGTCCGCTGTGGCTTGATCGAGCCAGCCGCGAATCGCCTCGGAGGCCGGTTGCGGTAACGGGCTGACCGCAGCATGGTCAAAATATGCCCACTTTTCTGCAATTGGCATTAGCTCCCGGAACTTTTGCCAATTAAAATCCAGTTGATTCCCCATAGTCTTTGTCCGTAGAATTCGTCTGATCGCTATAATGCCGTTGGCGGTTCAGCCATATCGTACCCAGTAATTTCTTACCCCGGGTGACGGCGTGTGCGGTTGAATTATACTAGCGGGAATAGCCCGACATGGAACGGAAGAAGGTTACGCTGAGCACCTTGAGGACGCTGCGCATGCCGAAGTATTT
This sequence comes from Blastopirellula sp., assembly GCA_002701545.1. Lineage (GTDB taxonomy): Bacteria > Planctomycetota > Planctomycetia > Pirellulales > Pirellulaceae. Next base: position 3,735 of record NZVR01000008.1, on the reverse strand, counting down.
GTGTCTGTCAGGGGTAGTGATATCTATCCTTGTCTTTGCGATTTTCTTGCTCGATCTGCTCTTGGGGCTGATCGCGCGTGATTTCGCGCCCTTCAAACTCAGCAACATGACGTTCAACATCGTGTTTATTGTTTGCTCGGCCGCGTTAGGTTATCTGAGTTGGGTTACCTACAAAGAGCAAGATTAGCCGTCATGTGACAGGGCTCGCTCCAGGCCCGCCACAGCATCCCGCCGGCAGCTCTTGCCGGGCGGTGGTTCGTCGCTGCACGTATCATGGTCGGAAGGTCGACGGCAGGAAGCCGCTGTGCCGGCTGCACGGCGTCTGATGTGCCCTGTTCCTGGCACTGCCCAAATTTGTGGGCGTAACGCATTTGCTGTCAGTGGTTTCCGTAGCCTGCTGCAAGTAAGGATGGCACGCAATCGGGTCGTTCGCCGCCGCTGTGCATGTCGCCAATCGCTGGTATATTGTTGGCCTTCTTTGAGGCACGACTCATTTTCAGCGATAGGCAGGTTCATGATTCGATCAGCAGTAACTATCAGTCTCGTCGAGCAAGCACGTGGCGGTCCGTTTGTATTCTGGGACGGGCTTGCGGATGGGTGTGCGAAAGCTGCCGAGGTCGGCTTTGACGCGGTCGAGATCTTTGCGCCGGCAGCCGATGCCGTCAATCCTGATGAATTGCGGCAACTGCTCGATACACACGGGCTGCAATGTGCGGCCGTCGGGACGGGAGCCGGAATGGTACTGCACGGTCTGAGCCTGACAGACGCGGACGCAGGGAAACGCGAACACGCCAAAGAATTCATTCGGTCCATTATCGATATGGGAGGACCCTTTGGGGCGCCCGCAATTATTGGCTCGATGCAGGGACGTTGGGGTGGTGACGTGGCACGCGACCTGGCAGTGCAATGGTTGGGGGAAGCCTGTGTGGAACTTGCCGCCCACGCCCAGCAATATGACGTGCCGTTGATTTACGAACCGATCAATCGCTACGAGTCCAATATGTTCAACGCCGTTGTGGACGCCGTTGAGTTTGTGCAAGGATTGGCCACCGACAATGTGCGCATCTTGGCCGACCTGTTCCATATGAATATCGAAGACGTGTGTATCGCCGATGCGCTGCGTCAGGGCGGCGGCTTGATTGGTCACGTCCATTTTGTGGACAGTAATCGTCGACCGGCAGGACTGGGGCACATGGACTACGCACCTGTGGTCAAAGCACTCGAATCGATCGATTACGATGGGTACCTGTCCGTCGAGGCCTTTCCCTACCCGGATCCCTACGAAGCTGCGAAGCAGTCGATTCTCAAATTCAACGAGCTGTTCCGCGCGTAGAGAGCCGCCGCTTTGTCAGGAATCGGCGTAAATGACTTTCAGCAGAGGGTTTTCAACGTCAATGCTGGCTTTACTGCTGCTGGCAGATGACGCTCAGCACCCGCGTTAGGGGGGGGCGGCCAGCTGAGAGCACAATCGGGAAGATTGTCAGGCTTTGACATGCCACCAATGGTCTTGAACCGTCGGAACACGTTGCCGCTGCGGACTTCTCAGGACAGGCTCATGTATCTTGCACCTTGCACCCGAGTTATTTTACAATAGTGGGCGTTGATGGGTTCATCTTCAGTGCCGTTCATGTGAGGAGCGAAAGAGCGATGCTAACGATTCTAGGTAAGTCGGATCGAAGTTCAGGATTTTGTGACAAAGCATCTCGCCGAAGTTTTTTGCAAGTCGGTGGTGCGGCAATGGGCGGTTTGGCGCTCAACCAGATCCTCGAGTTGCAAGCGCATGCGGGTACTGGAAGTTCCAACAATGCGATTATCAACATCTATCTGCCCGGCGGCCCTTCGCACATGGACATGTGGGATTTGAAGCCGAACGCACCGGTGGAGATCCGTGGCGAGTTCAATCCGATCAGCACTTCGGTACCGGGGATTCAGATTTGTGAACTGTTCCCCCGCGTTGCCAAAATGATGGACAAGTTTGCGATCATTCGCTCGTTGGCAGATTCTGATGGTGCTCATGACTGTTATCAGTGCATGACCGGTCGGAGAAAGAGCGAGCGTGGACCGAACGGTGGTTGGCCATCGGCCGGTTCCTGGGTGTCTCGTTTGGCGGGTCCGGCCAATGAAGCTGTGCCGCCGAACCTGGCGTTGATGTATCAAACGGGGAACCGCACCTGGGGCGAACCCGGCACCGCCGGCTTCCTCGGGCCTCAGTACAATCCGTTCAACATGGTCGGCCGCAAAGCACGCGAAAAATCCGACAACATGATCCTGCAAGGCGTGACTCTGGAACGCCTGGGAGATCGCGAGCAATTGCGTCAATCGATGGACAGTTTCCGTCGTCAAGTGGATCGTCGCTACGCCAGTGTTGATTCCTACGTCAGCCAGGCACTTGGCATCCTGACCGATTCTAAGCTCGGTGACGCTTTGGACTTGTCGCTGGAAGACCCCAAAATTGTCGAACGCTACGGTAAGAGCGATGAGAAGTTCCAACGGGATGGCGCTCCCAAGATGATCGAAAACTTCTGCATCGCGCGGCGTCTGGTCGAAGCGGGCGCGCGTTACGTTGCACTGAATTACAGTCGCTGGGATTGGCACGGTGGGGACGGCATGAACTACCCGCGGTCGCGTCAAGAGTTCCCACTGCTGGATCAAGGCCTGTCGGCATTGATCACGGACTTGCATGAACGTGGCCTCGATAAACACGTTTCTGTTGTGGTCTGGGGTGAATTCGGCCGTACGCCAAAAATTAACAAGAACAACAGTCGCGACCACTGGCCACGCGCGAACGCGGCGCTGATGGCTGGAGCGATTCGGACAGGTCAGGTTGTCGGTGAGACGAACAAGTTCGGAGAAGAACCTGTCAAACGTCCCGTGAAGTTCCAAGAGGTCTTCGCCACGCTCTATCACCACATGGGCATGAACGCTCATCGGGACCGTGTCTTTGACGGATCCGGTACGCCACGCTATCCCGTGGATGCTGGGATCGAACCGATTCGCGAGTTGGTCTAACGCGTCAAGCGGCTCTGTTTCTCGTCAGCTTTGCCTCCTGCGGAGCAAACGCATCGGTGTTTGCGACCGTCTTGGTTGGTATTTCGTCATGCATCTGTAAAAGCGTGCCGGCTCAGACCGCCGCCCTCTTGGTGACTGGCGTCCAGGGCGTCGATTGAACCCTCACCGGAGGGAAGCTATGCTGTCAGCCGAGTTCATGCGCTCACGAGCGCATCCTGCTGTTGGGGCCTTGGCTGGACACTGCTGATCGATGCAAGGCTTTGCCGATGGGGGTGGCGATGTGCTGATCCAGCATGTTGCAGCGACCGTTGGGAGGAGCCATGAGGCGGCAGGTGAACCCATGGCGGTATCGAGGTCAAAAGAACGAGGAAGTGATGAAGACGTTTTGTCGAGTGCTGGTCGCGTTGTGGATGACTTTTCTGGCGGCGGCCGTTCAGGGTGCGGGAGAAAAGCCGCATGAGAAGCCGAATGTCCTGCTGATCTGCGTTGACGACTTGCGGCCGGAACTCGCCTGCTTCGGGGCTGCGTACATTCAGTCGCCCCACATCGATCAACTGGCAGCAGGCGGTCGGGTGTTTCGCAGGCACTATGTCCAAGCGCCAACTTGTGGTGCTTCTCGGTATACGCTCTTGACTGGACGCTATGGCAGTCCTGGCAACGGCGCGTTATTTCAGCGGGCCGCACAAATCAAAGCAAATGCTGCAGTTGTCCCCCCCAGCATGCCGG
>NZVR01000007.1 GCA_002701545.1 Blastopirellula sp. | reverse complement strand
GAAGTAATCTAACTAAAGGCTGATGTCAGAAGAGCAATTGAAAGCCTTTCTAGAAAAGGTCAAGACCGACAGCAGCCTTCAGGAGAAGCTCAAAGCAGCTGCTAATTCCGATGCAACTCTTGCGATTGCAAAAGAGGCTGGTTTCAGGATTTCAGCTGATGACCTCAAGAAGACTCAGACTGAGCTTTCAGAACAAGACCTGGAAGGTATGGCAGGAGGATGCCAGGTCGATTCGGCACAACTAAGCGTCCCTCCATATTGTGAGTTATTCCCACGCTGAAAGCCCTGATAAAGCTTGACAGGATGACTGACACTATTTCTCATAGTAAAGACCTAGATCAAGTCGCTCAAAGACTAGCCATGAGATCAAATTCTGAAGATAGCAAAATGAAGATCGATCATTATTTTCTTAACTTAAGGTCATACTCGTTGCCATTCATAATCAGGATATGTCATGCCATATTAATATCACAAAGAAGCGCAAAAAAGAGACCCTGATCAAAGCAAAGCAGTCAGATTTTTGAGTTGTGCAATTGCATCTTCCCAAGCAGATCGCCTATGAGGATTAGCAAAGTCATTGATCGCGGCAACAACGACGCAGAGCCGATCTGAGTATTTTTTCTTAAGAAAATAATCCTAGGTAATTTACTCTCCGAAACATTTAAATTGACTTCTCAGGTAAATCGGCTGTAAACATACGTCCACCTGGGAGAAACTATGTATGCGCTCAGAAAGGAACACGAGCACAAATCCATCTCCGAGAGATGGCAAGCACTGGACGATTATTTTGTCTGCATCACGGAATGCGACATCAATGACCAGACTTGCGTGACAAGCTGCCTGAGGACTCACCTAAAAATTGATGACGGCTCTGACTTATCCGTTCCTGAATAGCATGGCATTCAACTGATTCAGAGACCCACCCAGCTTGAGACGTTTTTTCATAGCCCTCTTTGAAAGTTCAAGCTCAAATAGAAGGAAGATTGATAAACAAGACTCCAAAGCAGGAAAACGATCAATAGCTAATTTCAAAAAACAAGGCATATAATACGAAAACACTTGAATGGGCCACGCCTCTGCGAACTCAAAAGATAACCATTGCGACCTAATCCATCGACTCATTCCAACATCCTCGTGACCAAAGGAAGATAATGCAAAAATATAAGCTTTGCCTTATTGGCACTCAATTATAAATACAATCCCTGCCTGATGGATACTGCCTAACAAGTAATTACTGACCCGTGCAAACACGAACGAACACGCTCACTTAATATAAGTTTTACTAGAATTTAATGCACAGAAAACAACACGCTTCAGAGGAAATCATATGGCCAAGATCTCATTTTCAAACTATTAGCACAGTAAAACTGTCAAGGAACTCGATAGCACAAGTTTTTCACCCACACCGACAGTGGTGACGATCAACTGTGATGTAGCAAACCAAATCAATCCCATGACCTTTTGATCGACCTCACCCAATCAGTGCGCCAGACCATTGAACTTGCTCCAACTCGGCTTTTGATGCCAGCCTGAAGTGGCAGTGGTCGAGCACTTCCGGAGACAGGCAAGCATGACTCTGCTCTCAAAACTTCCGCGTTCTGTCAAGAAGCGACTCAGGTTGACAGGATGCCAAATCATGGCCAGGTGGCGACGATATCCGCTTTCCCCTCAGCGCCAACGCTTACCCCCTGCAGTGGCTGAAGCCTTTTCCAAACGGGCACACACCTGGCAAACAGCTTCGACTCCAATTCCCAATCGCGGGGATGCAACGATCCGTACCAATCGCCGGCACAATCTCAACCAAGCGATCCATTACATCAACCATCGGCTGATTAAACCTGGAGAAGCGTTCAGCCTGTCGCAACATCTTGGCGAACCAACAAAGCACAATGGCTATCGATCAGGACCTGTTTTTGTGGGAGGTGAAGTTCTATCTGATGCCGGTGGTGGCTTGTGCCTAATTGCGACAAATCTCTATCAACTATTTCTCTACAGCGGATGTCTGATCTTAGAGCGTCACAACCATAGTATTGATGCCTATGGCCCTGAACGCTTTTACGAGCTCGGAGAAGATGCTGCCATTGCCTTTGGTTATAAAGACCTTGTGATCAGGAATCAATTTTCCGACCCACTATTGCTTTGCATCAATGTTCGCGAAAACGATGTGCAGAGTCGACTTCTCGCACCTGGCCCTAAACCCAACAACATCATCATTCGTTCACAAGTGCTGGAACGGCATCCACCAACTGGTCCGCACCAATCCAATGCCGGCTGGAGTGTATGTACAACACGCTTCAGCAGGACAGCACAAGTCGGTGACTGGCGTCAGGATTATCTGTCATTTAGCCATTACAAACCCTGTTGATTCAGTTCGACCATGGCACTCAACACACCTCGTAAGTCATCCCATCTTGAAGCGCGCCGTGATCTGGTGTTTCTTGTTCTTTCCGGACTATTTCTGGGAACGCTTGGAATGCTCAATATCCTTGGCCTAACACGCTTTTTACAGCTCGGTGTCATCGGTTCCTGGCCGATTGTTGTTGCCGTTGGTGCCCTTCCATATCCGATTACTTTTCTCTGTACAGATCTGATCAGCGAAATCTGGGGAGAGCAGCGAGCCAACCAAGTGGTGTGGGTCGGTCTTTTGCTAAATGGTTGGGTGGTGTTGATTCTCTGGCTAGGAGGGATCCTTCCTGCGATGCCCGGCACATCCGACGCCACGTTTCGGACAATCCAAGAGCTCAGCTTTGGCGCTGTCGGAGCTTCGATGGTGGCTTACCTCACAGCTCAATTCGTGGATGTGCGGCTCTTTCATTTCTGGAAGCATCTCACCCATGGCAAAGCCCTCTGGCTGAGGAACAATGGTTCAACAATGGTGAGTCAATTCGTCGATACCAGCGCCGTCGTACTGATCAGCCATTACGCCGCCCACGTTTTGCCTGTGAGCCAAGAGGCCCCGATTTTGCCTCAATTGGGCAGTTTCATCGCAAGCGGTTATCTTTTTAAGGTGTTAGCGGCTCTGCTTGACACCCTGCCCTTTATTTGGCTGACCGGTGTCCTGCGCCGCTGGCTGGAGGTTCCAGGACAAGGAGAAGAGCTTTGAGCAAAAGCGAAATCATCGGCTGCAAAGCCAACGAGATACAGCCAAGCTAGACAAACAACACACCTGCTCCATGGACGCTGCTCTTTCCGGATTTAACCTAGGGACCGTGCTTGTAGCCAGCATTGTCCTCTTTCCACTGGCCTGCTTCTTCTTTGGCACCAGAGGGGGCTACTACAACACGGATCAGTACGACGGCAATGGCACGGCACACTGACCTTGCTAGTTGCAACACTAAGCACAAGACCAGAACACTATTAGGTGTTGATTAATAAGTCATTTCAATGCGAATTTCACCTTAATCAAAGGAGTAACGATCAACTTTAATCGTCTATTAGAACTCTAGACAAGCAACTCAGCACAATGGGGAGAACAGTGGCAGACATGCTCCATCTTTAAGAATTCACATTCAATACCATCAAACTATTATTCATGATTTAATCGGTCGACAGGCTTATGATCGTGACTTAGGTCTAACAGCAACTGCCTCTCGTTAGCTCAATCACGACAAGTCCCAAAAAGGTCAAGACCAGCCGCAGCCATTAAAAACGACTACTTAAAATTTTTCAATTGGTATAAACAGCACAATCCCTTGATCCATCAAGTCATCTCTGTAGGCCGAAGTTCAGCAATAACTTCAAAAGTGAGCCGCTTACGGAGCAAGTTTCAGATGGCCTACTTCATCCTCTGACTGCCCCCATGACCCATCGGGAGCCAAGCAGCCAACGCGTGGAGTCGTTAAGCATCTGCTGGCGATCAGCCTTCATCAAGCATGACTACGGGACTGAGGATCAACGCAGCTGCTGACCTGCTGAGCCATCATTCATTCAGCGTCACGCCTTGCATGACCGCCTCGCTACCCGGCCCCGTTGAAACCACCGATTCGATTCGGCTCGCCCTGCGCAGCTGGACTGAAGTGGAGGCCTACCTTGAACATTGCAAAGGTGTAATTATTCCACTGGGGTCCACCGAACAACACGGTCCCACTGGAGCAATCGGCACCGACGCCCTGACCGCCGAGGCCATCGCTTTGGAGGTGGGCCGGCGCAGTGGGGTGCTTGTCACACCCGTGCAAGCGTTCGGGATGGCAGAACATCATCTCGGTTTTGCTGGAACGATGAGCCTGCAGCCAGCCACGTTGCTCGCGGTCTTGCATGACCTGGTGCTGTCCTTGGCGCGCCATGGCTTTGAGCGCGTTTTTGTGATTAACGGCCATGGAGGCAATATCGCGACCACCAAAGCAGCCTTTGCTCAGGCCCATGGAACGGCGACAAGTCGTGACCTGCCTGTCGCTCCCATGCTGCGTTGTCGCTTAGCGAACTGGTTTATGTCGGGACCAGTGATGCGACAAGCTCGCGATCTCTATGGAGATCGCGAAGGGCATCACGCCACCCCAAGCGAAATCGCCGTGACCCTACAAATCGAGCCAAGTTTGATCAGCAAACGTCGCGATCTGCCGGATCCCGCCCCAGCGGGCCCAATCCATGGTCCTGAGGATTTTCGTCGCCGCCATCCCGATGGACGCATGGGATCGCATCCCTCGCTAGCCACGGCTGAACACGGAGCCGCGCTGCTCGAAACAGCAGCAGCGGCGCTGAGCGAAGATCTACACAGTTTTCTCAGCGCAGCATGAGCCACATTTCCGCCGATGACGTCCGCAAAGTGGCCCATCTCGCCCGATTGGATCTGCCTGAGGACAAAATCAAGACCTACACCAGTCAATTGGAATCGATCCTCGACTACGTCGGTCAATTGCAAGCGGTCGATACCACTGACGTCCCACCCACAACTCGTGCTGTGGAAGTGGTCAACGTCACCCGTGAAGATGGTGTACAACCAACAGGAGTTCGCGACGATATTCTGAATCAAGCACCAAAGCGTGAAGGAGATTTTTATCGCGTTCCAAAGATCCTAGCGGAATAATATTCTCTTAAATTGACACTTTAAGCCAATCCTTCGTCGCCAACAGAATTGTCCAAACTATTGTTAGAGCGAATAAGTTTTATACAAAGATTACGGGCAATCATGCCTTGTAATTTCTGATGAACATCAGGCAAGCGTTGTTGCAATTTCAACAATTGAGTCTCCGACCAAGTAATCACGCGTGCTTCTTGGACGACTACGTCGGCTGAGGTCACCCCACCAGAGAGGAAAGTGATTTCGGAAATCCAATCGCCGGGCTGCAACTGACCACAACGCTGGCCATCAACAATCACGATTGCAGATCCATCCACGAGATAGGACAACTCTCGAAATGGTTTGCCTTGTTGAATCAGCAGAGTTGGTTGAACAGATGAAAATTCATGCACATTGCCGTGCTCCAAAAGCCGCTTGAATTCAAGAGGCAAAAGTTCAGAAAAAGAGTGACCGTACACCTCACGCCAAGAGGAGGGAACAAAGCGATGCGAACGGCTTGCAAAAAACCGGAAGATCATCAAAACATTTAGGCTGATATTCAGTAGTGCGCCTCCAAAGATTGCCTTCATACCAGGCATCTCAAGCCCGGTCCAAACACTGAGAGTCATCAGAGCGATGGACAATACAATGGTCAGAATTCTGAACAGAATTAAAGAAGTCGCCAAAAACGACAGCGACTCGAGAATTCCAACAACAATGAAATAAAAATCAGGCTTCAGGACGCCATCAAACCGAAAGACCGCTCCACTCCAGTCCATCGATCCAGTCTCCTCACTGGTCATCTCTTGATGATGACAGCAGGAGGCTCAAGGTCGGGCTCTTGAAGGGTTAACCGCTGTGCGCTGAAGCAAACTGATCCAGGCTCGCCTCAGCCGACTACCAGGAAGAACCTTGGCAATCCGCCTCATTTTGCTGCGTCTTGGTTTATGACTACGAACGCCGACGAGGATGTCATAGAGAAAATTCAGGCCATCTGATGATGACTCAAAGATTCCAAGCCGTTGTGGAGACCCCTTGGAATCGAGCAACGGCTTCGTAGCTTCGTAGGCAGGTTTGTATTCAAACCAAGGAATCGAAGGCCACAAATGATGCACTAAATGATAGTTCTGTCCCATGATCAACCAGTTCATCATCCGCCCTGGATAAACACGCGCATTGCGCCAACGACTTCTCGAGAGAAACGGGCGATGGGGTAGGTAATCAAAAAACAAACCAAGCGTGACTCCAACCATCAATGCCGGTGCAAACCAGCAATTAAAAATGAATGGCAGAAAGTCAAAACGCGCTGCAGCCAGGACGATTACCACAAAGATGCTTCGCTCAAAGCCCCACTGCATCAATTCCCAACGCTTCCAAAGTCGTCTTTGAAAGAAAAACCACTCGTGATAAAAAAATCTTGGAGCAATCAGCCAAAGTGGACCGAACGTACTAACAATATGGTCGGGATCATTTTTGGGATCATTGACATGCGCATGATGCTGAAGATGAACCCTCGTGAACACTGGAAAGCTAAAACCCAGCAACAAAGCTGAGCCGTGCCCCATGATTTGGTTGATCCAGCGGTTCGGATGAGCCGCGTTGTGGCATGCGTCATGGATCACGGTGCCCTCTAAATGCAGAGCCAGAAATCCAGTGCCAAGCAGAACCGGCAACGACCACCCACCAACAAACCAACCCCAGATCGTGATGGCAGCAAGCAGGTAACCACCCAAAAACAAACCCACCGTTGGATTCCAAACCTCGGGTGGATCAAGAAATTCGCGTGGCACACTCGCCAAGCGTGACTGAGAAGGACGGGCAGAGTTCTCGGTCATCCGGACAACAGGCAAGGCGACCGCAACACTCCGTGACCAAATTAGGGAAATGAATGCCCACCGCGAGACTTGAACTCGCACAACCGAAGTCACTGGTACCTAAAACCAGCGCGTCTACCAATTCCGCCAGATGGGCAAGCGAGGTCATCTTACGTCGCTTCAGATGTGATGCCACTTCTCTTGCAGCAACTGGGGAATCAGCCTGTCGGATCGACCCGCTCGACAGGCTGAGTGAATCGGTACCAGCGCCCTCTGCTCTCAAGATGATGAAGGGTTGAAACGACCTATTTCAAACCAAATCCCTACCCCAAAAGCCCTGTTCCTGTGGGCATTTAGGCACCACAACACCGCCTACACGCCTGCGAGCCACAGCCTTGCGTGCCTTTCGATACAGCGAGAACCCAGAAATGGCACATCCATCCAGCCATCCCGCTCTAACCAGAACGACGACTGGATCAACCAGGCCCCCTTATGACAGGCAGATGTAACCCCCAAGTGTGGAGCGGTGAGCGACACGGAACAGTGCCTTCCAAAGGCATGACCAAGTCAAAGCGTCTTCCCTTTCAAGCAAGGGGAAGGGCAGTCACCCGAGCTCGAGGATCGCAAAGAGGATGATCATCAAACCGCCAGCAGTCGCTCGGTTCCAGGCATTGAAGAGCGACAAGCCTGTCTGGATCCACGACAAGCGACTAGCCAACGAATTGGGCATCAAACTGCCCCACTGGCGAGGCTGCTGGATGTCAAAGACAAGACAATTCAAAGGCAAGGTCCACACCATCACCACAAACAGCGTCTTGCATTGATTGAATTTTCCCCATCAATTCTCACCGCAAGTTAATCAATTCATTTTCTACGAACTTGCAAAAATCACATTCAGCGTTGATGCATCCATCTCAACGCGATCCCTCCCATCCATTCCACAGATTTATTTTTGCGGAGCCATACGATCTTTGGCTTGACGATAGAAAGCAAGACTGATCTCCAAGCAGCCTGCTTCAACAGCCATCTTTTCAACCCTTTTTTTAACTGCTCCTCGCACAAAAAAAGGGACGTCCTTCCTCAGAGAATCCAGTGCATCAGCATGCCAATCCATCATTTTATCCAAATTTGTAGTGCTTTTTAACTGCCTTGTGTACATCCCACGTACAAGACAATCCTGCGGAAAATTCGACCATATCACCAGGGCCAAACGTGACCGGCTCGCCAGCATCTGGAGTCACTGTCACCTCACCTTCAAGGATCAAACACGTTTCCTTCTCAGAATAAGACCAAGGAAATGTGCTCCTGTCGCAACTCCAGATTGGCCAACTCTTCATGCTGAGCTCCTCAATGAGCCGCTCAGAACAGTCTTTGTTGACTTTAATCATGGGTCCTGACCATGCCAAACCTCATCATCGTGGACGAACGATCTCAGGACATCCAAACAGAACCTGAAGCTTGAACAGTCAAACGTGACTGATCGCAAGGGGCCGCTGGCAAGCTTTGGATTCAAGAACCGATGCAGTGGGTGCATCGCGCCGAAGCGAGGCAGCCAAGACAAGGCCGTTCTTACCTCAAATCAAGCTTGATCAAACACCCCACCAAAGCAGAGCTGAAGACGAATCGATCAGACCATCAGCTGGCGTTTAGAACGCCTCGATTGGTCAACGCAACTTTCGATTGAGCGACAGCCAGGCGAACTAAAGATGGATGCGCGAATGTGTCATCAACTGCATCTGACCCACAGGCCATCGAATTCTGAGCTCCGCAGCGAAGCAGCAAATAAGCCTAACGCTGCTTCAACAGTTGAAGCAATTTAACGACTGGTTCTCATCGAAAGATCAGGCCAAGCGAATCTGAGCAACTTCAATGGAGACTACACATCACAGCTCAACACGGGAGTGATCCTGTTCCAAACGCATCAGGATCGGCAACCCACTCAAAGGCAAGCCCAAAACATGCACCATCAAGAAACAAAAGTAATCACGCGCTCTGATACGGCGGATAAGGTTTGGCTTGACTGAGAAATTGCGTCTCAACGCCATGCACCTCGAGAGCAGCTTGATGTTTTCCTCATCACTTGGATTTGTTTACGGCAACTTAGAGATGAGCAACGCCAGTGCAATTGCGATAGGAATCACAGGAGTGTTATCACTGAGCTTCTTTGTAATTGCATCGATCAAGACAGATATCAAAGGCGTACTCGATTGGTCAAAAGAGACATTTTCAGACGACACTTAAGTGAAAGGCTGCAATCTGTCCGCAGCAAGACTCAACAGAATCCAATGGTCTGACCAGGCCTTCCTCAACGCAAGGCCGAAGCATGTCAACCCACGTTTGTTGATGCTTCATCGTGTTGGCTCCATCGTTTGCAGCAGTCAACAGTCTTTGAATTTCGAACATTGAGGCGATGACGTCTTAACCATCAGCCGCACATCAAGCCAATCCCTGTCGTTTGGTCAACCATCCGAACCAGCTAGGGCTACATCTCGTTTCACCAGTCTGAGAGGCATGGCTTTAGACCAAGCCTGGCTGCCACGCTCAATCTTGGCTGGGCCAAATCCTCATTTGGAGCAATCCATTCAGAATGGATCCAGAACCCCACCCTGCCAATG
>NZVR01000006.1 GCA_002701545.1 Blastopirellula sp. | reverse complement strand
CATGAGCAAACTCGCATTGTGCTACCTGCGAAGGGACTCTCTAGATTTGGCGCTGCCACTCTACAAGAAGGCGCTGGAACGCAAGGCGAAGGTTTTCGGCCTGGAGCATCGCGATACGCTGAACACCATGCATAACATCGCAACTACTTATTATATGCAGCGTAATTATACGGCAGCTAACGATACGACCGTAGAGGCATTGGAAATTGTGAGCGGTTTGCCAGATCTGTCCGCTTCGCAACAGGATTTGTTGCGCAGCCATGCGTCGAATCTTTTGGCGTTAAAGAAATACTCCGAGGCTGAGCCCGTCATCCGTAAATGGCTGGAAGTCGATGAATCAATGACAGACAAGACTTGGCTCGTACACTACATGCGTTTTTTACTGGGGCATAGTCTTTGTGGACAGCAGAAGTACGATCTCGCGGCGCCGTTTTTGCAGGATGCTTTTAGTGGAATAGCATCGCAAAGGAAGAAAATACCTAGGTTGATGGAGCGCCGTGTGATTGAGAGCCTTGCGGATCTTATGCGACTCTATCGGGATCATGGTATGCCGGAGGAGGCTGCTAAGTGGGGGCGGAGGTTACCCGTTAATAAACCGAAGAGCAAACCGAAGAGCCAAATGCAAAACACGCCAGCTTTGGAGAAAGGACGAGAGTAGTCCGGTAGGTGACTCCATTGACCGTCGCTGTTCGAGGGGATTGCAGGGGGCAATCTTACTTGAAATTCGTTGTCGGCACTCGGAACGTCGCTGGACTGCACGCCGGCCTGGTTCCCTGCGACCAAAGATGCAGGCTGGGGAACGCTGGATTGAGCAATTGATCGCAGTGTATAAGAAAGTGATGATCCTGGACGGGGGGGATTTCTCAAGCCGTCAGGTCGTCGCAAGTGGTTGCTAGAACTATGGAAAAGTCCAATTCTTCTGGACATGGTTGGATATCGTGCTTGGCAGCGCTGTTCTCGCCGAGGTGTGATGGCATGCGAAAGGGTTCCCCACGGAAAATTTGGTGGATGAACGCAAGCTGCTTGTGACAAATTCCAGCTTCGACCCTACTTTCGAAAACGACCGCATCTTCAGAAGATGGCCGCATGCAGCAGACGACGATAGAAAACATACTCCGTGGCGACTTGGACGCATACGAAGCGGTGGTCCGCGAATATCAGGGCATGTTGCTGGGCTATGCCGCGAATCGGTTGCCCGATTTCGACGCCGCTCGCGAAGTGGTTCAGCTGACTTTCATTCGGGCTTATGAACAATTGGATGAATATCAGCCGGAACGCGATTTCGGAATCTGGTTGTGCGTTATCTGTAAGCATTTCATTTTGACAGAACTCGAACGTCAGCGAAGAGAGCGCCGGAACCTGAGTCAGTTCAGCGTTGCCTTGCAGCTTCGTGTGGGCGAGCAGATGGCGGGTTCCTGGGACGAAGGTCAGCGAGAAGTGTTGTCGGCCATGCGCGAGTGTATCACCGCCTTGCAGTCTCAAGCGTCTTTGGTCGTGCGGCTACGATATGAGGAGCGGCAGTCGTGTAAACACATTGCCGAAACGCTTGATCGGACCGTGACGTGGGTTACCAGCACGTTAAGTCGCTCTCGCAAGGCTTTGCGTGAGTGTATCGAGCGTCGTCTTGGTGAGGAGGCGACCCTATGAAGGAAGCACGCTGGCAAAGACTGCTGGAAGATTTTCAAGACGGCGCGTTGAGCGAAGCGGAGTGCCGCGAGCTCATGGAGTGGTTTGACGAAGACGCGGCAAATCTGCCAGCATTTGTGGAGGAGCTGCGCACAGGCAACACGTTGGCGGCGCTCCACATGATGAGGTCAGATGGTATTTCAAAGACGGTCAAGGACAGCCTGGAACGTCAAGATGTATCGGTTGACATTTCACAGAGCGTACGGCAACGCATCGAAAGTGCAGCGCCAAGACTGGCCGCTGAAGTTGGGCGAACACCTCTGCCACGGCGCAAGAGGACGTTGCGGTGGATTGGAATGACCGGAGTGGCGGCGGCGGTGGTGGTGGCATTTGTGTGGCTGCTCGTGCCCCGCGGAACGGATCATGGTCGCGTCGTCGCAACGGTTCAGAACGTTCGTCAGGTTCCTGGAATCTCCTCAGGTGATGCTTTGCACTCCAGACAGGTGTTGAAGTTTGACCGAGGGAGAATCAAGGTCAACTTTCAGTCTGGCGCACGATTGGCGATTCAGGGGCCGGCGGAATTCCAGCTGCTGGGCCCCAACTCGGCACAGCTCCGGTACGGCGTGGCGACGGTGCGCGTGCCGGGTGAGATCAAAGGTTTTGTGCTGGAAACTCCCTATCAGCGAGTCACCGATTTGGGGACTTCGTTCGGTGTCGATGTCGATCGTGCAGGCGACACTGCGATCTCCGTGTTCGAGGGCGAAATCGAACTGGATGGTCAGCGTCGTCTCATCGGTGGCCAGACGGTGGCACTGACGGCGGCCGCAGAAGCACCACGTGCTATTCCTTATGCAATGGACCAGTTCCTGGACACATGGCGCGTGTCTTTCGGAGTCGAACAGTTGGTTGGCAACGTTCGCGTGGCGTCACCCACTGAGCGGCATTCACCGGGGTTGGTGGAAGACCATGATTCGTTGCTGCTGTTTCCAGAACGCGAGGATGTTCTGCTGAAGCAGGGTGACGTGGTCAACGGCACGGATCCGGGGACTTACCGGCGTCCGTTTCGCAAGCAAACAGTGACCTTGTCCGAAGACGTGCGAGTCGACAGCTTCCTACTACAATATAATCCAGGCCATGATGAGTCCGTGTCGGTGAAGCAAGAGTTCCAGGGCGAATTGCATTTCGATCGTCCGATCGTGGCTTTGATCCTGCAAAAAGACCTGTTGGATGCTTCGGATGCACAGTTGGCTCTTCCTGGGACAAACTTTCGCGATATCTTTCGCAGGGGAATCAATGATGCGGATATGGTCGGTTTGAGTCTCGATCGCCGTGTGCTTCGTGTTGCTTTCAACGTCACCAATGGCGTGGACCAGATCCGCGTGCTGGTGGCGACAGATGACAATTTAACCTCTCAGTGAGTGATTGATGATGTATGAATTGACACACTTGAACCGCCGTCGGTTTTTGCAGGGGACGAGCATTGCGTTGTCGCTTCCGGTACTCGAAAGTTTGGCAGCGGATACAGCAGCGGACGGTCCGTCGCCGCGACGACTGGTCTGTGTCGGCAATCACCTGGGGTTCTATCCGGGCAATTTCTTTCCCAAGGTAGCTGGCAAGGATTATGAGCTGACGTCGACGCTCAAACCGCTCGAGAAGCATCGCGACGGGGTGACCGTGTTTTCTCATCTGGATCATGGCCTGAATGGAGGTCACAAGGCGGTTCAAGGATTTCTGACCGGTATCAAAAAGGAGGAAGCCACGGGGTTTCCGGAAAAGAATATTTCACTCGACCAGGCCGCTGCCGAGCACGTTGGCAGCGCTACTCGATTTCCTTCGATCAATACCGGGATTGTCGACGGTACCGATATGTGCTGGACCCGCGCGGGTGTGCACGTACCGCCAGTCAATAATCCCGCGACCTTGTTCCGCGGTCTCTTTGTTAATTCACCACAACAGGAACGGCAAGCCGAGCGGACGCGTCTCAAGCATCGAGGTAGTGTGCTTGACGCTTTAAGTGATTCCGCGAACGCTCTGCAACGCACTCTGAATGTGGCAGATCGCAACAAGTTGGAACAGTATTTGACTTCCGTTCGTGATGTCGAGCGACGATTGCAGATGTCACAAGAGTGGCTCGATCGGCCCAAGCCCAGGTCACCTCTGGATGAAGTACTGGACGAAGAGCGACAGCATATCGATGAGGTGGCGTTGTTTTATGACTTGATGGCGTTAGCTTTGCAGACCGACTCCACCCGTGTTGCGACTTTGGAAACCGGGATGGGATTCCGTACGGCGGAACTGGATCTGGGCGGTTACCACTCGTTGTCGCACCATGGGAAATCAGCAGATCGCATCGGTCAGCTCCAGATCGTAGAAGCATTTCTGACCTCCAAGCTGAGTGATTTTATTTCTCGATTGAAGGAAGCACAGATTTTTGACCACACGCTGATCGTGTTTGGTAGTGGTATGAGCGACGCTTCGATCCACAGTAACCGCGACCTCCCCGTGTTGCTCGCCGGAGGCGGATTGAAGCATCAGGGCCACGTCGTCTGTGCACCTGAGGCAAGTCAGCGTGTGCCGCTTTCGAACCTGTGGCTATCCGTCCTGCGTTGGTTTGGCGCTGAGTCTGACCGATTTGGCAGGAGTACAGGGACATTCTCACCAATGGAAATCGGGTAGGAGGCAGGGCATGAAAACGACCATTCAAGCTGGCGCTTTACTTCTGCTCGTGTGCAGTACGATTGTTGACGCGGATGACGGGACTGCTGCTTTTGTTCAGAAACACTGTATCCGGTGTCACGGTGGCCAGAAACAGAAGGCGGATCGACGATTTGACGAGCTGTCCGGGCAAATCAAGAACCTTGACGATTTGACACGCTATCAGGAAATCGTCGATCAATTGAATCTCGAGAATATGCCACCTGCAGGCGAGCCTCAGCCCACGGCAGCAGAACGGGCCCGCGTGATTGCAGCTCTGACCGAACAACTGGCGAAAGCTCGTGCTGAACTGAAAGCGTCTGGCGGTCACAGCGTCCTGCGGCGACTTAATTCATGGGAATACCGGCAGACCATCGGTGATCTCTTGGGGCTCAATGTGGACGTGTGGAATCCCGCGGAAGAGTTTCCAGCGGAAGTTAAAGTTCACGGATTCGATAACAATGGCGCCAGCCTGGTTACCTCCGGCAGGTTGCTGGATCACTACTTTGCTGCTGCTGAAGAAGCGATCCGTCGAGCTACTCAGTTCGGGGAACGACCCGTGTCCAGGAAATACGTGCAAAAGTCGCCGTTCTACTTTCAGGGCAAGCAGAGCAGTGGCTTGCCGAAACTCTTTCAGGTCGATCGCTTTCGTTTTATTCCGGAAACACCCTACACGGATCTTTACGGCCGCCATTATCGCGGCGGGCATCTTGGCTTTTTGCCGCTGTTTCGCCAAGGTGGCGTTGCCCAGAGTGGTATCTATACCATCCGTGTGCGTGCCGCAGCGGTGAGTCGTGTGCATGACTATGGTAAAGCTTTGGGCGATTTTCGAAACGGTGACCCGCTGGTGATGGAGATCGCGGCGGTGGATCGGCGAGGCAGTGTTACGAGTACCGGAAACGTCTCGAAGATGACCTCCCTGGCGCGTGTTGAATTGACAAGTGAAGAACCGCAGTGGTTTGAATGGAACGTGTATATGGAAGCCGGTTACGAGCCGGAAGTCCGATTTCGCAATGGCCCACTGTCTGCCAAGCGAATGGTTCGCGTGCTGACAACGCATGCTGCGGATAAACCAGAATTCAAACCGTTCGTCGGAATGAAGGGCAGCACGGAGAAGGCACACGGAGTGCTCAAAGCTTACCGAGGTCCGCGTCTGAGAGTCTGGGAGATTGAGGTTGCTGGCCCGCATCTCGATGTTTGGCCAACAGCCGGCCATCGCGCGTTGTATGGCGAGCTGACTCCGGAGGAATTGAATGCCGCAACGGTCTCTGAGCGAATCGAAGCATTTGCAGCGAAGGCGTTTCGCCGTCCACCAGTAGACGGTGAACTGGCGGCGATCCAGCGGCTTGTCGCTGGGAAAATTGCCTCCGGGATGGAGCCCTTAAATGCCCTTCAGCTTGGTTGCCAAGCCATCCTCTGTTCGCCCGGTTTCTTGTATTTGAATCTTGGCGAAGGTGAGTTGGACGAGGTTGCTTTGGCGTCGCGTTTGTCCTATTTCCTCTGGTCATCTCCGCCCGATGACGTGCTGCTGGGTCTGGCTTCTGCCGGGAAATTACGATCCCGGTTGTCAACGCAAGTGGACCGTATGCTTGCCGATCCCAAGTCGGATCGATTTGTCAGGCAATTTGTGCGGCGATGGTTGGATCTGGACAACATTGGCACGATGCCTCCAGCGGAAAGTTTTCTGGAGTACTACCGCGATAATCTGGAAACCGCGATGCGGATGGAAACAGAAACGTTCTTTCGCCACGTACTTGATCAAGATCTTCCGCTGCGCGAATTCTTGAACGCCGACTATTCCTTTCTCAATCGCGAACTTGCTTTGCATTATGGCATCGAAGGCGTCCAAGGAAATCAACTGCAACGTGTGTCCTTGCAAGGTAGCCGACGTGGTGGGTTGCCGGGACATGGTGCTTTCCTGACGGCCTCGGCCAACGGTGTCGATACGTCGCCCGTCATTCGTGGCATCTACGTGTTGGAGAAGCTGCTAGGTTACACCCCGCCTCCCCCTCCCCCGGATGTCCCTGCGATCGAACCAGACATTCGCGGTGCGGTCAGTATTCGTCAGCAACTGGAAAAACATCGGGAAAGTGCGACGTGCGCCGAGTGCCACCGCAAGATCGATCCGCTTGGTTTTGCGTTGGAAAACTTCGACGCGGTGGGAGCCTGGCGCGACCAATACGAAGACAAGAATGCAATTGACGCTGCCGGCAAACTTCCGGGTGGAGAGAGGTTTCAAACCGTTCCGGAATTCCGCCAGCTACTCGTCGATCGTCAGGATCGGTTTACCCGCTGTCTGGCGGAGAAACTGTTGACCTACGCCTTGGGACGTGAGCTCGAGATCGGCGACCGCCCCAGCATCGATCAGGTTGTCACCGAACTTGATGAGAAGAACGGCGGCCTGCGAAGTCTCGTCCGCCAGGTTGTCTTGAGCGAGTCATTTCAGAACAACTGAATGCCGCCTGCGATGTGATGGCGAGTTGCTTGTTGGCGCGGATCGCACTTGCCTTGCTCGCCGGATCGGGGGTGAAGGCGGTCGTTTTGGGCCCTGACGCAACGCGTGGGCGGTGGGTTCTATCGCACACGGAACCTAACCGCACTGCCTGAGCCGATGCCGGAAAATCTTTGAATTACGAGATTGCAGCGCCTGAGAGCTCCTGAGAGGACGCTGTGGACAATGCGAGTGTCTCTTGTCCACTGTTCCATTTTGAAAGGACTTCTCATGTCTGTGAAGCTTCTATTCGCTACCCTTGGCTTGTTGTTAGTGACGATGGTTACTGCGCGCGTTCAGGCAGAGACGATCTACGTTGATCCGTCCGCACCTCCATTGGGAACCGGTACCTCTTGGGCCACCGCATTCAAAACGCTGGCCTCGGCGGTCGCGGCAGCCAACGCCAGTTCTCCCAATACCGACATTGTTCTCGCTGCCGCCAATTATACGCCCGCGGCAACGTTGGTCGTGACGGACGAGTGCCGAGTGATCAGTCATGTTCCCGGCGGAGCGACGATTGTTTCGTCGTCGGGTGCAAGTGCTTTCGAGATCCGCGGAACCAATATTCATTTCTATGATGTGCGATTTACTGGCCGAGATCGAAAACTGTATGCGGACGGAGATCAGATTAGTTTTGACGGTTGCAGCTTCAGCGGCTCAAGCAGCTTCACCGGCAGTCACCACGGTGCCGTGTATGTCGAGAATTGCAGGTACCTGCAATTCTTCGACTGCGTGCTGGATACGAATCAATCAGATGCTTCAGGTGGGGCCGTTTATGCCAAAGACTGTGAAGAGGTCGTGATTTTGGGTAGCACATTTCGCAACAACAAAGCGAGATTGCATGGCGCGGGGGTCGCGCTGGTGGCGTGTGAGCAAATCAAAATCTACGATTCCAGGTTTCAAAGAAATCAAGCGAACCTAAATGGAGGTGGCCTTTACGTCTCACAGGGAAGCAGCACATCCGATGTCTACATGGAGGGAACGCGATTTGATGGCAATGCGGTTGCCGCCCACGGTGGAGGAATTTTTCTGAACAGCTTTGGTGACTGCGAGATGGTGAATTGCGTTGTGATGAACAACGTGATTGGCGGTAACGGTGGTGGAATTCATGCGCGAGGCATGGGTTTGGGACTGGACGTCATTAACTGTACTGTCGCAAACAATTTTGCAGACAATGGCGGGGGGATTTGGCTGCTCAACTGGGCGATCAGCAGGTCCCGATTGTGGAATACCATCCTCTGGGATAATTATGCCTTCTCCGCTGCGACAGCTCTGGAGGCTCAGTGTAACGCCCCGCCTACGGGTGTTTGTCGTTGCTGCATTAAGAACTGGGGAATGTTGACTTCGTTCATTGGAATTGGTGTGATCAACACCGACCCCCAGTTGCGTGTGAATGGCAATCTGCGGATAAGTTCTCCGTGCATTGACACCGGCCGCGATTACCTGTGCCCTGTATCTCACGACATCGTAGGCAACTCGCGTGTCACCGGTCGCCAAATCGACATGGGTGCTTATGAGTGGAGCATCGAGGGATTGCTCGAAGGTTTCACGATAGATTGAGTTCCGAAGATGCTGAGCTGCGGTTTGTCATCTGTCTGGCGAAAGGCGGTCGCTTCCTGAGTGACCGCCTTTTGTTGTTGATTGCCGGGCGGTTGTGGTATGGGCCCCTGCCCGGCGAATGCCTGCAACGTCGTGATTTCACCGTTGTTGTTGGAAAATGAATTTTTGCGGTCCGCGATGTCGAGCGTCGCAGTTGCAAAGCTCTCGTCATGATTTCTTGGTAAAGTAATATGCGGTTACATGCACTGTTCCCTGGATCACACAATGTAACGAGTAGTACTCGATATTTGCTCTCTCTGGTATACCGATGGTTTCATTACGTAACACACGGCTGACTCAGGTGCTTCTTGCCGGGTTATGCTGCGCCGTTGTGTCAGCTCAGGAGCCAGGATCGCGGGAAGACCGTCAGCGTTTCTTTGAGACTCGAATTCGTCCGGTGCTGGTCGAGCACTGCTACGCGTGCCACAACTCGACCAGGGAGGCTGCCGGTTCCTTGGCGCTCGACCATCGCGCCGGTTTACTTCAGGGCGGCGATGGAGGTGAGATCGTCGTGCCGGGCAAGCCGAAACAAAGTCGGTTACTGGCGATTTTGCGGCATGAGGTTGCCGGACTGAAAATGCCCCAGGACAGTGCGAAATTGGACGCTGGAGTCATTGCTGATTTTGAACGTTGGATCACGTTAGGGGCGTTCGATCCGCGAGATAAGCCGCCGTCGGCGAACGAGTTGGAAAAGGCCACTTCGTGGGAAGCGAAGTTTGCCAAGCGTCGGCAATGGTGGAGTTTTCAAACACCAGTGAAGCCGCGGGAGCCGGTCGTCAAGGACACGACGTGGTCAGCGCATCCGGTTGACCGATTTCTGCTCAGGGCCATGGAGAAGCAAGGGCTCACACCGTCGGATGACGCCGGCAAACGAACGTTACTTCGTCGCGTGTCCCTTGTGCTGACGGGGTTGCCGCCGACGCGGGAGGCAATGCGCGCGTTTCTCGCAGATGAATCGGACACAGCCTATGAAGACGTGGTAGATCGACTGTTGGATTCGCAGCGGTTCGGTGAACGCTGGGCACGGCACTGGATGGACCTTGTTCGCTACTGCGAGTCACACGGCAGTCAAGCCGATCCAGAACTGGCGAACGCTTATCGTTATCGCGATTACCTGATTCGAGCTTTTAATCGTGATGTGCCTTACAACCAGTTTGTGCGCGAGCAGATCGCGGGCGATCTGTTGCCTGAGCCACGCTGGAATGCCACAGATCGAATCAACGAATCCGCGATTGGACCGGCCCATTTACGCATGGTCGAACTTGGCTTCATTCCCATTGACGCATTAGGTGATCAGGTCAAGGTGGTTGATAATCAGATCGACGTTTACTCCAAGACGTTTCTTGGCCTAACGGCATCGTGCGCAAGGTGCCACGACCATAAATTTGATCCCATCAGCCAGGAAGACTTCTACGCACTGTATGGCATCTTTGCGAGTTGCCGGCCGAGCCATGTGGTGATTGACTCCCCCGAAGTGCTTGAGACGAATCGCGATGAAATAACGCGTCTCAAGCAAACGATTCAGAAGGAACTCGTCCAGGCATGGCTCGGTACGCTGCAGACATTTGGAACGCGACTCCAAGACCAGATGCAACGCGCGGCGCATGTGGCCGATTTGCAGACGCGATTGTCGAAAACAGGCCAAGCAATTGCCGCTCTCGAAGAACTTGCCCGACCGATGGCCCTGATCCGCAGGCAGGAGCAAGCGAAAACGAACTCGGGTGGCGCGCCGGGAAGCCGTCAGTTCGCTCCGCGCCCCGAGTTGCAAAGTTTGCCGGCATTACCGGCGCCGTTTGCCCAGTGGAGCTTTGACGGTGATGCCCGCGACAGCGTTGGGAGGCATCACGGTGAGTTGCTGGACGGTGCCGCCATTCGGGATGGTCGGCTGATACTTGACGGTGTCCGTGCCAGCATGCGAACGGTGCCATTGGAGCACGACATACGCGAAAAAACGCTGGAAGCCTGGGTCACACTTGCCAGGGTGAATCAGAGCGGTGGGGGTGTCGTGGGGATCGACACACTGGATAGACGCTTCTTTGATTCCATTGTCTACGGCGAGTTGAAGGCCAGAAGCTGGATGGCTGGCAGCGAGGGGTTCCAACGCTCACAAGATCCGGGCGGCCCGGAGGAGGCTGTTCCGAGCGAGTTGATTCATATTGCGATTGTGTACGCCGCAGATAATTCCATCACGTTGTATCGAAATGGTGAACGTTACGGGAAGCCGTATCACAAAGGCACGCTTTATCCGTTCCGGAAGAACAAAGCAAAGTTTCTTTTCGGCCAGCGTGTGACGGGTGCCAATCCTCCGTTTCGTGGAGAAGTGGAGGAAGCACGTGTTTACACGCGCCCACTCACGGTGGCGGAAGTTCGTGCATCGTACCGAGGTGGTCCGGATCGAGTTTCGGCCGAGGAAATCGCCGCCGTACTCGATGCAGAGCAGCGAGATAAGTTTGCTTCACTGCACACAGAAGAAAAGCGTTTGCGCAAGGAACTGGAGTTGCTAGAGGTAAGAGAAGGTGATCCGTGGCTTGCAGCATTCAGCGAGGCGCGCGAGAACCCGGACAATCCCTTGCATGTCTGGTTGCAGTTCGTGACGGACGATCCGCCGGCCTCTGAGGTAGGGTGGCGTGAGCGTTGGGCCAAACAGGTTGAATTCTCGCAGGCGGAACGGAAAGCCCGGCGCGACTTCAATCGAACGCAATTCACAACCGTATGGGACGCGCAGTCTCAGCAGGGTGACGACTGGTTTCGATTTGGTCCGGGGGTGGCTGCCTCAACAAAATCGGCTGGTGCAAATGGCTTATTCCATGTTGAGCCGGATGGCCAGCGTGTGTTGAAGGGGATCGTCTCCGCCGGCGTGTTTTCGCATGCCATCAGCGATCGTCATGCCGGTTTGTTAACCTCGCCTCGTTTTACCATCGATACAAACAACATCTATGTCCGCGCGTTGGGGCGGAATGGCCGCATAAGGGTTGTAATCGAGAACTATCCCAATCCGCTTGGCGGCGGCGCAATCTACCCCGAGGCGCTACTGAAGCAAGATGCCTTCGGTTGGCTCCGGCTTGATACGTCGCGTCGTATTGGTTCACACGCCTATATTGAAATCGTGACCGACCTAAAGGACCGCGCGCATTTTGGGGTAACTCAGGTGGTCACCGGCAAACGCGCCGAAACGCCCCGAGAAACCACGATGCCAACCACGGTGCTGTTGCGGGGCGCTGTGCCCACATCAAGTGACGACCTGGCGGCGCGATATACAGAATGTCTGCAGATGGCGGTTCGCTCCTGGCAATCTGGATCCGGAACGCATGACGAAACGGCATTCCTGAATTTTTTTGTGCAGCGAGATTTGTTGCCAACCACATTGAATGCTTTGCCGCAGCTGCGCGATCTGATCGCTCGTTATCGGCAGCTTGAAGCGGAAATTCCTGTCGCCCGGCGCGCGCCGGGGGTGATCGAAATCAAGGGGTTTGACCAACCCCTTTTCGAGCGTGGTCAGCACACGCGTCCTGGCGCGCCGGTCCCCCGTGGTGGGCTGTCACTATTGGGGAGTGCGCCTGCTTCAGGTGCCCCAAGCCCTCGGCTGCAGCTGGCAGAGCAAACGGCGTCTGCCACGAACCCACTGACTGCACGGGTGTTCGTGAATCGGCTATGGCATCACGTGTTCGGACAGGGAATTGTGGTGACGGTCGATAACTTCGGACACTTGGGCGCCAAACCGACGCATCCGGAGCTGCTGGACGATCTGGCGTTACGGTTCGTCGAAAACGGCTGGTCGATCAAATCGATGTTGCGATGGCTGGTAACGTCGCGGGCATTTCGTCAGTCGTCTGTGGCAAGTGACACAGCGATGAATGTCGATCCTGAAAACCTGTTTCTGTCACACATGCCGTTGCGACGATTGGACGCCGACGCGATCCGCGATAGTATTCTGGCCACGTCTGGTCAGCTTGATCTACGCATGTATGGGCGGGGTGTCGATGTCTATCACATGAAGAAGACGGACGGTGGTGGGCCACGCGGCCCGCTGGACGGAAACGGCCGTCGTAGTGTCTATTTGCGCATCCGTCGCAACGCCCATAATCCGTTTCTGGAAGCATTTGACGCGCCCAAGCCATCTGTCACGCGCGGCCGACGTGATGTGACGAACGTACCGGCACAATCGCTGACCATGCTGAACGATTCCTTCGTGATTGAACAGGCGAGCAAATGGGCCAAGCAACTTGTGAAAGCCAAGCACGATCGGGCGGAGCGTGTGCGCATCATGTATGAACTGGCGTTTGCACGCCATCCGACTGACGAGGAGTTACAGGCAACACTTGAGTACGCAGCGCAGCTGTCCAATGAACACGCTAGCATTAGCGACCCATCGACCCGGCAACAACTTGTTTGGCGAGATGTGGCTCACGCTTTGTTTTGCCTGAAGGAGTTCATTTATGTGGAATGAACCGCGCACCAGGTTGTCTCGCCGACGACTGTTGAGTCAGGCGTCGAACGGTTTTGGCACGGTGGCTTTATCCGGTTTGCTCGGTCGAGGCACACTTGGCAACGAAACCTCGCCGCGGGCTAAAAATTCGATGTCAGCCGCGCGAACAGATTTTTCACCGCGCGCGAAGAGCGTCATTTTTCTGTTTATGTCGGGAGGTGTTTCGGCTGTTGATACGTTCGATCCCAAGCCGCGTTTGAACGCATTACAGGGCAAGCCGTTACCGGAGTTGGTGAAACCGGCGACTTTTGTCACCAGTGGCAACGTGCTCGCCAGCCCGTGGAAGTTTCGGCCGCGCGGTAAGAGTGGTCTGCCGGTCAGTGAACTGTTTCCCCACATGGGCGCATGCGTGGATGATCTTGCCGTGATCCGTTCGATGACGAGTACGGCGAGCGAGCATGCGCAGGCTAACTATTTCATGCACACGGGATTTTCCCTGGCAGGCCATCCGAGTGTGGGAGCCTGGACGACCTATGGGCTAGGCAGCGAATGTGAAGAGTTGCCGGGATTTGTCGTGTTGGCGAGTGGTGGAGCGCCGCTGGGAGGGATCAACAACTTTGGGAATGGTTACCTGCCCGGCATGTACCATGGCTCGCTGATCGATCCTTCGCGAGCCGAATCGTTGTCCAATATCGTTCCCCGTGAATCGGACCGCCTGCAGCGTCTGCGCATGAGGTTCATTGAACGGCAGGATCGTCGCCATCTTCAGGTATCACGAGGAGCTGAACAGATTGAATCAGCGATCCAGAACTACGAGACGGCGTATCGCATGCAATCTGCTGTGCCCGAATTTCTGGATATCAGCGGTGAAACGCAGGCAACGCGTTCGCTCTATGGGATGGATTCTCGTGTCAAAGAAACCGTGGAATATGGACGCCAGTGCTTGCTGGCCCGACGACTCGTCGAACGAGGCGTGCGATTCATTGAATTGACATGCCTGCCGCGTCCGACCGAAACGGGGCAGGCCGGCAATCCGTGGGATCAGCACGGCGGATTGAAAACCGGACATGCCGAAATGGCTCAGCAGGTAGACCAGCCCATCGCCGGACTGATCCGCGACCTGAAGCAGCGCGGCCTGTTCGACGAAACATTGCTCGTCTGGGCAGGTGAATTCGGTCGCACACCATACGCTCAAGGCGGAGATGGTCGTGACCATAATCCCTATGGCTTCTCCGTGTGGCTCGCCGGCGCGGGCGTGAAAGGTGGCATCACTTACGGAGCCACCGACGACCTCGGCTGCCACGCTGTGGAAAACGAATCGACCGTTTATGACCTGTGGGCCACGGTATTGCATCAGCTCGGGGTGGACCATGAGGCTCTCACTTATCGGCATGGTGGCCGTGACTTTCGCCTGACTGACGTGCAAGGCCACGTGCTTCACGACATTCTGTCCTGAAGCCTTCGCTGCATAAAGCTGAAGTCTTTGACGACGCAGAGACGGCCCATATTCTGGTCGAACTGCAATTGGGATCGTGTGCGAAATTTCCGATTGAGTGGCGGCGCGGGCAATAGCTTCTGGAATGAGTTGCCATCCTTTTTCGTTGCAGCTCGTTTCAGTGATCCGTTAGAATGCGTGGCAATCAGTTCGGACCAGATAAAACGGGGTGTGCTGCTATGAGCGAATCGAAGCCAGACTCGTCTCCCGTCGTGATGGCGATGCCTGCGGAGCCACGGAATCCAGGTGGTCGGTCGGGATGCATTGTTGCCGGTTGTCTTGTGGGAATCGTCGGCATTTTCTTAACGTTTATGATTGGCGTGGTGTGTTTGGCGTCATTCGCGATTTTTGAAATCAATGAGAACGAAGAAGGTTTCAGCTTCTTCCCCTTGGGAGATATTCAAAGCAATTCGAATTCGGGAGGTGGGCAAGCACTGCGTGACGAGGCCGCGCAGGATATCCAACTTGGCAGGATGGCCATGTTGCAGCCGACGAATCCGCAGGAGCATCCAGAATACGACCGGGTTGTTGAATTCGTGGATCGGTTACAGGCGGTTTTGGACGACAATGTGAATCCGGAAATATTGGAATTCATCGATTACGATCGGCACCTGGATGAAATGATCCGACGTTCCGAGAAACTGCGCAATGATCATGTCGATTACACTCTGTACCGGGGCGTGTGGAAGGATACTCTTAAGCAGCAAATCATTGGTCCGGCCTCGTTTGCAAACTATGAAATCACGCGAATTGAAAATGAAGGCTCCAACAAGCTTCGAGTCCACGTGAGTTACGCCCTGAGTGGTTACAGGACGAGTGAACCTCACATTTGGTGGCTTGCTGATGATGAGGAGTTCAAAATCTATGATTGGTCGCAGCTTGAATTGGGGCTGCGGGACTCCTCAGAAAACGCAATTCTCATTGACGCATCGGCGTCGGAGGACGTTGGCTATGGCGAGTATGTCGGTCTTTGCTATGAGTATCTGGCAACGGGGACGCAACAATTATCAGCCTTCGAGCGGGAGCAGGAGGTCAAGCGAATCCTTGAAGAATGTGAACAGTTCACCGGACCAGCGGCGCTGCGCCCTAGTGTGTTCATGATTACCGCGACTCGCTGGTATCATGAGGGACAAAATAAGCGTGCCCTAGCGTTGCTGGACAAGATTGTTGACCGAGAGAGTGTGCCGGGCGCTTATCGCTTGGCGGGTGATATCCTGTTTGAGCAAGGTGAATTCGAGCTTGCGGGAAAGGCTTACCGGGATTTCATTGCGTTGCTCGGTCCGACATCGCATGCGCAATCGCAATTGGCCACCTGCTATCGCAACACGGGCGATACGAGTGCCGAGCGCGAACTTCTGATGCTGACTGTGGCGAGCCGTGAGCAGAACTTTCCCGCCATTGCTCAGTTAATCGAACTGAATAACGACAACGAGAATCGGACGCTGTTCTCGCAAATTGACAAATCGCCGAGTTGTGACGCCGCGTATGTGTATCTTGCCCGACGTTTCGGTGACGCGGACTTTTTTGCCGACCGGTTCGAGTTGATTCGCGCGCACTTGCAGGAGACGCATCCTCGATCTCAGGCGGCGGTGCTTGCCGGCATGTATGCGGATTCCAGTGTCAAAAATGCTGTCGCTATGCTGAAGTGGATCGACGAGAACATCGAGGAAGATCCGGAAGAATTGCGATATGGTTTTTGGTATGACCTGGATGAGTCGCAGATGGTTGAAGTGTTGTCTAGTAGTCAAACGCCGACGAAAAACTTCGATACGATTTGCGAAGTGAGCGACTATGAAGCGAGTATCTCGGACGAAGTAATGTTGGCGGTGTCGCAATGGGTGTTGAAGTCACAGCCGGATAACTTTGTAGCGCACTATCAAAATGGTTTTGCCCAAAGTAGCTTGGGGAAATTTGCACTGGCCGCCGACAGTCTGCGCAATTCACTAGCCTCCATGCCCCCATCCCATGATGATCGGGAAATGGTTCGTTTGGGATTGATGAACGCTCTGTACCAAAGTGGTGACCGTTCGGGTGTGTTGGATTTGGCGACCGATGTCTCGTCAGTCACTCAATTGCTTGGCATCAAGACCCGACGCGCTGATTTTTCAGACTTCGAAAACCTGTTGGTACGACTTGATGCCGACTCTGCAGACTTCAAGTTTTACAAAGCGCTATTTCAACACCACGAGGGTGACACCGATGCGGCGGTTCGTGTAGTCGCTGAGTTGCTGAAGCAGGCGGATGAGACTGAGGCACGTGACTATCGAGCTTACTTATACCAAGACAAACTGGTGGAATTTTGCCAGTTGCAAGATGATCCAACGAAAGCCTTTCGTCTCGTGCCTACGCAAAGTATGTTTGCGCTGGTTTCTCGGCGTTTAATTCAAGATTTTGACTGGCCGAATTGTGAACGTTTGTTGCAGACCCAGGGGGGGGCCAATGATGAATTAAGGCGAGTGCAATTTCGCCAGCAAATCGATTTCGAGCAAGGGAACTACGAGCAAGTTGTTGCTCAGGCAACTGACGTGCTTCGACTGGCGTCAACGGAAAATTTATCGGTCGAGTTGGAACGCTTGGTTCGGGCGGCGCTGCGGATCGGAAAGCCTGATCAGGCCATGCAGTTTGCGGGAAGTGCGGCGATGTTGGCTGCTCGGCAAGACCTCGTTGCCTTGGTGGCTTTGAGTCAACAGAATGTCGAGCAGGCTGGTCGTCAGTTTTCACAGTTGCGACAAAGTCAGAAGGAGCAGTTCTATACGGACCTGGATTTGTTGCACTTGGATTGGCGCAAGGTTGTTCCTTCCAACCAACTGCCGCAGCGACATCCCGCTTATGGAGCGAGCCTACCACGGCGATTTGACCTGCGCATGCTATTCCGCGATCGGCAGCCTTATCGGCAGGAACAACTTCAAGCGGACTTGGCGACAGTTTTGGGTGAAGATGTTCATGTTGAACGTGTTGTTCTGCCTGACGGTTCTCCGGACATGTGGGTGGTTGAAAGCAAGCAAGGCCGCATCTTTATTTCGCAGGATCCGATAGATGGTACTAAGGCATCCAAATATTGTGATTCGCAGAAGTTAAAACCAGCAATTGCTGAATCGTCTTCGCAGATACGGCTGGTGGGACTTGCCGCCGGACCGACCACCGCGCAGGCAGATCATGAGATCGCCGTGTCGGTGATCCAATGTCTTGTTAACGAAGGGCTTTGCGCGGTAGGAAACGGTTCCCGATGGGTGGCCGCAGCCGATGCGGTACGCTGTCTGAAGCAGTCTGCTGAGCCACAGACGCCAGCGTCCAGCCGGCTGTTCGGCGTGGGAGAATTCAGTGGTGATTTATTTTATCTGATCGAGGAAGATGATTCCCAAGTTGAGTTTCGCAAGACTGAATTCTTCAATGAATTGGTTTCGTCATTGAAGCGATTTGATGATTCTGCCGACCCTGGAAAAATGTTGTCCGTGCAATTCGGGATGCGAAGGAATATTCCTGAACGAATCAATGCCAAAGTGGATCGCCTGCGCCGAACGGGGTATGGAGTGGTGATGTTGGAGGTAACCATTGTCGATGACGCGAGGTTTGATTTAACAGTTCGCAAGGGCGACAAGGCTGTTCTTTCACCCTACGAAGTGGATCGCTTTGAGCTTCGTACATCAGATCAGGTTCTCCAGCGAGAGCGACCGTACGATGGAACCGCTCAATAGAATGCACCGTGGGTAATGGCGGAGGGATGCGCAACTTGTGAATGCGATTTGCGAACTTTTCCGAGCTGAGTCCTGGGCCAAGCAAAGAACGCAATGAGGGAGGAGTGATTGATTCAATCCCTTGCCAGTAATGGACTTAAGTTGGTGATGGTCAGTCGTTGCTGGGCATAGCCGAAAAACGAGATTGCCTTGATGGTTGCCTTTCGAGCGCAGGGCACTTGGCGAGCACTGTATGGGGAGTGATTTTACCGGGGTGTCGTTTTGCCATGAATTGTCTCGTTGTTGGCACAGGCGTGATGAGCCAGACTATCCTAGGGTGTAGAATATTGCGATCGTCGCAGCGGCGATGTGCGGCATCCAGCTTGCGGGTGCGTGGCACTTGCTCGGAAGTTGCGACGTTTTGACCACTGCACCTTACTCACTCATTGTCTGTTCATTCGGGATTCTTAAATATGCATCGCAAACGCAGTCTGACACGTCGGGGTTTTGTTCAAGGAACCATTGCGGCGGGTTTAGCATCGGGTGGCCTGTTATCGTCCGGCCAAGCTTTTGGTTTTCAGTCTCCCAATGAGCGACCTGTGTTCGCCACGATTGGTCTGAGGAACCAGGGCGTTACTATCACTAACAAGTCCACCAAATTTGCGGACTTTGCTGCGTTAGCCGATGTGGATTCAAAGGTGCTTGGCACCAACGTCGAGAAATTGGAAAAACGTCAGGGTAAGAAACCTGATTCCTATGGTGATTACCGGCGAGTCCTCGATCGGAAAGATATCGATGCCGTCATGATTGCCACTCCGGATCACTGGCACACCAAGGTTGCCGTCGAGGCGATGTTGGCTGGCAAGCATGTGTACTGCGAAAAACCGCTCACGTTGACGATTGCCGAAGGCAAGTTGATTGAGCAAGTGAAGAAAAAAACCGGTCGCACCTTTCAGGTTGGGACGATGCAGCGTACCGAGTCAGGCCAGAGATTCCTGCAGGCCATTGCGCTGGTCAGAGCAGGACGCATTGGGACGGTGAAAAAGGTGACTTGCGGGATCGGTGGGTTCGGGCCTTCACCCGCCATTCCGGTTGCTCCGGTACCAGCCGAATTGGATTGGGATATGTGGCTCGGCCCAGCGCCTAAGGTGCCCTATCGAGCGCTCGCTGAAATGCGAAAAGGTTACGGCGGTGGTGTGCCGCTTTACAGTAATTGCCACTATGCCTTCCGGAACTGGCACGCTTATTCCGGAGGCAAGCTGACGGACTGGGGAGCACATCACGTCGACATTGCTTGTTGGGCTTTGAATCAAGACCGAGCCCGCAAGGTCACTCCATTGAATTACAAATTCGATGTCGAATATGACAAAAATGGCTACCCGCTGGTCGACGACAAGTATGACATCGCGATCAATTACAACATCAAGGTGGACATGCTGAATGGTGCCGAGCTGCTGATCACCAATGAAGGTGATAACGGTATTCTGTTTGAGGGTACCAAGGGCAGGTTCTTTGTGAACCGAGGAAAAATTGTTGGCAAGCCAGTGGAAGATCTCGCCAGCAATCCACTTCCCGGTGGTGCCGTCGAAGAGGTGTACGGTGGTCCCGTGCCCGAGAACCACACACTCAACTTCATTCAGGCTATCAACGCCAAGCGAGAGCCGATCTCGGATGTCTGGACTCACAACCAAATGCTCGAGATTTGCCACCTCTCAAACATTGCGATGCGTTTGGGAAGACCATTGGAATGGGATGCCGACAAACGCGAAGTCGTCGGCGACAAGCAAGCCAATTCCTTTCTGGCTCGCGAGAATCGTAAAGGCTACGAGATCAGCATGTCGTGAGCACGGTCTGGTGAGGATCGGGTGAATTCAATCGCAGCGTCGCGTTCACCGTGGCAGGTGAGCGCGTCGCGCGTTATCTGTGGTGGACGCATGAGGCCCGCAACGTGTCGCTTGGGCGGCGCATGACAGTTGCGCAAAGGGGCTGGCCTGATCGATTTGCGATGGCACACAGGATTGCGGCCTGACGGCGCTCGTGATTTGCCTGGAAACGATCAGCGAATCCTCGGTGGTGAACTTCGAGTGTCAGGATAAGATGGTGGTTTTGGTCCGGGAAACATGCAGATGAAGTGCTTCCAGCTTTTGCTTCTGGCGGTGGCTGTCCTGGCGAACGCGAAATTGTGCGGCAACGCCGTCGGTCAGGAGAGTCGCGTCTGGACGGATGTAACGGGCCGCACGGTCGTAGCCGAGTATCTTGGCATCGAGGGACAAGGTAGCGAGAGCAAAGTTCACGTCCGAAGATCGGATGGTAAAGAGTTTCGCTTTCCTGTTGCCCGTTTGAGCGAAAGCGATCGGGCTTATCTGCAAAAGAAACATGCCCAACTCCGTAATCTCGTGACGGAAATGCCGAAGGACGCGCTGCAGCCCTTCCTGCAAAAATATTGCGTCCG
This sequence comes from Blastopirellula sp., assembly GCA_002701545.1. Taxonomy (GTDB): domain Bacteria; phylum Planctomycetota; class Planctomycetia; order Pirellulales; family Pirellulaceae. The sequence goes on along the minus strand of NZVR01000006.1, from coordinate 7,925 downwards.
GTGCCACGGTGCGAAGCAACAGAACGGACAAGTTCGGTTTGATACCCTGCAGTGGCAAGTGGCCACCAATGAGCAGGCTCAGCGCTGGCAAGATGTGCTCGATCAGTTGAATGGTGGGGATATGCCGCCGGAAGATGAGCCACAGCCACCGAACAAGCAACTGGCAGACGTATTGGACCGACTCACTCAATCGCTGTTGGCAGCCCGTCGGCGACTGACGGATCACGGTGGAGAGATTCGGATGCGCAGGTTAAATCGTCGGGAGTATTCCGCCACGATTCGTGATCTGTTCGGATTCGATGTCGCACTGGAGGACATTCCGGCAGATGGTGAAATTGCCAGCTTTGACACGGTCGGAGCGGAACAGTTCTTTACCTCAGCTCACTTCGAAAGATACCTGGAACTGGGCAAGAAGATCGCGCAGGAATCGTTTCAATTCAATCTCGGCGCTCGGCGAAAAGTCAAAACGGTGCGCACGGAACCCGAAAAGCGCGTGACCGAGCGAATGCGGGAGAATCTTGCCGACTTGGACCGCAAGATGGAGATGAAAAAAGCGGGGGCGAGTTGGCAGGAGATGGGATTCAAGGACGAGGGAGAGATGGAAGTTATCTTTCGCCAGTGGGTGCCTCGTGCGGAAGTGCCGCGTCGCTACTTACAGTACCCGCTGGTGGAGCAAGGAGTCTATATCTGTGATGTGGCCAAGTGGACTTCCGCGTCGATGCACACGGACATTCGTGGCGAATATATTGTGCGAATTCACGGTGGCGTCCATGGCAATCCAGATGAACTCCGTCGGCTGATTCGGGTGCGAGGTCGTCAGCGAGTGCACGGCACGTTGAGGTTGAACGGGACTACGGAAAAACCACAGTCCGTCGAGATACGTGTGCGGCAGCCCATGGGGCGTTTCCAGTTGTCAGCCAATATCCGCGAAAATGTCCCGGACAACACGATCAACTCGATGGTGGGTTATCTGAACAAGCTGCAAGGGCCGGCGGAACGGGCCGATCCGCGCGCAGCCGTCTGGATTGATTGGATCGAAATTGAAGGACCGTACTACCCCGACGAGCGTCCGAAATTTGAAGAGATCTTGTTCCCCGGGAAAGCAACAGGCAAAGGGAGTCCCTATATCTGGAATGATGCCAAGATTCCGGAGTTGATTGAAAAGTTTGTGCGGGAGGCATTTCGGCGGCGACCTCCTGAGCCAGAATATCTTGCTGGATTAAATGCGATTTTTCGGGAACATCGTGCTGCTGGTATGAATCATCGGGACGCAATGATTGAAGTGATGGGTATCGTCCTGGCGTCTCCGGGGTTTCTGTTTCTGCATGAGCCGGTGGTGGCAGAGACTGGTTCATCAACGGAGGCACTCTCGAATCAAGATCGCGGTGGGCAACTGGGGAACCGCGAACTGGCGGTCCGTCTGGCTTATTTTTTGTGGAGTTCCCCGCCGGACGATGAGTTGTATTCGGCAGATCTTTCGGATCCGATTGCATGCGCCAAGCAGGTGGATCGTATGCTGGCGGATCCGCGGATCGTCAGGTTGAGAGATGGATTCATCAGCCAGTGGGCGGAATTCGAAAAATACGATGCGATCACCATCGATAATCGGAAGCACTTTCGTTTTAACGAAGGCGTGAAAGAGGATGCCAAGAGAGAAGTGCGTGAGTTTTTCGGGACGCTGATTGAGGAAAACCTTCCCGCATCGAACCTGATCGACTCAGACTTCGTCACGATCAACGCAGCCCTGGCAGCGCATTACGGCATTCGCTTCCCCTCCACGCCAAGCGACGCGTTTCGAAAAGTTGCTTTGCCCCCTGATTCGCCTCGCGGTGGTCTCATGACGCAGGCGGCTTTCCTGGTGGCCGGTTCGAACGGAGAAAGATCCTCTCCGGTAATTCGGGGCGCCCTCATCATGGAAAAACTTCTTCACGATCGCCCTGCGCCCCCGCCTCCCAATGTTCCGGAGCTGGACGAGGCGTCCAGTACGCCACGGAGCAACCGTGAGATGGTGGAATTGCACCAGCAACGAGCGGTCTGTGCGTCGTGCCATCGAAAGATGGACGTGATCGGGTTCGGCTTGGAGAATTTTGACACCACCGGGCAATGGCGCGATACGGAACAAGTGGGCCGAAAACAGGTCCCGATCGAACCGGGTGGAGTCTTGCCCGACGGTAAAGCCTTTGCGGATGTGCAGGAGCTGAAAAAGGTCTTATTATCTCAGGAAGATGCGCTCGCCGGAGAGTTGCTGGAGTCGATGCTGGGCTATGGATTAGGTCGCACGATCGAGTTTTCTGATGCCGACGATGTCGCAGCGCTACGTATCAAGTTAAAGACCGAGAAGTACCGGATCCGTTCCATGATTCGGGAAATTGCCCTCAGTCCCCTGTTTCGAAAACCATAAAACCACGACCCTGACGAACTCCCTTTCATGAACAATCTGATTACTAATCCGGAGACGCGACGTTCGTTTCTTCGTGCCGGAAGCACGGTCTTGGCGCTCCCTTTCCTGGAGTCCTTTGCCGAGGCAGGTGATGCTCAGACGCCTCCGAAGCGAATGGTTTTTCTAGGGGGCGGTTTTGGTTTTACCCGAGACACTTTCTATCCACAGAAAGCGGGACGCTTTGCGGACATAGGTCTGACCGAAGGGCTCGCTCCACTCGAGCGACACCGAGATGATGTCACCATGGTTGCCAATCTGACCAATCTTGGTGCCAGCAATCCGCACGGTGGGAGTGTTTCCTATCTGACGGGTGCCAACGTGGCCGGTACGCCGGGCAAACGCTTTCACAATTCCATTTCATGCGATCAATTCGCCGCACAGCATCTTGGGCAGCAGACCCGCTTTGCTTCTCTGGCGTTGTCGGCTCACGAGCCCGACGGTGGCTCGAATTCAGGGCACGGACCGGGGCTTTCGCTGGCCTGGGATGCATCCGGAAATCCGGTCCCCGGTATCAACCGACCGCTCGACCTGTATCACACGCTCTTCGCCAGTCCCAATGACGAACCGGCCAAGGTCCACGCCCGGCTGAAGAAAAAACAGGGAATACTCGATGTCGTGCGGTTGAATGGTGGCGGCATGAAGCGAACCCTAAGTAAAAGTGACCAGGACAAGCTGGACGAATACTTTACTGGTGTTCGACAAGTCGAGATCGGATTGGAGCGGCAGGCACGGTGGGCAGACATTCCCAAGCCAAAAGCCGAGTTCGCAGCGCCGGCTGAAGGGATCACGGGAGAAGAGGCCATCAAGCTAATGTACGATATGCTGATCATCGCGTTGCAGACCGATGCGACACGGGTTGTCAGCTATCGACTTCCGGTTTGCTCGCTGTTGTCCGGCATGGGAATCAATTTGAAGGCACATTCGCTCAGTCATTACGGTTTCTCCCAACCTCGTATTGAGGCTTCGCGTCAACGCGACCGGAAATGTACCACCCTCTTCGCTCATTTTCTTGACCGGCTGAAGCAGGCTAAAGATATCGATGGGAGCCGGCTGTTTGATAACTGCATTGTCAGCTACGGCACCAACATTCGTTCCGGGCACGAGCTCAAGAATGTGCCGGCGATCCTGTCGGGTGGCGGAGCTGAGAAACTGCGTCGTGGCAAACATATTATTCTGCCGAAAGAGGATACGCCGCTCGGCAACCTGTGGTTGACATTGATGCAACAGGCAGACATCCCAGTCGAATCATTCGGGAACAGCGATGGCGTGCTGTCCGAGATTCTGAGCTGACAGACTGTGGTGTGGCTGGCGACAGCAGTGATGTTAAAATCTGGCGCTACCTCGGTTCGTGGGATGATGTTCAAGTCGCAGGAGAATTCTGATGAAGCACCTTCCAACCATTTTCGCCCTGGTCGTAGTCGGACTGACAATTACGGCAGCGGAAGCTCAACAGCATTGGCCAGGTTTTCTCGGCGCCGGGCACACGCCGATCGCGGAAGATTCGATACCGGTCACGTGGTCGTCGACTGAAAATGTCGCCTGGAAAACTGTCACGCCGGGCTACGGGCAATCCAGCCCAGTGATTTGGAATGACCATGTTTATCTGACATCGGTCGCAGGAGCCAACAAGGAAACTCTGCACGTCGTCTGCTGTTCCCTGACTTCCGGTAAGGTGCTCTGGGACAAGTCGGTCCCGTCGACGTATCCCGAAAAGAACAGCGTCTATATTAGCCGTGCTGCACCGACACCTGTTGTCGATCACGAGGGAGTCTATGCCTATTTTGAAAGCGGCGACGTGGTCGCGCTGTCTCACGCTGGAGACCTTCGGTGGACGATGTCTCTGAGCGGTCGTCACGGTCCGCCCAAAAATAAATTTGGTCTTTCTGCTTCGCCCACTCAGCTTGCCGACCGACTGATCATTCTGATGGACGATGAAGGGCCATCGTATCTCACGGCAATTGCTAAAAAAGATGGCAGTGAGCTCTGGCGCACGGACCGGACGGCTCGTATGAGTTGGAGTTCTCCGATGCTGATTACCACTGGTGAGTCGCAGCAAATCGTCTGCAGTTCCGGCGGTAGCATCGACGGATACGATCCGAAAACGGGCAAGCAGATTTGGACCTTCACTGAAGTCGCAGGCAATTCGAATACTTCGCCAACTCCGGTGGCGGACGGTACTGTTCTGATTGCAGCATCGCCCGGTCGAGATGGCAAAAATAGTCAACTGGCAAGGCAGTCGAACGGCATGTTCGATATCGCAAACAAGAAGGAGGGTGGCAAACCCGGATTTCGTTGGACCAATGCGACACCGACGCCTTCGTGGGGGTCACCCATCGTCCATCGGGGTTTGGCCTATTGGGTCAATCGCTCTGGGGTCGTCTATTGTCTGAACGGTGAAACAGGCGAATCGGTTTACACCGAGCGCATCAAACAGTCGTGCTGGGCCACGCCCGTGGGTATCGGTAATCGCATTTACTTTTTCGGCAAAGCAGGAATGACAACGGTACTGGCTTCGGGGAACGAATTTCAAGTGGTCGCACAAAACAGACTGTGGGAAGACGACGCCCCTCCGGTGAACAACGTTCCCACGGCACCGGAAACCACGGAAGAACGCCGTGTTTCGGCTGCGATGTTCTCAAACCCGATCGTCTACGGAGTTGCCATCGTCGATGGGCGCATTGTGCTGAGGACCGGAAGTACGGTGTTCTGTATTCATTCCAACAAGCCTGCTGCGGCTAACACGAAATGAATCACGCACTGCCGGATGCGTTGAATAACGAGATAACGAATTGGACACCGAACTCCTGCGGTGATTTGGCTCGTCTTACTGGCACCATGGAGCGGTTGTCAAAAGTCTGAGTGATGTGGCGGTGTTGGTCGTTGCGAGCGGCAGATAGCGGCATCAGTGAGGCCATTAATTACACCCATCCCCTGTGCGGCGCGATATACTTGTCCTGCTGATGATGACTGTGGCAGTTGGAATTGGAGATCGAATGTTCGCTATCAATCGAGTTGCACGTGTATCTTCGCCGTTATTGCTTGCTTTGTTGTTCGCCAGCCTGGTGAAGCCGGGGTGGGGTAAAGAGCCGATCAAGGTCGGCGTGATTGGATTGGATAATTATCAAGCCGTTGCATTCACCTATCTCTTTCACCAAGCAAAAGAAGATGAGGTCCTTGCGAGATTGAAAGTCGTATGTGCTGTTCCTGTTGGTAGTCCTGACATCGAGGAAAGTGTGAAAGGGCTGCCGCGTTGGGTCGAGCAGTTTGAGAAATTAGAGATTGAGTTCACCGATTCGATCGATACGCTACTCGAGAAGGTCGACGCGGTGTTGGTGATGAGTCTGGATGGGCGCAAGCATTTAGAGCAGGTTACGCCAGTGCTGAAGGCTGGCAAGCCGGTTTACATTGGTCGACCGCTGGCGGCTTCGCTCGGCGATGCGTTAGAGATCTTTCGACTCGCGAAGCAATACCAGACGCCAATATTCTCCTGTTCGCAACATCGTTTCGTGCCCGGGTTCATTGGTATGCGTGACCACCCTCAAGTTGGTAAAGTCCTCGGATGTAGCGTGTACGGCGGGCTATCAACCGAGCCGCATCATGGCGACTTTTTTTGGCACGGTGTCCACAGTGCCGAGACGCTGTTCACGATCATGGGGCCGGGTTGCGTTTCCGTTACGCGTGCATCCACGGCAGACTTCGATCTGGTCACAGGTGTGTGGCAGGACGGACGCATTGGCACCTACCGTGCGATTCGGAAAGGGGCGGTCAAGTACAGTGGGATCGTGTTTGGTGAGAAGGGAATTCTGCGTGCGGGGAATTACGGCTATGGAGTGCCAGTGAACTGGACACCTGCGAAGGGTGAAAACACCAGCCTCCCGAAAGGCGAGCACTGGATCGCTCCGCAGGGCGAGTACATGGGTTATAAGGGCGTAGCGATTGAGATTGCTAAGTTTTTTCAAACGGGCAAGCCTCCGGTTTCCGCTGCCGAGACCATTGAGGTTTTTGCCTTCTTGGAAGCAGCGCATGAAAGCAAGCGCCAGGGTGGCGTGCCCATCAAGCTGCAAACGGTGATCGATCTCGCGAAGCCTCCCTCGCGCAATTAGGGGACCGCACGAGACGGCCGCGACCAAGCGACGTGGCATCCTGCTGGATGACGGCAATGGAAATTGGATTGTCGACGGTGCAATATTGATGGTGCCGCTCTGATTTTAGATGCAGGAGCATCTCAGCGTTTCCGCTCTTGGTTCACGACCGCCAGTGGATGCCGTGGTTTCGCCGCTCAAGTGGGGCTTTGTTTGAAACCACCTTAATCTTGGTCTAGCTGCTTGATTGCTTGCTCGGCTGACTTGCGATGGGCGTCGAGCGCCGATTTGCTGGCCAGAATGCCGCGGTAGAGTTTCAAAGCGTCGGATTTGCGACCTGCCGCTTGGAGCGTCTGCCCACGAGTGAGTCGCAGCGCATCGGACCAGCTTCCGCTAACTTGTTCCACGTCCACGCGGTCGAGCACAGCGATTGCTTCGTTATATTTGCCGCGGCGTGTGAGGATGCGGGCTGCTCCTTGCAAGCCAGAAAAGTATTCGGCGCCGCCCTTCCCCGTCGTAGAAACGACAATCGCTTGATACGCCTCAAGAGCTCGCTTATCGTCTTTGAGAATCATTTCTCGGTTCCATCCCATGGTTCGCAGGATGCTCATACGGGACCGCGGGTCCGAGGTGAAGGCGAGCGCTAATGTGAGATCGGCGTCCGCCTTTTTACCTGCTTTGATGGCGTGATAAGCTCGGCCTCGTGCGAGCGCCGTAGCGCCAATTTGCGTAAACGGCCATGTCGAAAAATCTTCTGCTCCGAACTGTTCGACGACCTCGTTCCACTTGCGTTGAGCCAATAGGTTTTTCATGTGCGTTGTTTTGGCGATCGGCTTGAGTGGTATTTGCTCCGCTAGTTCTGTCGCTTTGTCGAAGTGTCCGGCCAGTCTGGCACAGGCGGCCGCTTGCATCAGAGCGTATGACGTTTGGTAATCGGTGGCTTTCTCGTGCTGAGATAACGCAACAAACGCTGGTAGAGCGTCGGCGTATTTCCGGTTTTTCAGTAGTTGTTGGATGGATTTCGACTCGATCAGCCAATCCGTCACGTTTTCATCGACTTCAAATGTATGCGACCGACCATCATAAAACTGCGCGAATTTCAGTGGTACGTGGAAACTCTTTTTGCCCGTTGGGGAGAAGGCCGAATACTCCGCACCGTTTTCCCGAATGCGCTGACGACAGACGTTAACATGCCACGGCAGACTCGATGAGGGCTTGCGCCCGACGACCTGGTTGAGCGGGTCGTTTTCGTCCTCGGTGACGGGGATGCGGATCTCGATGGTCCAGTGATCATTCGCGATATGCGTGGCGACTTCGGCTTGCGACTCCCAACGGAACCAAGCGGATTTGTCAGCACCTCGATCGAGATCGACCAACGTACCGGCGGGATTGACGGCAATCTG
>NZVR01000005.1 GCA_002701545.1 Blastopirellula sp. | reverse complement strand
TGCCTGAGCAAAAGATAATCGCAAGCACCGTCAGCGACGCACTCAAGTCACCGACACGGTGCGTCAACGATCTGGCGAGCCCTGCCAGCTGGTCATGCGACTTACAGCGCAAGACCTCCTGCAGACAGAAGGCCGCTTGGCGTGATCTGCAGTATCTACCAAGCCTGCCGAGTTTATCAGGCCTGCTGTAACAGACGGCTCTCGGGTCCACGCAAGTAGATAAAGCTCTTGCCCAGACGGCCGCCGTAATTTCCACCGGAAATCTTCACCAACCCAGGTGTTTCAATCGCAGCCTCAATGGCTGCATAGGTTGCCTGAGACACGGCCTTTAACGACCGCCCGTTGATGATAATCTCCATGATGGAATTCACACCTGCCGGGACTCGGGACTCTTCTCCCAGTGCGTCCTTGAGCGTCGGACAGTACTGTTCGTAGGTACTGGCAAACAGAAACGAGTACCGACTCCCAGCTTTGGAGGCGCTGGCGGCGACTCCACCGGGAAAGGTCGTAATCGTGCCGGGCGTGGCCCGCACGGCTTCGGTCGAGCGAACGGCTGCTTCGATGGCCGCGTCTTCGTTCGTTGCCATGAACCACAGGTTGCCCCCCATGATCCCGTCAGCAAAACCGCACCGACGTTCGATAATGAATTCACCACCCATCGTAGGCACGACCCACACTCGGCGACCGTGGCGCACATCACGCTTCTGAAATCCGTCACCGAAAAAGGCGACCTTGCGTCCTAGCTTGAAGTACGACTCGTTGTCGAGCATGTTGAAGCACTTGACCGTCGGGCAGGTCAACAAGTTCTGACTGACACGGGCTAACAAAGCCTTTTCGAGACGCCGCTCACGGTCTTTATGAAACCGCGGAACGTGAAATTGCAGGATCGCTCCCGGGCGACCGTCTGGAGTCAGCACGGCAGGATCACCGCCCGGCCCAACGTACCGATCCAATCCGGCCTCGCAGTCGCACATGATCGTGCTGCTGGCGTGCCCTGTGGCTGCGTGTATCGCGTGATCCAGCCAGGTACGGTCACGGGCCGTGATCAGCACCTCGGCATAGATGCTCCGGAATGCTTCCGCATACGTATCTTCGACTTCGGCACGCGCCATGGATTCTCTCCCTTAACCGCTCAAGCTGCAGAACTTGTCATCGCTACCAAACCGGCACCTAGGCTCGCCCACGACCAACATAGACATCCGTTTCGGTAATCACCTTATCCATGTAAATGTCGTGCGCCTGCATCGGGATGCCTTCGAACATCTGGCACTCAAACGCCAGAGCGACCAGCGGAGTGTCCGGACGCGCATGCTCCAGCAATTTGTCGTAATAGCCTTTCCCATGGCCTGTACGGCCGCCTTCCTGATCGAACGCCACACCGGGGACCATGATCAAATCGAGATCCTGAGGCTGCAAGTGTTTCTCGTTTCGCTCTCGCAATTCCGAACGGGGTTCGAGAATCTTGTACATCCCCAATTCCAGCTCCTCCATCGCTTCCAAATGAAATAGCTCTAACTCACCATCCAGGCAGTAGGGGACCACAATACGTTTGCCTGATGCCAAAGCAGCTTCCAGGTCGTGGCGGGTTCGCACTTCGGCACGGACGTCGACATAAAACATCACCGTCTCAGCCGCCTCATACTCCGGCAACGCCATGAACTTGGCCACAATCTGTCGGCTCAAGGTGTCTTTCTCTGGCTGCGCTCGCCGATTCGCGTGCGCTTGTTCACGGATACGATTTTTCTTTTCTGCAAGATCCACAGTTTCTGCACTCATGTTTGCTTCCTGCACTGGTGTCCATTTCGGCCAAGCGTTGCTGCGTCCGAAGTTTTTTTCTCCCCAGCAAACGCACGTTCAACCACGCTTTACAAGATCCTAACACGCCCATAGTTATCCGCAATGGGCGGCCGCGGAGTCCGGTTGGACGAGCCGCCGCCTGGCATGTTTACCTTGACTTTTCCACCGTTTTAAAAGTAAAGTTAAAAGGTAAGGTTTAATCTCCCTGTGGCAGGAGGTACCATGACACTCAGCGAACGAGGCAATACGCTTTTCCGCTACTTTTCAGGCCTGGCGGAATACGTCTTTCAATCCGAATTGGGGATCGCAGACCCACCACTGACGGATTATCTCAGCGATCTGATGTATCGCTTTGTCCGTGTCGATCGGATGCACCGGGTGCGCAACGCGATCGGGCAGCCCGCCAAATATGTCAGCGACATGTTGGTCGAGGCCGATCAGCGAATCGGAGACGCGAAACGGGATGTGCATCGTCACATTGGCGATTTCACCCTCTATTGGGCAGGATTGTTTCCAGAATCACTGCAGACCGAGGGGGAGGGCGCGTCCCTGGATCAGTTCACCAATTATTGCGTGCATGGGAAACGCGCTTACCTGATCGCCAGCACCATCCTGACCGAGGAGGAAGATGCTCCCGGAGAAGTGCTTGAGCGTCTCGGCACGCAATTCGAGATGTGTGCCTATGGTTTGCGCGAAGTGCGTCGCGAGATGGAACGCCGAGACGACGATGAAGGCCGTTCCATTTTGCTACTCAACTAATGAGCGATCGCTGGCCAGCTCAATGCGCCTCAAGGGGTAAAATCCTCATCAGCGGCAACCGAGGTTGCAAACGCGGCTAACAGATCCGCCGCGTGATCGATATCGCGCAACGAGATCGTCTCCACCGCACTGTGCATATAGCGATTCGGGATCGCGACTAACCCCGCGGCCACTCCAGCGCGCGTCGTCTGGATCGCATTCGAATCATTGGATGCGGCGCGACCGAGTGCCGCCAACTGGAACGGGATGTCCCCCTGCTCACCACAGGCAATCAGACGGCGCACCACTTGAGGGTTCATATTGGGCCCACGGAAAACGACAGGCCCTTTGCCTAATGCAATGTCCCCCTGCTGACGCTGGTCAATCGTGGGGCAATCCGTGGCGTGCGTCACATCCACTGCGATACCCACGTGCGGGTCGATCCCGAAACTGCTGGTCCGTGCTCCGCGCAGTCCAATCTCTTCCTGGACGGTGGAAACCGCATACAACGAACAATCCAGGTCTGACAGATCGGCGCGGCGCAGTGCTTCAAGCACCACCCAGAGTCCCGTCTTGTCATCCATTCCCGGCGCGTTGGCCAGCTCATTGCGGAGGGCACAGAATCCCAAATCCAAGGTCACTGGGTCACCGATCCGCACGACTTCTCTGGCCTCGGCTTTATCGGCGGCACCAATGTCCAACCACAGCTCTTGCAGTTTAACCACCTGCTTCCGCTCGGCATCATTCAGCAAGTGAATTGGCTTACGGGCGATAACCGCTGGCACGGGGCCGGCTTCCGTCCAGACGACCATGCGCTGCCCCACCAACTGCTGTGGATCCCAGCCACCGATCGGCTGGGCGTACAAAAATCCCTGCTCGTCGATGTGTGAGACCAGCATCCCAATTTGGTCGCAATGCCCCGCCAACATGATGCGCAGTGGCCGCCCGGGGTTCTTACAGGCGATCACATTGCCATGCAGATCGGTGGTCACTTCGTCAGCGAACGACGCGACGTGATCGCGCACCACCTGCTGGATCTGACTCTCAAAACCCGAGGGGCTCGGGGTATTCAACAGCGTTTGCAGGAAGGCCAGTGATTCCGCTTGCATCCGCAGCTCCCATAAAGTCCTGGTCTCCCGACCGCATCATCGCCAGTACGCTGAACGTTCCGCCAGTCGGATGGTGTCCCCATTGTGGCGCATGATACGCGGTCTGAGAACCGTGTTGATGCGACCAATTTTCCACGGGGCGTCGTCGCGGCGATGGCGGTTTGTTAAGCTCGATGGCGGTTTGTTAAGCTTGCAGATCACACCTGACTTCATGCGAGAGCCTCCCATGACCGACACCATTAAACTCGCGGGCGTCCAGATGGACGTCACCCTGGCCGACAATGCGGCCAACCTGGACAAGATGATGCAGTTCGTGCGCGAAACGACATCCCAGGGTGCAGACGTCACGGTCTTTCCCGAATGCGCCCTGACTGGCTACTGCTTCGACAGTCTGGCCGAAGCCCAGCCGCATGCCGAAACGTTATCCGGCCCCAGTGTTCAAAAGATGCAACAACTCTGCCAGGAACTGCAGACCACCGTTGTCTTTGGCATGCTGGAACAAGCCGAATCGGGGCTCTACAACGCGTGCGTTTTACTGGACCCGACCGGGCTGGCCGGCAGTTATCGCAAAGTGCATTTGCCCTATCTGGGGATCGATCGCTTCACCACACCTGGCGACCAAGGCTTCGGCGTGTTCGCGGCAAGTGGCACGCAAATTGGCATGAACATCTGCTACGACGGGGCATTTCCAGAAGCCGCCCGCGTGATGGCCCTGGCTGGCGCCGAAGTCATTCTCCTGCCGACCAACTTCCCCCCAGGTGCCGAGTGCATGGCGGAATTTGTGATCAACGCGCGGGCGATGGAAAACGCCGTCTTTTACGCGGGCATCAATCGCGTCGGCACGGAACGAGGCTTCCGCTTTATTGGAAAAAGCAAAATCTGCGACACCAATGGCAGCGTCCTGGCAGAAGCTCCCACGGAAGAGGAAACCGTCATCTACGCCGATCTCGACCTGCGCCGCGCGCGCCGGAAACATATCATTCGCGTTGCCGATCAACACGAGATCCATCGCTTCGCCGATCGCCGCCCTGAAGTTTACGGACCGGTCACTGCAGCCAAACATCACACTTGGGAAGACGACCCACGCCAGCGATGATTCCGCCATGGCGAACAGTCCGACATACCCTATACTGAGCCCAGACCCCGATCTCGCTCGCTATCCCGTTCCTGAGACCCCTATTTCTCACGACCAACACTTTGCCAAGGATGCCACAACGTGAGCAGGCTGCAACGAATTCTTGTCACGGGAGGCGCCGGGTTTCTCGGTTCCCATTTGTGCGAACGGCTGGTCGAAGACGGGCATGACGTCATCTGCCTCGACAATTTCTTTACCAGTCAAAAATCCAACGTAGCGCATCTGCTTGAGAAATCTAACTTCGAACTGATCCGACACGATGTGACGGTGCCAATCTGGCTGGAAGTCGATCAGATCTACAATCTCGCCTGCCCCGCAGCACCAGGCCACTATCAATACAATCCCATCAAAACCATCAAAACGTCGGTCTCCGGTGCAATCAATGTGCTGGGCATGGCCAAGCGTTGCGGAGCTCGGGTGTTTCAAGCGTCGACCAGCGAAGTCTACGGCGACCCCGAAGTGCATCCGCAGCCAGAATCGTATCGCGGCAGCGTCAATCCCATTGGACCACGGGCATGCTACGACGAGGGAAAACGCGCCGCGGAAACGCTGTTCATGGACTATCACCGCATGAACCGCGTTAACATTCGTATCGCCCGTATCTTCAATACCTACGGACCACGCATGCACCCCTTCGACGGGCGCGTCGTTTCAAATTTCATTCGTCAGGCACTCGCAGGCCAGGACATCACCATCTTTGGTGATGGCTCGCAAACGCGTTCGTTTTGCTTCCGCGATGATCTCATCGAAGGCTTTCTCCGCCTGATGCAGAATGAGGAAGATTTCACCGGCCCAGTCAACCTCGGCAACCCCGCAGAATACACCATCAAACAACTGGCTGAATTGATCATCGAACTGACAGGCACCTCGTCCCAGCTGGTTTATCAGCCATTGCCTCAAGACGACCCGACTCGGCGCCAACCCGATATCACCTTAGCCAAGAAACACTTGCAATGGGAACCGACCGTGCCTCTGCGAGACGGTCTCCTGCAGACGATCGATTGGTTTCAGCAGGTCGATATTGAACAATACCGACCACCCACCCCCAACTACTAGCTCACCGATCATTTACCGGGACGACGGTGAAGCTGTTCACGCGCCAGAACTGCGTCCCCACTCGGTACCACGCAATCTTTCAGCGGTGGTCACCAGACCTAGGCGGCGGCGGCTTGGCTGTCCAGATACGCGGTGGTGTCGTTGTCCTCTAACAGAAAACGATAACCATGCTGAGCCAGTAACTGCAGGCAAGCGTTACGGTCCCGTTCACACAGCACCATGTGTTCATAACGAATGATCGTCGGCTTAAACAGACGAAAGTCGATTGCCCGAATGATCTCGAAATCGGCACCCTCGGCATCGATTTGCAGCAAGTCGACATGATTCGGCACTTGCGCTTTTTCAAGCAGTGTGGCGAATGTCCAACAAGGAACTTGTCGGCAATCCACACGTCGGCGTCGGCCTGGTTTGTTCATCAAATGCGCCTCCAGGCTCGCCGCCTGGACCATCCCTCCGGCCCGCGTGTACAGCGACACTTCGCCGTCCTGCGCACCAATGGCAACGTTATAAAACTGCAATCCCGGCTGGGAATCGTAGTTCTTCTTGAGCAGTTCAAACGCCTCGAGCTGAGGTTCGATCAGCACACCACGCCACTGCTGTGCACGCACCAGTTCGTAGATCGGATCATCCGTCATGCCATCAAAGGCACCGATCTGAATAAAGAAAAAATCTTTGGCCGGCTTGCCATGATGCGCCACCACGAAGTCGAGCAAATTGCGAATGACTAAATCGGGCTGCTGCCGCAATAACTTGGGCTGCCGCGACCGCGGTGTCGATGCGTTGGTACGAATGCGACCATATTTGTAGAGGTTCACCACTTGCCGCAACATCTCACTCTCCACCGGTAAAGTCCAAAGGAAGTGGGCGCGACCCAAGATCCGAATCGGGTCACGCTCGGGGTGAGAATCGTAGCAGCCTGGGCACGCTGCTCCTAGAAGAATTGCGCAGCACTGGCAAGATAGGCAAGCGACTATTGACAGATTCATCCGTTAGGATGTTTTCTTGGGCGCTTTTTTCCGGGTCGCTTTCTTGCGAGTGGCTTTTTTAGCCTGCTTCTTTTTGCCACTGGCGGCGGTCTCCTGCTGCCCAGCATCCCCTTTCTGATCCTCCGCTTGATCACCGTCTTTCTTCGCGTTCTTGCGCGGTGCGAATTCAAACCCTAACTTGCCGCTTTTCCGATCGAGAGTCAGGTGGGCCGCAAATTTGCGACCCTTTTTGGACAAGAAGCCGGGCATCAAGTCCGTCTTGCCTTCGACAAACAGTTTGCGGGCCTGATCTTGAGGGATCTCGCGTTGCAAAATGGTCTTGCTGATCCGTACGCCTCGCTCGTCAGCACCTTTGGCCATATCAGGCGCCAGATACGCCCGTTCGTTCTCGTAGACCTTGACGAGTTGATCCGAATCATCCAGCAACGGTGCTTCGCAGATCACTTGTTCGTCGGTCAGGTTATCCAGTTCGTTCTCGCGTTCTTCGTCCCCTTCGAAGACGAAGTTCAACTTCCACGAGCGTTTCTCTTTTGCCAACACGAGTTCCGCGGTGAACGGTTGGCCAAAGCGGTTTTTAAAGGTTTCAATCGGGCCGACACGAAGATTGCTGATCAGTTCCTGCGCCTCGGGCTCCGTTAGCTCATGACTGGCGATGTGCTTCTTCATGCGAAAGGAACACTCTGGGTCTTTACATTCAAAGACACCATCGGTCTGCCGATGCGAGGTACCTTCACACTCAGGACAGTTCGCTTCGAGGTCCGGGAAGACACGATTGACAATCTCTTCGGTGTAATCTCGCGTTTGATCGACGATGTGACAGGTCAGTGATTTGATCTCGTTCATGAAATCGTCACGCTGCAACCGACCTTGCTCCATCTCTTTCAGTTTGTACTCCCACTCGCCGGTCATTTCAGGCGAGCCAAGCGTATCGATGCCGATCTCTTGCAGCAAATCGACGAGTGCTAACCCTTTGTTGGAGACCACGAAGTCACTCTTCTTCAGTTCGTGGCGGAAGATATATTTTGTCCGAATCAGCCCTTCGATGATGGCGGCACGCGTGGCGGGCGTCCCCAGCCCTCGCTCGCTCATCGCATCACGCAATTCTTCGTCGTCCACCCGCTTACCGGCAGTCTCCATCGCCGACAGCAACGTACTGTCGTTGTAGCGAGCTGGCGGACGGGTTTCGTCTTCCTTCAATTCCACGGCCACCGTCTGTGCCTCTTCACCATCCTGGGCAGCCACTAATTCGCCTTTGTCACCAGCGACACCTGGCTTGCGACCGTAGACTTCCAACCATCCCGGTTTCACCAGTACGCGACCGTCCGTGCGAAAGCAGTCCTCGCCGATCCGGGTGATGCGGCGCGTCACTTCGTATTCGGCGCTGGGATAGAAAATCGCAAGGAACCGTCGCACCACCAGCCAGTAGATCTTGCTGACATCATCTTCCAAGCCCGGCGGTGGCGTTTTCCCCGTCGGAATAATGGCAAAGTGGTCGCTCACCTTCGCTGTGTTGAAGATACGCTTCGATGGCTGGACACGGTCGTTGTCGTGAATCCACTTGGAAGACGTCTTAAAGATCTCGGGGAAAGCCGCATTCGGCTTGGCCTTGGCAAAGGTGGCCATCGTTTCCTTGACCGTCTCGACGTAATCCTCTGGCAGGTAACGCGAATCAGTACGAGGATAGGTCAGCAGTTTGTGACGATCGTACAGCGCCTGAGTGAGTTGCAAGGTACGTCGCGCACTGAACCCATGCTTGCTGCT
This sequence comes from Blastopirellula sp., assembly GCA_002701545.1. Classification (GTDB taxonomy): domain Bacteria; phylum Planctomycetota; class Planctomycetia; order Pirellulales; family Pirellulaceae. The sequence continues at coordinate 2,361 of NZVR01000005.1, read as the reverse complement.
CGCTTCACGCTGTAAGCTCGTTAAATCGAACAGACGCGGTGCCGCCTCTTTCGTTGGCTTCTTCTTCTCTTCCACCACGCCCACCTGACCTTCACAGCGGGCTTTGATTTCTTCCGCCTCAGCCAGCGTCCACAGACGTTCGGCACGCTGATGCGGGTCGTTTTCATCTTTCTTGAAATCCTCGCGGTACCAACGGCCACGGTATTCCCCCGCGGCCACCCCAAAATCGCTGTGAACTTCGTAGTAAGTACGCGGTACAAAGCTGCGAATTTCACGTTCGCGTTCCGCCAGGATGACCAGCGTGGGCGTTTGCACGCGACCGGCAGTCGTCACATTGAAGCCGCCGTTGCGAGAATTAAACGCGGTCAAGGCTCGCGTGCCGTTCAACCCAATCAGCCAATCACTTTCCGAACGGCACAAAGCCGCTTCGGCCAAAGGCCGCATGTCATCGTCGCTGCGCAGATGTTGCCAGGCGTCCAAAATCGAATTGTCCGTCATCGACTGCATCCACATGCGTCGAACGTCCAGCTCCTTTTTGAGGCTCGCGAGTTGCAGGACGTAGCGGAAAATCAACTCGCCTTCGCGTCCCGCGTCGCAAGCATTCACGACCGTATTGACATCTTTCTTCTTTAACAGCCGCACCAGCAGCTTGTATTTGGACTCACTCCGCTCGATTGGCTGCAATTCGAAATGCTCGGGGATGACCGGCAAATGCTTCATCCCCCACGGCAACTTCTTGCCGTTCGGACCTTCCGGCATTTTCAATTCCACCAGATGCCCCACCGCAGATGCGATGTAAGCATTCTCGTTCTCGAAATAGTCCTTCTTACGTTCGAACTTGCCAAACTCGGGTAATTTGCCCAGGACGCGCGCCAAGTCCGTCGCAACACTCGGTTTTTCTGCGATGATCAAGGTCTTGGTCATGGTTTCTCCACTCTGGATAAGCTGATAACGACGCCGGCAAAACCAGTGCCGACCCCTACGCCGCTAGGCATACTGCTTCATGGTTTATCGGAAGCAAGGTAGCAAAAAGCCAAATTCAACCCCGACGGTTTCGTCCCAGAAAGGAACATCGCCAAGTTGGAGCCCCCCCAATTCACCGGCTGGACTCCTACCACACTGAACGACACTCCTTTTTGGGATTGAATTTACGTCGATTGTCCTTACAATTCCTACCTCTTACCGATACTGACCATGACACGGAAAACGAATAATCGTTATTCACTCCACCTGTCAACCCTGTCAATTGATATACCACGTTTTCTCCGGCTGGAGCCTTCACAATGGCAAGTCCTTTCTCACTGTTTCGCAAGTACCAGAAAAATCTCATGGTGGTCTTGGCAGTCCTGGCGGTCTTCGCATTTGTCATCGCGCCCTCGCTGATGCAGATGGGCGATCGCCAACCAGCCGGGGGTGGCGGGATAACGACCGATGTGAGCTGGAACGGCGGGACGCTTGACGCACAACAACTTGCCTACATGCAAGGCCAAGAGCAGCTAGCAGTCCGTTTCTTGACTGCCGTCATGGACAAATGCGAAGAAGAAGGGGGGAATCCTCCTCCAGGGCTGGCTCAAAAACGAGGTAATCGCTGGGTCTTCAGCTTTATCCCCACAACCGACCCTAACTTCAATCAACAGTTCCGCGATCGACAATCGCTACGCAGCCTCGTGCTCTCGAAAAAAGCCGAGCAAATGGGAATTCACCTGAGTGATGAATGGATTACGAATTTCCTCTACAAATTGACCGATGACACCGTCGAGTTCCGCGTCGTGGGAGACGATTTGCTGAACTCCTCGACGGGGAGTCGCATGGGCATGAGCCAACTGTATGACGAACTGCGCATGCATCTGCAAGGATTCCAACTCACGAACCTGGCCTTCCGACTGCCAGAAGCTCCCGGTGAAAGCTGGGCCATCCACGAACAGCTCAAACGACGGATCGAAGCAGAAATCCTTCCCCTCAAGGTCGACGACTACCTCTCCGAGGTCACAGAAGAACCCTCGGATGCACAAATCAAGGCACTTTACGACAAACACAAAGACGAATATTCGTACCCTGGAAAACCAGAACCCGGCTTTACCGCCATGCGGAAACTGGACTTCAACTTCATCAAAGTGAAACGCGAAGCATTCGAAGAACAGGCGCTTGCGGCAGAATTAGCCAAGATCACCGACGAGGCCATCGAAGCGCATTACGAACGCAACAAGAGCCAGTACAAAGTCGCTCCCCCTGAGATGTCGACCAACGAAGCCGAGGCCACACCACCAGCCGAAGACAAACCGGCGGACGACAAACCGGCGGACGACAAACCAGCGGACGACAAACCAGCGGACGACAAACCGGCTCCTGATGCCAACGGTA
>NZVR01000004.1 GCA_002701545.1 Blastopirellula sp. | reverse complement strand
TTGGAGGACTCAAAATCTGGAATCCTGACAAGCAGGAGTGGGACCAATCGCCTGCGGTGGGTGGGACGGACGAATCAATGCGGCTCGGCACCGGCACGCTGACATTTGGCGATAGCCGCGTTCTCTGGAATGGCCAAACCGTCCTCGGACCTCCTGAGCGTGGCAGCTACCAATTGTTTTTCTACGCCAACGGATACCTTTGCTTCTATCACGTGAATCGCAACGATCAACCGTACCGATTTTACAAAAACGACGAGGACGGCTTCAGCCGACTCTACGCATGTCCATGGACCCCTGCTGAGGAGAAAGTCGATCTCGCAAAAGCCATCACGTTGCGTTTACCGGTCGTCGGCGAAACCACATTCGCTTGGGGACAGTTGAAAGACCAAATTGTAACTGGCTCCAACATCGGCGGTTTTTATGTGTTGAAATCGGGCGTCTGGGAAATGCTTCTGGATCCCAGTTTGGAAACGAGCTATCAACTCTACTCAACATTGGGATTTTATGACCGTCTTTTGATGGGACAATATCCCACCGGACGCGTCTTTGTTTACAACGGCAAGACCATTGCAGATCAACCGGGCTGGCCCCCTGTGCCAGCGGGTGTTTCCGGTAGCGCACGCGAGGCGCAAACGACCACGATTTACGGCGGCAATCTATTTGTTGGTGTCTGGCCGTGGGGGGAAGTCTGGAGCTACCACCCTGACCACCAGCGCTGGTCCTTCGTGCGCCGCATGTTCACCCATCCCCAACTCTCCAATAAAATCACACACCCGTACGATCTCGAGAATCGCGATGATTCACCCGTCAATCGGTGGGGGCAACGCGTCACAAGCCTCGTGCCACACGGCGCGGATCTTTTCATCTCGACTTCGGCAAAAGCTCCCTACACGTGGAATCCCGAAACCCATCCATTCCTTCTTCCGGACAAATGGAAGTCATACGGAAAGGTGTATCGAGCAACCATTCCCGGGCATCTTTCCACCACCACACGCTGGACAAACGGCCCCACCACACTGGAATTCACCATTGCCCAAAGTGGGCTGACGATACGGCAAGACGGCGTCGTCTTAGCCACCAGCCCACTGTCCGCGCCACTCGCCAAAAAACTTAGCGAAGCTGGAGTGTTCCGCAAAATCCGTTGGGGCGACGGCATCTACGGACCACATAGCGGCCCTTCCCTCACAGGAAGAATCGAAACTCGCTAACCGGCCTCGTCGATCGTCACATTGCGTATTCCACTTAGCGCGAAACAGAAAATGCTCATGGCATGCATCCGCATCTTATCGGTATTGCTCCTCCTGGGTACTCAGACATTCCTGGCGGCGGACGAGCGCTCATGGTCGCTGGATGCGATCGACTCACCTCATCTACAAGTGCATGGTCACACGGTAACCGCGTCGGGTGTCGCAACCAACAGTCTTGTCTTGGACGGAAAGTCGTTACTCAAGCTTCGCAATTCATCGCACCTTGCTACCGAGTCCGCCGAATGGACCTTGCACCTCTGGGTGAATCCGTACCGGCTGAGCAATCAGCAGCAAATCCTTGCCGCAAAAAACCGCTATTCCTTGGGTGAGCGTCAATGGAGCGTGATGGTCGACAAAGACAATCGCTTCCGGCTTTATGTGTGGCAAGGCAAGTGGGTGACAGCGCAAGCCAAGGCGTTACCACGTCCTGGGCACTGGCACCTCATCGGTGTTGTGATGCGTCCAACTGGCGCGGAACTCTGGGTAAACGGCAAGCAATCCGATCAGCTGAAGCTGACCAAACCGATCCCCCAAACTCCTGCAGCAATCACCTTGGGAGGTGTCGATGACAATGGTCGCATTTGGCAGAATTTCCAAGGAGCGCTCGATGAAGTGAAACTGCTCAACACAGCGTTGCCTGCCGAACGTATGCGCGCGGCGTACGCGCCTGTGACTGCCACTCACCAAATACCGACATCGGCCCAGCCGTTCCACACGCCGCAACACGTCAGACCACATCCATCATGGGCACAGCAAATCTCGGAGCATGCAAGTCACGATCGCACACAAATCATCTTCGATGGCATCTCACCAAACAAACTGGCCTGCGACACGACCCTGCGCAAGATGCCAGATGGTTCGTGGGTCATGGTCATGCTCGGAGGAGGTGACACCGAACCGCTACCGGCCAATCGTATTTTTCTCACACGCAGCCATGACTTGGGAAAAACGTGGAAACCGCTTAAACCCATCGACTTCGGGGTTAAAAAACAAAATGCCCACACGGCGCTCGTCCCTTCCGAATTGATGGTACACAATCATCACTGCACGTTGTTTTTAGCCACACACGACGGAACGTTTGCAGATTGGAAGGAGTGGCTCACTCACAGCGACGACTCAGGCCGCACGTGGAGCGAGTTGCAACCGGCACCAGGGCGGCTCCACGATCGGACATTTATTCGCAACCATATTGTCACCCGTGATGGGCGGATCCTTGTGCCGTTCCAACATTATTTGCGTGTCGGTGCAACGCGATCCATCACCAACGGCCGCCGTTTCTCACCACCCACGAATCCCCGCAATGGCGTCCTGATGAGCCATGATGGTGGGCGGACCTGGAAAGAATACGGCAACATCCGCATTAGCTCGGATGACGACTATCATGGTTGGGCGGAGAACAACATTGTCGAGTTAGCCGATGGGCGGATTGCGATGATCATCCGTGCCGACCGATTGGGCGGCGTGTTGTACTACGCCGAATCTTCTGATGGAGGCCGCACTTGGCCTGAATTCGCTCGGCCGACAGCGATTCCCAATCCTGGTTCCAAAGCCACTCTCCATTCTCTGGGTGGCGATCACGTGGCATTACTTCACAATCCCAATCCACGACACCGCAGCCCACTCGCCTTATGGGTCAGCTTCGACGGCATGCAAACCTGGCCCTATCAACGGGTTCTGGTAGCAGAATCTCAGGATGGCCCGCGCGGACGCCTGAACTATCCTGACGGCTTTGTGAGCCATGACCAAAACACACTCCATTTCGCCTTTGACGACAACCGCCATCGCGGCGTGTACTACAGCGCACGCCTCCCGCAAACCAAGCAAACCGCCGCGATCTGGCAGCCAACCGCGCAGCTTCCCGACACCACGCACGCCGAAGTTCTGAAAGATATCGAGTTTCATGTCATCAAGAAATGGGAACCCGGTGTCGACGGCTATCAATGGCTCCATGGCATCGCCCTGGCCTGGCATCAGGACAAACTCTACGCGTCGTTCGGGCACAACCGAGGCGCCGAAAACAGCATTGCAGAAGAAGGTCGTTTCTGCGTCAGCCAGGACGGTGGTAAATCCTGGTCGGAAATTCAGACAATGGATGCTGGTAACGACTCCCCTGATCTCGCCATCAGTCACGGCGTGTTCCTTGCTCACCGCGGAGAACTTTGGGCTTTCCTCGGTGCGTTCTACAATACACGTCAACGAGTGCACACGCGGGCCTACCAACTCGACGACGACACAGGCCAATGGCAACCACGTGGTGTTGTCGTGAAAGATGGTTTCTGGCCGATGAACGCCCCTGTCAAAATGAACGACGGCAACTGGATCATGCCAGGGTTCATTGTGGGCCAAGGCAATCCTGCCGCAATCGCGATCAGCCAAGGCGATGACCTCACTCAATGGAAACGCGTTGTCATTCCTCAAGGCTCCAGTGTGGGCCAAATGTGGGGCGAGTCGGCCATCCTTGTCGACGGGCAACACATCACCAATATTGCCCGCTATGGCAAACAAGCCCAGGCTCTGGCTGCCATCAGCGACGACTTTGGACAAACCTGGTCCCCGTCGACTGAAAGCAACCTGCCCATGGCCACTTCGAAACCTTGCGCCGGCGTATTAAGCAATGGCCAACGTTACCTGATCTGCACCACCACCTCGGATAGCGGGGGACGACGTTCACCGCTGACCATTGCCGTCAGCCGACCGGGCGAGAGACAGTTTTCCAAAGTCTTTGTCATCCGTCACGCCCTCTCTGCCAGTGGTCCAGGCGAATCTCATGTCAATGCGAAACTTTCTTACCCGTATGCAACGGAGCACGCGAACAAGTTGTACATTGGATACTCGAACTCAGGCCCTCGTGGCAATAACCACAACAGTGCCGAACTTGCAGTGATTCCCCTGGACAAGTTAAGCGTGAGGGAACCATGAAATATCTGCTCGTCATCATCATCTCATTGCTAACCAGCGCGTTACCTTCTTCGCTGGCCGCCGAAGACTTCACACCGGAAAACACCCAAGCTGCAAATCAGCATCCGCTACCACCGCAACTGGCCGTCATGCGCCTGCAAGTCCCCCCAGGTTTTCAGGTAACCTTGGCTGCGGCAGAGCCGGATGTGCAACAACCCATCGCCATTGCGTTCGACGACCGAGGTCGACTCTGGGTCGCGGAAAGTTACTCGTACAATGGCAGTAAATTCAATGATGACCGTCACGATCGCATTTTGATCTTGGAAGACACCACAGGCGATGGCGTACTGGATCGGCGCAAGGTATTTTGCAGTGGCCTGACCCACCTGACGGGCCTCCAGCTTGGATTCGGTGGCGTTTGGATTACCGCTCCACCGCACTTGGCGTTCATCCCGGATCGCGATCAGGACGACACGCCTGATGGCGACCCGGTGGTACATCTCGACGGCTGGTCACTTCACGCCGAGCACAACAGTGTCAACGGTTTGACCTGGGGACCCGACGGCTGGCTGTATGGCCGACATGGCATCAAGCAACCATCTCTGGTCGGTCGACCAGGCACGGCGACTGAGGCACGTGTTCCTCTGAGCTGTGCCATCTGGCGTTACCACCCCACGCAGCATCAATTTGAAGTGGTCACCGACGGGACCATCAACCCTTGGGGACTCGACTTTGACGATCACGGCCATGGCTTCCTCACGACCAGTGTGGTCGAGCACTTGTGGCATCTGGTCCCGGGAGCCCATTACCAACGCTGGAAGAATCGCGGAACGCATCCCGACCCAGTTGTATATGAAACCATGACCTCGACCAGTGACCATCTTCACTGGGGCTCGGGCACATGGGACAAAGCGGGGCGCATGGCTGCCGGAAACCACTCCTTGGGTGGCGGCCATTCTCATTGTGACGCCATGATTTATCTTGGTGACCGTTGGCCACAACGCTACCGAGGATCTCTCTTTACCAGCAATATCCACGGAAGGCGAATCAATCGCGACCGCCTGCTCCGACACGACGGACCATTTCAAGGAGTGCACGCAACCGACTTTTTATTGGCAAACGACGAATGGTTTCGTGGAGTCTCGATGGAATACGGTCCGGATGGAGACGTCTATTTGACCGACTGGTCCGACAATGGAGAGTGTCACGACCGCGATGGTGTCCACCGCACGAGCGGCCGGATCTACAAAATCACATGGGGAGACCCGATTCACGTTCCTGTCGATCTGGGTTCCGCTTCCAATGACCAACTGGTGGATTATCAGCTACATCAAAACGAATGGTTCGTGCGCCACGCACGTCGACTTCTGCAAGAGCGAGCGGTGAGCGGGCAAGACATGTCCCAAGTCCACGCGCGGTTGCATGACCTCATGAAGCAACATTCCGAGGTTCGTAACCAATTGCGAGCACTCTGGGCACTGTATGCGACCAACGGAGTTGACACCGCCTGGTTGCTAAGTCAGCTGGCGGCAGATAGCGAACATCTCCGGAGCTGGGCCGTTCGTCTGCTCAGCGATGATGCCTTGAACGACACGACGGTGACTGCCGCTTTCACACGCTTAGGACAAACCGAATCATCGTGGCTGGTCCGGATGGAATTGGCTGCAGCGCTGCGACGCGTGCCCGCCAAAGATCGCTTCGATATGGCAGCTCCTCTCATCGCAACAACCGCCGCTCCACAAGACCCGAATTTGGAACGCATGCTCTGGTATGGGATTGCCCCCGCAGTCGACCAACAGCCACAACGCGCTCTCACCTTAGCGGCAACAACCACACCCCGACTGCGTCGATGGATCGCACGACGCTTGACCGAGCACTCACCGAAATCCGCACCGCAACTGTTAGCCACCGCAGAACGCCTGCCAGCGCCCGGGAAGGCGGCGGATCTTCTGCAGGGATTCGCTACCGCATTGGAAACGACAGACATCAAAGATATTCCCCCAACAGCTCGCCCGTTGGCCTCGCGGCTATTGGATCACGACGACGAACGAGTGCGGATTGTAGCGCTAACGATCGGGGCCGCCTTGGGGGATCAGGCAACTCTCCAGAAAATTCGCAAGATTCTACATGACACGGGCCAGCAACAATCAGTCCGTCTCGCTGCACTCAAGGGCCTGGTCCAACGTAAGTCACCAAGTCTGTCGAAAGACCTGCAACGATTGATCACCACTGGGCAAATGACCTCGGCCGCGCTGCGCGCGAGTGGCAGCGTCAACGACCCAACCCTGCTCAAAACCATTCTGACCCACTATCCGAAACTGTCGCCGTCCGAACGCGTCCTGGCGATTCATGCCTGCATCGCGCGCCCCACCGGTGCCGCATCATTGCTCTCGGCGATCGCGCAGAAACAGATTCCCGCAACCGACATTTCTGCGATGCAGGCTCGCCAAATCGCTGCTTTGAACGACAAAAAGCTGTTACAGCAACTGGAAACACATTGGGGAACGGTACGAAAATCACCCGACATTCGACTGCAACAGATTGCCAGCTTACAGCAGGCTCTCTCTGCCGACATGCTTGCCAAGGCGAATCTGAAAAACGGTCGTGACTTGTTTCGCAAAACGTGTTCCAGCTGCCATCGCCTATTTGACGAAGGCCGCACCATCGGCCCGGTACTGACCGGCGCCAATCGTCGCAACTTGCATTACTTGCTGACCAACATTGTCGACCCCAGTGCCGCGGTTCCAGCAGATTTTCGCCTCACCACAGTCATCACCAGCGACGGCCGTCTGATCACAGGTGCCATGACACAACGGACTGATGCGCGTATCACGCTTCAAACCGTGGATGGGGAAGTGCGTTTGCCGACCCAATCCGTCGACACGGTGAAAACCTCCCCACTGTCAATGATGCCGGAAGGCCTTCTCGACAAACTCGACAACTCACAGATCCGCGACCTGATCGCCTGGCTGATGAGCGATGGAATGCTTCCCAGACAGCCGGCAAAACCCTGATTGCTCAAGCGCGAAACTCTTTCAACAACATAGCGAGCGTCTGACGCAGTGAAATACCGAGGGGCCTCGATTTGGCCGTCAAGGATCAATGGCTGGCAACCGCCCACCTGAAAAAGACTTGCCACACGCCCATATCACCGATCTAATCCAAGCCACCCTGGTTACGATGGACGTACCGTCATCCACAACCAGCTTCCACAACGAACAATCTCTTTCACCTTCACCATCGTCCTAGCAAATATGAGCACTACCTCTCGCTGGCTCTTCGCCGCTCTGATCATTTCCTGCACCACATCGTTCACTGCTGGCGAAGAAACCATCTCGCTGTTCGACGGCGAAACGCTCAATGGCTGGGTCACTCTGGACGACAAGCCGGTCACCCAAGGCTGGGAAGTCGTTGATGGCACCATCCACATCCAAGTCCAGAAGCAGCGGGCAGGGTATATCAAAACCACGCGCACTTTCGAAAACTTCAAGTTGGAATTTGAATGGCGGGTAGCAAAAGGGGGCAATAGTGGTGTGAAGTACCTGGCAAAAGAATCGGACTCAAATCGTGGCCGCAGATACTACGGGTGCGAATTCCAACTGCTGGACGACCAAGGACATAAAAATGGGCGGACGCCTAGCAAAACGGCAGGCGCCCTATACGATCTTTACGCCCCCAATGCCGAGCAGAAACAATTAAAACCTGTCGACGAATTCAATCACAGCATGATCGTCGTTGATCACGGTCACATTGAGCATTGGCTGAACGGCAAAAAAATTGTGGAAGCCACCATCGGCAGTGATGAATGGAAAACCCGCGTTCAACAGAGCAAGCTGAAAAGCGTCAAAGACTTTGCCAACGGCCCCGGAGTCATCTTATTACAAGAGCACTTATCCGAAGCGTGGTTCAAGAACATTCGCATCACCCCGTTGGAGCCGGGCCCATCAACGGACACAACGCCTGCGAAAGATCCTGAGGCGACCCAGACATCTGAGCCTGCCAAGTGATCTGACTGAGCGTCTCTGGGCGAACCAAGCTCACGAAACATTCCCGACGGCGCTGAACTGCAACGAGACAAGCTTACCCACCTGGGTCTTTACCGTCTTTCCACGGCCCGGCGAGTTTCATGTAATCCGGTTCCTCCAGAATGCTTCCGTAATCACCAGCTTTCCATCCGGCAATATGGTTTGGCTTACCGCGCCGTTTCGACCGAGCCTCCCAACCCTTTGCCCAGTCTGAGTTCCCGTCGTGAATTGTGTAATCCTGGTCGTTGAAGTGGAATACTTTTCCTTCGCGGTAACTGCGTGCCCCGAGGATGACGGTCGTGATCGCGGCCGCTCCCAGAGCCGGGTCGTTGTTACATAAGGACGGATCATTGGCCACCATCGCGTCAATCCAATTCTGGAAATGTGCATAAGTGGTATCCGGTACCGTTTCGGTCGAGATGCGTTCCTCTTTGAGTTTACTATTGCGCGTCACCTGAGGCCGTTCCGGGATGTAATCAATGCCATCGAACTTCTCCCCTGTACCGAGCACAAACGATCCGTAATGGCCCCGGATCAACTGACGAATCGGGGTATTTTGGCAAGCCATGGTTGCCGTCACGAGTCCTTGGACACCCTCCGGAAAATCTGCAACAACCGTCGCCACGTCTGGCACATCGCGACCATCGTATTCCAGGTACAATCCTCCGGCGCCCACAACTCGTCCCGGAAAACGCAAACCGGTCCCTTTCAACATCGTGGTTGTACGGTGCACAAACAGGTCCGTGTACATCCCAGAGCCATAAGGCCAAAAGCGGCGCCACTGTCGATAGACAGCGCGATCAAAATCTTCATATTCCGCCAGACCTTCTTCCACACCGAGCCACTTCTTCCAATTGATATTCTTGGGATTCATCTGTGGCGTCAGTTCGTAATAACGCCATTGGCCCTGAGCCGAGTTACGAAAATACTCGGTCTGGTAAGTCAACACCTTCCCGAGCTTGCCAGACGTCAGCATCTCGTGTACCTGATTCCACACAGGCAGGCTGGTTGACTGCACTCCGACCTGCATGACGCGACCGCTGGCCTTCCAGGTCTTCATGACCTCAATCGCTTCTTCGACCGTTTTCGTCATCGGCTTTTCACAGTAGACATGGAGCCCTGCTTGCAGCGCATCCTTGGTTTGTTTCGCGTGCCAATGATCAGGCGTACCGACGCAAACCGCATCAAGATTCGCTTGGGCATACATCTCTGCATAGTCTTCGTACTTTTGTACGTCCCGACCTGTTTGCTTTTTGATATGCGCTGCAGCTCGGTCGCGATGTTCACTGTACACATCACACACGGCCACCAGTTCGATCGGTTGCCCGGCAACTTGGTGTTTCGTCAGACGTTTGACGTGTGCTCCAAATCCACGACTCCCCACACCGACAAAACCAATCCGCAGTTTGGCATTGGGCGCGGCTCCCCCGGAGGCGGACTCTTGAGTGAGTTGCGAGGCCACACCGATGGCCCCGGCAGCACAAGCGGACGACTTCAAAAATTCTCGGCGTGAGGAATCATCGTGAGACATGACAGAACCTGCG
>NZVR01000003.1 GCA_002701545.1 Blastopirellula sp. | reverse complement strand
TAAATATACCAGCCAGGATGTCATCTTTCTCGTCAAACCCGAACATCAACTCTGCTAAGGATGTCCATATAAAAAGAAGTCGTTAACATCTTGACTCAAGATAGTCGTTATACCTTGGTCGCTCTTTACAAGCACATTATCGCCATCTTGCTTGTAATTGATATTTGTCAAAAAAACACCAAACAATAATCGATCTCCTTCGCTAAAAGCAAAGTCTACGATTGTTCTTTCTCCGTAACTAATGAAAAACGTATCAGCCCCAACACCGCCATTGAGACTATCGTGCCCCATTCCGCCAATCAGAAGATCATTACCGGCGCCTCCGTGAAGTGTGTCATCGCCTAGCCCTCCTAGCAATACGTCGTCCCCCTTATTTGCCTTGATTAAATCATTTCCTTTTTGACCGATCATGTGATCATGATCATCGCTACCTAGCATTGTGTTGTCAGCACCATTGCCTTCAAACAGCTTGCGACCATCGTTCGCTTTACCCTGAAAGAACCGACTTTTTTGTAGCTTCATGAAACTAAGACCTTGGCATGAATTGTTTTGCGTTGAGTGGCTCTCAACAATTCGAAGATCACAGGTAATATGGTGAACAACTCTGTCCTGCGCTGGTGCAAACGTGTTGGGTGATTGGTGAAGAACTGGTGAACCGCCATAACGCAGCCCAATCTTGGTAGTGCTGATTTTCTCTTTAGGGAATATCCCTGCCTGCATCACAGTGATATTCGATGATCACTAACCACTCACACCTAACATCACAACATTTCCCAGAGTATCAATCCAGATATTTATTTGTTCATTAGAGATCAAATAAATTTCAGAGACTGATCCTTCATCTGATTTCCAATCATTCGTCTCAAACCCTATGGTCAGAATCTTGCCAATAGACCGCCATCGACAACCTCTAGTTCTTCATCATTCAACGCCTCGAGTTGTTTGCCATCTTGAACCTCAGCAAAAGTGGTCATAAGAGTGAGTCTGCGGGGTAGATATGATTCATACGTGGAGACAATACTGACAGGCAAGGGTATTGGCAAAATCAACGGCATTGATGATCTTGATCTCCTGCTGAGCAGCGGTCAAAAAAGTCTCTTCATTTGCTTTAAACCAGAGCCTGATGTTCACATTGTGCTTCTTGTGATTCTTTAAAATTCAGCCTGGCTCGGAGCATTCCAGCGGCTAATGGCTGGCTTGTCGTGTTCCCACCCAAGAATGCTCACCGAAGCCGTACCCATCTGAAAAAGGCTGCCGCCTGCGGCTCCAAGGCCAAGCCAGGTGCCGGTCAGTGCTCGCAAGATGTGCCCGTGTGCAAAGAGCGCTACATCTCCGTCCTCTTGAACGGCGAGGGCTTGGTCAATCGCTTTCTGGCAACGGATCTCAACCTGCTCCGCCGTCTCTCCATTTGGGCATCCATGGGTCCAGACCGTCCATTCGGGAACGGTCTTGCGGATTTGTGGCGTGGTGATCCCTTCGTAATCGCCATAATCCCATTCGAGAATCTCAGGACAAATCTGCAGATCAGCCCCTAAACCAGCCAACTCACAGGTGCGTTTGGCTCGTTGTAAGGGCGAACAGAACACCGCAGCGAATCGACGGCCACGCAGGATTGGTGCTAACGCAGCCGCTTCCTCCTCTCCCTTGGGGAGTAAGGGAAGATCAGTGCTACCGGTATGACGTCCATTCAGTGCCCATTCGGTTGCTCCATGACGCAAGAGCCAAAGCTGGCGTTGGTGGTGGCTCATTAGACGACCTGCTCCTCTGTCCTGTTCAGAATGCCCAGGACGTTCAACGACGATCGCCAATCAGCCACCATTGAGCTCTCGATTAGAGCCTCAGGATCAAAGCGCCTAGCGCGATCGACACGGTCAAACTGACTATGCCGAGCACTGCTCGCCAGAAGCTGGTTGATTTCGGATTGAACAGATCTACTGCCATGAGGGGGGAGTGGAGCCTTTCTGATCAGTTTCAACTGCTGGGCTTGGAAATGGGAAGCGACGAACGATGGTGTGGTTGAGTTCTTTCAGGGCAACGTCGTAGTGGGCATCCCTCATAACGTTGTAGCGACGACCGAGAATCACCGGATGGTCAAGATCCGCTACGCAACTGCGGATTGAAGTTCTCAGCTGTAGGGGTTGCTCCTCCAACTTGGAGGAGAGAAGCAGTGAAGTGAATTGGCCTCCTTGCTGACGCCAATGCAAACAGGCCATCTCCGCGTCTCGGCCCGAGCCATACATTCGTTGGGGAGCTTCGCGTCGAGCACTCACGACGTCCATTCCAACGAGGTGGAGTGCCGTAATCGTTAGAACGATGGTGAACCGAAGCACGGTCTCGATGGAGAGCGGCTGATCTTTTTCCAATAGCTCAACCTGTCGTGAAGACCTGGCCTGTTCTCAATCTCTTCAGAGGCTGATGATTGAAAGGTTCATACTCGCGTGGCTCGCCTCAGTAGCGCACTTCAAACCAGTCATCACCAGTGATTGGCAACTGAATCGGTTGCACATGAACGACATGGGCGCCAGGCGGACCCTGCTCACACCAGGCTCGCAGTTCTGCAATCGCATGGGGCGATCCCTCTGCTTGTACTTCAACACTGCCATCTCGGCAATTTTTCACCCAGCCCTTCAGCCCTAAATCGAAGGCGCGCCGGCTGCAGCTGCTTCGAAATCCGACGCCCTGGACCCTGCCCTGGATGATCAGTTGCCAGCGCTCTTGGAAGGTGTGAATCCGGGGCTCGTGACGGCTCACAAATGTCCTGGTGATGGCATCACCGTCGTGGCGATTGCGTCGCGCCATCGGCAGCAAATCGTCGAGCAGCTGGCCCAATGCAGATGAATCCAGCTGGCGTGAATCCTTCTGTACCCCCATCCTTCGGACTGTTGTTTGGTTCGCCAACCCTCAATGTCCCACAGCGTCTTGTCGTCATGCGTTCTGCGCTGTTCTGTCAGCTGCCAACGATGAAACTCATGGCCGCGAAGGGATTCCCCGCGGCGCACGAGCAGTCCATCCCGATGGGGTCTGAGCGTGCGATATCCCACCTGCAGGTGTCCTTTCCTGGCATGGAAGGGCAACAGTCCGGTCATGCGATGCACGCGTCCTTCCAGGTCGCTAAGGCTTTGCCCGAGAAGCAACATGCCACCGCATTCGGCGTAAATCGGATGCATCCCAGCGAACTCCTGCAGAGCGTTGAGGCTGCGGTGGCAGTGGCTCAGCTGTTCAGCATGTTGTTCGGGGAAGCCGCCGGGCAGTAAAACTCCGCACGCTTCCTTGGGCAGAACTTCGTCCGCGAGAGGACTCCAGGGCAGGAGTGGCATTCCCATGCGCTCCAACAATTCACCCGTTTCCGGATAACGGAAATGAAAGGCTTGATCCACTGCGACAGCGATGGGCCGCGCTGGACTCAGTGCTTTGGGGCAGTCGCTCAGTGGATCTGCTGTCGCTGTCGGGGCCTTGAGCAGGGGCTGCCACTGTTCCAGGTCCAGGTGAGCTTCGGCGAGGGCGGCCCAGCGACGAAAGCGTTCTGTCGGCTCCGCAAGCTCATGGGCTGGAGCTAAACCAAGGTGACGGCTGGGAACCTTCAAGGCATCCGTCCGGGGGAGGCAGCCGAGAAGTGGCATGCCGAGTCGTTGGAGCACGTCCGCTAAGAGGTCGCGATGGCGCGTGCTGCTCACCCGATTCAGAACAACTCCTGCTAATCGCAGTTGCGGGTCGTGATCGCGGAAGCCGCGAACGAGTGCGCCGATCGAAGCCGCTTGTCCGCCGGCATCGACAACAAGAACCACCGGCAGATCCAGCCATCGGGCCGTTGCCGCTGTACTACCTGTCTCGCTGCTGCCAATGCCGTCGAAGAGACCCATCACGCCTTCCACCAGGGCCAGTTCTGCACTCCCTCCGTAACCGTGAAAGGCTTTGCTGACCCAGGCTTCCCCACAGAGGTTGATGTCTAAGTTGCGGCAAGGACGTTCCGCTGCTGCGCTCAACAGTTGCGGGTCGAGATAATCAGGTCCGACTTTGAACGGCTGGATGCTGAACCCCTGCGTCCTAGCCCAGGCCAGCAGCGCCAAGCTGAGCAAAGTTTTGCCGCTGCCGCTGGCCGGTGCGGCGATGACAACGGCCATAGCATTGGCGAGACGTCAGGCGAGCAGCCTGGCAGCCAGGGGGGCAGCACTGGCAAGCAGAGGGTTGGTGCTGTCGTGACCACCGCCGAGTAGCCGAGCGACATCCATTTCAGGAGTGGTGTGCTTCACGGGAACCACTTCCTCTAACAACTCGAGATTGGCCATGCCGCCGCCTTCTAAGCGCATGCATCCTCCGGATTCGGCGCAAAGAATCACGCAAACCCCTTTGCCATTGTCGGGCTGACTGATCATGCGTAATCCGACGAGTTGGCCGGCATGAACGCTTGGTTGCCCCACGGGGACTGACATCAGATGGAAGGCCACCTCGGCTCCATCAGGGCGTCGAAATCTGGCAGCAATCCCGTCCTCGACAGCATTGCTACTCAGCAACTCCCACTGAAGACGATCAGCAATCCAAGCGGTCAGCAGCAACCCTTGAGCTGGATGGTGCCCCTCAACATCGATATCGAGCTGAACAATGTGTGAAAGGGCATCACGTCGATGCGGTGGATCGAACACCATCGCGAGGGTTTCATGCCAACTGCGTAAGCGAAGCCAGTTGAGATCATTCACGGCTTGACCTGATTCCACCCGTTTGCTGAGTAGATCCAGGCAGTGGCGAGGATGGCCAACAGCTGTATCGATAATTAAGCGACGTGGAGCGCTCGCGAGCTGCTCCATCAAAGCTGGCGCTTCATCCAAAAAGCCATTCCACCAAACCCATGAGGGCATCGAAGGAGGGAGGAGTGGTTCGAGAATGGCCATTCCCTCATGCAGGGCGTGATGTCCGCCTCTCAAGACCACAACATCGCCACAGGCTGTGGTCCCGCCCCCTTCCTCTGGAAGGGGGCAATACGCAGCCACCATGGTCTCTAGCCCTTTTCCGTCATCGATCGTGGGAGCCAGGGTGATGAGGCGCCGGGGCTGAAGCGCACTCAGGGCCGGATCGATGTATTGCCCTCGGAGATCCTCGGCTGCTTCACTTCCCTGGAATGTGGCGACTGCAGCAATGACTTCACCATCCAAGGGTGGTGTGCTGACGGCCAGATCTGCGTCGACCACAGCCTGACGGCCTGCCGCCACCAATCCATCAGACTGCTGTCCCGTGATCGGGCCGCTGAGACGGCCACTACGGACCAGTTGTTGCTCAGCCCAAGCGGGCTGCCAAATCAGCAAGCAGAAGGTATTGGCGCCGGTGCCAGTGCTGCCTTGTTGATCGGGTGCCCAGAGTTGTTCGAGGTAGGTCGGCACTTCCGCTGGGGCTAGTTCCAGTGGGGTTTGAAGGGTGAGTTGAGGAGACATGGTGCAACCCTGCGTGGGGCTTGGAGGAACGTCAGAAAGGCGCGATTAAACAGGCTTAAAACCCAGGCACCGTTTTGTCATGGGCCGTTTTGTCATGGGCGTCGCCAGAGCAATCCGTCACGGGCGAGCAGGGCATCTGCAGCAGCTGGTCCCCAGGTGCGGGATTCGTAGGGGTGAATCGGCAACTGCCAAGGACTGTCTTCAATCAATTCAAGGAGCGGTGTATAGAGCCGCCAGGCAGCTTCCACTTCATCGCTGCGGGTGAACAGGGTGGGATCGCTCAGCATGGCGTCCGCCAGCAAACGCACATATCCCTCGTCAGAAGGTTCCCCAAAGGATTCGTCGTACGAAAACTCCATGTCGACAGGGCGACTGCGCATGCCAGAACCTGGAGATTTCACTTCGAATCGGAAATCAGCGCCCTCATCGGGTTGGATCCGCAGGATCAGTTGATTCGAGGTTGGACCACCATTGGCCGCATCAAAAAGGTGAACCGGTGCTTCTCGAAAGGTCAGCACCACTTCGCTGAGGCGTTTGGCCAGGCGTTTTCCAGTGCGGACGTAGAACGGCACGCCCTGCCAACGCCAGTTGTCGATAAACAGCTTCATGGCGACATAGGTCTCCGTGGTGCTGTTGGGATCGACGCCAGGTTCTTGCCGATATCCGGCTAGCGGTGTGGTTTGGCTTCCCCCAGGACCGTATTGACCACGCACGCAGCAATTCCAGGGTTCGAGTTCATTCGCTAAGCGAGCCGCTTGCAGCACCTTGGCCTTCTCATTGCGAATCGCCTCTGGATCGAAACGGCCAGGAGGTTCCATGGCGGTAATCGCCAACATCTGGGTGAGGTGGTTCTGCACCATGTCTCGTAAAGCCCCAGAGGTCTCGTAATACCCAGCTCGTTCTTCGACTCCGACCGTCTCAGCTGCGGTGATCTGAATGCTGGAAATGTAGTTGCGGTTCCAGATCGGTTCAAAAATCGTGTTGGCGAAACGCAAAACAAGAATGTTTTGGACTGTTTCCTTGCCGAGGTAGTGGTCAATGCGAAAGATTTGGTTTTCCTGACCACAGCTCTGCACGATCCGATTGAGTGCCTGAGCACTTCCGTAATCCCGTCCAAACGGTTTTTCAATAACAACACGACTGCGTTTGGGATCCTTCAGCAGTCCGGCATCAGCGAGAGCACGGCAGCCGCTGCCATAGAACTTCGGCGAAACGGAGAGATAAAACGTGCGATTGCCGTGGGTGGCGCATTGTTGATCAATTTGATCGAGACGACCGCCAAGGCGTACAACGTCCTCGGGAGCCTGAAGATCAACCGGCTCGTAAAAAAGCTTGGAAGAAAACTGGTCCCACGCCTGTGGCTCCTCTTCAATTTTGGCCGCTAGGGCCTCCGCCATTTTCCCTCGAAAATCATCGTCACTCCAGGGACGGCGGGCACATCCGAGCAAGGCGAATTCACTGGGTAGACGACGCTGTTTGAATAATTCGAACAACGCGGGCACAAGCTTGCGATGGGTTAGGTCACCGCTGGCGCCGAAGATCACCAGGCACTGAGGTGCGATGACGCGTTCCTGACGAAGGCCAACCCGCAGCGGATTGGTGATCGTGGCGGTCATGGAGCACAGGCTTCTGACGAAGGTTTAGGCACGGAAGCGGAAATAGACAGTGCTCAACACGATTCCGCAGGGTTTTGAGCTTTTTTTGTTGTCAACTGAAAAAAAAGCCCACCTCCATAAGGAGGTGGGCCAATTCAACAAGCTCGATTGAGACTTTCAGGCTTAGTAGGTCTCCACGTGCCAGCGATCAGCCTTCTTCAGTTGAGGGCGCAGTTCCGACCAATCCAACCCCTTGGCAGCTGCGGCTGTGGTCATGGCTTCGTCGATTCCGGGTTCCATTCCTCTAAGACCACACATGTAGACGTGCGTCTTGGGGTTTTCGATCATCTCGAAGATCTCATTGGCATGCTCCAGAACTCGATCCTGGATGTACATGCGTCCGCCCTTGGGATTCTTCTGTTCGCGACTGATCGCCTTGGTGTAGCGGAAGTTATCGGGGAACTCGCGTTCGTAATGCTCAAAGTCTGCGTCATAGAGCAAATTGGCCGTTGTCGGTGCACCCATAAACAGCCAAGCCTTGCCCTTAAAGGTCCAACCATTGGCATCCCGTTCGCGAGGCTCAAACATGCGGCGGATGTAAGTCCGCATCGGGGCAATACCAGTACCTGTGGCCAGCATGATGATGTTGGCATCTTCGTCTTCAGGCAGAAGCATCTCCTTCCCGACCGGTCCGGTGATCTTCACCTTGGAGCCGGGTTCGATGTCAGTCAGGTAGGTGGAGCAAACGCCATAGATCTTTTCGCCTGCATCGTTGGTGTATTCCAACTGACGAACACACAGTGAAACGGTGTTGTCTTGGTAATTGTCGCCATGACGGGTGCTGGCGATCGAATAAAGCCGCAGCTTATGAGGCTTGCCTTTGGCATCTTTCCCCTCAGGGATGATGCCAATGCTTTGTCCTTCGACGTATTCCAGTTGTGGATCACCTCCGGAGAGGTCAAAGGTGATGTGCTGAACACGCCCAATCGCTCCTTCTTTGAGCAGGGTGTAGTTCTCTGTGACAGTGCCAAGGAAAGGAGCCTTGGGCTTGTAGGTATTGACCGGAATTTTGCCGTGCGGTTTTTTCGGGGCTGGCGCCGACTTCGGAGCTGGCGCCGACTTCGGAGCTGGTGCTGCCTTTGGAGCGGCGGTTGCGGCAGGTGCCTTGGCAACGCTTGGTTGAGAAGCGGAATCTGGTGCTGGCATGCTGCTGCCGCTTTGATCTGAGCGTGTCACCGACAAAATTTTGGCCCCAGAAGCTGACAAACGCTTGTAAAGCGTGTTCAGGTTGGCCATGGCAACCCGATAAGTCTGTTGAACAGACGTGCCGGAACCGGCCTGGATGCCGCTGGCGACAACCGTGATGAGGGACGTGGACGTTCCACCGGCCGTGGCGTTCGGCACCTGCATGTCATTCATGCTTGAAGTGGCGCGACTATAGGCGTCGCTTCTGGGTTTCTATGCCCGGATTTCAAATCGAAGTTCTTGTGATGTTTTCCGGATGACTTCCTTAAGATCTGAAAGTTATCTTTCTCATCGGAGAGACGCACGCCGTTGGTTTCCCCACAGGCACTATTCCTAGGTGGGCTTCGTCAAGCCTCACCTGCCAAGTCCGAAGCCATCCAACAAACGATGGAGCGGCTGCCTCATGGGGTTCGCCGCCTGGCCGTGCAGTTGAGAACAGCCATCCCAATTGATGTTCTTTGGGAGGTCCTCACCGATTACGAAAAGCTGGATTCCTTCATTCCCAATCTCACAAGCAGCCAGTTGGTGTTTCGCGAGGGGGCGACTGTCGGCCTGCAGCAAGTGGGAAGTCAGCAGCTCCTGGGATTGCGCTTCTCGGCTCAGGTTCTGCTCGAGCTCACGGAATACAGACCTGAGGGACTGCTGCAGTTCCGAATGTTGCGAGGCGATTTCCGCCGCTTTGAAGGCGCATGGCGGGTACGTTCGCTCCCAGAAGGCTCGTCTCTGTTGTACGAACTCACCGTGCAGGGATGTGTGGGAATGCCCATTGCTTTGATTGAAGAGCGCTTGAGGGACGACCTCTCCAGCAATCTCAATGCGGTTGAACAGGAAGCGATGAGACGTTGGTCTCAATCATGAACGGCCCTTAGCCCATCAAAGTTTTCCCGAAGATGGCGGTCAGCAGTCGATTGCTGAATCAATGAACTAAGTCGTTCTGAAGGGTCCCGCACTCGGCCATCCCACATTCTCTTGAAGTACCCCCAAGGGGATTCGAACCCCTGTCGCCTCCGTGAAAGGGAGGTGTCCTAGGCCTCTAGACGATGGGGGCGAGGCCTTGCCGGTTGGCAAGAGGCAAAGATAACCACCGGGCGGACCACTGGTCAAGCTCAGTCGCTTTGACCTCTCCAAACGGGCAC